>NZ_JBIVXV010000001.1:0-1045099 GCF_044769385.1 Streptomyces sp. NPDC090445 | reverse complement strand
TCGTAGCGCAGCAGTTCCTCGACCAGGGGCACGACCAGGCCCGGTTCGCCACGCAGCCGCTGGAGCACTTCAGGGTGGCGCAGCAGGGTCAGCATGCCGTTGGTGATGAGGTTGACGGTGGTCTCGTGGCCGGCGATCAGCAGGGTGTGGGCGGTGCTGACGATTTCGTCGTCGGTCATCCGTCCGTCGGGCCCGTCGTCGTTGGCCAGTCGTGTCAGCAGGTCATCGCCGGGCCGGCCGTGGCGCTGTTCCAGCAGCCCGGCGAGGTATTGGTTCAGGTCCTGGTTGGCCTGTTTGCCCTTGTCCAGTTTCTCCTGCGGGTCGGTCTCGGGGTCGTGGTCGAGCGCGGAGAGGATGCCGTCCACCCATACGTGGAACCGCGGTTCGTCCTCGCGCGGCACGCCGAGCAGGTGGCAGATCACGGTGACGGGGAACGGGTAGGCGAAATCGTCGACGATGTCGATCTGCTCTTTGCCCGCGAAGCCGTCGATCAGGCTGGTGACAATGGCGGTCAGGTCGCCTTCCATGCCGGTCACCAGCCCCGGGGTGTGCGGGGGGCCGAAGTGGCGCATCGTCATGCGCCGCATGCGGTCGTGCTCGGGCGGGTCGAGATTGATGAACGCCGGCGTGGTTCGTCCCGCGGATCCAGGCAGCGCGTGCGACAGATTGCGGACGTCGGAACTCAGGTGCGGGTTGTGCAGCACATCCATGAGCTCGTGATAGGTGCTGATGGCGTAGCTGCCGTCGTCCTGCCGGGCCACCGGTGTCTGGCGCAGCTCGGCGTACAGCGGGTAGGGGTCGGCCCGGGAGGAGTAGTCGAGGATCCGGCGCAGCGTCTCGGGCGTTTCAGTCGTGGTCATCTCGCTCTCCCTCCTACCGGTGGTGCTGCTGTACGGCCGCGACGCGTCGTTCGCCGGGGTCGTGGCCGGTGACGACGACAGTGGCGCCTTGGGCCAGGAGACTAGGGCCGGGGAAGTCGACGGGTACCGGTTTCATGTCGGCGGGCTGGTCGGGGGTGGGGTTGGGCGGCGGGAATGGAGCGGCGTTCTCGATCAGCCTGCGGTAGTGGTCCAGCCATTTCGCGTTGTTGAAGCTGACCGCCGCCGTGACGCGGCCGCGATAGCCGTAGGCGGCCACGAACCGCCGGTCGGAAACCGAACCCTGACTGACGACCACCTCGTCGGCGAAGGTCGGCACACCGACGGACTTGATGTTGACGCCGAACTGGATCGACCAGAACACCGGCAGGGAGAGGTGGGGCCAGCGCTCCGCCTGGCCGCTGACCATGTTGTGGGCCGCGACCTCGGCCTGCTCCACGGCGTTGGCCCAGTGCTCCAGGGAGATGAGCCGGTACTCGTAGACGGGGTTCGGGCAGCGTGCCACATCTCCCGCGGCGAAGACGTCGTCGGTGACCAGGCCGTTGATGTCGAGGGCGCGGCAGCCGGCGTCGCAGGCGATGCCCCACATGCCGGCCGCCAGTCCGGAGTCCCGAAGCCACTCGGTGTTGCGGATGCCGCCCAGAGCCACTACTGCCACATCGGCGTCGACCGTGCTGCCGTCGTCGAAGTGGGCCCGGCGAAAGCGCCCCTGCGCGTCGCCCTCCAGCCGGGTGACCTTGACACCGCACCGCAGATCGACACCGTGAGCGCGCTGCATGTCCGCCGCGACGTCACCGATCATCGCACCGAGCGCGCCGACCAACGGGGACGGCCCCAGTTCGGCGACGGTCACCGCAATGTCCCGCTCGCGGCAGATGGATGCGATCTCGGAGCCGGTGAATCCCGCTCCGATGACCAGGACGCGGGAGGGCCCGGCGGCGATGGCCCGCTGCAGGCCTTCGGCGTGCTCGCGCGTGCGTACGACGAACACACCCTCCAGAGCCGCCTCGCTCTCCACAAACCAGGGCCGCGCCCGGACCCCGGTGGAGATGAGCACTCTGTCGAAGGGGATCTCACGCCCATCGGCGAGACGCACCTGGTTGGCCGCGAGGTCCAGCCCGCTGGCGGGTACGCCCAGCAGCCACTCCGCGTCGACCTCACGACGTCGCGGCAGCGTGGTGTTCCCTGCCCCCACCCACCCGGTCAGGACCTGCTTGGACAACGGGGGCCGGTCGTAGGGCTCGCCCAACTCGTCACCGATCATGGTCAACGATCCGGTGAATCCCTCGTCGCGCAGAGCCTCCGCCGCGCGCAGTCCGGCCAGTGAGGCCCCTACTATCACGATGCGGCCCTCGCGCTTGAACGCCTGCAGGATGTCGGAGCTCCTCATGACAGCGACGCCTCCCCGGCTGCGTCCCGTCCTTCCAACTGGTCGACGAGAATCGCTTGGAGCGGGCAGGCAGCCGCGGCGCGCAGCACCTGCTCGCGCTGGGCGTCATCCGGCTTCGGGTCATACATCAGCGCTTCCTCACCGTGCATCCGGAACGCCTCCGGGGCAAGGAACGCGCACTGCGCGTACCCCTGACAGCGGGAAAGATCAACCACGACTCTCATTACGACCTCCACAGGAAACTGCAAACTGCGGAACCTGTAGCCGGTGCCACACCGGAGCGCAAAGCACGGAACGGGCCGCGAGAGGGGGATTCGGCCGTTGCGCACCCTCGTGAAGTGAGAGGGGGGCACCGCGCTAGACGGGTGCCGAAAGAATCGATCACCGCGACCGTGTCTGTGAAGCCGAACCAATCAGAGAAGTCGGCCCTACGGTCAAACTGTATCCCGCGGGCACCTGACCTGCATGCCAGGACGCCTCATCTGCACACCGGAACGGATGTTGGCGGGCGTGGTGCACGAGTCCCGGAGGTTTGGCGAGCCACATACGCGGACCGCATCGAAGGCGTACCGCGGTCGAACACGGCCCAGCACTGGGGCAAAGTCCGGCGCGACCCGGACCGTCCCAGGCCGGCTCTGCAGCGGCCGATGAGGACGGGCAACGACCAGCAGTACCTCCACGAGCACCGAGCCTGGACACGTACTCGGCTGGTGTGTCAACCGTCGCTTTGCTCGATGTGGAGGTGGATCGGACCGCGAAGAATGGGGCTGCTCCGGTACGGGGGTGGGTCGTTGGACAGTGTGGGCTGGTTGAGGCGGTGGACGAGATGGGTGAGGGCGATCTGGGTTTCCAGGCGTGCAAGCGGGCCGCCGAAGCACAGGTGGATTCCGCTGCCG
Organism: Streptomyces sp. NPDC090445; assembly: GCF_044769385.1. Lineage (NCBI taxonomy): Bacteria > Bacillati > Actinomycetota > Actinomycetes > Kitasatosporales > Streptomycetaceae > Streptomyces > Streptomyces sp. NPDC090445. The sequence goes on along the minus strand of NZ_JBIVXV010000001.1, from coordinate 1,041,935 downwards.
AATCCGAGGTGCTGGTTGTCGCTCCGGTCGGGGTCGAAGCGGTCGGGGTCGTGGAAGCGGTTGGGGTCGCGATTGCCCGAGGCGAGCATGAGCATGACTTGTGAGCCCTTGGGGATGGTGGTGTCGGCGACGGTGATATCGCTGTACGCCGCCCGCCAGGGAATGATGTGCACGGGGGGTTCGTAGCGCAGCAGTTCCTCGACCAGGGGCACGACCAGGCCCGGTTCGCCACGCAGCCGCTGGAGCACTTCAGGGTGGCGCAGCAGGGTCAGCATACCGTTGGTGATGAGGTTGACGGTGGTCTCGTGGCCGGCGATCAGCAGCAGCCCGGCGGTCGTGACAATCTCCCCGTCGGTCATCCGTCCGTCGGGCCCGTCGTCGTTGGCCAGTCGTGTCAGCAGGTCATCGCCGGGCCGGCCGTGGCGTTGCTCCAGCAGCCCGCCGAGGTACTGGTACAGGTCCTGCTCGGCCCGTGTGCCGTTGTCCAGAATCTCCTTCGGGTCCGTCTGCGGGTTGTAGTCCATGACCTCGATGATGGCGTTCACCCACACGTGGAACCGCGGTTCGTCCTCGCGCGGCACGCCGAGCAGGTGGCAGATCACGGTGACGGGGAACGGGTAGGCGAAATCGTCGACGATGTCGATCTGCTCTTTGCCCGCGAAGCCGTCGATCAGGCTGGTGACAATGGCGGTCAGGTCGCCTTCCATGCCGGTCACCAGCCCCGGGGTGTGCGGGGGGCCGAAGTGGCGCATCGTCATGCGCCGCATGCGGTCGTGCTCGGGCGGGTCGAGATTGATGAACTCCGGTGTGGTGACTGCATCGAATCCAGGCAGAGGATGCGACAGATTTCGGACGTCGGAACTCAGGTGCGGGTTGTGCAGCACATCCATGAGCTCGTGATAGGTGCTGATGGCGTAGCTGCCGTCGTCCTGCCGGGCCACCGGTGTCTGGCGCAGCTCGGCGTACAGCGGGTAGGGGTCGGCCCGGGAGGAGTAGTCGAGGATCCGGCGCAGCGTCTCGGGCGTTTCAGTCGTGGTCATCTCGCTCTCCACCCCCGTATTGCTGCTCGGCCGTGACCCGCAGGTCACCCGAGTCACGCCGGTGACTCCTCCTGCCAGGAGCTGCAACACGTGATCGGATCACTTCGGTACACGCTCGGCGAGCGGAGCCTCAGGGGCGCTCTCGCCCTCACTATCAGTAAGCCACCGAGGTGCCCCATTTGCCAGCGAGGTCGTTGGGAGTTCTGGTGGGTCAGTAGCCCACGAAGCCGGCGGGCGAGCCCCTGCCAATGCGCCGTGGCGCCCGATGGAACCGGCTCCCTCTGCCCGGGCCGGACCAGGGCGCGTGCTGTCCCCAGGCCGGACCCAAGGAGCGTCAGAGCCGACGGCCACACCATCCGCCCGTCCCGCCAGGTCTCCTCAAGGCGGTGCAGCGGACCCGTCCCCGTCCCCCGTCGGCGCTTTGCGCGCAGGGCAACGGCGGAAGCCCACCTCGCGCAGACTGCACGGCGGACGCCGCTGCGACGACCGCTGCAGGTTTTGTCGGCTGCCTACAAGCGGTAACACCCGAGCGATCAGACTCTCAGTCCGCCCTTGCGAAGCGTAGTGGGCAACCCGACTGGCACGTAGCCGGGAACAACTTCCAGACAAGCGCCGATCGCCGACGAAGTCGCTTCGACGTCTGTACCTGCAGGAAGCCTCACATGACGCGGCGTCAGGAAAGTCAGCATTGGGTCAGCATTCGTAGACATACACCCGCCCACGGACGCCCACAGAGGGGGAAGGCCCCGCACCATCGAAGGGCAAGCGCGGGGCACGATCGGAAGCGCCGAGACTTCAGTAACCGGAAGGTGCCTGACCCTCGCCCCGCAGGGCCGCCTCTCTCCAGTTATCGCAGGTCAGCGCACTCGGCCGCGTGGTTTGAGGTGGGTCGGGGGCAGGTCAGGAGCCGGAAGCGGAGGGCCGTCATACCCCTGCACCTCGCCGAATCTGGTCCCATTCATCCAGTCCTCGCGGGCCTGTGCGATATCCTCATGGGAGCGGCCAATCCAGTTCCAGAACATCACGATCTCCTCCTCGAACGGCTCGCCGCCCAGGAGCATCAGGCCCGCGTCCGAGGCCGCGCGCAGCGGGAGTTCCCTGCGGCCGCAGCCGAGGTAGAGCATGGAGCCCGGGAGGACCGGGACGCCGTCGACGTGGGCTTCGCCGGACATCGACAGGACCGCGTACTCGAAGTCCGGCTCCAGCGGGAGCCTGGCCTCGGTGCCCGCTGCCAGGGCGATGTCCGCGCCGACGATCGGGGTGTACGCCGTGCCGGGCGAGGTCGCCGTGTCGAGGGTGCCCAGGATCACCGTGGCGCTCAGGCCGGGGGCGGTCACGTGCGGCAGCTCGGCGTGGTGCTGGAAGTGCGGCTCCACGTCGCGGTGGGTGTCGGGCAGGGCCGTCCACAGCTGGGCGCCGTGCAGGAAGCGGCTGTGCGTGCGGGGGCTCTCCTCGGAGTGGCTGATCCCTCGGCCGGAGGTCATCAGGCCCAGCTCGCGCGGCCGGATCGTCTGCAGGCTGCCCACGCTGTCGCGGTGCAGCACCTCTCCGTCGTGGAGCCAGCTCACCGTCTGGAGGCCGGAGTGGGGGTGGGGGGCAACCTGCATGCCGGGTTCGCCCGCGATGTCGTCCGGGCCGTAGTGGTCGACGAAGCACCAGGCGCCCACCATGCGGCGGCCCAGGTTCGGCAGGAGTCGGCGGACCTCGGTGGATTCCCCGAGCTTGACCGTGCGCGGGCTGAGGAGCTCGCGCACGGGTTCGGCCACGACGAAGCCGCGGCCGCCGCAGGCGGAGAGAGCGGGCTGGCGATCGAGATTGCTCATGCGGACCAACTTAGTACCGCCGCCGTCGCCGTGTTCCGTGGAATGCCGGGCTCCCGTCACGTGTTGGAGGGGGCGGACGCAGCACCCGAGCAGCGGAAGGATCCCGATGGACGCGCCGACGACGTACTACGAGCAGGGGACGGCGGCGGAGCGCTGGGCGCGCGCCCGGCTCTTCTTCGACGCGAAGGAGTACGCGCCGGCCGCGAAGGTCCTGCACGCGCTCGCGGCCGAGGTTCCCGAGCAGCTGGCCCCGCGGCTGCTCCTGGCCCGCGCCTACTACCACTCGGCGCAGCTCTCGCGCGCCGAGGAGGAGCTCCGCGCGATCCTGGAGCGCTGGCCGGTGGAGGACTACGCGCAGCTGCTGCTCGGCCGCACCCTGGAGCGCCAGGGCCGGGCCGGGGAGGCGGCGCCGTACCTGCGGCTGGCCGGTGCGATGGCCGGGGAGTTTCCCGGGTAGCGGGCCGGGCGCGGCCGGCAGGCGGCGCCGTCGTGGCCGAGCAGCGGTCCGGCGGCCCCGGCGCGCTTCCTGCCCGCGCCGTCCGGCCCACCGTCCTGCCCGCCGTCCTGCCCGCACCCGCCGCGTGCGTGCGGGGGCGGGGGGCCGGCTCGGTTAGCCTGGGGGCACGATGAACCGTCTGACCACGCCTTTCGGCTCCCACGAGCTCACCCGCTTCCCCGCCGACCCGCGCGACCGGCTCCGCGCCTGGGACGCCGCCGACGAGTACCTGCTGCGCCACCTGGACTCCGGTACGGGCGAGCGCGGCCCGGTGGACCTGGCCGGCGCCGGGCAGATCACGGTGCTCGGGGACCGCTGGGGGGCGCTGGCCACGGCGCTTGCCGCGTACCGGCCGGCGCAGATCACCGACTCCGCGCTCACCCGTGCCGCCACCGAGGCCAACCTGGCGCGTGCCGGGGCCGCGGCGGGCGCGGTGACGCTGCTGACCACGCAGGACGCGCCGCCGCAGCGGATCGACGTGCTGCTGGTACGGGTGCCGAAGAGCCTGGCGCTGCTGGAGGACCAGCTGCTGCGGCTGGCCCCTCACGTCCACGCCGGCACGGTCGTGGTCGGCACGGGCATGGTCAAGGAGATCCACACCTCGACGCTGAACCTCTTCGAGCGGATCCTCGGCCCGACCAGGACCTCCCTCGCCGAGAAGAAGGCCCGGCTGATCTTCTGCACGCCGGATCCCGAGGTCGTCGCGGCCGGGGCCGCCGGCACGCCGGCCGGGGGCGGCTGGCCGCTGACGTACACGCTGGACCGGGACGCCGGTTCGGGGGCGGGCCTGACCGCCGTCAACCACGCGGGGATCTTCTGCGCGGACCGCCTCGACGTCGGCACCCGGTTCTTCCTGCAGAGCATCCCGACCAACACGGACGGCGCCCGCGTCGTCGACCTGGGCTGCGGCAACGGCATCGTCGGTACGGCGGTCGCGGTCGCGGACCCCGACGCGGAGCTCGTGTTCGCGGACGAGTCGTACCAGGCGGTGGCCTCCGCCCGGGCCACGTACGAGGCGAACGTCCGGCACGGCCGCGGCGACCGGGCCGAGTTCCTCGTCGGCGACGGGCTGTCGATGCTGCCCGCCGGGTCGGTGGACCTGGTCCTGTGCAATCCGCCGTTCCACTCCCACCAGGCCACCACGGACGCGACGGCGCTGCGGATGTTCGCGCAGTCGCGGCGGGCGCTGCGGCCGGGCGGCGAGCTGTGGATCGTCGCCAACCGCCACCTCGGCTACCACACGCACCTGCGGCGCCTCTTCGGCAACAGTGAAGTCGCCGCGAGCGAACCGCGGTTCGTGGTCCTGCGGGCCGTGAAGCGGGAGAAGCGTCCGCGCCCCATGTGACCAGCCGGTACGTCCTACACTCGGCCGCGTGAGCAGCCTGGTGCGGGATGACGTGGACGACGTGGACGGTGTGGACGGCAGCGGCGCGGGCCCGGTGCGCTACCGCCGGGAGGAGCTGGCGCAGGCGGCCGGCGTGAAGGCGCGCAACCTGCGCTACTACCAGGAGCGCGGGCTGCTGCCGCCACCGCGCCGGGAGGGCCGGATCGCCTGGTACTCCGAGGACCACCTGGCCCGGCTGCGCCTGATCAGCGATCTGCTCGGGCGCGGCTACACGGTCAACGGCATCGGCGAGCTGCTGCACGCGTGGGAGGCCGGCGGGGGCCTGTCCCAACTGCTGGGCCTGGAACGGGCGATGACCGGCGACCGGGTCGAGGAGGAGCCGGTCACCATGACCCTTGCGGAGCTGGCCGAGCTGTTCGGGCCGGCGGCGACCGCCGAGGACACCCGGCGGGCGGCCCGGCTGGGGTACGTACGCATCGACGGGGACCTGGTCACGCACCGGAGCCGGCGGCTGCTGGAGGCGACGCTCGCGCTGGTGCGGCAGGGCGTGCCGCTCGCGGAGATCCTGGACGCGGGGGACCTCGTCCAGATGCAGGCGGCGGCGCTCGCGGACCGGTTCGTCGGGTTGTTCCGGCGGCATGTGATCGGCCCGGACGGGCTGGAGCACCTTTCGGCCACGCAACTGGATCACATCAGCGGTGCGGCGGCGGCGCTGCGCCCGGTCGCCGGCGAGGTCGTGGCCGCGGAGTTCGCCCGGGCGATGGCGCGCAGGGTGGAGGCCGAGGTCGCCGAACTCCTGGGCACGGAGCGGTAGGCGGGGCAGGACCGACGAGTAGGACTCGGCCGAAACGGTACGCCCGAGCAACCTTGCCAACCCCCATTGGCACTCTTACATTCAACTCGTCGGTAACAACGGTGCACAACCGAAACCCAGGGACGATCCCATGACCGATTCCCCGCACTTATCGGATGTATCCGGCCCGCCCGGCAGAGGTGCGTCACCCCCCGACGAGGGTGCCGGACGGGTCCGCTGGCGTCGCTTCGCCGTTCTGACCCTCCCCGCCGTCGCCGTCACCGCCGGCCTCGGCATCGCCCTCGCGCAGGGCGCGCTCGCCGCCTCCTTCGCCGTCTCCGGCCAGCAGTTCAAGGTCGCGGCGTCGAGCCTGGACGGCGAGGGATTCGCCCAGTACGGAAGCGTCGACGTCAACGCCCGCCAGGAGCTCATCCCCGTGGCGGTCACCGCCGTCAAGGAAGCCCGGCTGCACAACCTCTGCCAGTCCGTGGTGACCTCGCTCCCCCTGATCGGCGACATCTCCCTCAACCTCACCGCGGGCAAGAAGGCCCCGGTCGAGGCGAGCAACCTCTTCGTCGACGCCACCCAGCTCTCCGGCGACGCCGTCTTCACCAACATCGAGATCGGCCGCGACGCCTCCACCCTCGACAAGGGCCCGGCGGAGGCCGTGGGCATGCAGGACCTGTTCGCCCAGCAGGCGGACACCGTCAGCATCTCCGACCTCCGGCAGACCGCGTGGGCGACCAACGCGGGCACCTTCAAGCTCTCCGGGCTGAGCATGAACATCAGCAAGGGCAAGAAGGAATGCTTCTGAGCCGCTGGCGGCGATGGCGGCGTACCAGGCCGTTCTGGGGCGGGCTCTTCGCCGTCCTCGCCGGGGCCGAGATATGCGTCCTGCCGCTGGCACCGCTGAAGGTCATGCTCCAGCAGGGCGTGGCGGGCATCCCGTCGGTCCTCATGGGGATCGTCATGATCGTGCTCGGCCTCACCGCCTGGTTCGCCCCCGCCCAGCGCGGCCTCGCCGGCGTCCTGACCACGCTCATCGCAACCGCCGCGCTCGTGCTGTCCAACCTCGGCGGCTTCCTGATCGGCACCCTGCTCGGGATCCTCGGCGGCGGCCTGATGTTCGCCTGGCAGCCGTACGCCGCCCCGCGCCCCGCGCCCGCGGAGGGCTCCCCCACACCCCCGCAGGCCCCTGCTCCGTCCCCTCCCGATCCCGATCCCGATCCCGATCCCGATCCCGCTCCCGCCCGCAGCCCCGCCCCCGCCCCCGCCCCCACCCCGCACCACGATCCCCAAGGAGCACAGCCATGAGCCGAAAGCGCACTGCGCTCGCCCTCGGGATGGCAGCCGCCGGAGTGCTGTCGGTGGCATCGGCCACCGCCACCGCCACCGCCGTGCCCCGGCCCGCCGCCGGGTCGACGACCGTCACCCCGGCCGGCCACTCCTTCAAGGCCACCCTCAGCGGAAAAGCCACCCTCAAGGCCGGCGCGGTCACGGTGACCTGCACGGTCTCCGTGGCCACCGGCACCGTCCCGGACGCCCCCGGCAACCAGAACGCCGCCGGGCCGGTCTCCTCCCCGATCACCCCGCCGACGTACAGCTCGTGCACCGCCAGCCTGCCGGGCGTGACCCCGACGGTCACGACCAGCGGCTCCTGGTCGGTCTCGATGCAGCACGGGTCCCCCGTCACCGCCACCATGACGGTCCCGGCCGGCGGGCTCGTCCTGCAGACGAGCGGCCTGGCCAACTGCACCGTCACCGCCGCCCCCTCCGGACCGGCGAACGTCTCCGGGACCTGGGCCAACGGGGCCGCGCCGAGCCTCACCTTCACGGGTGCCACCGTTCCGGTGACGGTCACGGGCGGGTTCGGCTGCCCGACGAGCGCGACCACGTCCGCGTTCAACGCCGTCTACAAGATCACCGACACCACCGACCCGACGCAGCAGATCACCGTCGGCCCCTGAGGCCCCCGGGTCCCCCGCCCCCTGAGCCCTGCCCGGCCGCGCGTACGGCGCCGGGCGGGGCCTGGCAGCGCCTGCCAGGGCCTGCCAGGGCCTGCCAGGGCCTGCCAGGGCCTGCCAGGGCCTGCCAGGGCCTGCCAGGCCTAACCCCGGTAGGCCTCCAGCAGCCTCAGCCACACCTCGCTGATCGTCGGGAACGCCGGAACCGCATGCCAGAGCCGGTCGATCGGGACCTCCCCCGCGACCGCGATCGTGGCCGCGTGCACCAGCTCGGCCGCGCCCGGCCCGACGAAGGTGACGCCCAGCAGCACCTCCCGGTCCAGGTCGACGACCATCCGGGCGCGCCCGCGGTAGCCGTCGGCGTACAGCCCGGCGCCCGAGACCTTGCCCGTCTCGTAGTCGACGGCGCGGACCCGGTGGCCGGCCCGTTCGGCCTCGGCCAGGGTAAGACCCGCCGCCGCCGCCTCCGGGTCGGTGAACACCGCCTGCGGCACGGCCCGCCGGTCCGCGGTCGCCGCGTGCGCGCCCCACGGGCCGGTGTCGGGTTCGGGGGTGCCGGCCGCGCGGGCCGCGATGGCCGCGCCCGCGATCCGGGCCTGGTACTTGCCCTGGTGGGTGAGGAGGACGCGGTGGTTGACGTCGCCGACCGCGTACAGCCAGTCGTGCCCCGGCACCCGGCAGCTCTCGTCGACGTCGATCCACTCGCCCGGCGCCAGCCCGACCGTCTCCAAGCCGAGGTCGTCGGTCCGCGGCGCCCGGCCGGTCGCCATCAGCAGCTCGTCGCCCTCCACGATCTCGCCGCCCTCCAGCACCACCCGGACCGGGCCGGACGACCCGTCCCGGACGACCGCCTCGGCCGAGACGCCCGTACGGACCTCCGCGCCGGCCTCGCGCAGCGCGTCCGCGACCAGCTCCCCGGCGAAGGGCTCCATCCGCGGCAGCAGCCCGGAACCGCGCACGAGCACGGTGACCCGGGAGCCGAGCGCCTGCCAGGCCGTCGCCATCTCGGAGGCCACCACCGACCCGCCGACGATCACCAGCCGGCCCGGCACCTCCCGGGCGGAGGTGGCCTCGCGGCTGGTCCACGGGCGCGCCCCGGCGATGCCGGGCAGCGGCGGGATCACGGCCCGGCTGCCGGTGGCGACGACCACCGCGTGCCGGGCGGTGAGGACGTGGTGCTCTCCCTCGGCGCCCTCGACGGCGACCGTCCGGGGCCCGGCGAGGCGGCCGTGGCCCCGGTAGGTGTGGGCGCCGATCGAGTCGAGCCAGTCGACCTGGCCGTCGTCCTTCCAGTTCCCGGTCCAGTAGTCGCGGTGCGCGAAGACCGCCTGGGCGTCGAGGGCGCCCGTGACGGCGCCCGCCAGCCCGGGCACCCGGCGGGCGTCCGCCCTGGCCAGCGCGGGGCGCAGCAGCGCCTTGCTGGGGACGCACGCCCAGTACGAGCACTCGCCGCCGATGAGCTCGGCCTCCACCAGCGCCGTGCTCAGCCCGGCGGCGCGGGTCCGGTCGACGACGTTCTCGCCGGCCGGTCCGCCACCGAGGACCACGACGTCGTACTCCACCGCTTCCGCCATGTGCGCCGTCCAGGGGGTGTCGGGGCCGGGGTCAGCCCCCGCCGGTCCCCGTCACATTAACCGCGGTCCTGCTGCGCGGCGGCGATCTTCGCGTGGACTTCCTCCATGTCGAGGGCGCGGGCCTGCCCGATGAGGTCCGTCAGGGCGGGCTCGGGCAGCGCGCCGGGCTGCGCGAAGACGGCCACCCGGTCCCGGACGATCATCAGGGTCGGGATGGAGGTGATCTGGAAGGCCGCGGCCAGCTCGGGCTGGGCCTCCGTGTCCACCTTGGCGAACACCAGGTCGGGGTTGGCCTCGGAGGCCTTCTCGTACACCGGGGCGAACTGCAGGCAGGGCCGGCACCAGCCCGCCCAGAAGTCGATCAGCACGAACGGGTTCTCGCTGACCGTTCGGTCGAAGTTCTCTTTGGTGAGCTCGACGGTAGCCACGTTTCCAGACCTCCTCATTGCCGCGTACGGTCGTTGAACGAACAACCCGCCCCGCGCATTCCGGCCACGTCCGGGCGCACAGCCGGACGGGCAGCCGAACGGGCTAGCGGGCAGCCGAACGGGCTAGAACGGGTGCCCGGCGGGGCCGGACCGGAGCGTCGTCCAGCGCAGCTCGGTGAACGCGTCGAGGTTCGCCTCGCCGCCGAAGCGGACCCCGGTGCCGGAGGCGGCGATTCCACCGAAGGGGGCCACGGCCTCGTCGTTCACCGTCTGGTCGTTGACGTGCGCGATCCCGGTCGGGATCCGCCCGGCGAGCTCCAGTCCGCGCGCCGCGTCGCGGGTGACGATGCCGAGGGAGAGGCCGTACGGGCCGGCCGCGGCCAGCGCCACCGCCTCGTCCTCCGTCGCGAAGGACCGGACGGGCGCCACGGGCCCGAAGACCTCCTCCGCGTACGCCGGGGTGTCGTCGCCGACACCGGCCAGCACGGTCGGCCGGTAGAACAGGCCCTCGTGGGTGCCGCCCGCGACCAGCTTGGCGCCCTGCCCGGTGCTGGCCTCGACCAGCGCGTGGACCCGGTCGAGCTGGGTGCGGTCGATCAGCGGCCCCAGGTGCACCTGCTCGCGGTACGGGTCCCCCACCGCCAGCGACTCGGCGCGTGCGGCGAGGCGTTCGACGTACTCGTCGTACAGGGAGGCGTGGACGAGGTGCCGGCCCGTGGTCATGCAGATCTGGCCCTGGTGGAAGAAGGACCCCCAGGAGGCCTGTGCGACGGCGGCCTCGACGTCGGCGTCGCGGAGGACGACCAGGGCGGAGTTGCCGCCCAACTCCAGGTGCAGCCGCTTGAGGTGACGGCCGCCCAGCTCGCCGACGGCCCGGCCGGAGGCCGTCGACCCGGTGAACGACACCACCCGCACCAGCGGGTCCGCCACCACCGCCGCGCCCGTGTCGGCGCCGCCGGGCAGCACCTGCAGCAGCCCGGCGGGCAGGCCCGCCCCGGCGAAGACGGCGGCGAGCGCGAGCCCGCCGCACACGGCGGTCCGCTGGTCGGGCTTGAGCAGGACCGCGTTGCCGAGGGCCAGCGCGGGCGCGACGGAGCGGACCGACAGGATCAGCGGGGCGTTGAACGGGGCGATCACCCCGACCACCCCGGCGGGGACCCGGCGGGTGAAGGAGAGCCGGGGCGCCTCGCTCGGCAGCACCTGCCCGGCGGGCCGGGAGGCCAGGGCCGCGGCCTCGTAGCACTCCTGGGCGGCGACGTGCAGCTCGAATTCCGCCTTGCCGGGTATGGAGCCGGACTCGCGGACCAGCCAGTCGCGCAACTCGGCGGCATGGGCGGTGAACAGGTCCCCGGCCCGGCGCAGGACGGCCGCGCGCTCGGTGTGGGAGGCGAGGGCCCAGTCCTGCTGTGCGGCCCGGGCGCGTGCGGCGGCCTCCGCGACATCGGCGGACGCGGCCAGGTCGACGGTGGCGAGGGTGTGGCCGGTGGCGGGCTCGACGACCGGCGCGGTACCGCCGGTGAGGGTCGGCCCGTCCTGCCGGAGCGTCGGTTCGAGGAGCGGCATGACGCGGGGCCTCCGGAAGGGGGTCGGCGGAGCGGCTGGCGGCGGGGGGCGGCGGAGCAGCACGCGCCATCGTGCCAGACCGGAGGCACCACATCTGTTCAGTTATTGGGCAGTTGAGGGCCCGCGGTGACCGGAAACGATCGCCGCGGCCCTGCGGCTGCCGTCACCGACAGCCCCCGTCGCCGACGCCCCCGTCGCCGCTCGGTGGCCCAGGGGCACAGTGGTCCGGGGGCACAGTGGTCCGGGGGCACAGTGGTCCGGGGGCACAGTGGTCCGGGGAGCTCAGCGCTCCAGGACCAGCGCGATGCCCTGCCCGACCCCGATACACAGCGACGCCACGCCCTTGCCCGAGCCGGCCGCGGCCAGCTGGTGCGCCACCGACCCGGCGAGCCGGGCGCCCGAGGCGCCGAGGGGGTGCCCGATCGCAAGGGCACCGCCGCGCGGGTTCACGACCGCCGGGTCCAGCTCGGGCCAGGCGGCGAGGCAGCCCAGCGCCTGCGCCGCGAAGGCCTCGTTCAGCTCCATGACGGAGAGGTCGGCCAGGCCGGTGCCGGCCTTGGCCAGCGCCCGCTGCACGGCGTCGACCGGGCCCAGCCCGAACAGCTGCGGCTCGATCCCGGTCACCGCGGAGGCGCTGATGCGGGCCAGCGGCTCACGGCCGGTCGCCGCCAGCCCCTCCTCGTCGGTCAGCAGCAGTGCCGCGGCGCCGTCGTTGAGCGGGGAGGCGTTGGCGGCGGTGACCGTACCGGTGCCGTCGGTCCGGAAGACCGGCTTCAGGCGGGCCAGCGACTCCGGGCTCGACCCCTCGCGGATGCACTCGTCGCGGACGAGGTCGATGCCCGGGTACGGCACGACCTCGTCGTCGTACAGCCCGGCCGACCAGGCCTCGGCCGCCTTGCGGTGGCTGTCCAGCGCGAACAGGTCCTGCGCCTCGCGGGTGATGCCGTGCTTCTCCGCGATGAGCTCGGCGCCCTCGCCGAGCGATACGGCCCACTCGTCGGGCATCCGCGGGTTGGTCATCCGCCAGCCGAGCGCGGTCGACCACATCTGCTGGTGGGTGGAGGGGAAGGGGCGCTCGGGCTTCTGCACCACCCAGGGGGCGCGGGTCATCGACTCCACGCCGCCCGCGATGGCGACGGACGAGTCGCCCAGCGCGATGGAGCGGGCGGCCTGGATCACCGCTTCGAGCCCCGATCCGCACAGCCGGTTGACGGTCACGCCGGGCACGGTCACCGGCAGGCCCGCGAGCAGGACGGCCATGCGGGCCACGTCCCGGTTGTCCTCGCCCGCGCCGTTGGCGTCGCCGAAGACGACGTCGTCGATCCGGGCCGGGTCGAGCGAGGGCGTACGGTCCACCAGCGCGCGCACCACGTGCGCGGCGAGGTCGTCCGGGCGGACCCCTGCGAGGGCGCCGCCGAACTTGCCGATCGGGGTGCGGACGGCGTCGACGACGTACACGTCGCGGACGGTGCGGATGCTCATCGCGTCTCTCCTGGGCGGATCCGTGCGGGCGGCGGCGGGACGGTGCCGCCGTCGGCACCGGGCACGACGCCGGGCGCGCCCGGTGGGGCGCGCCCGCAGTGTCCGTCCGCAGGTCACCGCCTGTCAACGGCGTCCGGGGTCGGGGTGGCACGGCGTGCCGGGAATCAGGTGGACTCGCGGGGGACGGCGGTGGCGGCGACCCGGCCGTGCCGGTCGGCGGTCCCGGCCGGCTCCCGCACCGCCCGGTCCACGAGATCCGCGAGCCGGTCCCCGGTCGGCATCTCGATCCGCACGGTGCTCAGCCGGGGCCGCAGCAGCCGGCCGAGCAGCAGGTCGTCCGCACCGATGACGGCGACGTCCTCCGGGATCCGCAGCCCCTCGTCCAGCAGGGCGCGCACCAGCAGCACCGCGTACTCGTCGTTGTACGCGAACACCCCGTCCAGGCCGAGGGAGCGCCAGCGGGCGGCGAGCTCCGCGGCCGACTCCTCCGTGCAGGCCATCGCGAGGGGTACGACGCCGGGGCCGGTGTCCGCCCCGCCGGCGGAGGGGCCCGAGGGCGGGCGGGGCGCGGGGACGGCCGGGCCGATGGCCGAGCGGGCCCCTTCGAGGCGGGCCCGGGCGACGGGCGCCGCCCCTTCCTCGGCCGGGACGACGACCCCGATCCGCCGGCGGCCGCGGTCCAGCAGATGGGCGGCGGCCCGCGCGCCGACCTCGGCCTGGTCGGTGATCAGGGCGTGGGCCCCGGCGACCCGGACCGGACCCATCGTGATCACCGCGCGGGCCCCGGCCCGCTTGAGGGTGTCGACGTTGTGCGCCGACAGGGTGATCCGCCCGAGGCAGACCACGGCGACGGGACGCAGCTCGGCCCAGGCGCGGGCCGCCTCGTCGCCGCTCAGGCCGAGGCTGCCGTACTGGACGACCGTGTAGTCGAGCCGGCGCAGTGCCCGCTGGAGCTCGTTGAGGAAGGTGCTGTGGCGCGGGCCGACCGGGTCCTCGGGGGCGGGCAGCAGCACGATGCGGGTGTGGCCGGCGCGCAGGCTGCGCGCGGCGGCGTGCGGTACGTACCCGAGCTCCTCGGCGGCCTGGCGCACCTTGCGGCGGGTCGGCTCGCTGATGCGGACCGCTTCGGCGTTGTTGAGGACGTACGAGACCGTCGCGCGCGAGACTCCGGCGAGGCGGGCCACGTCGGCGCTGGTGGGCACGGACTGCGGCGTCGGCGCCGGGGTCGAGGGCTTCGGCGGCTTCGATGACTGTGACATTGCCGTGGCATCCTTCCAGACCGTTCGCGGCCGGGGTCGGGCGTTTGGCCGGATACGAGTCCGCACGGCGGACCGGCCCGAACTCCCCTCTGACCGCCCACGGGAGCGGACGCGGGCCTTCCCCGGCGGGTGCCGGTGTCCCGGCCCCGCGGCCGCGGGGCTCTGGCGCGATCACGCCCCTCGCCGGCGGGGGGTGGCGACAATGCCGCTGTACCGCACACCCGTTCGCGGGGTCGGCGGGCAGGACGGGTCGGCGACCACCGCCCCGGCTCGGGGACCGAAGGAACGGCGAGCACGGCGCGCACGGCAAGACGGCAAGCACGCGGTATTCACGACAAGCACGGGAAGCGAAAGGAATCGGCGCAATGCAGCTGCACACCCGCACCTGGGGCGAGGGCGACCGGCTGGCCCTGCTCATCCACGGCATCATGTCCGACCACCGGACGTGGCGGCGCGTCGGGCCCGCCCTTGCCGAACGCGGCTACCGGGTCATGGCCGTCGACCTGCGCGGGCACGGCGCCAGCGGGCGCGGCGAGTACAGCCCCGCCCTCTTCGCGGACGATGTCGTCGAGACCCTGCCCACCGGGGCGGAACTCGCCATCGGCCACTCGCTCGGCGGGCTGACGCTGTCCCTGGCCGTGGACCGGCTCAGGCCGCAGCGGGCGGTCTACTCCGATCCTGCGTGGGGGCTGGCGAGTGCCGTGCGGGGGGTCAGCCCGGACTTCCTCCGGCAGTTCAAGCACGCGGGCAGGGAGCAGGTGAGGGCGCTCAACCCGCGCTGGGCGGACGAGGACGTCGACATCGAGCTCGAAACGCTCGCCGTGTGGGACGAGGCGACGGTCCCGGGCCTGGCCCCGCTCGTCGACGCGGAGCTGCTGCCGGACGCGCCGGCGGTTCCTTCGCTGGTGCAGCTCGCCGATCCCAGTCTGTTCCTGTCGGCGGAGCAGGTGGCGGAGCTCGAAAAGCGCGGTTTCGAGACGCGTACGGTCGCGGGCGCCGGACACACCGTCCACCGCGACGACTTCGCGGGATTCATGGCGTCGCTGGAGGGATGGGTCTAGGGAATCACCGGCCCGTGGCGTTACCGTCGGTTCTACTGATCGGTAACGGGGAGGGGTTGAGGGGCCATGGCCGTCTCATCGGGTACGCAGGCACCGACCGCCGGCCTGGCGGCCATGGCGCGGGATCTGGCCGAAGGGCGCACCTCCTCAAGGGAGTTGACCGAGCGGGCGCTGGAGCGGATCGCCGCCGCCCAGCCCCGTCTGAACGCCTTCCGCATCGTCCGCGCCGAGGCCGCGCCGGCCGAGGCGGACGCCGCGGACCGGCGGCTGGCCGCCGGCGAGCGGCTGCCGCTGCTCGGTGTGCCGGTGGCCGTCAAGGACGACATGGACGTGGCCGGCGAGCCGACCGCGTTCGGCTGCGCCGGGGACTTCCCGCCGAAGGCCGCCGACGGCGAGGCGGTACGCAGGCTGCGTGCGGCCGGCGCGGTCATCGTGGGCAAGACCCACACCCCGGAGCTGGGGCAGTGGCCGTTCACCGAGGGGCACGCCTTCGGCGCGACCCGCAACCCGTGGAACCCGGACCACACGCCCGGCGGCTCCTCCGGCGGTTCGGCGGCCGCCGTCGCCGCGGGCCTGGTCCCGGCGGCACTCGGCTCCGACGGGGCGGGGTCGGTACGGATCCCGGCGGCCTGGACGCACCTGGTCGGGGTCAAGCCCCAGCGCGGCCGCATCTCCACCTGGCCGGAGCCGGAGTCCTTCCACGGGCTCACCGTGAACGGCGTACTGGCCCGCACGGTCGCCGACGCCGCCCTGCTCCTCGACGCGGCCGGCGGCCCGCACCCCGGCGACCGGCACCGCCCGGCCCCGATCCCGGCGGTCGAGGCCGCCCGCCGCACCCCGCGGCGGCTGCGGATCGCCCTGTCGTTCGGGATGGCCTTCACCGCCACCCCGAAGTCCCTCGACCCGGAGATCCGTTCGGCGGTGGAGCGGCTCGCAGGGCGGCTGGAGTCCCTGGGCCACGAGGTGGTCCCGGAGGACCCGCGGTACGGCCAGATCGGCCTGACCTTCGTCCCCCGGGCCACCGGGGGCGTACGGGACTGGGCCTCCCGCGTGCCCGACACCGGGCTGCTGGACCCCCGCACGCACGGGGCGATGCGCACGGGCCGGATCCTGGGCGGGCTGCCGCTGCGCGTGTCGCGGCGGGCGGAGTCGTACCTGCGGTGGCGGATCGGCGAGGTCTTCGGCCGGTTCGACGTGGTCCTGACCCCGACCACGGCCGCAGCGCCGCTGCGGATCGGGGCCCTGGCCGGCCTGGGCGCGATGGCCACGGACCGGGCGATGATCGCCGCCTGCCCGTACGCCTGGACGTGGAACGTCCTGGGCTGGCCCGGGGTGAACGTCCCGGCGGGATTCACGTCCTCGGCCCTGCCGATCGGAGCCCAGCTCCTGGGTCCGGAGTCCTCGGAGCCCCTCCTCCTGAGCCTGGCCGCCCAACTGGAGGCGGAGGAGCAGTGGGAGCGCCGGTGGCCGGGGGATGCGGTCCGGGGCGGGGCCCTCGTCACCGGCTGAGGGCGGCACCCCCGCCCGCGAAGGCCCGTTCGAAGGCCTCCCGCGGCGCCGGGTCGCGGTCCAGGACGGCGAAGACCACCCGTTCGAAGATTCCGGCGAATCGGGCCGCCAGGAGCCCCCGGAAGGCTTCCGCCACCTCCGCCGGGTCGTTGCGGAACACCCCGCACCCCCACGCGCCCAGCACCAGCCGCGGGTACCCGTGCAGGGCCGCCGTTTCCAGGACGCGCTCCGCGCGCCGGGCCAGGGCGGGCGGGATCTCGGCGGCGCGCTCCGGCTCCTGGCGGCGGATCGTGCCGGCGTTCGGGGCGGGCGAGGTGAGGAAGCCGGCCCGGAAGGGCTCCTCCAGGAGTTCGCCGCGGTCGTCACGGAAGACGGGTACCCCGGGCGAGTGAATCACCCGGTCGGTGTAGAAGGTGCTGCGTTCCGCGCGGTGGACCTCGTAGTACTCCGGGGCCTGGAGCAGCGTCTCGTACAGGGCGGACGCCCGGCACAGGGCCTCCTCCTGCGCTTTGGCTCCACGGACGTAGCCGCCCCCGGGGTTCCGGGCCGAGGCGAAGTTCAGGACGGCCACCGTGCCCGGGCCGGGGGCGTCCGCGGCGAGCCTACGGGCTGCGACCGTGCTGCTCTCCCCCGTCACCTCGATGGCCGTGTGGTGCCCCCCGGCGGGAAGTTGCCCGTCTGGAATGACCTGGTTCGGCCCATATATCCTGGTCCCTGCCCTGGCCTCCGCCAGGGCGGCGGCCAGGGAAACATGCCGCCCCGACCGCGTCCGGTAGCCGCCGGACGCCAGGATCGTCGCGTTCTCCCGCGCGATCTCGCGCAATCTGCTGCTCATCGGGCCATCATCAGTCGCAATTTGGCGCTGACACCACTCACTTTTGCGCAAACACGACCGGATTCGGCTCTTCAGCCCGACAAGGACGGGTAGGCATGGTCAGGTCACAGTCCAGGACAGGAGAATCGGCCATGCCCCAGGGCTCATCCGCTCCATCCACTGCATCCGCACCATCCGCTGCGTCCGCATCACCCGCTCCGCCCGCCTCGCCATCCCCCGCTCCCTCCCCCATCACCGAAGCCGCCGCCGAGGACCTCGTCCACGGCATCTGTTTCAAGACGGGCCCGCCGCGCGTCCTCGGCGCCGAGCTCGAATGGCTCGTGATGGACGCCGAGCGGCCCGGTGAGCCGCTTCCCCCCGACCGGCTGACGGCCGCGCACGACGCGGCCCGCGCCCTCCCCCTGCACTCCCGCTTCAGCATCGAACCCGGAGGCCAGCTGGAGCTCAGCTCGGCTCCCGCCGACTCCCTCTCCGCCTGCGTGGACAGCCTGCAGGCCGACCTCACCGCCGTCCGGAGCGCACTGCACTCCCGGGGCCTGGTCCTGCGCGGCATCGGCCGCGACCCCCGCACCCCCGCACGCCGGCTGGTGAGCAGCCCCCGCTACGACGCCATGGAGGCGTACCTCGACCGCTTCGGCCCGGCCGGGCGCGCCATGATGCGCACCTCCGCCTCCGTGCAGGTCTGTGTGGACGCCGGCTACGAGGAGCCTGGCCCGCTCGGCCACGGGCGGCGCTGGCGGCTGGGTCATCTGCTGGGCGCGGTGTTCGTGGCGGCGTTCGCCAACTCCCCCGCGACCGGGGGCCCGTACGCCGGATGGCGGTGTGCCCGTCAGGGCATCTGGCGGGACCTGGACTCCCGGCGGGCGCTCGCCCCGCCGCTGGACGCCGAGCCCCGGCCGGGGTGGGTCCGGCACGCGCTGGACACCGAGGTCATGTGCATGCGGGCGTACGGCGACGGGCCGTGGACGGCACCCCGCGGGATGACGTTCCGCGACTGGCTGCGCGCCGCGTCCCCCTCCCCCGCCCGGTCCCGATCCGCGCAGCCGCCCGGCACGCTGCGGCCGCCGACCGCCGAGGACCTCGCGTACCACCTGACCACGCTGTTCCCCCCGGTGCGCCCGCGCGGCCACCTGGAGCTGCGGATGATCGACGCCCAGCCCGGGGACGACGGCTGGCTCGTACCGGTCGCGGTCGTGCACGCGCTGTTCGACGACCCGGAGGCCGCCGAGACCGGGTACCGGGTGGCGAAGGCGCTCGCCGACCGGCACGGGCCGGTGCGCGCGCCCCGCAATCCGCTGTGGCAGTCGGCGGCCCGCCACGGCCTGGCCGATCCGGAACTGCGGGCGGCGGCCGCCTTCTGTTTCCGGGCCGCGGCCGAGGCGCTGCCCCGGCTCGGGGCGAGCTCGCACGTGCAGGACACGGTGGGCGCCTTCATCGAGCGTTTCGTGCTGCGCGGGCGCTGCCCGGCCGACGAGAACGCGTACCAGCTCACCGGGACGGGGGCCCGCTCATGACCGCAGAATCCTTCGTGTCCGCACACGAACCCCGCGAATCCTTCTCGCCCGGCGAGCCGGCGGACCTCCGCGAGCGGGCGCTGCAGGCCCTGACCGCGGCCCGGATCCGCACGGCCGGGCTGACCGATGCGGTGACCGACGAGGACCTGACGGCCCAGCACTCGCCGCTGATGTCCCCGCTGGTGTGGGACCTCGCGCACATCGGGAACCAGGAGGAGCTGTGGCTGCTGCGCCGGGTCGGCGGCCGTGAGGCCATGCACCCGGAGATCGATCCGCTGTACGACGCGTTCGAGCACCCGCGCTCCGAACGGCCGAAGCTGCCGCTGCTCGGGCCCGCCGAGGCCCGCCGGTACACGGCCGACGTGCGCGGGCGGGTGTTCGACCTGCTGGAGCGGACCCCTCTGGAGGGCAGCGCGCTGCTCGACTCGGGCTTCGCCTTCGGGATGGTCGCGCAGCACGAGCAGCAGCACGACGAGACGATGCTGATCACGCATCAGCTGCGGCGGGGCGCCCCGGTGCTGGCCGCCCCGTACCCGTCCCCGCCGCCGGGGCCGCCGCCGGCGGTGTCCGAGGTGCTGGTTCCGGGCGGCCCGTTCACCATGGGGACCTCGGCGGAGCCGTGGGCGCTGGACAACGAGCGGCCGGCGCACGTCCGGGAGACGGGGCCGTTCTGGATCGACACGGTGCCGGTGACGAACGCCGCGTTCCAGGCGTTCATCGCGGACGGCGGCTATCTCGAAAGCCGCTGGTGGGCGCCGGAGGGCTTCGATCAGATCCGCCGGCACGGGATCGGCGCACCGCTGTTCTGGTACCGGGAGGCCGGCCAGTGGCTGCGCCGCCGGTTCGGGATGACCGAGGCGGTGCCGGAGGAGGAGCCGGTCCTGCACGTGAGCTGGTACGAGGCGGACGCGTACGCGCGCTGGGCGGGCCGGCGGCTGCCGACGGAGGCGGAGTGGGAGAAGGCGGCCCGGCACGATCCGGCGACCGGGCGCTCCACCCGCTACCCGTGGGGGGACGCCGATCCGACGCCCGCACGCGCCAATCTGGGGCAGCGGCACCTGCGTCCGGCACCGTCGGGCAGCTATCCGGCGGGGGCCTCCCCGCTCGGGGTGCGCCAGCTGATCGGTGACGTGTGGGAGTGGACGTCCTCGGACTTCCTGCCGTATCCGGGGTTCCGGGCGTTCCCGTACCGGGAGTACTCGGAGGTGTTCTTCGGGCCGGAGTACAAGGTGCTGCGCGGCGGCTCGTTCGCGGTGGACCCGGTGGCCTGCCGGGGGACGTTCCGCAACTGGGACCTGCCGGTGCGGCGGCAGATCTTCTCCGGTTTCCGGACCGCGAGGGACGCCTGATGTGCCGCCATATCGCCTTCGTGGGGCCCGAGGTGCCCCTGGGGCGGCTGCTGAGCGATCCGGAGTACTCGCTCGTACGGCAGTCGTGGGGGCCGCGGCGGCAGCGCCACGGCACGGTCAACGCCGACGGCTTCGGGGTGGGCTGGTACGCGGAGGGGGATCCGGTGCCGGCCCGCTACCGGCGGGCGGGGCCGATCTGGGGGGACCTGACCTTCGCGGACCTGGCCCGGGTGGTCCGGGCCGGGGCGGCGCTGGCCGCCGTACGGGACGCCACGCTGGCGGGAGCGGAGGGGGAGGCCGCGGCCGCCCCGTTCACGGGCGGGCGGTGGCTGTTCAGCCACAACGGCGCGATACGGGGCTGGCCGGGCACGGCGGCTCCGCTCGCGGCGGCCCTGCCGGCCGGCGAGGTGCTGGGGCTGGCCGCGACGACGGATTCGGCGCTCGTCTGGGCGCTGGTGCTGCACCGGCTGCGCCGGGGGGACGACCTGGGCGCGGCGCTCGCCGAGCCGGTGCGGGAACTCGCGGAGGCCGCGCCGGGTTCCCGGCTGAACCTGCTGCTGACCGACGGCCGGGCGATCGCCGCGACGGCCTGGGGGGACTCGCTGTGGTACCTGGCCGACCCGGCGGCGCAGCGCGTCGTGGTGGCGTCGGAGCCGTATGACGACGATCCGCGCTGGCACGAGGTGCCCGACCGGACCCTGCTGACCGCCCATCGCACCCGGGTCGACCTGACCCCGCTCAAGGAGACCGTTCAGTGAGTGACTTCCAGTTGACCCGCACGCTCGATGACAACGCCGCCGATTCCGCGCTGCGCGAGGACGTGCTGACCGGGCTGACGCGGTCGCCGAAGGTACTGCCGCCCAAGTGGTTCTACGACGCCCGCGGCAGCGAGCTGTTCGACGAGATCACCCGGCTGCCGGAGTACTACCCGACGCGCGCGGAGCGGGAGATCCTGCTGGCGCGGGCCGGGGAGATCGCCGCGGTGAGCGGGGCCCGGACGCTGGTGGAGCTGGGTTCCGGTTCCTCGGACAAGACCCGGCACCTGCTCGCGGCGATGCCCGCGCTGGACACGTACGTCCCGGTCGACGTGAGCGCGAGCGCGCTGGAGGGGGCGGCGCGGATCCTGCAGGAGGAGCATCCGGGGCTGCGGGTGCGCGCCATGGTGGCCGACTTCACCAAGCCGCTGCGGCTGCCGGAGGCGCCCGGGCCGCGGCTGGTGGTGTTCCTCGGGGGGACGATCGGGAACCTGCTGCCGGCGGAGCGGGCGGTGTTCCTGTCGTCCGTACGGGCGATGCTGTCGCCGGGGGACGCGCTGCTGATGGGGACGGACCTGGTGAAGGACGAGTCCGTGCTGGTGGCGGCGTACGACGACGCGCAGGGGGTGACGGCCGAGTTCAACCGGAACGTGCTGGCGGTCATGAACCGGGAGCTGGGTGCGGACTTCCGTGCCGAGGATTTCGCGCACGTCGCCGTGTGGAACCGGGAGCAGGAGTGGATCGAGATGCGGCTGCGGGCCCGGTCGGAGCTGGTGGTGAAGGTCCGGGCCCTGGACCTGCTGGTGCCGTTCGAGGAGGGTGAGGAGATCCTGACGGAGGTGTCCGCGAAGTTCCGTCAGGAGGGCGTACGGAAGGAGCTGGCGGCGGCCGGGCTGGAGCTGACCCGGTGGTGGACGGACGCAGAGGGCCGGTTCGCGCTGTCCCTGTCCGTGGCCGACGGCGGTTTCGGCTGGGCGGGCAGGCCCGGCAGCGGCGAGGAGGCGGTGGGGACGGAGGCAGGGTCGCCCGAGGTGATCGCGGCCTGAGCCGCGGCCGCGAGGTCCCGCCGGTGCCCGTACCGGCCCGGCGGGATCCGCGGCAGCAGCCGCACCTCGGCCCGGACACCGCGGGCGCGGGCGATCCGCCAGAGGGAGGCGGTCAGCGGGTCGTCGCCCACGAAGGAGGCGGCCCCGGCGGTGTCCCCGCCGGGCAGCCGGTAGTCGAGCCGGACCGGCTGGACGGGGACGCGTGCGTCGAGGGCGGACTGGAACGCGGCCCGCCGGAAGGGTCCTCGGGCGCGCCCGCACCAGGTGCTGCCCTCGGGGAAGACGGTGACCCGGTCGCCGGCCAGCAGGGCGCGGGTGAGGGTGGCGACGGTGTCCGGGAGGGCGCGGATCCGGTCGCGTTCGATGAACAGGGTGCCGGCCTGTGCGGCGAGCCGGCCGAGGGCGGGCCAGGCGCGGATGTCGCTCTTGGCGAGCATCCGGGAGGGCAACACGGCCGTGACGAGCGGGATGTCCAGCCAGGAGACGTGGTTGGCGACGACGAGGCGGGCGCCGTCCGAGCCCGCGCTGCCGCGGACGGTGATCCGCAGCCCGAAGGCCCGTACCAGGGCGGCCGACCAGGCCCGGATCGCGGTGTGCCGGGGGCCGGCCGGCAGCAGCCGGACCGGGGGTGCGCCCAGGATTCCGAGGAGGATGAGGGCGGCTGCGGCGGTGAGCCGCAGGACTGCGTGCGGGAGGCCGACGGTGTGCCCGTCGTGGCCGGCGCAGTCCTGCGGGGTGCAGGGCGAGGTGGGCAGCCAGACGCTCATGACGTCGTCGGGGCGAGCGCCAGGAAGTGCTTGAGGTAGCGGGGGTTGGTGCGGCGCAGGGAGAGCAGGACGTACAGGTCGGCGCAGCCGAACTCGGCGTCGTGGGCGGGCTCTCCGCAGACCCAGGCGCCGAGCCGGAGGTAGCCGCGCAGGAGCGGCGGGAGCTGGCTGCGCTCGGGGAAGGCGATGCCCTCGGGGTTCCAGGGGATGTGCGGGGTGACGCGGTACTCTGCGGGGGCGAGGCTGCGGGGCAGGACGTTGTCGCGGGTGGCGGCGGCGAGGACCCCGCCGTCGGCCAGCGGTATCGAACAGCAGCCGGCGAGCCAGTTGTGCCCGGAGCGGTCCATGTAGCGGGCGAGGCCGGCCCAGATCAGGGCGATGGCGGCGCCGTTGCGATGGTCGGGGTGGACGCAGGAGCGGCCGACCTCGACGAGGTCGGGACGGATGGGGACGAGGGCGGAGAGGTCGAACTCGCTCTCGGAGTAGAGGCGTCCGGCGACGGCGGCGCGCTCCGGGGGCAGCAGCCGGTAGGTGGCGACGACCTGTTCGGTCTCCTCCTCGACGACGAGGAGGTGGTCGCAGTAGGCGTCGAAGGCGTCGGAGTCGAGGCCGGGCTCGGGGCCGTCGAGGCGGGCGCCGAGCTCGCCCGCGAAGACCTGGTGGCGCAGCCGCTGGGCGGCGCGCACCTCGTCCTCGTTGCGGGCGAGGCGGACGGCGTACCGGGGCGTGGCGGCGGCTTCGGGGGCTGCTCCGGGGGCGGGGGATGCTCCGGGAGCGGGGGTGAGGAGGGCGGGGGCGGGAGCGGCGATGGGCGGGACGGCGGACGGCGAGAGGGGGGCGATGGTCATGGCGGCTCCTGGTCCGGGCGCGGAGGGCGGGCCGCAGGTGTGGCGGCCCGGCTCCTTTACTTCTTCCGTGACCGGCTGGATTCGACATGACCGCTTCGCGGCCCGTGGATGTGCGGAGTCTGAACTCGCCGGGGTCAGCGGGCGGCGTTCAGTACCCTGCTGATCGACTCGGAGGCGGTCCTGGCGGCCTTCCGGGGGTCCTGGCCGGTGAGGACGGCCGTCATGTAGGGCTTGATCGGGTTGTCCGCCTCGACCTCGGCCCAGCGGGCGGACTTGGGGGTGGCCCGGCCCTGTGCGGCGCCGGCGGCCATGCTCGCGGCACCCTCGTTGCCCTCGACGACGTGCGCGAGGGTGGTCTTGTTCGGCACGTAGCTCATGGTGCGGGCCAGCTCGGTCTGCCACCGCTCGCCGACCAGGTCGGTGATCAGGTCGATGGCGTGGTCGCGCTGCCCGGTCCGCGCGGGGACGATCAGGACGGAGCCGCCGGTGAAGACCGCGCCGGGCCTGTCGGAGGTCTTGCCTGGGACCGGGAAGAAGCCGAGCCTGCCCTTGAGGGCGGGGTTGGCGGCCTCGATGGCCGCGGCCTGGCCGGGCGGGGCGATGATCTGGGCGACCTTGCCCCGGGCGAAGACGTCGGCCTGCGGGGGCGTCTCCTCGTCGGCGTCCTTGGGGCCGTCGCCGAGGGCCTGCAGCCGCTTGTAGAACTCCATGCCGGCCAGGGCCCTGTCGTCGTCGAGGGCGCCGCTCCACTTCCCGTTGCCCTCGGTGGCGAGGTCGCCGCCCTCGTCCCAGACGAACCCGGACAGGACGTACCAGTTCTGGCCGGGGAGGTAGATGCCCTGCTGGTCGCCCTTGTCGAGCTTCTGGGTGGCCTGGAGCCACTCCTGGCGGTTCCTGGGCGGGTTCTTGATCCCGGCGTTGGCGAAGAGGTCCTTGTGGTAGATCACGACGCGGTTGGCCGCGTACCAGGGGACGCCGTACTGGGCGCCGTTGATGCTGCCGGGGTCGGCGAGGCCCTGGAGCCAGTCCTGGTTGCCCCACCTGCGGAGCCCTTCGAGGGTGAGCTCGGACAGGCCGCCGGTCTCGATGTACCGGGCGACCTGGGTGTTGCCGACCTCGATGACGTCGGCGCTCTCGCCGCTCCTGCCGGAGAGCACGGCGTTCACCTTGTCGCCGATGCCCGTCCACTCCTGGATCCTGACGTCGAGGTCGACGCCCGGGTGCTCCTGTTCGAAGGAGGCGGTGAACCGCGCGGTGAAGTCCTCCGATGCGCTGCCCTTCATCAGCCAGAGCGTCACCTTCTGCGGCTCGGGGGCCGCACCTCCCGGGCCGCTGCACCCGGTGAGGGCGGCCGCGGCCGCGAGGGCGGTGCACACGGCGGGGAAACGCGTCTTCACGTGGGGCCACCTTCCGGGGTTGATCGGAGCCGGCTTGAAAATTGGCATAGACCAATGGGCTGGT
Organism: Streptomyces sp. NPDC090445; assembly: GCF_044769385.1. Lineage (NCBI taxonomy): Bacteria > Bacillati > Actinomycetota > Actinomycetes > Kitasatosporales > Streptomycetaceae > Streptomyces > Streptomyces sp. NPDC090445. The sequence continues at coordinate 1,017,023 of NZ_JBIVXV010000001.1, read as the reverse complement.
CAAGGCTCTTTCGCCCGGGAAATGTCGTGGCAAAGTTCGCGGACGCGGACGTACTGGGGCACCGTAGAACACGACAAAGCCCCCACTCTCGGGAGACCTCCATGTCCAACCACACCTACCGGGTGACCGAAATCGTCGGCACGTCCACCGAGGGCATCGATCAGGCCATCCGCAACGGGATCGCCCGGGCCGGCCTCACGCTGCGCAATCTGGACTGGTTCGAGGTCACCCAGATGCGCGGCCACCTGGAGGACGGCCGGATCGCGCACTACCAGGTCGGACTGAAGGTCGGCTTCCGGCTCGACGAGGGGGACTGACCGACCGGCACGCGGCAGGGCCCGGGGGCCAACCCCAGGGCCCTGCGGCACGACGGCCGGGCGGGCCCGGCGGTGCAGCGGCCCGGCGGCTCAGTGGCCCGGCAGCTAGTGGCCCGGCGGTCCGACGGTGCGGCGGCTCAGTGGCCCGGCGGTCCGGCGGCTCGGCGGCTCGGCGGCTCGGGATCAGGTGCGGCCCTCCGTCTCCTGCACGGCCCGGAGCTCCGGTGCGTCCGCCGCCCACGTCGCCGGAACCACCCGGAATCCCGCGGCACGCGCCGCCTGGCACACCAGCTCGTCGTCGTCCACCAGCATCCGCACCTCCCGGCCGCGGGAGATCTGCCGGAGCACCTCCAGCTTGGTCGTACGGGCGGGCCGGCGGTCGCCGTTCCGCCGCATCCACAGCCGCCCCTCGGGCAGCCCGTGCCGGGTCAGCCACTCCACCGTGTCCGCCCGGCACCGTTCCGGACGGCCGGTCAGGTACACGATCTCGCAGTCGGCCGCGCGCTCGACGGCCAGGGCCACCCCGCGCGCGAGCGGCGGATCGGCCGGGGCCGCGGCGAAGAAACCCTCCCAGTCCCGGGGGCGGCGCTCCAGGAAGTGCTGGCGGTGGTCGGTGTCGGCCAGGGTGTTGTCTATGTCGAAGACGGCCAGCTGCCTGCGGTCGGTTCGCTCACTCATACGGGCCACCCTAAGGAGTTGCAGCCCGGTGGCCGGCGGCCGCTCGGCAGTCAGCCGGGCCGGTCGGCCGTCGGCGGGGTCGGTCGGCCGTCGGAAAACCGGTACGCGATGGGGTGCCCGCCGTGCCAGGCTGGCGGGCTGACAGACCGTCCCTCCCCCGCCGCCGCCTCCCGCGGCCGGACCGCCACCGGAGCACCCGTGACACCAGCCCGCCTGATCCCGCTCCTCCAGCAGTTCGACTTCGCGTACGAGCGCCTCTCCGGCCGCATGTCGGGACCCGTCATGGACAGCGGCGACGGGACGCAGACCCGGGTCGGCGCCCCGCTGACCGACGAGGAGTACCTCTGGGAGCCGGTGCCGGACTGCTGGTCGGTACGACGGCGCTCCGACGGGCCGGGGCCGCGGGCGACCCTCCTGGCCGGCGCCCGCACCGGCGACTGGGGACGCGACGCCGCGGCCTACCCGCACCCCTGGCCGCCGCCGTTCACCACCCTGGCGTGGCGCCTGAGCCACCTCGGCGAGATGCTGGCCCTGCGCGCCGACCACACGGCCGGCAGCCACGCCCTGACCCGGGACGACCATCCGGTCAGCGGGACCGCGGCGGAGGCCGTCACCGCGTTCGAGGCCGGTGCCGCGGCCTGGCGGAAGGCACTGCTGGGCCTCGACGACACCGCGCTCGACACCATCGGCTACTGCACCTACCCGCACGGCAGCGACGCGGAGGAGCCCCTCCTCGACATCGTGTGGTGGGTCAACCAGGAACTGCTGCACCACGGAGCCGAGATCGCCCTGCTGCGCGACCTGTACCGCCACCGCGCACCGCAGCACTGACACCACCGCCGGCCCCGCCCCGGCAGCCGCGCCGCCCCGCCCCGGTCGGGGAATCCTGACAGGCGCGAGACGTTGAGACCTGTGTGATCCGCAGACTCTCCGTCCTCGACCGGTCCCGCACCCGCGAGGGGCACCCCGCGCCCCACGCCGTGCGCGACACCGTCGAACTCGCCCGGCAGGCGGAACGGCTGGGCTACCACCGGTTCTGGGTGGAGTGCACACCCTTGTAGCCACGCGTTTTCGCAGGTCAGCGGCAGATGGAAGCCCCGCCCACGCGCCACGGGAGCAGCGCACAGACGGGGCGTACGGAGAGGGTCAGCCCACTGAGGGGACGGGGTGGTCCGGAGAGTCGAGCCAGGCTTGTCCCCCGTCTCTGTCCACGGTCAGCCCGAACCGATCGAACCCGGGCCGTCCCCGCACTTCCCACCAGAGGTAGGCCGCTTCCGTCTCGTCCCATAGCCTTCGCGGCCCGGACTGCACCACGTCGAAGGAATCCGCCCCTGGTTCGTAGTCAGCCGAGGCCCAAGACAGGGTGTCGGTGCTGTAGGTCCACAGCGTGTACGTGCCGTCGTCGTAGCGCTCCACGGACCAGAACGCCCCGGGCATCTGGAGCCCGATAGCGAACTGTTCCACCCATCCGCCAACCTCGGTGGGCAAAAGCGTGGTGGTGCTCCTGTCGCCGTCCGCAGGCCACTCCTTGCCCTTGAGATAGGCGTCATGGGGGTGCAGTTCCGGGCGCTGCTGCCGAAGCCGCATAAAGGCACTGGAGCGCGTGAACCGGCCACTTGCAGTTCCGCCGTCCACGGTCAGCCTGACGATGGCCTCACCGCCGTACAGGGTCCCCCAGGGGGCCACGATCAGCCCGCCGCCGACTGTCTGGTCTACCCATATCTGGGGCACCTCCCCAACTGAGCATGTCGCGATGACGCGGTCATATGGAGCCCTTCTGGCGTACCCCAACCGGCCGTCTCCGACGATCACCAGCGGGGACAGGCCTGCGCTGCGCTGGTTCTCCCCGGCCCCCTTCGCAACCTCGGCGTCGAACTCGATGGAGACGACGTTCTCTGTGCCGAGTCGGTGTGCGAGCAGCGCCGAATTCCAGCCCGTACCCGTCCCGATCTCAAGGACCCTGTGTCCGTCCTTCACCTCAAGATCGGCCAGCATCGAGAACACCATGTGAGGCTGCGAACTGGAGCTGGAAGGCGTCTTGCCCAGCTCATCCCCGCTGTGGCTGCCGTCGTCCCACTGAGTGGTCAGCGGGATATCGGAGTACACCGCCCTGAGCCACGCGTCCGGGTCCTTGGCGCGGTCCACCACGGGGTTCTGCCGGGTGCCGTCCGCCATGCCCGGCCAGATGCGGTCAGGGACGAACATGTCGCGGGGGACTGCCTTGAACGTCGGCAGCCAGTCAGATTGCAGCGCACCCGAAGCAACGAGCGCAGAGGCGAGCCCCGAAGGGACCACCTCCTCTTTGCGTGCGGTCATCCGGTGCTACTTCGCGGGGCCGGAGCCGTCGGAGGAGTTGCCGCCGCTCGTCTCCGAGCCGCCGCCCCCGTGTCCGCGTCCGCTGCTGCCGTCGTCCTGCTGACTGCCGCCCTGGCAGCTTCCGGAACCGCCGCCGTGCTTGGGCATCTGGTGCTCCTTCACCCGTGATGGTGTGGGGGTGCTGACCCACCCTGGCAGGGCGGGAGTCTGTGTCAGGTCTTCTCGACCCGATGAACAACGGCGATGTCCTCGAACCCTCGAAGGAACCGGCTGTGTCCCTGGTTCAGGCCCGTATGGGTCATGCACTGACGGTCTGCTGCCGCTACGCCGCCGCCGGGCAGAGCCGACCATCCACAGCCCGTGTAGAGGCAGCTCGCCACCACGGTGGGCATGGTCTCCGGGTCTCGGATGATTCGGTGTTCGGTGTGTCGGATTACGGATCTCACGGCCGGCTGCCGCCTGCCTGGACGCACCGAAGGTGCCAGTAGGCGACACAGCCCGGTCCGTCCCTCCGGGCAAGCGTCCCTCGACGGGCGGGCAGGTCCAGGGGGATCGGTTTGCGGCAGGACGGGCACGTCTCGCGCTTCGGGGGTAGGTCACATAGTCGAACTCATCGTTTGCTGCGTCAGCACTGCTCACCATGCCGCCGTCCCCTCGGTGCCGTCGTGGTGATGAGGACGTTAAAGGGCGCCGCGTCGGCAGCTCCATCAACTTGCATGAACTTGCACGCCATTTCGTTGCAGGCGGTCTTGACTGTCTGCGCAGTACCGGGAGGACGGCCGTGCAAGTTCAGGCAAACCACATCCGGAAAGAGGCCGTCATGGCGCTACGGTTCGTTGGGATCGACCCGAACACCGGCCTTGAGCACTGCCCCACCGTCTGGGCTGACGAAGAGGCGGGAGAACTGGTGTTGCAGGGGTGGAAGGCAGGCTCTGCACTCCGCGCGACCTGTGAGGCGAGCAGCCCGGCCAAGGGCTCGATCCCTGACAGCGAGGGAATCATCAGGATTCCGGCCCGCATGGTGCCGATGATCAGGGAAGCGAGCGATGCCGTCGAGCGTTCCGCTATTCAGTGAGCTGCTGGGCAATGCCCGTGAATCCGCTGTCCATTTGGAACTACGGGACGACTACGGGACCAACCCCCGGCTAGAAGCATGGCAGCGCGGGGAACGTGTCAACTGGGACAACCGTGAATCCTGGTTCCATCCGTTCCACCAGGACATTGTGGATGCCGTCGCGCGTGGTGTGGTTGTGCGCCGTGCCCGTGTGGTTTCGGAGCCTGTCAGCGAGTACATCCGCTGGGAGCACTACGCCACGCACGCCAACGTCATTGCTGGCGAAGACGTGCGCTGGCTGCCGCGTAGCCAGGCAACGGGTTTCCTGGTTCCCGCCAATGATTTCTGGCTGTTCGACGGAGAACTGATCCGTATCCACCACTTCGCCGGGGACGGCCGTCACGTCATGGACGAACTGAGCACTGAAGCCGGCATCTTGAAGCTCTGTGGCAGTGCATTCGAGGAAGTCTGGCAGCGAGCAACCCCGCACAGCGAATACGCGATCCGAGTCGAACCGGACAGCCAATTCATGTCATCCCCTTCGTCCAAAGCCCAAGCAGCCAGGGAAGCCGTAGCCGGTCGGTTGCGGGAAATCAGGCTTGACGCAGGAATCACAGCCCGCGAGTTGGCTGTCCGGTGTAGGTGGAGCGAGTCCAAGTCCTCGCGGATCGAGCACGCCAAGACGCCACCCAGCGACGCGGACATAAGAGCCTGGTGCACAGCATGCGGCGTGCCGGGGCTTGCCGATGATTTGATCGCCTCCAACCGTCAGGCCGATTTCATGTACGTCCAGTGGAAGCGGCTACAGCGAACGGGCCTAAGGCAACTTCAGGAGTCGGGCGCACCCCTCTACGAGCAGACGCAGCAATTCCATGTGTACTGCTCCAACGTGGTGCCCGGCTTTTTTCAAACTCCCGGCTATGCAACCGCGTTGCTGACTTCAATTGCACAGTTTCGCGGAACACCAGACGACGTGTCGGACGCCGTGCAAGCACGCATGGACCGCTCGCATGTTATCCGTGAGGGCGATCACCGATTCGCTGTGCTGGTTGAAGAGTCAGTGTTGCGGTACCGGATTGGCAGCGCCGAAATCATGGCCGCCCAACTAGGCCACCTGCTGTCGGTCATGGCACTCCCTTCAATCTCGCTGGGAATCATTCCGTTCACGGCATCCCGGCAAGCTTGGCCACTGGAAACCTTCACCATCTTCGACCGTCAGCGTGTTCACGTGGAAACACTTTCAGCGGCCATCAAGGAAACTCAGCCGAGTGACGTAGCGCTGCACCTCAAGGCATTCGGGAATTTGAAAGAGGTTGCCGCCTACGGGCCTGAGGCTCGTTCCCTCATCGCAGCTGCCATTGATGCCGTGGGCTGAAACACAGAAAGCCACGCACCGGCTACCGGGAAGCCAGCTGGTGCGGGACTGGGGTCAGCGGCCGGGTCTCGGCGGCCAGGGCACTCGGCCACTCCCCGACATACGGGGAGGCCAGAACGACCAAGGTCACCCGACCAGTCGACTGTATCGATTCGGATCGACCTACCACTAACGTGCAATTGTTTATGAGATGGGCGCGAAGGAACGGGAGCTGTACGAGGGCGCGCTCGCCGGGCACATTCACGGCACCGGGGAGCGGGTGGCGGCCGAGCTGGCCGAGGTGTCCGCGCTGACCGGGGCGGACGAGCTGCTGGTGACGACGTCCACGTACGACCGTGCCGCCCTGCTGGAGTCCTTCGGGCGGCTGGCCCGCCTGGCCGGGCTCTCGGGGCCGGCGGGGGCCTGAGCTGCGGCACCCCCGTAAAGTGGGGCGAATGCACCAGACCGCCGAGCCGCCCCCGGCCGCCCAGCCCCGCAGCCACGACCCGTTCATCCGCGTGCGGGGTGCCCGGGAGCACAACCTGCGCGGCGTCGACGTGGACATCCCGCGCGACGCACTGACCGTCTTCACCGGGGTCTCCGGCTCCGGCAAGAGCTCGCTGGCCTTCGGCACGCTCTACGCCGAGGCCCAGCGCCGCTACTTCGAGTCGGTGGCCCCGTACGCGCGGCGCCTGATCCACCAGATCGGCGCGCCGAAGGTCGACTCGGTCACGGGCCTGCCGCCGGCCGTCTCGCTGGAGCAGCGGCGCTCCTCCCCCGGCTCCCGCTCGTCGGTCGGCACGGTGACGCTGCTGTCCAACTCCCTGCGCATGCTGTTCTCCCGCGCCGGCGCCTACCCGGAGGGCGCGCCGCGGCTCGACTCCGACGCCTTCTCCCCCAACACGGCCGCCGGGGCCTGCCCTTCCTGCCACGGGCTCGGCAGCATCCACCGCACCAGCGAGGAACTCCTCGTTCCCGACCCGGGGCTGTCGATCCGTGAGGGCGCCATCGCGGCGTGGCCCGGGGCCTGGCAGGGCAAGAACCTGCGGGACATCCTGGAAGTGCTCGGCCACGACGTGGACGTGCCGTGGCGGGAGCTGCCGGCGGCCGACCGGGAGTGGATCCTGTTCACCGAGGAGCAGCCGGTGGTGACCGTGCACCCGGTGCGGGACGCGGACCGGATCCAGCGGCCGTACCAGGGCACGTACATGAGCGCCCACCGCTATGTGATGCGGACCTTCTCGGACAGCAAGAGCGCCACCCTGCGGGCCCGCGCGGAGCGGTTCCTCGCCGACTCCCCCTGCCCGGTGTGCGAGGGGCGGCGGCTGCGGCCGGAGGCGCTGGCCGTGACGTTCGCGGGACGGACGATCGCGGAGCTGGCGGCGCTGCCGCTGACCGCCCTGGACCGGCTGCTGGCCGAAGCCGCGCCCGCTGCACCGGGGGCGCCGGGCGGAGCGGGGGCGCAGGGCGGAGCGGGGGCGCAGGGCGGAGCGGGCGGGGAGGCGGCGCGGGTGCTCGCCGAGGACCTCCGGTCCCGGATCGGGCCCGTCGTCGAGCTCGGCCTCGGCTACCTGAGCCTGGACCGCACCGCGCCGACCCTGTCGGCCGGCGAGCTGCAGCGGCTGCGGCTGGCGACGCAGCTGCGGTCGGGGCTGTTCGGCGTGGTGTACGTGCTGGACGAGCCGTCGGCGGGGCTGCATCCGGCCGACACCGAGGCGCTGCTCGGCGTACTGGACCGGCTCAAGGCGGCGGGGAACACGGTGTTCGTGGTGGAGCACCATCTGGACGTGGTGCGGCACGCGGACTGGCTGGTGGACGTGGGTCCGCGGGCCGGTGAGCACGGCGGGCGGGTGCTGCACAGCGGGCCGCCGCGCGAGCTGGCCGGGGTCGCGGAGTCGGCGACGGCGCGGTACCTGTTCGGGGCGGGCGGGGACGGCCAGGTGCGTGAGGAGCACGAGAGGCGCAAGGGGCACGGGGGACACGCAGGGCACGAGGGGCGCGCGGTGCGGGACGGGCGCGCGGTGCGGGAGGCGGCCGGGGCCGTCCGGCTGGAGCGCGTCGACCGGCACAACCTGCGGGATGTGGACGTGGAGTTCCCGCTCGGGGTGTTCACGGCGGTCACCGGGGTGTCCGGATCCGGCAAGTCGACCCTGGTGGGGCAGGTGCTCGCCCGGGAGGTCGGCGAACGGCTCGCCGAGCCGGACTTCCCTGTGCGGCGGCTGGTGGAGGTGGACCAGAAGCCGATCGGCCGCACCCCGCGGTCCAACCTGGCCACGTACACCGGGCTGTTCGACGTGGTGCGCCGGCTGTTCACGGCAGCTCCCGAGGCGCGGGCGCGCGGCTGGAAGGCGGGCCGGTTCTCCTTCAACGTGGCGGGCGGCCGGTGCGAGACCTGCCAGGGCGAGGGCTTCGTGTCGGTGGAGCTGCTGTTCCTGCCCAGTACGTACGCCCCGTGCCCGGACTGCGGGGGCGCGCGGTACAACGCCGAGACGCTCCAGGTGCGCCACGAGGGGCTGAACATCGCGGAGGTGCTGGCACTGACGGTGGAGTCCGCGGCCGCGTTCTTCGCCGGGGTCCCGGCGGCGGCGCGGAGCCTGAAGGCGCTGGAGGAGATCGGGCTGGGCTACCTGCGGCTGGGGCAGCCGGCGACCGAGCTGTCGGGCGGCGAGGCGCAGCGGATCAAACTGGCGACGGAGCTGCAGCGGCAGCGCCGCGACCACACCCTGTACGTGCTGGACGAGCCGACGACCGGGCTGCACCCGGCCGATGTACGGGTGCTGCTGCGGCAGTTGCACGGGCTGGTGGACGCCGGCCACTCCGTGGTGGTCGTCGAGCACGACATGGACGTGGTGGCGGGCGCGGACTGGGTGGTGGACCTGGGGCCCGGCGGCGGCGCGGACGGCGGCCGCATCGTGGCCGCCGGCACGCCCCGGCAGGTCGCACGCGCGGGGCAGGGCCGCACGGCGGACTACCTGGCCCGGGCCCTGGGCGCGGAGTAGAGGCGGGGCAGCGCCCCGCAGGGGCGCGGGGAACTGCGACCAGCCCCCACCGGCCCGCGGTGTCATGACCGGACTACCCGCGGAGCGTTCAGGCGTCGCCGGGGAGCAGGTGCTGCGGGACTTCGCGGAAGCTCCAGCGGCCCTGGCTGCGGGTGAACAGCCACACCAGGTCGTGGCGGTCGGGCCAGGCGGCGGGGACGCCGAGCACGTGGTGTGCCCCGAGGGAGCGGACGAGGCGGGGGACGCCCTGGTGTTCCCAGCAGACCAGCACCGGCATCGGGGCGGCCAGCACGGCGCCGGCCAGGGCGGCTTCGGCGCCGACGGCGAAGTCGGTGCGGACGCGGGTGTGCAGGGCGGCGGCCAGCGGCGCGACGGTCTGGCGGCAGCGGGCGGGCGCCGCTGCCCCGCCGGCGGCGAAGACCGCGGCGGGGCGGGGCAGCAGGGAGCTGCGGGTCGGTGTGAAGAGCCGTGGGAGCTCCTCGGCCCGGCGTCGGCCGCGTCCGGCGAGGAAGCCGGGGCTCTCGTTGCCGTCGCCGTCCTCGCCGGTGTCCCCGGCGTACGGTTTCTCCGCGTGCCGGATCACCATCACCAGCGCGTCCTTCGCCGGGGCTCCCCCGGGGCCCCGGGCCGGGGGGCGGGGCGATTCCTCGGCGGAGCAGCCGGCCGTCGCGAGCGCGGTGAGGGTGGCGGCCAGCACCGTTCGGCGGCGCGGCCCGGACCCGCGGAGGGCTTCTCGCATGGGGCCACTGTTGCCCATGGCACGGAGCGGTCGCGGGTGCGGCACGTCGTGGCCCGGGCAGAGCGCCCGGTCGGCCGATCGATCGGCCGACCGGATCAACCGGACGGACCAGCCGGGCGGATCGACCGAACGGAGCAGCCGGGCGGATCGACCGAACGGAGCAGCCGGGCGGATCGACCGGACGGAGCAGCCGGGCTGATCAGCGGGTCGATCTGTCGGCAGGATCAGCTGGTCGGTCGGCGCGCGCCGGCGGGGCGAAGGCGTCAGCTCCGGGCCTTTCCGCGCTTGCCGAGGGCGCGGAGCCACTCCCGGTTCATGGCGGCGATGGACGGCAGCGGGATGCCCTTGGGGCAGGCCGTGGCGCACTCGCCGGTCAGGGTGCAGCCGCCGAAGCCCTCCTCGTCCATCGTGGCGACCATGTCCAGGACGCGGGTCTCCCGCTCGGGCGAGCCCTGCGGCAGCACGTTGAGGTGGTTGATCTTGGCGGAGGTGAAGAGCATGGCGGAGCCGTTGGGGCACGCCGCCACGCACGCGCCGCAGCCTATGCACTCGGCGTGCTCGAACGCGTGGTCGGCGGCGTCCTTGGGCACGGCGGTGGCGTGGGCCTCGGGGGCGGAGCCGGTGGGGGCCGTGATGTAGCCGCCGGCCTGGATGATCCGGTCGAAGGCACTGCGGTCGACGACGAGGTCCTTGACCACGGGGAAGGCGGCGGCGCGCCAGGGTTCGACGTCGATGGTGTCGCCGTCGGTGAAGGACCTCATGTGCAGCTGGCAGGCGGTGGTGCGCTCGGGGCCGTGGGCGTCGCCGTTGATGACGAGGCTGCAGGCGCCGCAGATGCCCTCGCGGCAGTCGTGGTCGAAGGCGACCGGGTCCTCGCCCTGCAGGATGAGGTCCTCGTTGAGGGTGTCGAGCATTTCGAGGAAGGACATGTCGCGGGAGACGCCGTCGACCTCGTAGGTGACCATGGCGCCGGGGGCGTCGGGGTTCTGCTGGCGCCAGACGCGCAGGTTGAGCCTCATGCGTAGCTCCGCTGGGTGGGGTGGACGTACTCGAAGACGAGGGTTTCCTTGTGGAGGACGGGCGGGGCGCCGGTGCCGCGGAACTGCCAGGCGGCCGCGTAGCCGAACTCCTCGTCGCGGCGGGCGGCCTCGCCGTCCGGGGTCTGGGACTCCTCGCGGAAGTGGCCGCCGCAGGATTCGGCGCGGTGGAGGGCGTCGAGGCACATCAGCTCGGCGAGTTCGAGGTAGTCGACGATGCGGTTGGCCTTCTCCAGCGACTGGTTGAACTCCTCGCCGGTGCCGGGGACCTTGATGCGGCGCCAGAACTCCTCGCGGATCTGCGGGATCCGGGTGAGGGCCTTGCGCAGTCCGGCGTCGTTGCGGGCCATCCCGCAGTACTCCCACATGAGTTCGCCGATCTCGCGGTGGAAGGAGTCGGGGGTGCGGTCGCCGTCGACGGAGAGCAGCCGCTCCAGGCGGTCGCGGGTCTCGCGGACGGCGGCGGCGACCTCGGGGTGGCTGTCGTCGACGGGGTCCTGGTGGGGGTGGCGGGCCAGGTAGTCGTTGATGGTGGAGGGGAGGACGAAATAGCCGTCGCCGAGGCCCTGCATGAGGGCGGAGGCGCCGAGGCGGTTGGCCCCGTGGTCGGAGAAGTTGGCCTCGCCGATCGCGAACAGGCCGGGAACGGTGGTCTGGAGGTCGTAGTCGACCCAGAGGCCGCCCATCGTGTAGTGCACGGCCGGGTAGATCCGCATCGGGACCTCGTACGGGTTCTCGGCGGTGATCCGCTCGTACATCTCGAAGAGGTTGCCGTACTTCTCGGCGACCTTGTCCCGGCCCATGCGGCGGATGGCGTCGGCGAAGTCCAGGTAGACGCCCTCCCGTCGCCCACCACCGCCCTCGACCGAGGAGCCTTCGGCTCCGCCCCCCTGGTCCTGGCCACCGGGGCCGACGCCGCGGCCCTCGTCGCAGACGTTCTTGGCGGCCCGGGAGGCGATGTCGCGGGGGACGAGGTTGCCGAAGGAGGGGTAGATCCGCTCCAGGTAGTAGTCGCGCTCCGCTTCGGGGATGTCGGCGGGCGGGCGGGTGTCCCCCTTGGTCTTGGGGACCCAGATCCGGCCGTCGTTGCGCAGGGACTCGCTCATCAGCGTGAGCTTGGACTGGTGGTCGCCGGTGCGCGGGATGCAGGTGGGGTGGATCTGGGTGAAACAGGGGTTGGCGAAGTACGCGCCGCGGCGGTGCGCCCGCCAGACGGCGGTCGCATTGGAGTTCATGGCGTTGGTGGAGAGGTAGAAGACGTTGCCGTAGCCGCCGGTGGCGAGGACGACGGCGTCCGCCCGGTACGTGGAGATCTCGCCGGTGACCAGGTCGCGGGCGACGATGCCGCGGGCCCGGCCGTCGACGGTGATCAGGTCGAGCATCTCGGTGCGGGCGTGCATCTCCACGTTGCCCGCGGCGATCTGCCGGGACAGTGCCTGGTAGGCGCCGAGGAGGAGCTGCTGGCCGGTCTGGCCGCGGGCGTAGAAGGTGCGGGAGACCTGGACGCCGCCGAAGGAGCGGGTGTCGAGGAGGCCGCCGTACTCGCGGGCGAAGGGGACGCCCTGGGCCACGCACTGGTCGATGATCTCGACGGATATCTGGGCGAGGCGGTGGACGTTGGACTCGCGGGCCCGGAAGTCGCCTCCCTTGACGGTGTCGTAGAAGAGCCGCTGGATGGAGTCGCCGTCGTTGCGGTAGTTCTTGGCGGCGTTGATGCCGCCCTGCGCGGCGATGGAGTGGGCGCGGCGCGGGGAGTCGGAGTAGCAGAACTGGACGACGTGGTAGCCCTGCTCTGCGAGGGTGGCGCCGGCGGCTCCGCCGGCCAGTCCGGTGCCGACGACGATGACGGTGTGCTTGCGGCGGTTGGCCGGGTTGACGAGCTTGGCCTCGAAGCGGCGGCGGTCCCAGCGTTCGGCGATGGGGCCGGCCGGGGCGTTGGTGTCGGCGAGGGGCTCGCCGGTGGTGTAGCGCGTGTAGTCGTTCACGGTCAGTTCACCACTCCGGTCATGACGGCGACGGGGACGGAGACGAACCCCGCGAAGAGGAGCAGGGCCAGGGCGTTGGCGAGGGCCTTCAAGGTGCGGTCGCGGCGGGCGCTGCCCGCACCGAGGGTCTGGGCCGCGCTCCAGAAGCCGTGCCGGACGTGCAGGCCGAGGGCGGCCATCGCGGTGATGTAGATGGTGTTGCCGTACCAGGTGGAGAAGGTGGCGAGGACGTTCTCGTAGGGGTGGCCGGCCCAGGCGCGCTCGTTGACGGTGAGCGTGGTGAGGTCGAGCAGGTGCCAGACGATGAACAGGCCGAGGATGACGCCGCCCCAGCGCATGGTGCGGGTCGCGTAGCTCGCGCGGCGGCGCTTGTGGGCGTACCCGACCGGGCGGGCCTTGATGTCGCGGCGGCTGAGCTGGTAGGCGGACACGGCGTGGGCGACGACGGCGGCGAGCAGCACGATGCGGGCCGCCCACAGGCCCCAGTGGCTGTGCAGGAAGGGCTCGCCCATGTGACGGAGCCAGCGTCCGTAGGCGTTGAACTCCTCCGGGCCGAAGAAGATCTTGAGGTTGCCCATCATGTGGACGACGAGGTAGCCGAGCATGATCAGGCCGGAGACCGCCATCACGGCCTTCTTGCCGACGGTGGATTCCCAGAGCGTGCGCGGGGTGGACGGCCGTCGGCCCGTCCGCGTTGCCAGAGCCATGGGACAAGACGGTAGGGACCGGCACCCCGAGAGGTCCAAGACATGATGGTGCTGATGTCGATAGGCATGACCTATGAAGGCGGGTAGCCTGGGGAGATGCAGTTCCAGCAGCTCCTGTACTTCGTGGCGGTCGCCGAGACCCGACACTTCACGCGGGCGGCGGAGCGGGTGCACGTGGCCCAGCCGTCGCTGTCGCAGCAGATCAAGGCGCTCGAACGGGAGCTGGGGGCGGAGCTGTTCAGCCGGGCGCGGGGCAATATCGCGCTGACCGACGCGGGCGAGGCGCTGCTGCCGCTGGCGCGGCGGATCCTCGCGGACGCGGACACCGCGCGGCTGGAGGTGCAGGAGCTGGCGCAGCTGCGGCGCGGGCGGGTCCGGCTGGGGGCCACGCCGAGCGTGTGCACGGGCCTGCTGCCGGATGTGCTGCGGGCCTTCCACACGGCGCATCCGGGGATCGAGCTGCTGATCGAGGAGAGCGGTTCGCTGGATCTGGTGCGGGAGCTTGCACGCGGGGCTCTGGACCTGGCTCTGATCGCACTGCCGCTGCCTCCGTCGGCGCCGGCGCTGGACACGGTGGAGCTGCTCACGGAGGACCTCGTGGTGGTCTCGTCGGCGCAGCTGCCGCCGCCGGGGGGCGGCGGTCCGCTGACCGTGTCGGGTCTGCGGGACGAGCCGATGGTGATGTTCCGCCACGGCTACGACCTGCGGGACCTGACGGTTGCCGCCTGCCGGGCGGAGGGCTTCGAGCCGGTGTTCACGGTGGAGGGCGGCGAGATGGACGCGGTGCTGGGCTTCGTCCGCGCGGGTCTCGGTGTCGCCGTGGTGCCGGCGATGGTCGTCGGCCATGCCGGGCCGGGGCTGCGCAGCACTCCGCTGGAGGGCGCTCCGCTGCGCCGCACGATCGCGCTGGCCCACCGCACGGACGTCGCCCCGCCGCGCGCGGCCCGCGAGCTCAAACGCATCCTGCTGGGCGGCTGATCCGCGGGCCGGCGGCGCCACCGGGGACGAGGGCGCGGCCTGAGGCGGGGGTGCGGCCTGAGGCGAAGGTGCGGCCCGGGGCGGGCGGGTGTCAGGCGCGGGGTATGGGCAACTCCTTGTCGAGCCCGCCGGCCAGCATGGCGAAGGCCAGGTCGGCGTCGGCGACGGCCGCGGGATGGGCCTCGTCGGCGCTCTGGCCGGCGGCGATCCGCCGCCAGTTCTCGTGGCCCAGCTCGTGCCGGACCGTCACCAGGTGTGCCGCCGCGAGGCGCGCCGCGAGCGGCGGGACCGATTCCGCCTCCAGGACGGCGGCGAGCAGTTCGACCTCGCGGGCCGTGTAGTGGTTCAGCCGGGACGCCAGGCTGGCGGTGGCGTGGAGGAGTTGCTGGAAGGCGACCACTTCCGGGTGGTCGCACAGGCCGGTGATCGGGTCGCGCTCGGCGAGCGCGGCCAGGAAGTGCGCGCGCACCGCGGCGACCGGGGTCTGGCCGGCGGTCCGGTCGCGCACGATGCGGGCGGCCTCGTCCTGATGGTCGGCGAACCGGTCGAGGACCAGGTCCTCCTTGCTCGGGAAGTACCGGAACAGGGTGGGTTTGGAGACCTCGGCCGCCGCGGCGACGTCCGCCACCGACACCGCGTCGAAGCCCCGCTCCAGGAAGAGCTCCAGCGCCGTCGCCGCCAGCTGGCGGCGCGTACGGAGCTTCTTGTTCTCGCGCAGACCCGTCGTGTTCTCCATGCGCAGACCCTAGCACGACTTCATGACCGAGTAAATTTTTTAACCGGGTTGCTTTTTCTGGCGCGAGCCGCTTTCCTTGAGGCAACGACGAGGAAGGGACATCCGATGACCGACGCACTCATCGCGGGCTCCGGCCCGACGGGGCTCACGCTCGCCTGCGACCTGGCCCTGCGCGGCCTGCGCGTGCGGATCGTGGACCAGCGCGCGGAACCGCACCGCGAATCCCGCGGCAAGGGCCTGCAGCCCGCCGGCCTGGAGGTCTTCGACGGACTGGGCCTGGCCGAACGCATGGCCGCCGTGGGCCGGAAGGAGCTGGTGCTGCGCAAGTACTTCGACGGCGCCCACGTGCGCGACACCCCCGCCCCAGGCGACGGCCTGCTCGTGGGGCAGTGGCAGGTCGAGGAGGTGCTGCGCGGCCGGCTCGCCGAGCTCGGCGTGCACGTCGAGTACGGATCCCGGCTGGCCGCGATCCGGCAGGACGCGGCCGGGGTGGACGCCGAGCTCGCGGACGGCACAGTGGTCCGGGCCGCGTACCTCGCCGGCTGCGACGGCGGGGGCAGCACCACGCGCAGGCTCCTCAGGATCCCCTTCGAGGGGCACACCGCGCAGGAGGAGGAGATGGTGCTGGGAGACGTGCGGGCACCCGGGCTCAGCCGGGAGTTCTGGCACCAGTGGTTCACCTCCGAGGAGGCCGGGATCCTGCTCTGCCCGATACCGGGGACGGACGTCTTCCAGCTGCAGGCCTCGCCGGAGCGGGACGAGGAGGGCAGGCAGCTGCCGCCGTCGCTGGAGGGCTTCCAGCGGATCTTCGACCGGCACGCCCGGATGCCCGGCATCCGGCTGGCGGACCCCACGTGGCTCTCGTCCTGGCGGATCAACGTCCGCATGGCCGCCCGGATGCGCGAGGGCCGGGTGTTCCTCGCGGGCGACGCGGCCCACGTGCACCCGATAGCCGGCGGGCTCGGCATGAACACCGGCATCCAGGACGCTGCGGCCCTCGCCCGGACCCTGGCCTCCGCCCTGACCGGGACCGCCGGTCCGGAGGTGCTCGACGCCTACCAGGCGGAGCGGCTGCCGGTCGCGGCGGAGGTGCTCGCCGACACCACGCGGCGGTACGAGCGGGTCGTCGAGGCGGTGCGCACTCCCGGCCGCGGGACCGAGGCCGGCATCGAGTAGCACCGCGGGCGGCCCCGGCCCGGCGGGGGCCGGTCAGGAGGGCGTCGGAACCGCGTCGGAGAGGGAGAGGGCGTGGATGCGGTCGGGGGCGCCGGGGCGGGCGTAGTACCAGCCCTGCGCGGTGTCGCAGCCGAGTGCCCGCAGCTGGGCCGCCTGGGCGCCGGTCTCCACGCCCTCGACGGTGACGGCGAGTTCGAGGCTGTGGGCCAGCGCGACGATGCCTTCCACGATCTTGACGTCGACCGGGTTGGCGGGCTGCTGCTGCATCCCCTTGGTGAAGGAGCGGTCCAGCTTGAGCACGCTGACCGGCAGGCGGCGCAGGTTCGCGAGGTTCGAGTAGCCGGTGCCGAAGTCGTCGAGCGCGATGTCCACGCCGAGCTCGGCGAGGCGGTGCAGCGGTTCGAGGAGCTCGTCGTCGGCGCCGATGAGGGCGGACTCGGTGACCTCCAGGCACAGGGCGCCGGGGGCGAGGCCCGCGCTCTCCAGCACCGCGACGGTGTCCGCGACCAGTCCGGGGTGCTGGAGCTGGGTCGGCGAGAGGTTGACGTTGACGCGCAGCGGCGAGCCGCCGTGCTCGCGCTGCCAGGTGCGGGCCTGGCGGACGGACTCCTCCAGGACCCAGCGGCCGAGCGGCACGATCAGCCCGGTGCGTTCGGCGAGCGGGATGAACCGGTCCGGGCCGAGGACCCCGTACTGCGGGTGCTCCCAGCGCACCAGCGCCTCGGCGCCGCGGACGCTGCCGTCGTGCATGTGGACCAGCGGCTGGTACTCGATGAAGAACTCGCCGCGTTCCAGCGCCGCGGGCAGGGCGTTGGTCAGGCCGTGCCGGGTGATGGCGCGGGCGTCGGCCTCCGCGTCGGCGAACTCGAAGCGGCTGCCGCCGGCCGCCTTCGCCCGGTACATGGTGATGTCGGCGCTGCGCAGCACCTCGGCCGGGGTGCGCTCCCCGGCCGGGCCCTCGACGATGCCGATGCTGCCGCGCACCGACAGCTCCCGGCCCTCGATGCGGATCGGCGCCGAGAGGGCGGACAGGATGCGGACGGCGAGCTCGGTCACCTTCTCCTCGGTGTCCGGGCCGGTCGTGAGGGCGACGAACTCGTCGCCGCCGAGCCGGGCGACGACCTCGCCCTGGCCGGTGACGCAGCTCTGCAGCCGGTCGGCGACCTCCACCAGCAGCCGGTCGCCCGCCGAGTGGCCGAGGCTGTCGTTGACCGCCTTGAACCCGTCGAGGTCGAGGTAGCACAGCCCGAACCGGCTGCCGCCGAACCCGCTCAGGGCCTTCTCCAGCCGTTCGAAGAACAGGGTCCGGTTGGGCAGGCCGGTCAGCGCGTCGTGGGTGGCCTCGTAGCGCAGCCGCAGGTTCAGCAGCCGGCGCTCGGTGGTGTCCTCCATCAGCGCCAGCTGGTACTGCGGGGTACCGTCGGCCTCCCGCAGCAGCGACACCGTCAGATTGGTCCACAGGACGGTTCCGTCGTGCCGGTAGTACGGCTTCTCCACGCGGTAGCTCTCGCGTTCGCCGCGCACGAGCTCGCCGTACATCCGCCACACCTGCGGGGCGTCGTCGGGGTGCCCCCACTCGCTGATGTTGCGGCCGCGGACGTGCCCGCCCATGCCGCCGAACATCTGCAGCAGCGCGTCGTTGACCTCCAGGACGTTGCCGTCCAGGTCCGCGATGCCGATGCCGACGGCCGCGCCCTCGAAGACCGCCCGGAAGCGCTCCTCGCTGGCGTGCAGGGCCTGCTGGGCGTCGACACGGGCGGTCAGCGCGGAGCGGGCGATGGCCTCCTGCTCCTTGAGGGTGCGCTCGCGCAGGGCCCGGGCGAAGCCCGCCGCGATCTGGTGCTGGAGCCGGGCGCACCGGGACCGGTACTCCTCGGCGCCCTCCACGCCGACGCCGTCGGAGCCGCAGTAGAGCACGAGGTACGACTCGACCACGCCGAGCGTGCCGGCCAGCGCCTCCGGGTCGGTGCAGTGCACGGCGACGAGGCCGGCCCCGACCTGCTGGGCGGCGGCCGCGTCGAAGGGCCGGGCGTGCAGGGCCTCGGTGAGCGTCCGGGTGAGCGGCACCAGGTGCTGCTCGAACTCGACGCGCGTCAGCGAGGTCGCCGTGAAGGGGAAGATGGCGCGGCCCCAGATCGTGGCGAAGCGCCCGATCCGGTCCTCGAGCCCGCTGCTCAGCGCGGCGGGGCCCGCCGGGGTCGTCGGCGGGCCTGCGGGCGGGGCCTGGAGGGGCGCGCCCTGCGCTGTGCGCGCGTTCTTCGGGGTCGGTGTGCCGGGAGGCACCGCGGCCGGGGATCTCACGCCTTGCGTCCCACTCCGCCGAAGCCCGCGAAGGCGTACGGGTCCTCCGGCATCTCTCCGTCCTGCGGGGCGGCGAGGCCGTCGGGCTGCCAGTTCGGCATCGACACGAGCCCCGGGTCGACCAGTTCGAACCCGTCGAAGAAGCGGGCGACCTGCTCGCGGTTGCGCATCACGAGGGGGCTGCGGATGTCCCGGTACACGGCGACCATGCCGCTGGCGGTCTCCTCGGGCAGCGGCAGTCCCTCGTAGGAGGCGTGGGTGACGACGAGCAGGCTGCCGGAGGGCAGGGCGTCGCGCAGTTCGGCGACGGCGGCGTACGGGTCGTCGGCGTCCTCCAGGAAGTGCAGGACGGCGACGAGGAGCAGGGCGACGGGGCGTTCGAGGTCCAGCAGCCGGGCGACCTCGGAGGAGCCCAGGATGTCCTGCGGCTTGCGCAGGTCGGCGGCGACGACCCCGGCGGTGTCGTTGCCGGCCAGGACGGCGTTGCTGTGCGCGACGGCCACCGGGTCGTGGTCGACGTAGACGACGCGGGCCTCGGGGCTGGCCTTCCGGGCGACCTCGTGGACGTTGCCGAAGGTGGGGATGCCGGAGCCGATGTCGAGGAACTGGGTGACGCCCCGGTCCACGGCGTAGCGGACGGCGCGGCGCATGAAGGCCCGGTTCGCCTGCATGATCTTGGGCAGGCCCGGGGTGAATTCCATGGCGCGGCGGGCGGCCTGGCGGTCGACCTCGAAATTGTGCGAGCCGCCCAGGTAGTAATCGTAGATCCGGGACACGCTCGGCACCGATATGTCGATCCCTGGCGGGGCCCAGGCGGGGCGCTCCATCGCGGTCTCCAAGCCGTAGTCCGTGGCGGTTGTCCGGGGTCGGACACCTGTCCGAGCCGAATGTACTGATCATTGCCCAAGGGAGCGAGCAAAAGCGGAAATTGGTGATCCGTTCTTCATCACACACCAAAGACCCCCGCGGCCCCCGCCGCCACGATTGACCGAAACCGACAAGTCTCCTATGAGGAGCGACAGGTTCTCGACCGGGTCGCATCGTTTCGTGGCTCAAACCTCTACGGTCACCCTGCCACCCGTTCAGGCGAACCAGGGCCGAGCGCCGCGTGCGCGGGCGCGCCCGAGCCCATGATCCCCGCGTGAACAGAGCCTCTGCCAGGCACCTGCTGGTGGCCCCTGCCCTGCTGTGGGCCGCGTTGTCCGCCACCCCGGCCGTGGCCGATAGCTGCGCCTACGCGACGGTCCGCACCGGCGACGGCCCGGCGGCCGTGACGGCGGTCGCGGTCGCCGGCAGCGGGGCCTACGCCGGGATCCGGGGTGGCGCACATCACGGCGCCGGTCCGTCGGACGACCGCGGAACGGGCCGGGGAACCGGCCACGGCGGCAGCCACGGGAAGGGCCACGACAAGGGCCGCGGAAAGGGCCACGAGCGGCACCACTGGCCGCCGCCTCCCCCGCCCTGTCCTCCGAAGCCCACGCCGAAGCCGACCCCCAAGCCCACACCGAAGCCGACGCCGCCGCCCAAGCCGACGCCCCCGCCCGCCCCGAAGCCCACGCCCACTCCGCCACCGCCGCCCAAGCCCGCGCCCCCTGCTCCGCGGCCGCCCGCACCGGCTCCCCCCGAACCGGCGCCGGCCCCGCCGGAGAAGTACGCGGCTCCCGCGGTTCCCCCGCCCCCGCCCCCGCCCCCGCCGCCCCCGTCCCCGCCCGCACCACCACCGCCTCCCGCGAAGAAGGCCGTGGCCAAGCCGGTCTACCGGGCACCGGCCCGCAAACCGGTGGAGCACCACATCTCACCGGTGACCTTCACGCTCATGACCGCGGCCCCCGCGGTGCTCGCCATGGCCGCCCTGCGCCCGCGCTAGACCCCGGCCCCGTCCACCCGCGTCCCCTTGGGAGTCGTCTTGTCGGAATGGCTCGTGCTGACCATCGCGATGGCCGCGGCCTGCGCCGTGGTGCTGGCCATCGTCTTCTTCAACCACCGGCGGATCGGCGACGACGACGATCCCAGCGAGACCCCGGACGTCATCGAGTACATGACGATGATGATCGGCGTGATCTACGCCATCGTGCTGGGCTTGGCCATCGCGGGCGTCTGGGAGGGCCGGGGAGCCGCTCAGGAGTACGTGCGCCAGGAGGCCCAGGCCCTGCACGAGATCAGCGTCCGCTCGGCGGTCTACCCGGCCGAGGTGCGCACGAGGATCCGGGCCGACGTCGACGCGTACGTGTCCCACGTGGTGGACACCGAGTGGAAGCAGATGGCCGAGCACGGCACCCTCACGGACCGCGGCGCGGAGCTGCTGGAACGTATCCGCCGGGACGTGACCGACTACGAGCCGCAGACCGACCACGAAGGGCAGGCCTACCAGCCGCTGGTGGACCAGGTGGCGCTGGTCGACGACGCCCGCAGTTCCCGCGCCGGGAGCGCGGGGGCGACCATGCCGGGGGTGGTGTGGTTCGGCCTGATCACCGGGGCGCTGGTGACCGTGGGCCTGATCTTCACCCTGCAGATCCGGCGCTCGTTCCGGGAGTTGCTGCTGGCGGGCCTGTTCAGTGCGCTGATCGCGTTCCTGCTGTTCCTGATCTGGGACTTCGACGCCCCGTTCGGGCGTGGCATCGCGGCCACCGCAGAGCCGTTCCTCACCCAGTTCCCGCACCTGGACCTGGGCGGCTGACCGGGCCGGCAAACCGGGGAGGGGGCTTCCCTCCCCGGTTCGGCCCACCGCTGTGCCCCATTCGCCCGCTCCTGATCGCGGGGTGCGCCGCCCGCGCCTAGCGTGGCGAGCGTCGAGGTGCATCCCCTTCCCCGTGCGGAAACGGTTCCGCGGCTGCTCCTCGGGATCCGGAGAACCAATCATGGGTGCGATACGTACCTCCGCAATTGCCCTGCTCAGCGCCGGCGCCGCGGGCGCCGTGGTCGCACTCGGCATTCTCGGCGTGCCCGGTGCGGGGGCTGCCGGAGCCCAGCCCGTCACCTCGTTCGGCTTCGCCGTCACCCCCTCCACGGTCGCCCCGGGCGGCCAGGTGGCGCTCTCCGTCAGCGGCTGCAACGCCGCCTACGCCACCGCCTCCTCCGGGGTCTTCGACACCGTGACCATCGATCGCGGCAAAACGGCACGCGTCACGGTGGACCGCGACGCCCGCCGCGGGGCCGTGTACTCGGTCACCTTCACGTGCAGCGGCGAGAACGGCTCGGCCGACCTCACGATCACCGGCGGCTCCACCCGGCCCACCACGAGTTCCACCTTCACCGCCACGGGCCTCGGCATGCCCACCTCCGCGCAGAACCTCCCGCAGAACCTCCCGCAGAACCCCGCCCGGAGCCCCGCACGGGGGGTCCGGGGCGGACTGGGCGGCAGCGTCGCCGGGATGGACCCCTGGGCGGTCGGCGCGGGCGCGGGCCTCTTCCTCGCCGCCGCGGCCGGCACCGGGTACGCGGTCCGGCGCCGCGCGCGTGCGCGCGAGCACTGAGGGCGCCCTGCCTGCGCGCACCGCGCACCGCTGACTGCCGGACCGCCGGACCGCCGGGCTGCCGGACCGCCGGCCGCCCGGAACGCCGGACCGCCGGCCGCCCGGAACGCCGGACCGCCGGCCGCCCGGGTCCTGGCCGGAACCCGGGGCGACCGGCGGTTCTCCGGGACTGCGACCGGGGAGGCCGGCCGGTCGTCAGGCCCGGTTGCGGGCCGGGCGGCGCCGGCGCAGCACGTGGGCGCCCGCGCCCAGGGCCGCGGCGCCCACGAGGCTCGCGCCCATGGCGGTCTCGGCGGTGGAGGGGCCGATCGAGCCGCCGAGGCCGCCCTGCGCGCCCCTGCCTTCGAGGATGGTGAAGCGGTGCGTGGCGACCAGGCTGTTGTCGTCGCACTTGACCGACAGCGTGTGGTTGCCGGGCGAGGCGTGGTTGAAGATCCGGACGGTCGCGAACCCGATGGAGCCGGCCGACAGCCGCTCCTGCTGAAAGTTGTTGGGCGACCAGACGGTGCCGCCGCGCAGGCAGCCGGCCGCGCTGACCTGCATGGTGGAGCCCTGGTGCACGGAGTACGGGTTGACCGTGACGTTGCTGGGCCCGTGGCCGCCGCCCGCCGGCGAGCCGCCCGGCGGGTTGTTGCCCGCCGGGATGTTGCCGGCCGGGATGTTGCCCGCAGGGTTGTTGTTCACCGGGTTGTTGCCCGCCGGGTTGTTGTTCGCTGCGGCGAGGGGCGTACTGAGGCCGATGGTGGCGCAGGCCGCAGCTGCCACGGTGAGGGCGCGCAGAACACGCATGGTGGAACCTCCAGCGGAAAGCGCCCCGGAGCGGTTCGCCCGGGATGATCGACGAGAACGCCTCCCACGACGACCCTCGGGGCGGCCCGCAACCAGCGCATGTCCGGCTTTGGGCCGCACGGTTGAGCGACACGCCGGGCGGTCCGCGCGTCGTCTGACGGATCCGCAGGTCACGACCCGTCAGCTGTTTATGTGATGAATACCTGGATGGGCGCACCCCGTCGGGACCGGCCAACCGTTCGCGGGTTCC
Organism: Streptomyces sp. NPDC090445; assembly: GCF_044769385.1. Lineage (NCBI taxonomy): Bacteria > Bacillati > Actinomycetota > Actinomycetes > Kitasatosporales > Streptomycetaceae > Streptomyces > Streptomyces sp. NPDC090445. Next base: position 994,134 of record NZ_JBIVXV010000001.1, on the reverse strand, counting down.
GCCACCCGTTCGCCCTTCAGCGATCGCCGTCTTGCGGGAGCGGCCTTAGCGTGCGGGGGAAAGGGCGTACCGGGGTGGGACGCGAACGCGGGTCGGGACCCCCGCGTCGGGAAGGGAGAGCCATGACCGAGGACGACAGCGAGCAGCCGCGCAGGAGATGGTCGCCGTGGGGCGCGCTCGCACTGGTCATGCTCAGCGGCCTCGCCATGATGCGCAACGGAGCGGACGTCGGAGACGGTCCTCCGCAGCCGACCGCGGCCGCGGCGGTGACGGCGCCCGCGGAGCAGCAGCCGGGTGCGGCGGCCCCGGCCGACCGGGCCGCTCCGCCGCAGGTGCTGGAGCATTCGTCGGTGCAGCGCGTCCGGATTCCGGCGATCAGGGTGGACGCGCCGGTGATGACCGTGGGCCTGGACCCGCAGGGCTGGATCGACGCCCCGCCCGCCGAGGATCCGAACCTGGCCGGCTGGTACCTCAACGGCATCTCGCCCGGCCAGCGCGGCTCCGCGGTGATCGTGGGCCACGTGGACAACGCCAGCGGGCCGGCAGTCTTCTACGGCCTCGGTTCGCTGCGCAAGGGCCACCGGATCGAGGTGGCGCGCTACGACGGGCGCACGGCGGTGTTCGAGGTGTACGGCGTGGAGGTGTTCTCGAAGGACACCTTCCCCGGGTCCCGGGTGTACGGGGACACCGGGCAGCCGGAGCTGAGGGTGATCACGTGCGGCGGCGGCTATTCGAAGGCCAAGGGCTACGAGGGGAACGTCGTCGTCTTCGCCCGCATGGTGGAGGCCCGCTGAGCCGGGCCGGCCGAGCCCGGCTCGCCGGGCGGGCCGGGCGGGTCGGCCGAGCGGGTCGGCCGAGCGGGTCGGCCGGGCGGGTCGGCCGAGCGCCTCCCCGGCCTCCCACCACACCTGCCGGCCGTGCCTCGGCCCCGCCCGCCCCGCCGGGGGGACGCGTCCTCAGCGGGGCGGCAGCGCGGGCAGGGTCATCCGGTAGCCGCGGGCGAGCAGCTGCGGCAGGTACGTGTCGAGGCCGCGGACGGTCTGCGAGCGGTCGCCGCCGGCGTCGTGGTTCAGCACGATCACGCCGGGGGCGGCGCCCTGGAGGACGCGCGAGACGATCACGGAGGTGCCGGGCCACGTCCAGTCCAGGCTGTCCACGGTCCAGGCGAGCGGCTCCATGCCCAGTTCGGCGCCGATCTCGAACGCGGCCCGGTTCCAGGCCCCGTAGGGCGCCCGGAACCACACCGGCGCCGCTCCGACGGTCTTCTCGACGAGTTCGCTGGTGGAGGCGATCTCGTGGGCGAGGCCGGGCCGGCTGAGCCGGGGGATCCGGGCGTGGGACCAGGTGTGGTTGCCGATGACGTGGCCTTCGTCGGCCATGCGGCGCAGCAGGTCCCGGTTCTCGTCGGCCCTCGCGCCGCAGACGAAGAAGAGGGCGGGGACCTGGTACCGGGCGAGGGTGTCGAGGATGGCGGGGGTGTAGCGGGGGTCGGGGCCGTCGTCGAAGGTGAGCACCATGGCGCCGGCCGTGCTGGCCGCGGGCGGGAGTTCCATGATGGGCCGGGTGCGCACGGCGGGCCTCGCGACCGGTGGGCGCAGCGGTGCCTCGGCGGTCATGGGGCTCAGCCGGTAGGCGGTGCGGCCCGGGGTCTGCGGCCGCACGGCGCGGATGCCGCCCGGTCCGGCGGCTCCGCCCGGGCCGGGCTGTACGAGGGCGGATCCGGCTCCTCCGCCGGCACCTGTGCCGGCGCCGGGCCCGCCGCCGGGCGCACCGCCCGCGGAGGGCTGTCCGGGCAGTGCGTCCTCGCCGGCGGCGAGGAGTCCGGAGGCTGCGGCGATTCCGAGGAACACGGCGGTACGCAGGAGCACGCGCCGCCCTACTGTCGGCTCGTCGTTTTTCATTATTACTACGTACCAACGACGCCGCCGCGGATGCCGCGGGGCGCGGACGCTCCCCCGTCCCCTCACCCGTTCAGCCGCGCCGTACCAGCGGGAACGGCAGCGTCTCGCGGATCGTCAGGCCCGTGAGGAACATGACCAGCCGGTCGACGCCGATGCCCAGACCGCCGGTCGGCGGCATCGCGTACTCCAGTGCGTCCAGGAAGTCGTTGTCGAGCTCCATCGCCTCCGGGTCGCCGCCCGCCGCGAGCAGCGACTGGGCGGTGAGCCGGCGCCGCTGTTCGACGGGGTCGGTCAGCTCCGAGTAGGCGGTGCCCAGTTCGGTGCCGAAGGCCACCAGGTCCCAGCGCTCGGCAAGGCGCGGGTCGCGCCGGTGCTGCCGGGTGAGCGGGGAGACGTCGGTCGGGAAGTCCTTGTAGAAGGTGGGCAGCAGCGTCTTCTCCTCCACCAGCCGCTCGTACATCTCCAGCACCACGACGCCCCGGGGGTCGTCGGGGGCGTGCGGCACCCCGGACCGGTCGCACAGCCGGCGCAGCACGTCCTCCTCGGTGTCGGCGTCGACCTGCTCGCCGAGTGCCTCGCTGATCGCCCCGTACATCGTCTTGACCGGCCAGGGGCCGGAGATGTCGTGGACGACGAGCTTCCCGTCCGGTCCGGCCTTGTGGGCGACGGGCGTGCCGAACGCGGCGGTCGCGGCGCCCTGGATCAGCTCGCGGGTGAGGTCCAGCATGACGTCGTAGTCGGCGAAGGCCTGGTACGCCTCCAGCATCGTGAACTCGGGGTTGTGCTTGTAGGAGACGCCCTCGTTGCGGAAGGTGCGGCCCATTTCGAAAACCTTCTCCAGGCCGCCGACGCACAGCCGCTTGAGGTACAGCTCGGGCGCGATCCGCAGGTACAGGTCGAGGTCGTAGGCGTTGATGTGGGTGCGGAAGGGCCGGGCGTTGGCGCCGCCGTGGATCTGCTGGAGCATCGGGGTCTCGACCTCCAGGTAGCCGCGGTCCAGCAGCCCCTGGCGCAGCGCCTGGACGGCCGCCGAGCGGGCCCGTACGACGTCGCGGGCCTCGGGGCTGGCAACCAGGTCGAGGTAGCGGCGCCGGACCCGGGCCTCGGGGTCGGCGAGGCCCTTGCGCTTGTCGGGGAGCGGGCGCAGGCATTTGCCGGTCAGCAGCCAGGAGGAGACCACGAGGGAGAGCTCACCGGTCCTGCTGGTGCCGATCCCGCCGGTGACGAGGACGTGGTCGCCGAAGTCGACCCGGGAGGCGAAGGAGTCCAGGACTCCGGGGCCGGCCTCGTCGCGGGTGAGTATCAGCTGCAGGTCCCCGGACCAGTCGCGCAGGACGGCGAAGACGACGCCGCCGAGGTCGCGTACGACCATCACCCGGCCGGCGAGGGTGGCCTGCTCGCCGGTGCGGGTGCCGGGCGGGTACCCGGGATGGGCGGCCCGGAGGGCGGCGACGGTGTGGGTGCGCTGCGGGATGCCGACGGGGTAGGGGTCGACGCCGGCGGCGCGCAGCCGCTCCAGTTTGTCGTGCCGGACCCGCACCTGTTCCGGGAGCCGCTCGGCGGGGACGGCCGGCTGCTCCTCCCCCGTGCCTTCCAGGCCGAGGGCGTCGAGCGGGGGCAGCCCTTCGGTGGTGGCGGGGGCGGTGAGGCCCTTGGGGTGCCCGTTGCCCCAGAGTTTGCGCAGGCTGGGTACGGAGACGAAGCCCTCGGCGATGCCGGAGGCGAGGCTGACCCGGGCGAGCGAGCCGGCGTCCTGGTAGCAGAGGAACCGCGGGTACCACTCGGGGCCGTACTTCACGTTCGAGCGGTACAGGGCCTCCAGCTGCCACCACCGGGAGAAGAACAGCAGCAGTCTGCGCCACAGCTTCAGCACCGGGCCCGCTCCGATCCGGGCGCCCTCCTCGAAGGCGGACCGGAAGACGGCGAAGTTGAGGGAGATCCGGCGCACGCCCAGGCCGGGCGCGGCGGCGCACAGCTCGGCGACCATGAACTCCATGACCCCGTTGGGGGCGCTGCGGTCGCGGCGCATCAGGTCCAGGGAGATGCCGTCCCTGCCCCAGGGGACGAAGGACAGCAGGGCCATGAGCTCGCCCTCCCGGTCGAAGGCCTCGACGAGCAGGCAGTCCCCGTCGGCGGGGTCGCCGAGGCGGTCCAGGGCCATGGAGAAGCCGCGTTCGGTCTCGGTGTCGCGCCAGGTGTCGGCGCGGTCGATGATCCGCTGCATCTCCTCGTCGGTGAGGGCGGAGTGGCGCCGGATGAGGGTGGTGGCTCCGGCCCTCTTGACGCGGTTGACGGCCTGGCGGGTGACGCGCATGTCCCGGCCGTCGAGGTCAAAGTGGGCGACGTGGAGGATGGCCTCGTCGCCGAGCTGGAGGGCGCTGAGCCCGGACCGGGCGTAGGCGGTGGCACCGTCCTCGGAGGCGCCCATGACGGCGGGCTGCCAGCCGTGGCGCCGGGCGACGCCGAGCCAGGCGTCGACGGCGGGGCTCCAGGCGGCGGGGTCGCCGACGGGGTCGCCGCTGGCCAGGCAGACGCCCGCCTCGACGCGGTAGGTGACGCAGGCCCGGCCGCTGGGGGCGAAGACGACGGCCTTGTCGCGGCGGGTGGCGAAGTAGCCGAGGGAGTCGCTGCGCCCGTACGCGCCGAGCAGGGCGCGGATCCGGGGCTCCTCGTCGCCGTGGAGGGCGGCGGTCAGCCGCTGGGATCGGAAGAGGGTGGCGGCGGCGTTCAGCAGGGCGAGGGCTCCGAAGAGGCCGAGGAGGAAGTACAGGGGCCGGGGCGGGTGGCCGTCGAACTGGCGGGCCGAGAACAGGCCGCCGAAGACCTGTTTGGCGGCCCAGTCCAGCCACTGTTCCGGCGGGAGGGTGCCGGGGAAGAGCGCGACCAGGCCCCAGCCGAGGAGGACGGCGGCGAGCAGGCCGAGCCCCAGCACGAGCAGGGCCCGCCAGAAGGCCCCGGGCCGGGAGGCGGCGTAGAACTCCCTGCGGGCGGCGATCAGGAGGACCAGGGCGGCGACGGCGAGGACCAGGGAGGGGCCGCCGATCCAGAAGTCCCCCTCGGCCATGATCAGTACGTCGACCAGGATGAGCAGGGCCAGATAGGTGACGACGATCCACCAGGCGACCTTCTTGCGGGTGCCCAGCGCGGCGGCGAGCAGGAAGAGGAAGACGGCGTAGGCGAGGTTCGCGCTGACGGGCACCACGAAGGCGTCGAGGAACCAGACGACGTGCCGCAGGAGGTGGCGCAGCGTCGGGGAGAGCGCCAGGACGGCGCAGACCACCCCGAGGGCTCCGAAGAACGCGGCGTACGCGTCGGGCACCCGGCCCAGGAAGCGGCTCCGGGTGCCCCTGGTCCGCTCCAGGGTGGCAGTCATGGTTCGCACTGTAGGGAGGGCGGGCGAGGTCCGCGCGCCGAGCCTCCGGCCCGCGGAAGCGTGGCGGGGCACGGGAGCACGGTGGTCCTCGCCGGGGCGGACGGGGCCGCGGCCTCGATGCGCGCGGCGGTGTACGCGGCCGGGCCGGGCCGGCGGCAGAATGCGCCGCCGGCGCCGGTGTACGTCCGGCCGGTCGTGGCGGCGGGCGCCGCGCCGGGCGTGCCGGTGGCGGGGACGACCGATGGGATCGCGCAGGGGCCGGTCGCCGAGATCCGGGAGGCGGCGGAGCGGCTCGGGGGATCCACGACGCCTGGTGCAGGCGGGGCGGTGCCCGTCACGGTGGTGCCGTGACGGGCCGCCGCCCCGCGGTGCCGCCGTGGCCCGCGGGCGGTGCGGGCGGCCCGTGCCCGGGCCGCCGGTGTCGCCTACCTGCCCATCACCAGGCCGTTCCTGGCGGCGCCTCGGGAGAGGACGGCTTCGCCGATGGCGTCCTGAGCGGTCCGGTAGCGGTCCTGGTCGGGGTCCTCGGCGAGCGCGGCGGGCAGGTTGACGACCTTGCCCGAGGGGAGGTCCATCATCTGCGGGATGAACTCGGCCTTCGCGACCTGCCAGCGCTCCCCGGCCGCGGCGGGCGGTGCGAAGGTGAAGCGGCCGATCGAGCCGTAGTTGCCGCGCAGGTCGCGGGCGCCGGAGTGGTTGAACATCTCGCCGGCGACCTGGTCGCCCATGCCGTAGACGATCCAGGTCCCGTTGACGTTCTCGTAGGCCTGCGGGACGTGTGCGTGGGTGCCGAGGATCAGGTCGATGTCGGGGCGGGTGCCGGTCTGGGAGGCGGTCAGCGCCCGGCCGAGCGTGAGCTGGCGCTCGTCGGGCTCGGTCTGCCATTCGGTGCCCCAGTGCAGGCTGACGAGGACCACGTCCGCGCCGGCCTTCCGGGCGGCCCGCGCATCCGCGATGATCTTGTCCTTCTCCATGAGGTTGACGGCCCAGGGCTGGCCCTTCGGCATCGGATAGCCGTTGGTGTCGTACGTGTACGCGAGATGGGCGACCTTCGCGGACCCGGCCCGGTACACCGTGGGCGCGGCCGCCTCTGCGGCGGTGCGGGCGGAGCCGGCGTGCCCCAGCCCGACCCGGTCGAAGGCGTCGAGGGTGCGCTTGACGCCCTCGGGCCCTGCGTCGAGGGTGTGGTTCGAGGCGGTGGAGCAGCCGTCGTACCCGGCGTCGCGCAGCCCGTCGGCGACCTGGGGCGGGGACGTGAAGGCGGGGTAGCCGGTGAAGGGGCCGCCGTCGGGTCCGTAGACGGTCTCCATGTGGCACAGGGCCAGGTCGGCGGCCGAGACCAGCGGCTTGATCCGGGAGAACATGGGCCGGAAGTCGTGGCCGTTCCCGTCCGCGTCGGCCGCGGCCCGTTTGATGATCGAGTCGTGCGGCAGCACGTCGCCGCTCGCGACGAGGGTGAAGCCGCGCGCGGCTCCGGCGCCGCCGGATGGCGGTGGGTCGTGGGGTTTGCCGAGGCGGGCGGGCGAGGGCTCCCCGCCGGCCGAGCAGCCTGCGACGGCCCCCGTGAGCAGGGCGGTCGACAGGAGGGCGGCGAGGGCGTGCCGGGTGCGTCGCCGGGCGTGTGGCGTCATCTGGACCGTCTCCCATTAGTACGACTATCTGATCACCTTCGTAATCCATGGAGGGAGATGCCGCGCGCCCAAGAACGGCTCCCTCCGCTTCCGGCCGGCGGGATCCGCCCCGGCCGCCGTTCGCCGCGCCGTTCGACCGTTCACCGCCGGGCACGTCCGCTGACCGGCCGACCGGGACGCTTGGGCGCAACGCCCCCGCGCGACGGTTCCCGAGCCGCTCCCCGCAGGTGAGGGTGGGTGCGTCAGGACCCGACGGCCCCAGGAAGGAGCCACCCGTGCCCCTCTCCCCCGCCCTCACCCGCACCGATCCCGAGGCGCTGGCCGAACTCCAGCACGACCACGGGCGGGCCCTGTTCGGATTCCTGCTCGGGCTCACCGGCGGGGATCCCCAGCGCGCCGAGGACCTCGTCCAGGAGACCCTCGTACGGGCCTGGCAGCACCCCGAGGTCCTGGCGAGCGGCCACGACTCCATGCGGCCCTGGCTGTTCACGGTGGCGCGGCGGCTCGCGATCGACGCCCGCCGGGCGCGCCTGTCCCGGCCGCAGGAGGTGGACGCGGAGTCACTGGAGCAGGCGCCCGCGGCCGAGGACGCGGTGGCCGGCTCGGTCATCGCCATCGACGTCCGGCGGGCGGTGGGCTCCCTCGGCCCCGAGCACCGCGCCGTGCTGATGCAGGTCTACTTCCACGACCGCTCGGTGGCCGAGGCGGCCGCGGAGCTCGGCATCCCGGCCGGCACCGTCAAGTCCCGCACCCACTACGCCCTGCGCGCCCTGCGCAAGGGCCTCCAGGGGTACGGGTACGGCCTCGGCGCCTGAGCCGGACCGAGAGCCGGAGCAGGAGCCGGAGCCAGGGGAACGCCGCGGAACCCTGCGGAATCCCGTGGAATCCCGGAGGAATCACGCGCGGAACGATCGCAATGTGCATGGATCGGACAGAAAACGCATGGAAATCGGCCGTAGACCGTTCAAGTTGAGTAAACATGCCCCGTCGTGCGAGTCGGGCGGTGAAGGCTCGACGCTGACGAAGGCAAGCTCGACACGCGGGAGAAGGTGGAACGGTGCAGCCCGAGGGTACGAACGGCACCAGTGACGGCGGGCTCGCGGTGCCCATGGCATGGCTCTACGCCGAGTACATCGCCGACGAACTGCTGCGCACGGGACGGCTGATCCCGGTCAGTACCCTGGAGTTCCGCGCCGGGCGCGACACGCTCGCCCTGACCATCTACCTCTCCGACGCGGTCGGCGAGCTCTCCGGGATCCGCGTCGTCTCGCAGCTCGACGAATGGCTCTCGCTGACCGCGTACGGTCACCCCTGGCGCGACTGGGTGCACACCCGGTTCCTCGCGCTGGGCGAGGAGGCCCGCGACAGCGGGCGCGGCGAGGACCCGGACCTCGAACTGGCCCGGGCGGCCTGGCGCTGGCTCGACAGCACGGAGCTGTTCGCCACCAACCTCGACCCCGGTCGGACCGGCCACGCCGACGGCCCGCAGGCCCTGGACGAGAACGCCCGGGTCTGGACGCCGGCCTGGCAACTCGGGCTCCCGCTGGGCCACTTGGCGATGCACCTGTTCTGAGGCCGGCGATCGTCTGCGGCCCCGGGCACGGCCGGTCGCGCAGCCCCCCGCGCCCCTTCGGGGCGCTGCCGAACCGCCGTCGGCCTCGCCGCCGCCGCTCAGCGCCGCCGCGGCGGGGCCGGGGCCTCGGCCGGGTCCGTCACCAGGCCGGTGAAGTCGGCCTCGTTGCGCTCGGCCCGGGTGACGTACCGGCGGGCGATCAGCCACAGCACCGGGTAGACCGCCAGGCCGAGCACCGCCCACACCAGCGGGCCCGGCGCCGGGCGCACCAGGGCGAACAGCACGGGCAGGGTCCCGACCAGGAGGGCGAGAGCCGTCAGCGCACACAGCCCGGCCCGCAGCTGACTGCGCATCAGGGCCCGTACGTAGGTGGCGCCCAGGGTGGTCTGCTCGCAGATCTCCGAGCGGGCCGGGGTGTGCGCGGGTGGCCGGCGGCGGGCACCGCGCGGCACGCCCGTGACGGTCTCCCGCCGGGGCGGCGGCAGCGGCAGCCCCGACGGAGACAGCGGCCCCGCCGAATGCGGCCCCGGCGAAGGCGGCCCCGACGAATGCGGCCCCGCCGAATGCGGCCCCGGCGAAGGCGGCGGCCCCGGCGGAGACGGCTGCTCCTGCGACGGCGGCTGCTCCTGCGACATGCTGCGGGAGTCTACGCAGCCCGCGGCCGCCGGGCGGGTCATTTGAGCAGACGCGACAGCCTGCGGTCGGCGAGCGGCTTGCCGCCGGTCTGGCAGGTGGGGCAGTACTGGAGCGAGGAGTCGGCGAAGGACACCGAGCGGATGGTGTCCCCGCACACCGGGCAGGGCTCGCCGTCCCTCCCGTGCACCCGCAGCCCGCTCTTCTTCTCCGCCTTCAGGCCTCCCGCGGCCACACCGCGGGCGCGTTCCACGGCCTCGCCCAGGGTGCCCCGGACGGCCTCGTACAGCCGGGTGACCTGCTCCTCGTCGAAGGCGGAGGCCAGCTTGAAGGGCGAGACCCCCGCGGTGTGCAGGATCTCGTCGCTGTAGGCGTTGCCGATGCCCGCGAGCGCGCTCTGGTCGCGCAGGACGCCCTTGATCTGCCGCCGCTCCCCCGCCAGCAGCGCGGCGAACGCGTCCCGGTCGAAGGTCCCGGCCAGGGGGTCCGGGCCCAGGCGGGCGATGCCGGGCACCTCCTGCGGGTCGTGGACGACGTGGACGGCGAGGCGTTTTTGGGTGCCGGCCTCGGTGAGGTCGAAGCCGGCGCCGCCCTCCAGGGCGACGCGCAGCGCGAGGGGGCCCTTGCCGGGGCGGGGCGGGCGGTCGGGCAGGGCGTCGTACCAGCGCAGCCAGCCGGCCCGGGCCAGGTGGGTGACCAGGTGGAGGTCGCCGATCCGCAGCGCGAGGAACTTGCCGTACCGGGCGGTGGGGCCGGCCGTCTGCCCTTCGAGGGCGGTGAGCGGCGGGTCGTACGTTTTGAGCACGCTGATGGCGAGCGGGAGGACGCGGGCGACCACCTGCCCGGCGAGGTGCTCGTCGAGGAACTCCCTGAGGGCCTCGACCTCCGGCAGCTCGGGCATGCCCCCAGCCTGACCGGATCGGCGGCGATCCGCGAGCGGACCGGGTCGGCCCATCAGGCCATCAGTCCATCAGTCCATCAGGAACTCGCACCACACGCACTTGCCGCTGCCCCGCGATTCCACGCCCCAGGCGTCGGCCAGCCGGTCCACGAGCATCAGTCCGCGGCCCGAGACCCCCGAGTCGCCGGCCTCCCGGCGGCGCGGCAGTGCGCTGGAGCGGTCCTCCACCTCCACCCGGAGCCTGCGTTCCGGGCCGGTCAGGACACGCAGGGTCACGATGGCGGGGCCGTCGGTGTGCATCAGGGCGTTGACGATCAGCTCGTCCGCGATGAGCTCGATCTCGTCGGCCCGGTCCCCCGCGCCCCAGGCCCGGACCGCCGCACCGATCATGTGCCGCGCGGCGACCAGGGCCTCGGGGTCCCCGGGGGCGACGTGCTGCTGGAGCCGGCCGCCGCCCTGGGCCGCCTCCTCCACCCGGCGGCGCAGCAGGAGCAGGGCCATGTCGTCGTCGCCGCCGCGCTCGTCGATGGCCTCGCACAGCCGGTCCGCGAGCTCCTGGAGGTCGGAGGGCCCGCTGCGGACCAGGTCGCCGAGCAGCCGCACGCCGTCGTCGAGGTCCGCTCCGGGGTGTTCGACCAGGCCGTCGGTGCACATCAGCAGGGTTTCCCCCGGGTCCAGCTCGACCGTGGTCACCGGGTACTCCAGCCGGCCGAACTCCGCGGAGAGGCCCAGCGGCATCCCGCCCTCGGCCGACAGCTGCCGGCAGTCCCCGTCCCGGGTGCGCAGCAGCGGGTCGATGTGCCCGGCCCGGACGACCTGCAGGACGCCGGTCGCGAGGTCGGCCTCGATGTAGGTGCAGGTCGCGAAGCGGTCGGTGTCCAGCTCGTGCAGGAACACCGAGGCGCGGGCCATGACCGTGCCCGGCGAGTGCCCCTCGGCGGCGTAGGCGCGCAGCACGATCCGCAACTGGCCCATGACGGCGGCGGCGTGCGTGTCGTGGCCCTGGACGTCTCCGATGACCGCGCCGACCCGGCCGCCGGGCAGCGGGATGACGTCGTACCAGTCGCCGCCGATGTCCTGGCCCATCCGGGCGGACCGGTAGCGGACCGCGATCTCCCCGCCGTCGACGGCGGGGATCCGGCGCGGCAGCATGGCCTGCTGGAGCCCCTCCGCGAGGTCGTGCTCCTGTTCGAGCAGCATGGCGCGCTGCAGGCTCTGCGCGATGCTGCTGCCCAGGGCGACGAGGAGGTTCCGCTCGTCCTGGGTGAAGCCGTCCTTGTCCTGGTAGAGCAGCCCGATGGCGCCGATCGGGCGGGCCTGAGCGACCAGCGGCAGGTAGGCGGCCGCCGAGATGTCCATGTACGAGATCTTCTGCCAGAGCCCCGGATAGTCCTCGGCGAACTCGTGCGCGGAGTCCAGGAAGCGCGGCTGGAGCGAGCGGACGACCTCGCTCATCGGATAGTTCTCGTCGACGCGGGTGTAGCGGGTGCCGGGAACGAAGCTGCCCTCGGGGCCCTCGGCCACGAGGTGGATCCGCCCGGCCTCGACCAGGCCCATCACCATGCCCATCGAGCCGAGCCGCTCCAGGCCGTGCGCGTCGCCGATGACGTCGATGACGTCCCGCACGGTCCGGGCGTGGGCGAGGGCGGCGGTCGTGCTCTCGACGACGGAGGTCTGTCGGCGCCGCTCCTCGTCCAGGCCGAGGCGCTCCGCCGAGTGGGTGAGCTCCTCGGTGGCGTCCCGGACGATGCCGATGATCCGGTACGGCCGGCCGTCCCGGTCGCGCATGACGCGGCCCTGGGTGTGGGTCCAGCGCAGCCGCCCGTCCCGGCAGCGGATGCGGAAGTAGGCGCCGTAGCTGTCGTCGCCGCCCTTGAGGGTGCTGGAGACGAGGGCGTCCAGCCGGGCGGACTCGGCGTGCGGGACGCGCGGGCCGAGCGATTCGGGCCGTCCGTCGTATTCCCCGGGCAGGGTGTCGAAGACATCGAGGGCCGCCTCGTCCATGTGCATGAGGCCGGTGACGAGGTCCCAGTCGAAACTTCCCATGCGGTTGAGCGAGAGCGACCGGTCCGGGTGTGCGGGCCAGTCGTCCGGCAGCGATACGGTGGTCGGCACCGGTCCACCATGACACACGGGCGGGTCAGGCGCTCTCCAGATCCGGGTCGGTGGCCGGCGGGAGCGCTTGGTCCGGGACGGCGAAGGGATCTTCCTCGTACGTGTTGCCCTGCGCGGGCTCCCCGTACACGTCGAACGGGTCGTACGGGGCCGCGGGCCGGGCGGGGTCGGCCGGGACGGCCGGATCGGCCGGAACCGCAGGGTCGGCCGGGACCGCGGGGTCGGCCGGGACCGCGGGATCGACCGGCACCGGCGGGTCCGCCGGGACCGCGGGGTCGACCGGCCAGGGCAGCGAGAGGTCGGGATCCCGCGGCACCGCCGGGTCCTGCGGCACCGCCGGATCGCGCGGCACCGCCGGGTCGGCCGGCAGGTCGCCGGAGGGCGGCTCCGCGGGGACCGCGGGGGTGTCGCCGGGCAGGCCGGGCTGCGCGTTCGAGCGCGGCGGGGCGGCGGGCGCGTCGGGCCGCCCCGGAGTCGACGGCAGGCCCGGGGCGTCGGACGGGGCGGCCGGTCCGGTCGGCTGCCCGGGGGCCGCCGGGGACGGGGAGCCGGCCGGGATGCCGTCCGCCGGGTCGTGGGCGGGCCGCACCGAGGGCGTGCGGTCCTGGGCGCCGTCGTCCCCGGTCCTGCGTTCGATCCAGGTGTTGTCGGCCGTGTTGGCGATGACGAGGTTGCCGAGGAGGTGCGGCGCCGGCTCGATGACGACGACCTGGTTGGGCTGGTAGCCGTTCCACTGGTCGCCCTTCAGCACCGGGTTGCCCTTGGGGGCGCGCGGCGCGAGCAGCGGGTTGCCGCAGGCGCAGCGGACCCGGGGCATGCCGTTGCCGTCGACGAGGACGGCGGTCCCGGCCTGGAGGACGGACTGGAAGGCGTACGCGCCGGCGTCGCGGAAGCCGTGGTTGGTGACCCGGGTGTCGGCGCGGAGCACCACAGGGGTCAGGCCGCGCACGAACTCGGGGAGCTTCGCCTCCTCGACGGCGGAGATGCTCGCGAAGGCGCGGACCTTGGCCTCGTCGGCGGTCAGGGCGCGCAGCTGCTGTTCGACGTCGCAGCTGCCGAGACGGCGGGTGCCGCCGTACAGGCCGGGTGTGGCCGCGCCGACGGTGCGGACGCCTCGCCCGGTCGGGTTGGGCAGCGGGGGCTGGACGGGGGCCGACTCGCCGACCGCGCTGGAGGGGGTGAAGGGGTCGGGGCCCGCGGAGGCCACGGGCTGGAGGTGGAGGTTCTGGCTCTCGGGGCCGGGCGCGCTCGCGGGCTCCTCCTGCCCGCCGCAGGCCGCTGCGAGCAGGCCGAGGAGGGTGAAGACGGCTGCGTGGGCCGGTGTGTGACGACGCGGCGTCTGACGCGATGTCGGAACGTGCACGTGATTCTCCCTGTTCGCCCCGGTTGCTCCCTCCTGTCTGCCGTATCCGCGCAGGGCCCGCAACCGGAGCGTCCGACTGCCGCGGACCCGGAATCTTGAACATGTTCAGGAAACCCCGTAAGGTCACGACCGCGGATTGAACGCGTTCAAAGCGTTCGACCGCGGCAGGGAGGGGAGTCCGCGGTGACGGTACTGGTGAACATGATCGTCACCCTGGGCATGCTCGGCATCGTCCCCGCCGGCCTGCTGCTGATCGACCCGGCCGGGCTGCGCAGGACGGCCCGGATCTGGCCGCTCGCCGCCACCCCCGGCGCCCTGTGCCTGTGGCTGCCGCGCGGCGCCCCCGCCGTGGCGCTCGCCGCACTGTACGCCGTGGCCGCACTGGCCCTCGCCGCCCGGGTGCCCGTACGGCTGCTGCGGGCCCGGGCCCTCGCACGTACCCGGCCCGGGAGAGCCCGCCCGCGCGGCGCGGCCGCCGCCGAGGCCGCCGTGCTCACCGCACTGGCCTCGCCCGCGGTCGCCGCGACCGCCCTGGTCGCCGAGCGCGGCGGGTACCGGCTGTTCGGCTTCGACCTGGACATCCTGGCCCTGACCGTGCCGCACTTCCATTACGCCGGGTTCACCGCCGCCCTGGTCGCCGGGCTGGTGTGCCGGGCCGCCGCGACCGGGCACCCCGGCCCGGAGGACCGGCAGCGCCGGGAGGACCGGGAGCGCCGGGAGGACCGGGAGCACCGGGAGGACCGGGAGGACCGGGAGCACCGGGAGCGCCAGGAGCTCAGGGCGCGCTGGGCGGCGTACAGCGTGCCCGGCGGGACCCTGCTGGTCCTCCTCGGCTACTTCGTGGACGACTGGGCGGAGCTGGCGGGCGCGGTGGTGCTGACCGCCGGGATGTGGCTGGTGGCGCTCGTGACCTGGCAGGAGATCCGGCCGGCGGCCGGCCCGGACCGCCGCACCCGGGGGCTGCTGACGGTCTCGGCGGCCGTCCTCGGGGCCACCATGGTGCTCGCCCTGTGGTGGGCGCTCGGCGAGGCCACCGGAATCCCGCACCCCACCCTGACCTGGATGGCCGCGACCCACGGCCTCGGCAACGCGCTCGGCTTCGCCCTGTGCTCGGTACTCGCCTGGCGCCGGCTCACCGCCGGCCCACGACCGGAGGTGACCACCCCGTGACCCGGATCATCAGCGCGGACAGGCCCGCGCTCAGCTACCCCGAGCGCGGCGCGACGGCCGGCGGCCGCCCGCCGGCTACCACCACCTGCACCACCGCACCCGGATCGGCCGCGGCCGGGCCGTCTTCGAGGCCGCCGGGACCGCCGTCACCACCCTGGCCGTCCACCGGGCCTCGGGCATGCGGGTCCGCTGCGGCGACGTCGCCGTCCGGCCCGGGAGCCGCGTGGACGTGGGGATCGGCTGGGGGCCGCTGCGGATCGACGTCCCGTGCGAGGTGGTCTGGACGGCGTACGGGCCCGCGCGCACCGGCTTCGCGTACGGCACCCTGCCCGGGCATCCGGAGCGCGGCGAGGAGGCCTTCCTCGTGCTCCGGGACCCCGACGGCACGGTGTGGTTCGAAGTGACCGCCTTCAGCCGTCCCGCCCGCTGGTACACCCGGCTGGCGGGCCCGCTGGTCCCCTTCCTCCAGCGGTGCTACGCCCGCCGGCTGGGCCGGATCCTGCGCCGGCTGGCCGCGGCGGCCTGATCGGCCCGATGGCCGGATACTGGAGTCGATGGACTGGTTCACGGCGCCCGGCTACTGGCTGGCCCGGCTGGTCTTCCAGCGGGCCCTGGCCGGCGTCTACCTCTTCGCCTTCCTCGGGGCCGCCCTGCAGTTCCGGGCCCTGATCGGGGCTAAGGGCATGCTGCCCGTGCCGCGGTACGTGCGGTACGTGCCGTTCCGGCGCGCCCCGAGCCTGTTCCAACTGCACTACTCCGACCGCTTCTTCGCCGGCTGTGCCTGGGCGGGGGCGGCGATCGCCGCCGCGCTCGCCGCGGGCGTCGGGGACATGGTGCCCCTGGGCGCGGCGATGGCGATGTGGGCCGTGCTGTGGCTGCTGTACCTGTCGATCGTGAACGTGGGGCAGACCTGGTACGCGTTCGGCTGGGAGTCGCTGCTGCTGGAGGTGGGGTTCCTCGCCGTCTTCCTCGGCAACGCCCGGGTCGGGCCGCCCGTGCTGGTGCTGTGGCTGCTGCGGTGGGTGGTCTTCCGCGTGGAGTTCGGCGCGGGGTTGATCAAGATGCGGGGGGACGCCTGCTGGCGCGAGCTCACCTGCCTGTACTACCACCACGAGACACAGCCGATGCCGGGGCCGCTGAGCTGGTTCTTCCACCGGCTGCCGGGGCCGCTGCACCGGGTGGAGTGCGCCGCGAACCATGTGACGCAACTGTTCGTGCCGGTGCTGCTGTTCACCCCGCAGCCGGTGGCCTCATACGCGGCGGGCGCCGTGATCGCGACGCAGCTGTGGCTGGTGCTGTCGGGGAACTTCGCCTGGCTGAACTGGCTGACGATCACGCTGGCCGTGTCGGCGGTCGACTTCACGGGGCTCGCGGGGCCGCCGCCGGCCGCCGCCTCGGCCGGGGCGCCGCTGTGGTTCGTGGTGCCGGTCTGCGCGGTGACGGTGCTGGTGCTGTGGCTGAGCCGGCATCCGGTGGCGAACATGGTCTCGCGCCGCCAGGTGATGAACCGCTCGTTCGACTCCCTGCACCTGGTCAACACCTACGGGGCGTTCGGCTCGGTGGGCCGGATCCGCGACGAGGTGGTGGTCGAGGGCACCGCGGACCGGGTGCCGCGGGAGGACGGCGACTGGCGGGAGTACGAGTTCAAGGGCAAGCCGGGCGACCTGCGGCGGGTCCCGCGCCAGTTCGCCCCGTACCACCTGCGCCTGGACTGGCTGATGTGGTTCGCGGCGCTCTCCCCCGGCTATGCGCACCCCTGGTTCGGGGAGCTCGTCGAGCGGCTGCTGGCCGGCGACCGGGACACGCTGCGGCTGATCCGCCGCAACCCGTTCCCGGACGCGCCGCCGCGCTACGTCCGGGCCCGCGTGTACCGGTACCGGTTCACGACCTGGCGGGAGCTGCGCGAGACGGGGGCGTGGTGGCACCGCCGGCCCGTCCGGGAGTACCTGCCGCCGACCCGTCTCGCGGTGGACTTCCGCGCCCGCGGTGCCGGGACCGGGTCAGAGGCCGAGTAGCGCGGCCTCCCGCTCGGGGTCGATGCCCTTGGCGGGGCGGTCCGAGCGGTGCGGGGGCGGCCCGTCGAGCGACTGCAGCCACGCCCAGGTGTCGGCGACGGTCTCCTCGACCGGGCAGCACTTCAGCCCCGCCGCCAGCGCCTTCGAGACGTCGCCGCCGACCATGAAGTCGTACAGCTCGCCCGGCGGCAGCCAGACGGGCAGTTCCGTCCAGGGCTCGATGCCCGCTGCCGCGATGGCCTCCGGGTCCGTCCAGCGGAGCTCGGCGCGTCCGCCGGTGACGGCCGCGCAGGCCTCCAGGAGGGTGCCCATGGTGGCGTGCCCGAGCGGGGAGACCGCGTTGTACGGGCCGCCGAGGCCGGCCCGGGCCGCGTCCAGGGTCCAGGTCGCGAGGTCGCGCACGTCGATGTACTGGAGGGCCAGGTCCCGCGGCCCGGGGGCGAGGGTGGGGCCGCCGCGGGCGGTCCGGTTCAGCCACCACGGGAGCCGGCCGACGTTCTCGTACGGGCCCACGATCAGGCCGGCGCGCACATGGAGGGCCCGGTCGCCGAAGGCCGCCTCGGCGGCGAGCTCGCCGCCGCGCTTGTCCTCGGCGTAGGCGGTGGCCTCCGCGTCGGGCGAGCCCTCGACCAGGGGGCCGTCCTCGGCCATGCCGACCGGGGCGGGGTAGGCGTACACGGAGCGGCTGGAGATGTACGTGTAGTGCCCGGCGCGGCCGGCGAGGAGGCGGGCGGTGTCGCGTACGGCGGTGGGGGCGCCGGACCAGGTGTCGACCACGAGGTCCCACTCCCCTGCCGCGGCGAGGGCGTCCAGTCCGCCGGGCGCGGTGCGGTCGCCGTGCACGGTGCGGACACCGGGCGGCGGCGCGTGGCGGCCCCGGTGGAAGACGGTGACCTCCCAGCCTCGCTGCAGGGCGTCGTCGGTGAGGGCTCGGCCTACGAACTCGGTCCCGCCCAGCATCAGCAGTTTCGTCATGCGCCCCAGCCTGCCCGGGGGCGGTGCGGCGGGGAAGCGGTGATCGCCGTCAGCGATGACGCTCACGGCGTACACGAAACGGGAACTGCTCGCGGCGCTCGCGGTACGGGCGGGGCTCGCGGGGCCCGGGTACGGGTGGGCCCGGGCAGTGCCGCGCCCCCGGCGCCGGTCGGCTCGGGGGCGTGCGGGCAGGCCGGGAGCGGCCGGCCGGTCAGTCGATACCGGGCAGGATGTGGGACTCCGCCAGGTCCTCCTCGTAGCCGGCGAGCCGGATCGGCGCGGAGCGCGCCCAGACTTCCAGGCTGCCGAGCTCGTCGGAGTGGGGGCGGACGCGCCAGCCCGTGCGCTCCGGCAGTTCGTCGGACTTCACCTTCGTGTCTGTCACCGCGCGCTCCTCGTGTCGCTCGAACCGGCGGCCGCAGCACGCCGGGCAAATAGGGGGATGAAGGGTTTCCGGACGCGGTGGCGTCATGGTGGAGCCGGCCCGGTGGGGCCGTTCTGCTGCCCATCAGATTACACATTTGAGCGCGCCTGCGCTCTATAGATTGGTCAAATCCACCCTGACGGACCGAATTTCCGATGTGTTCAGGAGGCCGTTCCGTGCCGTTGTCCGGAGGTACACCACAAAAACGGACACGCTCCGGCCCCTCGGAAGAGGGACCGGAGCGTGTCCGGAACGGTGCGGGTGCGGGCCCGCCTGCCGGCCTGCCCGCCTACCGGCCTGCCCGCCTGCCCGCCTGCTGGCCTGTCGGCCTGTCGGCCTACCAGTTGGCCTGCGCGTAGTCCTTGAGGAAGACGCTGTGCAGGTCCTCGCCGGCCTCGCCGCGGACGATCGGGTCGTAGACCCGGGCCGCGCCGT
The DNA here is from genome assembly GCF_044769385.1 of Streptomyces sp. NPDC090445. NCBI lineage: Bacteria > Bacillati > Actinomycetota > Actinomycetes > Kitasatosporales > Streptomycetaceae > Streptomyces > Streptomyces sp. NPDC090445. The sequence goes on along the minus strand of NZ_JBIVXV010000001.1, from coordinate 975,625 downwards.
CGACCAGGTCGAGCGGGGCGTGGAAGCCCTCCTCGGCCAGGCGCAGCTTGTCGAAGTGCGGGCGCTCGTCGGTGATCCAACCGGTGTCGACCGAGGTCATGAGGATGCGGTCGGACTCGAACATCTCCTGGCCGCTGGTCCGCGTCACCATGTTCATCGCGGCCTTGGCGGCATTGGTGTTCGGGTGCCCCGCGCCCTTGTAGCCGCGGCTGAACACGCCCTCCATCGCCGAGACGTTGACGACGTACGCACGCCCGCTGGAGGCCCTGCGGGCGGCCTCGGCCATCGCCGGCCGGAGCTTGCTGATCAGGATGAACGGCGACGTGTAGTTGCAGAGCTGGGTTTCGAGCAGCTCCACCGGGGAGATCTGGTCGATCGTCTGCACCCAGGTGTTGGACTCGACGACGTCCGGCAGCAGGCCGCCCGCGTCGATGGCGGTGCCGTCGAGGTGCCGTTCGATGCTGGCGTTGCCCGCGACCAGGGCGAGGTCGGCGACCTTCTGCGCCTCGATCCCGCTCACGCCGACGGGCAGCGCGGCCAGGCCGTCGACCGCGCCGGAGTTGAAGGCGCCGATGACGTGGTGGGCGGGGAGCTCGCCGGCCGGCAGCGGGGCGCCCTCCCCCTCGACCAGCGCGGCGTACGCGGTGGGCAGGCGGCGCACGGTCTGCGTCGCGTTGTTGATGAGGATGTCCAGCGGACCGGCCTCGGACACCTGGTCGGCGAGCGCCACGGCCTGGGCCGGGTCGCGCAGGTCGATGCCGACGACCTCCAGGCGGTGCATCCAGTCCGCCGAGTCCTCCATCGCCTTGAAGCGGCGGATGGCGTCCTTGGGGAAGCGGGTGGTGATCGTGGTGTGGGCGCCGTCGCGCAGCAGCCGCAGCGCGATGTACATGCCGATCTTGGCCCGGCCGCCGGTGAGCAGCGCGCGCTTGCCGGCCAGGTCGGCGCGGGCCTCGCGCTTGGTGCGGTTCTCGGTGGCGCAGTCCGGGCAGAGCTGGTGGTAGAAGTAGTCGACCTCGACGTACCGCGTCTTGCAGACGTAGCAGGAGCGCGGGCGCTGGAGTATCCCGGCGATCCGGCCGGCCTCCGTGACCGAGGAGGGCAGGATGCCCTCGGTCTCGTCGTCGATGCGCTGCGCGGACCCGGTGGCGGTGGCCTCGGTGACGGCCTTGTCGTTGGCGGTCTTGGCGGCGCGGCGCTCCTGGCGGCGGCGCTGCTTGACCGTGCGGTAGACGCCGGCGGTGGCCCGGCGTACGGCGACGGCGTCGGGGTGGTCGATCTCGAGCCGGTCGAGCTCTTCCAGCACGCCAAGGCAGACGGCCATGCGCTCGGGGTCGATGCCCGGCCCGTATTCCTGGTTCTCTTCGGTCTCGGTCACCGTCATGGCCGCTGCCGTTCCTTGATCACTCGTCCGCGTCCGCCTGCTGCGGAAGTCCCCAAAGCGGCAACTGTACGGATCCGACACGCCCGGAAACAAACCCGTCGGGCCTGCTCTCACGCACCGCGAGCGGGCGGTCACGGAGGGCGCGGAACGGGACGCCGTGCGGGGCACCCGGCGCGGCGTACTCCGCCGGGAGTGCGCGGGCGGCCGCGTACTGCTTTCGGACTACGCCCGGGGTGGGATCGGCGCCCTCCCGCAGAGGGAGGAAATGGCCGGTCGGGTGGGGCATTGTGGAATTCATGAGTGCCCTGGTGCTGTCGGTTCTGCTCTGTCTGGTGTCGGCGATCGCGTACGCGGGTGGCGCGATCGTCCAGGAGCAGGTGGCGGAGAGCACCCCGGACCGGCGGCCGTACGCCGCACTGCGCCGGCCCGTGTGGTGGGCTGCGGTCGCACTGAACTGCCTCGGCGCCCTGCTGCACGTGGTGGCCCTCGCGTACGGGCCGCTCAGCCTGGTGCAGCCGCTCGGCGCGCTCACCATCGTCTTCGCGCTGCCCATGGCCGCCGTCTTCGTGCGCCGCCGGGCCGGCGCGGCCGCCTGGCGCGGCGCGGTCCTCACGACCGTGGGCCTGGCCGGGCTGCTCGCCCTGACCGGCGGGGACGGGGGCCGGCTGCCGGCGGGCGCGGAGCGGAGCCTGCTGCTGGCGGTGACCGCGGCCGCGGTGGCCGTGCTGTTCCTGGCGGCGCACCGGATGCGGCGGGCCGTGCTGCGCAGTGTGCTGCTGGCGGCGGCGGCCGGTACGTCCTTCGGCATGGCCTCGGTGTTCACCAAGTCGGTGGCCGAGGGGGTCACCGCGGGGGCGGCGGTGCCGGCGGGGCCCGCGGGGCCGGTGTGGCCGGAGCTTGCGGCGATCGCGGTGCTCGCGTCGGGCGGGCTGCTGCTGTCCCAGGCGGCCTACCGGGGGGCGGGGCTGACCGCGCCGCTGGCCACGGTGACGGTGGTCAACCCGGTGGTCGCGGCGGCGGTCGGCATCACGCTGTTCGGCGAGGGCTTCCGGTACGGGACGGCGGGCGGGGCGGTGGCCCTGGCGAGCGCCGCGCTGGCGGCGGCAGGCCTGGTGGTGCTCACGGCCGTGCCGCCGCACGTGCGGGGGTCAGATGCCCACCCCGTGGGAGCGGAGGTACTTCAGCGGGTCGACGTCGGAGCCGTAGCCGGGGGTGCTGCGGATCTCGAAGTGCAGGTGCGGTCCGGAGGAGTTCCCCGTGGATCCGGAGCGGCCGATCCGCTGGCCGCCGGAGACCTGCTGCCCGTCCTTGACCCCGAGCGCCGACAGGTGGGCGTACTGGGAGTACCGGCCGTCGGCGTGCCGGATGACGACCTGGTAGCCGTACGCACCAGCCCAGCCGGCGGAGACGACGTGGCCGGGGCCGACCGCCTTGACGGCGGTGCCGGTGGCGACGGGGAAGTCAACGCCCGTGTGGTAGCCGCTGGACCACGCGGAGCCGGCCTTGCGGTAGGCGGTGCCGATGGCGGCGTCGACGGGGGCGGTGAAGCCGCTCGCGGCCGGCTGCTGCAGCGGCGCTGAGGCGGGCTTCTCGGCGGGCTTCTCGGCGGGCTTGGGCTTGGGCTTGGCGGCCGGCTGGGCGCCCTGGCCGCCGGCGGGCTTCCGGTCCTGCTGCTCGGCCGGCTTGTCCGCGGGCTTCTCGGCGGCCTTCTCGGCGGCCTTCTCCGCAGGCTTCTCCGCGGGCTTGTCCGCCGGCCGCTCCCCGGTCCTCTGCTCCGCCGGCTCCACGGGCGGGACCGGCTCGGCCGTGCGGGGCGGCTTCTCCGGGTTCTGGGCGGGCGGGGCGGCGGTGATGCGCAGGGTGAGCCGCTGCCCGGGGAAGATCAGGTTCGGGTTGCTGCCGACGGTGGCCCGGTTGGTCTCGTACAGCGCCTGCCAGCCGCCCTCGACGTGCCGGCTCGTGGCGATCGACGAGAGCGAGTCGCCGGGCGCGACCACGTACGGGTTCGGCAGGACCGAGGTGCCGGTCGGCCGGGGCTCGGTGGCCGGCCGGTCGCCCGCCGGGGCCTGCGGCGCCCGGACGGTGACGACCTGGTTCTGGGGCTTGAGGTCGGGTGCCGGGCCGCCGCGGCCGAGCCCGGCGTGCTGGCCGCAGGCCGGCCAGGCCTGCGGGCCCTGGCTCTTCAGGACCTTCTCCGCGACCGCGATCTGCTGTTCCTTGGTGGCCTGGTCGGCGCGGGGGGCGTACACCGTGCCGCCGAACGCGCTCCACGTGCTCTGGCTGAACTGGAGTCCGCCGTAATAGCCGTTGCCGGTGTTGATGTGCCAGTCGTTGGTGGACTCGCAGTCCGCGACCTTGTTCCAGGTGTCCACCGACGCAGCCTGCGCGGTTCCCGTCCCGGCTCCGACGAGAGGGAGCGCGAGACCGGCTCCGCCGGCGGTGACGGCGAGCGACGCGCGGTTGATACTGCTCGGCTGGTACCGGCGGTGCCGACCCCGTACCCCCATGGAAGCCCCCATCCAAGACATCAGGAATCCCACAACTTAACGTCACACCCAAGCCGTGACAAGGGGCGCAACCGGGCGCACGGTCGGGCGAGTTGACGTTGTTTTGTGAGCAGAAAGATCCACGGGGGTCCGCGCCGGGGTAGCGTCGAAGGCCCCGCCCGTCGAAGCACTCAGGAGCGCACGCATGAGCAGCACGGCCCAGATCGGTGTCACCGGACTTGCGGTGATGGGCAGCAACCTCGCCAGGAACTTCGCCCGCAACGGGTTCACCGTCGCCGTCCACAACCGCACGTCCGCCAAGACCGAGGTGCTGGTGGAGGAGTTCGGGCACGAAGGGTCCTTCGTCGCCGCCGGATCGGCGAAGGAGTTCGTCGACGCACTGGAGCGGCCGCGCCGCCTGATCATCATGGTGAAGGCCGGGGAGCCGACCGATGCCGTGATCCGCGAGTTCGCCCCGCTGCTCGAACCGGGCGACGTCATCATCGACGGCGGCAACGCGCACTTCGAGGACACCCGCCGCCGCGAGCGCGAACTGCGGGAGCAGGGCATCCACTTCGTGGGCGTGGGCATCTCGGGCGGCGAGGAGGGCGCACTGCTCGGGCCGAGCATCATGCCCGGCGGCTCCGAGGAGTCCTACGCCTCCTTCGGCCCGCTGCTGGAGAAGATCGCCGCGAAGGCCGCCGACGGCACGCCGTGCACCTCGCACATGGGCCCCGACGGCGCCGGGCACTTCGTGAAGATGGTGCACAACGGCATCGAGTACGCCGACATGCAGCTCATCGCCGAGGCCTACCACCTGCTGCGCGAGGTCGCCGGCTACTCCCCCGCGCGGATCGCGGAGACCTTCCGGACCTGGAACCGGGGCCGGCTCGACTCGTACCTGATCGAGATCACGGCGGAGGTGCTCGCGCACACGGACGCCGCGACCGGGCGCCCGTACGTCGACATCGTCGCGGACGCGGCGGAGCAGAAGGGCACCGGCCGCTGGACCGTGCAGATCGCCCTGGACCTGGGCGTGCCGGTGTCGGGGATCGCCGAGGCGGTCTTCGCCCGCGCGGTCTCGGGCCACGCGGAGCTGCGCACGGCCGCCCGGGGGCTCGCGGGCCCGTCGGCGGCGGCGCTGCCGGCCGCGGAGGCGGACGCGTTCGCCGCCCGGGTGGAGCAGGCGCTGTACGCGTCGAAGATCGTCTCCTACACGCAGGGCTTCCACCAGATCCAGGCGGGCAGCCAGGAGTACGGCTGGGACATCGACCTCGGCGCGGTGGCCTCGCTGTGGCGGGGCGGCTGCATCATCCGCGCCGCGTTCCTGGACCGCATCCGGGCGGCGTACGACGCGCAGCCCGGCCTGCCGAGCCTCCTGGCGGACGCGGGCTTCGCGGCGGAGATCGGCGCGGCCCAGGACGACTGGCGGACCGTGGTGACGGCGGCGGTGGGCCACGGCATCCCGGTGCCCGCCTTCGCGGCCTCGCTCGCCTACTACGACGCGCTGCGCGCGGAGCGGCTCCCGGCGGCGCTCACCCAGGGGCAGCGGGACTTCTTCGGGGCGCACACCTACCGGCGCACGGACCGTGAGGGATCGTTCCACACCCTCTGGAGCGGTGACCGCTCGGAGACCCGCACGGCCTGACCCGGCCGCAGGACGGTGCCGTCGTTGGCGGCGGCCGGGCCGCCGCCGCCGACAGCGGGTTTCAGCCCAGCAGGCTTCGGCCCAGCAGGCTTCGGCCCAGCGGGCTTCAGCTCAGCGGGCCGGGCTGCGGGACGGGCGCGGGCCCGGGCGGCGCGGGCACCGGATCCGGCTCGGGGAAGGGACCGGGCACGGGCGGAACCGGCCGCGGGATGGGCTCCGGGTCCGGAAACGGGTTCGGGCCGGGGGTGGGCGGCGGCTCGGGCACGGGCGGCTGCGTGCCCTCGGCGCGCACGCCTCGCACGCTTCGCACTTCTTGCACCATAAGCCCCACCTTCCCCGGATCCGGCCGGGTACGCCTCCGGGACCCGGATCAGCGGCCGGAGGCCGGTACCGCCTCGATGCCGGCCGGCGGCGGTGCCGCGGAAGGCCACGACCCTGCCGTCGGCGTCGCCGTCGGTGTCGCCCGGAACGGCCACCGTGTACGCATGCCAGTCACCCTCGCCGGCCAGGACGGGCGGGCCGACGGCGTCGAGCAGCGGCACGGCGCCGCTGCCGTGGTGCGCCCAGAGCCCGGTCCGGCAGCTCCGGCACCACGAGGTGGCGCAGCGCGGCCCCGGGGTGGTCCCGGTCCCGCAGCGCGTCGAAGACAGGGACACGCGGACCGGCGAGGTGTGCAGCAGGGTCAGGTCAGGCCCGTCACCACAGGTCGGGGCTGGCGTCCAGCTGCGCCCGGGCCGCGGCGACCGCCTCGGCGGGGGCCGCGGGCGCCTGGTCGGGGTGCCGGGCGGCCCAGCTCGCGGCGTAGGGGCAGAGCGGGACCACGGGGACCCCTTCGGCGGCGGCGATCCCGTAGAAGGCCTGGACCAGGTCGCCGGCGATCCCCCGCCCCTCGTGGCCGGGCTCGACGATGGTGTGCACGGCCACGAGCGCGCCGGGCTCCCGGTCGAGCACGAAGTACGCGATGAGGCCGACGGCCTCGCCGTTCTCCAGGGCGAGCAGCCGTCCGGCGTCCCGCTGGTCCTTGAACTCGATCGATCCGGCCTGCGTCATGGTCCCCGACTCCTCTCAGACAGCCACCGCGTGGGGGCTGCGCTCCTGGTCCGTGCCCGGCACCGGCGCGGAGGGGTCCGCGCCCAGCTCCACAATGCGGTTCTGCGCGTCCACGTGCACGACGCGCGGCGTGAACTCCCTGGCCTCGGCGTCGTCGACCTGCGCGTAGCTGATGAGGATGACCAGGTCGCCCGGGTGCACGAGGTGCGCGGCGGCTCCGTTGATCCCGATGACCCCGGACCCCCGCTCGCCCTCGATGACGTACGTCTCCAGCCTCGCCCCATTGGTGATGTCGACGATGTGGACGAGCTCCCCGGGCAGCAGATCGGCGGCGTCGAGCAGATCGGCGTCGACGGTCACGGACCCGACATAGTGCAGATCGGCCTGCGTGACGGTAGCCCGGTGGATCTTGGACTTGAACATGGTACGCAGCATGTTGAACTCCTGGAAGACGGCTCCCTGCCTGCTTTCTGCAGGTCAAGGGCGGTCTCGACTCTACACCGACACCTCCGTCCGATGTTTGTGAGGAACATCGCTCCCCTCCGACGAGAAGGCTCCTGGCCTGCACTTCCGCGCCAGGAAGGCTGTTGCGACGCCGCCGACCAGGCATCCAATCGATCAGCCGCTCAGGAACGCTTGGGGACTGTTGCTGAGCAGATGCTGACTTACTTGACGGTCCATCAGGGGCATGGGGGCGCAGGACGACTCGCTCCTCATAGACCACCTCGGACTTCCTCACCGTGATCAAGTAGCCGGTCGTCGCGAGGGCGGGGCGCCCCCTCCGCATCCGGGCCAGCTGCCGTGCTGCCAGGACTCGCTTCCGCCTGCGGCGATCTCGGCGCCTTTGCGGGTGCCGGCCAGGCGATGCGACCGGCTCCAGCCCGAACTCCGCGAGCCACACTGTCCCCTCGGCACCTCGGTTGCGTGGAATTCGCCCGACCTGGGGGTTGGTCGCCCCCTTGGCACCCAGGAACGAGGCCAGCAGGAGGCACGCACACGAAGGCGGCACAGCATCCGCGGCGTGAGACCCACCCACAGCACGCTCAGGTCGTCTCGGCGTCGACTTCGTCGTCACCCTCGATGCCGCCGCCGCGGAGGGCCAGGTCCTCTACAGCCCGAAGGCTGTGGGCCGGCGGAATGCACTGTGACCGCAACCGGGGTGAGAGCACCCCGATCTCTGCGAGCCGTCGGCGCACTCCCGGCCCGGCGCGGCGAGCAGCCGCGCGAGGTGGTCCGAACCCTCATGTCGGCTTCGGACACGAGAAGTTCTGTTGCCTCGGAGCGGCACTGGCCCAGGTGGAACTGATGCGGGTGGGCAGACCGCCGTCGTTCAGCCCGCGGCAAGGGACGCCTCAGCAGGGCAGAGGCGCCTGCCCTGGGCTGTTGCCCGGGCAGGCGCCTCCGGTCGTCCCTGGCACGGACAGTGGAAGGCCACCTCAGCGGTCCACGACCGCGCCGCGGGACGTCAGATCCGCTTGAAGGCCCACTTCTGCCACTCATGCTTCAGGCACCCGCGCGTGTACACCACGTTCGGACTCTCACTCTTGACGTCCAGGCACAGCTTGGTCGCCCAGTTCTTCACGAAGCCCTCCGAGTAGTGGGTCCATTTCTGGTTCCAGCTGCCGTTGCAGGGTTCGGTGGTCACCCGGCCGGTGTCGGAGCCGGTGAGGCACCAGTGGACGCCCGGCTCGTTCGTCTCCCTGACAACACTGCGGATGCTGTCGCCGCTTCCCTGCACCCATACGGCGTGCTCGGCCGTGCAGAGGTCGACTTCGGGGATGACCTGGGCTTGGACCTGACCCAATCCCACACTGGCCGAGACACAGCCCTTGGTCTGGTAGTTCTGGATCCTGAACTTCACGCCCTCGGGAAACTCCGCGGCAGCGGCGGGCGTGGACACCCCCGCCAGCAGGGCGGTGGTGGCCGCCGCTCCCATCAGTACGCGCCTGACCTGCGTAGTGTTGATCATCTCTGTCGATCTCCTTGGTGGGGTTGAGAAACTTCTGGTGGAACGGTGGTTGCCGCCCGGCTACGACTCCTGGCGGCGACTCCTGCGGCGCGTCAGCCGCCGACCGGGCAGTCACCCGGCCTCGGAACGATGTCCCAGGTCTGCTTCGCCCTCAGCTCGCCCGAGGAGAACCGCATGCTGACCTTCTTGTCGTTCCAGAAGGTCAGCACCGTCGTCGGGCCGGCGCTCGCCAAGTGGCCGGTGCGGCAGTCGAAGACCCACCTCTGACCGCTGTCGGAGCGGTCGCAGGGCGAGGTGAACACCTTCTCCGAGGGCTGCGCTCCGGCGTCCAGGCACTCCCCCGAGGCCCAGTTCTTGGCCATGAAGTAGCCGTGCTCGTTCCAGGGGATGATGCGCCAGTTGCCCCGGAGGTTGTCGGTGTCGCACCGGTTGATCACGAGGGGATCGGTGGACCGCTCAAACGCGGTGAGGCATTCGTTCAGGTCGTTGCCGGCCCTGATCCGCACCTTGTCCGCGACCCAGGGTTCGGCCGATGCGGCGCCGGTCTGGGTCCCCGCCAGCAGTGCGGCGGCCAGACCGACCATGGCGGCACGCGCCGCCGTCCTGCTCTTCGTACCGTTCATGTGATGCCTCCAGCGGGCGTTGTCCGTCATGGCCACGCGGGTTTCCCTCATGCCGGACCGACCGCGCGGGCGATACAGATGCGTGCGCCGAGGCGCTCTCCGGCCTCGTAGAACATGTAGTCGACCCCGTTTTCGCTGCCGAAGGACGGCGCCGCCACGCGTCCGTTGTCGGAGCCGACGGGGCTGTGGAAGACGCCGAGGTGGTTCTCCTTGTCGAAGGCGTTTCCGATCTCGGTGATCCGCATCCGGCCGTCGTTGCCGTGGTAGGCGACGTAGCTGGTGCCGTTGCGCTTGACCAGGTGGGGCCCCGAGATGTCCGTGAGGCCGTCCGGCTCAGGGCTGACCAGCGGGGTCGGGCTGAACTGCCAGTTGTCCCAGCCGTTGGGGGACCAGCCGTAGAAGATCCGCCGACCGCTTCTGATGCCCATGAACACCATGACGTACTTGTTGCCGCGCCCCGGCAGGGTGTGCTCGAAGACCCGCGCGTAGGAGGTCTCCGAGGTGCCGGGCACCAGACGGGTGCTCAGGATCGGGGTCTCGTCGGTGAAGTGGAGACCGTCGCTCGACCGCGCCACGCGCGTCACGGTGTTCTCGCCGTGGAAGTAGCAGAAGAACTGCCGGGTGGCCGCGTCCCAGATGACGTGTGGGGACGAGACGTGGCTGACCGTGGTGCCCGGCAGGAACCTGTCGATGAGGGGGTTGCCGGAGTACTCGGTGAACGGCCCGGCGAGGGAGTCCGAGAACGCCACGGAGATGCCGCCCGGGTTCTCGTGCGGCGCGTAGTAGAGGTAGTACTTCGCTCGCGCGCCACTGATCTTGTCGTACACCCCACGGATGCAGGGGAAGATGTACTCACCGGTGGGGCTGTTCGGGAGGGTCAGGGCGTCCCGCAGATAGCGGTACGTCGGCATCCCGGCGGGCCCCGCCGCCAGCGCCGGCGACGCGCCGGTGAGCACGCCACCCGCGCCCACGGTGATACCTGCGGCTGCGGCTGCAGCACCGCGCAGCACGCTGCGCCGACGCAACTGCGGTAACTGTCCGTTGAGGTGCAAGTCTTCGATTCCGTTCTCTTCGCGTGTAGACCGACCGCTTGAGGACGAAGCTACGGGAGCGGCAAGGGCCTGGTTGACCCTCCGTGCCAGAGGACTTGACACCGAGTGCCTCATGGTCTGAACCGACTCACCTCCCTGCTCGTCGTACGGATCGCAGGAGCAATCACGACGAGGAGGACCATATTGAGCAGCGTGCTGTCGACCGCATCGGTGCCCGCCGAGGACCGGCTGGCCTACTGGCATGAGGTGATCAGTCAGACCTACGGCGAGCTGGCGTCGGTGCGGCTGGACATCTCCACGCCGACCGACGAACCGTTCCAGGGCATGCTGACAGCCGCCCAGGTCGGCTCCATGGGAGTGGCCACGACGGAATCCGACCCCGTACAGGTCCGGCAGAGCACACGGGGGGTGGCCGGGGCGGACGAGGACCACGTCAACGTGTGCCTGGTGGAGCGTGGCCGGCTGGTGATCGACCAGAACGGCGGCCAGGCGCTGCTGCCACCCGGCTCCCTCACCCTCTTCGACACCACCCGCCCCTACACCAGCACCCTCCCCGCCGCCTTCCTCATGCACGTGTTCCAGATACCGCGGTGGATGCTGGGTGTCCGCGAGGCCGACCTGCGGCGCATCGCGTCGGTTCCCATCCACGCCGACACCCAGACCTCGGCGCTGGTCATCCCCTTCCTCGCCCTGCTCGCCACCCAGGCGGGAAGTCATTCGCCGCACATCGGCGAACTGCTCGCCCGCAACGCCGCGGACCTGGTGGCCACCCTCCTCGCCGAGCGCCTGGAGGGCGAGGATCCCGACACCGGCACCGATGCCGCTCGCACCGCGCTGCGGCTGCGGATCAAAGCCTTCGTCGACCGCCACCTCGCCGATCCCGACCTGTCGCCGCAGACCATCGCCGCCGCGCACCATGTCTCCGTACGCCACGTGCACCGGCTCTTCCAGGACGAGGACACCACCGTCGGCCGCTGGATCCAACACCGCCGACTGGAGGCCTGCCGGCGCGAACTCGCCCGTCCCGGTCGAAACGCTCCCGCGGTGACGGCCGTCGCGCAGCGCTTCGGCTTCACCAGCCCGTCCCACTTCAGCCGCGCCTTCCGCACCGCCTACGGCGCGTCACCCCGCGAATGGCGCACGGCCCACGGTCATCCGTGATGCGCCGGAGCGGACGGAGCCCACGCCCGGCCGGGCGTGGGCTCCGCGTCTACTTCACTCTCCTCCACCGGACGTGTCGCAACGGTGCGCGGCACCGTGCAGGGCGGCTCCCCTGTTGCCCGCCTTGTACGAGTCGTAGCTCTTCCACCCGCAGACGGACACGGATCCGAGGTCTCCGTGAACCCTGATGTAATGCTTGCCCAGAAGGTCGATGCCCTGCCGGTCCTCGCCACCGACGATGTTGACGTCCGTCCACACCCGGTCACCCGGCGTGTGGACCACGCCCATCCGGAAGGTGCTGTTCGCCCCCTTGTTCCCGCTGCACTGGGCGTGTCCACCCCCACTGGTGGTCGTCAGCAGGCAGTAGTCGGCGACGAAGGCCGTACCTCCCGCGCGGACCATGATGTTGTAACTGCCGGCGGCCTGCGCGGGACCGGCTCCACCGATCAGACCCAGTGCCGCCACGGCTGACGCGGCGACTCCGGAAAGGGCGGTTCGGGTCTTCGTTGCACTACGAACACCTCTTGACGTCGATTCTTGGACCATGCGAATGCGGGTACCGCCCGCGACGAGGACTCGGAGCCCCAGGCGACCCGGTTCACGGGGAGTGACGCGGAGGTGCTCCCCTTCCTGCGGCCGGGTCGGTCGACTCCTCAGGTGATGAGGATGCCGCCGTCGACGTGGAGGTCGTGGGCGTTCATGCCGGTGTTGCGCAGCAGGAACTCGGTGGCGTCGGCTATCTCGTCCATGGTCACGAGGCGTCCGATGGGGGTGCGTGAGGCGTGCGGATGATCGGCGACCTGACGCCACTTGGGGCTGTCTCCGATGAGCGCCGGGTGCAGTGCGTTGACCCGGTGGGGGGCCAGTTCGGCGGCGAGGGTCTTCACCAGTCCGGAGAGGCCCGCGTTGAAGGTGGTCACCATGGTCGAGCCCGGGTAGGGCCGTTCCTTGGCGAGGCCGCCGAAGACCACGACCGAGGCGGTCGGCGTGAACCGGCCGCTCAGCACGCGGACGGCCTCGGCGTAGCCGACCAGTTTGATGGTCACGACGCGGATGGCGTCCGTGGTGTTGAAGGCGGCGAGCGTGTTCGGCACGGGGTCCATGGCCGTGATGACCAGGTGGTCGACCGTGGTGACGCTCCCCAGCGCTGCCGCGATCGTCTCCGGCTGCGCGAGGTCGAGGGCGAGTCCCTGGGCCGTGGGACCGATCTCCGCTGCCGCCGCTTCCGCTCGCGCGGCGTCGCGACTGGTGATGACGACCGTGTCGCCGCGGTCCACGAACCGCTGTGCGATGACGCGGCCGAGTCCGCCGCTGCCGCCGATAATGATGGAGGTGGTCATTCTCTTTCCGCCTTTGCGTTCTGAAGAGCGTGAGTGGGCAGGGGTACGTGTGGAACGGCGCACGGCCGGAAGGGCGCCTTGAGGTCGCGGCTCGGTGTCCGGCCGCCACGAGCTCCGTTGACCGGATGCTCGTCGGGCTGAAGGATGTCCTTCATGATCATTAACCGGGAAAACCGGCTGGGCCGCAGCGTGAGCGCGGCCCGTGACCGGGCGTTCGTGGGGCGCACCGCCGAGCAGCAAGTGTTCCGCTCGGCGCTCGCGGGGGACCGGCACACCGCTTCCGTTCTCTTCCTGCACGGTCCTGGCGGGATCGGCAAGTCGGCGTTGCTGAGGAGATTCGCCTCCGAGGCCAGGGCGGCGGGCCGCACCGTGGTCGAAGTGAGCGGCCGTACGGTCTCGCCGGAGCCGGCAGGCATGGAGCGCAGCGTCGCCGCGGTGGTGAACGAGCCCGGAGCGGTGCTCCTTTTCGATACTTTCGAACGGTTCCAAGGCATAGAGGGCTGGCTGTGCGGCGAACTGGGGCGCCTGCCCGGGGAGTCGGTGGTGGTCATCGCAGGGCGCTCCGCTCCCGGCCCGTGCTGGTCCGCGGCCGAGGTGTGGTCGCGGCGGCTTCAGGTCCTGCCCTTGCGGGAGCTGCCACGTGACGAGGCCGCGGCCCTTCTGCGGCTTCGCGGCGTCGACGTCCCCGCGCACGACGCGGTACTGGCCTTCACCGGCGGAAACCCGTTGGCACTGGCCCTCGCCGCCGCGGTCGTCACCAAGGCAGAGGAGAAGGAGGAGGCCGGACAGCTGCCGCTGAGCCCGGGCTGGCCCCCGGGCCCCGGCGTGATCGCCGCCCTTCTCGCGCAGCTGGTGGGCGATCCGCCAAGTCCGGCGCATCGCAGTGCACTCGAGGTGTGCGCCCGAGCGCACCTCACGAGTGAGGAACTCATGCGTGCCGTCCTCGGGGAGTCGGCCGACGACCTGTTCGACTGGCTGCGAGCACAGCCGTACGTCGAATCCACGGCGGCGGGGCTGTATCCGCACGACGTGGTCCGCGACGCCCTGGAATCCGATCTCCGCTGGCGGGACCCGGAGGGCTCCGCCGAGCTCCATCATCTGATGCACCGTCATCTGCTGCGCCGCGTACGCGAGGTACCGGCCGCGCAGATGCTCCACGCCGTCGGTGCCCTCCAGTACCTCTACCGGACCGACGGGTACATGACGGACTTCCACCGGTGGTACGCGGAATCCCTGGTGGTGGACCAACCGTGCACCCCGGCCGACGAGGAGCGTGTCGTCGAGTTGGTCGGCGCGAGCGAAGGGGCCGAGTCGGCCGAGATCGCCCGTTACTGGCTGGCCCATCGGCCCGAGTGCTTTCGAGTCCAGCGCTCGCTGCAGAGCAACCGCGTCGTCGGGTGCTCCGCGTGGCTCAGGCTCACGGGGGAGGACGGGGACGGCGTCGATCCGGTGGCGTCGGCGGCATGGGCCCACGTACGAGCCCACGGCGCCCTGCGCCCGGGCGAGCACATCGCCCTCGCACGGTTCCACGTCTATCCGCCTTCGTATCAGCGACCCTCATCGGTCATGGACCTCGTCCTGTGGCGCATGCTGGGAGAGATCATCCGAGCCGACCGGCTCGGCTGGTCCTTCATCGTGATGCGCGACGACGGCTTCTGGGACGATCACCTGCTCCACTGCGACATGGCACCGGGCGATGTCGCGCCCCTGGTCGACGGGCACCCCTACCGGCTGTTCTCGCACGACTGGCGCACACAGCCGGTGACGTCCTGGCTGACCGACAAGTCGGAGCAGATGCTCACCGGTTCCGGCGGCGGGACGAGCGCCTCGCCGGGCGAGTCGCCACCGTCCGGCGGTGTGCGGCTCTTCTCCCGCTCCGAGTTCGATGCCGCGGTGCGCGGCGCGTTGTCCGCCTTGCGCACCACGGACGGTCTCTCCGCAGATCCCCTGCAGCGCAGCCGCATCGTCCGCGAGACGGGCCGAGGCCTGCACGAGGTCCTGCTGGACTCGATCGACGGGCTGGCGAACGGCCGCAACGGAGAGAAGTACCGCCGCGCCGCGAGGGCGGAGTACACCGGGGCCGCGCCCACCCAGGAAGCGGCCGCCCGCCGGCTGGGGCTGCCGTACAGCACCTACCGTCGACACCTGAAGACGGCTGTCGACCGCATCTGTGATTCCCTGTGGTCCCAGGAACTGGGTGGCGCCCCGACCGGTTCGCCGTGACGAACGAGGTGCGGGCAGCTCACCGTCGGCTGTTCCAAGCCGGACAGGCGCGTGGGCCGGCGGGTCAGGCGTCGAGATCCGCCCAGAACTTCTCCAGGACGGTGGCCGCCTTCGCGGGGTCCTGGAGCATCCACCAGTGGCCCAGCCCCTCGAGGGATTCGTACCGCGCGCCGAGGGTGCCGGCCACCACCGCTGAGCCGGCATCGTCGAACGGGTCGAGCGTCGGGTGCAAGACCAGGCCCGGAGCCTTGGGCGCGAACGTCAGCTCCGCGCCCCAGTGCGCGTACGGATTGGGGGTCGCGGACCTGTACAGGTCGAGGACGCACGAGGCCATCGCCTGGTCGAAGTGGTCGCCCATCGCCAGGGCGTCGCCCTCGGGAACGCCTGCCGCACGTAGCTGACCAGCGGCGCTGAGGGGGCTGCGGGGATCCGTCGCTCCCAGCGTGGAGGTCACCCACTCCTCCCCCGCATCCGGTGTCTGCCAGAGCCGTGCGAGGTCATGCCATACGTAGTCGGGGTGGAGGATGCCGGCGACGTCCACGGCCCAACTACGCAGCGGGACCCGGCACCTGGTGGCGACGCGTGCCGCCAGGAGCGCTCCCCAGTCGTGCCCGACGAGGTCGATCGGGCCGTCGAGCGTGCGCAGTTCGCGCTCGATCCACTCGACGTACTCGTCCATGGTCGAGCGGAATCCATCGGGGAGGGGCGCCCCGAAGCCCGGCAACCGCAGGGCGACCGAGTCGGTGCCGAGGCGGGCCCGCAGCCGATCCCACAGATCGCTGGTCTCGGGTACGCCGTGCACGAAGACTGCTGTCATTGAGAATCCTTCTCCTCCGGGAGGCGACAAAGGGTCGGGGTGGGCAGCCGGGTGGTCCGGGCCCGGGGGAACTCAGCCGGGACGGCCGGGCTGTGCTCGCGCGGCGGGCGTCTTCGTCCACTTGCGGCGCAGCGCGAGCATGTCCTTCGGGGCGGAGAGCCCACGAACGGCGATGCCGAGGTCCTCCAGCCAGACCTCCGCGTGCCACGGTGCGGAGCTGATGTCGCCCATGTACTGGTTCAGGTAGGGGACGAGCGCGGGGTCCGGGCCGGGGCCGGCGAACAGGTCGGAGAGCAGCGCGCACAGGTCGTCGACGGTGTTCTCGTCGCCGGCCTCACGGGCGAGTTCCTCGATGCCGGTGCGCAGGCGGCGCATCACGGACCCGTCACTGTACGGTTCGACGACCATCATGGTCTTCGCGGGCCGTCGGTAGCCGGCCGTCTCGATGATGTGCCAGAAGAAGAAGTCGTCACTGCCCGGGAGCTCGTTGAGCAGCTTGCCGAGAGCGACCTTGTGCGCAGCCCGATGGCTACTGGTGGTCATGTGAACTCCTGTGGGTGGAGAAGCCTCCGCTGGTGGCGGTCGGCGAAGGGCACTACGGGTTCGTGGGCATGCCGGTTCACCGCAGTTCACACGACGGAGGTCTGCTCTGCCGGATGTACGCGGCCGACCGCGGCGGCGGCCCGCCGCATCCGGCTGAATCGATGCCTGTCGGTGGGCCTCCCAGAGACCCGCGCACTTCAGGGGGCCTTCCGCGCTGCCTACGGTCCGCCTCCCCGTGATTGACAGGCCGCCAACGACTCCCTGTGCACCTGAAAGGAGCACGTACCGGGTTGCGCGGCTTCACTTTCCGTCGAACACGGGACTGGTCCCTCTCAGGCAAGACGGCGGGCGCTGAGGGGCAAGGGACGGCCGCGGCCGGCTCCTATCGTTTCGCTGCACGAGGGCACCCGAGTCGCCGCGTCGTCCGCGGCCGAGCGGGCCCCGTACTCACGTCGAGCAAAGGAAACACGCACATGCTCCGCACGTCGTCCTCGCGCCCTTCCTACCGGCGGTTCGGCTATCCGGCCGCCGCCGCTGGCGGTGTGGCGGGGGTGCTCGGCACTCTCGTCCTGCCGGGTAGCGCCGACGCCGCGGGTATGGCGGGTGCGGCTGACGGTCCGTCGGGGCCGAAGCCGACGATCGTGCTGGAGCACGGCGCGTTCGCGGACTCCTCAAGCTGGGACGGTGTCGTCGCACGGCTGAAGAAGGCCGACTACCCGGTGGTCGCCGCGGCCAACCCGCTGCGCGGACCCGCCAACGACGCCGCCTACCTGCGAGGCGTCCTGAGCCGCGTCGAAGGACCCGTGGTCCTGGTCGGCCACTCCTACGGCGGCGCCGTCATCAGCGACGCCGCCGCCGGCCACGAGGACAAGGTCAAGGCCCTGGTCTACATCGCCGCTTTCCTCCCCGACTCCGGCGAGACCTCCCTCGGTCTGTCGAACAAGTTCCCCGGCAGCACCCTCGGCGACGTCATCGAAGCCACCCCCTACACCCTCCCCGACGGCGCCACCGGCAACGACCTCACCATCAAGGCGGACAAGTTCCGGCGCCAGTTCGCAGCCGACGTCACCCGCTAGGCCTTCTCTTTCGGAGACGGCCTGACCCGCGCCGCCCGGCACCAGACCACACCCCGGCCAAGACCGTTCAACCCCACGACCACAGGAGAGCACCACCATGCCGTTCATCACCGTCGGCCAGGAGAACACCACCGACATCGACCTCTACTACGAGGACCACGGCACCGGACAGCCCGTCGTCCTCATCCACGGCTACCCCCTGGACGGGCACTCCTGGGAGAAGCAGCTCCCCGCGCTCCTCGACGCCGGCTACCGCGTCATCACCTACGACCGCCGCGGTTTCGGCCGGTCGAGCCAGCCCACCACCGGCTACGACTACGACACCTTCGCCGCCGACCTCCACACCCTGATGGAGACCCTGGACCTCACCGACACTGTCCTGGTCGGCTTCTCCATGGGCACGGGCGAAGTCGGCCGCTACCTCGGCACCCACGGCTCTGCACGCGTCGCCAAGGCCGTATTCCTCGCCGGACTGGAGCCCTACCTCCTCAAGACCGACGACAACCCCACGGGCGTCGACGGCAGCGTCTTCGACGGCATCCTCACCGCCGTCACGAACGACCGCTACGCCTACTTCACCGACTTCTACCAGGCCTTCTACAACCTCGACCAGAACCTCGGCACGCGCATCAGCGAAGACGTCGTCCGCGCCAACTGGGCCACCGCCGCGGGCGCCTCCTCCTACGCCTCCCGCGCCGCCGTCCCCACGTGGACGACCGACTTCCGCAACGACATACCCAAGATCGACGTCCCCACCCTCATCCTCCACGGCACCGAGGACCGCATCCTCCCCATCGAAGCCACCGCCGAGCCCTTCCACAAGGCACTCCCCCAGGCCGACTACGTCGTCGTCGAAGGAGCCCCTCACGGCCTCCTCTGGACGCACGCCGACGAGGTCAACACCGCTCTCCTCACCTTCCTGGCCAAGTAGGGGCACACCCAGCCGGGCGTCATCCGGCCAGGACAGCGAGTGGGCGCCCGTCACGGAGCATCCGTGGCAGGCGCCCTCGTGGTTGCGGCTGCGGCTGCGGCTGCGGCTGCGGCTGCGGCTAAGGGAGAAAGGATCACGGTTCGATGGGCAAGGGCGAAGGCGTCATCGAAGACAGTCTCACAGCCGGGCGAGATCGCGCCTTCGTCGGGCGACAGGCCGAACTCTCGTTGTTCAAAGTAACGTTGGCAGGTGATGCCCGCGCGTGCCCCATCCACTACCTGTTCGGTCCGGGCGGTATCGGCAAGTCGACGCTGCTGCGCCGTTTCGCCAGGGAGGCCCACCGAGCCGGCCGGACCGTCGTCGAGGTGGACGGCCGGACCGTCGACCCGACGCCGGAGGGCTTCGCCGCCGCGGCCGGGCCGGCGGTGCGAACCCCGGGAGTGGTACTGCTCGTGGACACGTTCGAGCGCTGTCAGGGACTCGAGGGCTGGCTGTGGGAACGCTACCTGCCACAACTGCCCGCCGGCGCGGTCGTGGTGGTGGCGGGGCGGAACGCCCCCGACCCCCGCTGGGCGACCGATCCGGGGTGGATCGGCCTGCTCCAGGTCACCTCGCTGCGCAACCTCGCGCCCTCGGACGCCACGGCGTTCCTCACCGCGCGAGGAGTGCCGCTCCGGGACCACGCGACCGTGCTGTCGTTCACCGGCGGCAACCCGCTCGCGCTGGCGCTGGCAGCCGCTCTGCCCGTCGACGACGCGGCGGCCAGGACCGGTTGGCGCCCCGATCAGGATGCCGTCGCCGTCCTCCTCCCCCAGCTCATCGGGGACACACCGAGCCCTCTGCACCGTCGGGCGCTCGAAATCTGCGCCCACGCTCATGTCACCTCCGAGTCCCTGTTGCGCGCGCTCATGGGCGACAACGCGGCGGAACTGTTCTCCTGGCTGCGCGTCCAGCCGTACATCGAGACCTCCGACGCCGGGCTCTTCCCGCACGACGTCGTCCGGGAGTCGTTGGAGGCGGACCTGCGGTGGCGGGACGCCGACGGGTTCGCCACGATGCACGAGCAGATGCGCGAGTACTTCCTCTCCCAGCTCCGCACCGCACCCGAAGCCCGGATGCTCCAGGCCACCGGCGCACTGATCTACCTCTTCCGCGGCGACGGCCACATGTCGGAATTCAACGGCTGGGCCGAAGTGGGCCTGGTCCAGGACCAGCCGTACCTACCCGCCCATCGCGAGCACGTCCTGGAACTGGCGCGCGTGGCCGAAGGCGCGGCATCCGCGGCGATCGCCGCATACTGGCTGGACCGCCGGCCCGAGGCGTTCCGCGTGTACCGCTCGACCCGTACCGGTGAGGTCCTCGCGTTCTCCGCCTGGCTGTGCCTCGATCAGCCGGAGGGCCTGGAGGCGGATCCGGTGGTCGCCGCGGCCTGGCGGCACACGCGGGCCACCAGCCCTCTGAGGCCGGGCGAGTACATGGCACTGGCTCGCTTCTCGGTGTACCCCGACGCGTACCAGCTCCCGTCGGCGCCGATGACGCACATGCAGTGGCGCGCCACCGGGGAGATGGTCCGGGCCGACCGGCTCGCGTGGTCGTACGTCGTGATGCGGGACAACGGCTCCTGGGACGCCCACCTGCGGGACATCAACATGCTCCCGGCCGACGAACGCCCCGCGGTCGACGGTCACCGCTACGCGCTGTTCGGCCACGACTGGCGTGCGCAGCCCGCCGGCCCCTGGCTGCGGGAGAAGACGGTCGCGATGCTGTCGGGTGCTCCCATGGTCCCCCCGTCGGCGGCTGCGCGCGGTGGGCTGACCGTACTGTCACGGCCCGAGTTCGACGCGGCGGTCCGCGAAGCGCTGCGCACGCTGCGCAAACCCGAGGCGTTCGCGGGCAATCCACTCAACCGCAGCCGCTTGGTCCTCGATGGCGGGCACGGCCTTGCCGAGGTTCTGGCCGCTGCGGCCGAGCGCCTGCTCGACGAGCGGAACGGCGACAGGCGTCATCGCGCGGTCACCGCGACGTACTTCCGGGGTGCGCCCACCCAGGAGGCCGCGGCGGAACGTCTGGGGCTGCCCTTCAGCACCTACCGGCGGCACCTCACCTCCGCGATCGACCGCATGAGCGATCTTCTGTGGCGTCACGAGCTCCAGGGCACCGAGCTGTCGTACTGAACCGGCTGCCGCTCGGTGTCGTAGAGCGCTTCGGGCCCGCAACAGTGGGGCACCCGAAGGGAAGGGAACGCTCATGACACCGCCCCGGCCACCGTCGTCGGCCGACGAGGCTCACGTCGCACGCCTCCAGGAGGAGGTCTCGTTCGCCCTGTACGTGGCGGCACGCGCCTTGGCCCGCCACTACCGTCCGCTGCTGACCGAGCTCGGCCTGACCTATCCCCAGTACTTGGTGATGCTGGTGCTCTGGACACGAGGGCCCCTCACCGTCAAGGAGTTGGGGGAAACGCTCGGTCTGGACTCCGGCACGCTCTCGCCCCTCCTGCAGCGCCTGGCGGACAAGGGAACGGTCGACCGACGGCGCAGCGGAGGCGACGGACGCCAGGTGCTGGTAGCCAGCACACGAGGCGGGGACTGCCTGCGCGACCGGGTGCGCGTCGGGTGGGAAGCGGCCGGCGGGACACCGGGCGACTCGGCGGAGCAGTACGAGGTCCTCGTCGATTGCCTGTTGTCGCTGACCGGGCGGCTGCGCGGCGGGGCGTTGTCGGGGTAGCGCCCTGTCCACTGGCCGTGCCGAAGTCGTTCCGTTGCCGCACGGACAGCCCATACAGTGAGCGGCGACGGCTGGACCGATCGGTTTCGGAGAGTCCTGTGGAATGCGAATCCGCCCGTATGGCCCTTGCCGTGCAGGGGCTCGGCAGCCTTGAGGAACCAGAACGCGAGGGTCTGGGCATGCATCTGGACCAGTGCGCGCCGTGCCGTTCCGAGCAGGAGGAGCTGCGGGGCTTGCTCTCCCTGCTCACCTCGGTGATGCCCTACGAGGTGGACGGCGTGCCGACTCCCGACCCCGAGCGAGCCGTACGAGCTGCTCGCCAGGCGGCGGCAGACCACAACTGACCCACGACAGCCGCCGAGCGCCGCGTTTTTGAGCAGGAAAACGATCTGGGAAGTGAGCAACGAGCACCCACATGCTCATGCCGTCGGATTCGGCGGAGGGCTGAGGAATGCATGTTGTGGTGTGCGGTGCGGACGCGGTGGGCGCGGTGGTCGCCCTGCTGCTGGCGAGCGAGGGACATCAGGTGACGGTGGTCGACCCCCGTCCCGGCCCCGGGCCCGATGCCGGGGGACCGCCCCTCGCGCTGCTCCCCCAGGCCGTGGACCTGGTGTCGGGGGAGCTGCCCGGCGTCGCCCGGCGACTCGCCGCGGCGGGCGCCGTCGCTGAAGACGGCACGCGTTTCCTCGTACACCGAGCCCTCGTCTCCCGGGCTCTGGACGAGGAGTTGTCGCGGACCGAGGGGATCAGGATCGAACGGGGAGTACGCGTCGCCGCGCTGCTGACCGGAAAGGAGCGCCTCGCCGGCAGACCGCACGTTCAGGGGGTTCTGACGGACTCCGGCAAGGCCGTTCTCGCCGACCTGATGGTCGACGCGGCCGGGCGTGACTCGCAGATGGTCAAACTGCTGGGCGAAGTGGGTGCTCCCCGGCCCCTGGAAGAACACCAGGACGTCGGCTTCCGCCTCTACACACGCCGTTTCGCCGTGCCGAAGGCCCGTACCGGGCGGGCGAGATGGTCTCTCCACCACTTCGACGGCATCGCGGTCGAAGTGTCATCGGCGGGCCGGGGCAGCTGGTCGATGACCCTGTGCACCAGCGACGAGGACACCCAGCTGTACCCTCTCGCCGGACCGACCGCGTGGAGCAGGGCGGCAGCGCTCTACGGGCCCCTGCTGCCGCCCCTCACCGGCACCCCCCGCCCCGGCGTCTGGGTCACTCCCCGCCTGGAGAGCAGCTACCGACGGTTCGTCGTCGACGGCCGGCCGGTGGCGACCGGCACGGCGAGCGTCGGCGACGCGTGGTCGGCGACCAATCCCCTGCTCGGTCTGGGGCCGTCAATCGGATTGCTGCATGCCGTCCTGCTGCGGAACGCCTTGCGACAGGGCGGTGCCGAGGAGGCCGCCGTCCACTTCGACGTCCTCACCGAAGGCCTCCTGTCCCCGCTCCACCATCGGATCACCGACTGGGAGGAAGACCTGCAGTCGGGAGCGAGCGGCTCCTGCGCGCATCCCCCGCCCGTGGCGGAGGCTCCTGATCGGGCGCCGACCGGACTGGACGCGACAGCGGCCGCGCTCGCCCGCGACCTGCCGGTCCGGTTCTCCGCCATGGCCGCCGAGGCCGCGGCCTGCACCCGGACGGGCCCGTCCCGCGCCGAGCTCGTCGAGCTGCTCGCACACGACCGGTCCACGGATCGAGCCAAGGGTGTCAGCGCATGAGGCGGACCTCGGAAGCCGGAACCGTGATAGCCGGTGCCGGTACCAGTGCGCGTGAGCATGCGAGCGCCCGCGCGCGTGCCGTGCCTCCGCGGTCCGACGACTGCGAGGAATTCGTACGCGCCGTCTACCATCACCACGCCACGCACCTGCTGCGCTACGCGGCCCGCCTCCTGGGCGGCGACTGGCACAAAGCCGAAGACGTCCTCCAGGAGGCCACGGCCCGCGCGTGGAAACACTTCGCCCCCGCCACCGCCGACCCCGTCTCCGTCCGCCCCTGGCTGTTCACGGTCGTACGCAACCTCGCCATCGACCACCACCGTGCCCGGCTGGTACGACCGGTGGAAGTCCAGACCGTCGATGACCTCGACCTCTCCGTCGACGACGCGGTGGAACACATCCTCACCGGCCAGATCGTCCTCGACGCCCTCAACCGGTTGCCCCCCACCCACCGAGACGTGATCACCCTCGTGTACTTCCGCGGCCACTCCGTCTCCGAAGCCGCCGACGTCCTCGGCATCCCTCCGGGAACGGTCAAGTCACGCAGCTACTACGCCCTGCGCGCCCTGCGCGACATCCTCCACGCACATGGAGTCGTCCGCCCGTGACCGGTCATGCGCGAGCTCCAGGCCGAAGTGGCCTGCCCGAGCCGACCGTTCCGTTGGTCGCGGACCGCGCCGCGGGAACCCGCTGACCAGGCGCGATCGGTTCACGAGAGGCCGCCTCCGCCCAGTTCGCCACGCCAGAGGATGTCACTGAGGCGGTCGACCCCACTGGTGAGGTGCCTGCGGTAGGTACTGAAGGGGAGTCCGAGGCGTTCGGCGGCCGCTTCCTGGGTCGGGACGCCCGAAAGGTAGGTCGTGGTGAGGGCGCGGTGGTGTTTGTCGCCGGAGCGCCCTTCGCGCAGCATGCCGATGGCACCGACGAGCAGCTCCGGGAGGGTCTTGGCGCTTTCGGTGACCACCCGGCTGTGGTTGAGGGGATTACCTGCGAGCGTGTCGGGACGCCGGAGGGCGCGCAGGGCGTCGCGGACCGCGGTGTCGAACTCCGGCTTGGAGAGCACCACGAGCCTCTCGTGTGCACCGCCGTGGGACGGTGTGGGGGGTTCCGGGCTGCGGGACAGGATCGTGTTCGACCTCTCCTCCAGCCATGGGCCGACGGGCTGCGCCCGCCAGTCGTGGCCGAACAGGACGTGGTCGTGCCGGCCGACGCGAGGCCGCGGGTCGAGGGGCGGCATGGCGAAGTGGCGCATGTAGTCGTCCCAGTGCCCGTCGTCACGCTTGACGACGAACGTCCAGCCCAGCCGGTCGGCCCGGAAGATCTCGCCGAGCCCGCGCCAGTGCATCAGGTCCATCGGCGCCGAGGTGCGCTGGTACCGCGGTGGATGGACGTGGAAGCGGGCGAGGGCCATGTGGTCCCCGGGCCGGAGGGGCGCCGTCGCCCGTACGTGCGTCCAGGCCGCGTCGACGATCGGGTCGATGTCGGTGCCCAGCGGCTCTCGTAGTCGCAGCCAGGCGAAGAACGCGACGACCTCCCCGGTCTGCATGGAGCGGTAGACGCGAAACGCCTCGGGCCGGTGATCGAGCCAGAACCGGCAGATGTCCGCGGATTCCCCGCCCTCCGCGGTCTCGGCCAGCTGGAGCACACGGTCTCGGTCCGCCGCGGCGTACGGTTCGTCCTTGACGTGGTCACCGGTACGCCATTTGTGGAAGTTCACCGCGGCTTCCCTGCGGTAGAGGAAGAGGAGGTCGCTGGTGGCCGGGAGGAGTTGTGCTTCCGCCACGGTGCGGACGCGCTCGACGAGGTGCCGGTGCACCGTCCGGTGCATGTCGGCGAACCCCTCGGGATCCCGCCAGCGCAGATCCGCTTCGAGCGCTTCACGGACCACGTCGTGCGGGAAGAGCCCGGCCTCGGTCGACTCGATGAAGGGCTGCCGGCGCAGCCAGGCGAACAGCTCGGGCGCCTGGTCACCCATCAGGACGCGAAGCAGCGACTCCGAGGTGACGTGCGTATGCGCGCAGATCTCCAAGGCCCTGCGGTACGCGGGACCGGGAATGTCGCCCAACAACTCCGACAGCAAGGTGGAGATCACGTCCTGACTCGGCTTCCAGCCGTCCCTGACCTTCTCCTCCGTGGCCGCGACGGCCGCCGCCAGCGTCAGCGCCAGCGGATTGCCCCCGGTGAACGCCAGCACCGCCCGGTGCGCCTCCGGCCGCAGGCCACGTGCGCTCAGCAGCCGGGCGGCGTCCTCGGGAGGCAGGTTCCGCAGGGCCGTGACCCGCAGCAGGTCCGCCCATCCCGGGTCCGAGGTCCAGCGCGCGTCCGGCGCCCGACGCCCGGCGATCACCACCACGCTGCCCACCGGCAGGTCCAGCAGGAACTGCTCGCACAGCCAGCTCTCCAGCCCCTGACAGCGTTCGAAGGTGTCCACCAGCAACACCAACCCGTCATCGCCGCCCAACTCCCCCACGGCCTCGGCGAAGCCCTGGGGCGTCGGTACCACCGTCCGGCCGTCCACCTCCACCACCCGGCGTCCCGCGCGCCGCGCCTCGCTCGCCAGCCGACGGAGGAGGGTCGACTTGCCTATCCCGCCGGGCCCGTGCAGGAACTGCACCGGACACGCCCCCCGCTCCGCCGCCAACGCGGCCCGGAACAAGGCCACTTCCGCGGCCCGGCCCACGAACCCCCGGTCCCGCGCAGCCTCCAGCGCTTCCCCCAGCCCGCCGCGCCCGCTCATACCCACACGCTCCCCCTCACCCAACCCGCACCCCTTAAAGCTACCGCCGAGTAGCAGGGCCCGGCGCGCAGGAGGTCAGACTCCGGCCACCCCGGGCCGGCCGGACACCGGATCGGAGCACCGCCCGCGACCTGGCGGCGGCGTAGGAGGGCGGCGTAGGAGGGCGGCGTAGGACGCCGCCACCACTCGGCTGAACCGGGCGCCGCCCCTGCCCGTAGAACGTGCGCCGGGCAAGGCCCCTCCTCGCCCGGCTGCCGGCTCCGGTGCCCTTCCCCCGGGGCCCGGAGCCGGACACCGACCCACGGTGGACGCGGACCTCCATGGGCCGCGTCGCCGAACTGTGCCTGAAGGGTGCCTCGATGGTGATCGAAACACACACCGTGACGAAGTCGTACGGACCGAGTCCGGCCCTGCGAGGCGTCTCGCTCACCGTGGAGCAGGGGGAGATCGTCGCCGTCACCGGGCCCAGCGGCTGCGGCAAGTCGACCCTCCTGCACGTCATGGCCGGCATCCTGCGCCCCGACGGCGGCGAGGTCCGCCATCACGGTGCCCGCATCGACGACCTGAGCGAGGCGAAGCGATCGCTGCTGCGGCGCACCGACTTCGGGGTGCTGTTCCAGTTCGGTCAGCTCGTGGCGGAACTGCCCGCGGTGGAGAACGTCGCCCTGCCGCTCCTGCTCGGCGGATCCGGCCGACGACAGGCCACCGCGCAGGCCGTCGAGTGGCTCGACCGGCTCGGCGTACCCGAGCTGGCACAGCAGCTGCCCGGGGAGATGTCCGGCGGCCAACAGCAGCGGGTGGCACTCGCCCGCGCCCTGGTATCGGGCCCCAAGGTGCTCTTCGCCGACGAACCCACCGGTGCGCTGGACACCCTCTCCGGGGAGCGGGTGATGGGGCTGATGGTCCGCGCGGCCCGTACGCAGGGCACCAGCGTGGTGCTGGTCACCCACGACGCGACCGTCGCGGCCCACGCGGATCGCGAGATCCGGCTGCGCGACGGCATGGTGGACGGCGAGCACCTCGGATCTGCCGTGGCGAAGGCCGCCCGATGAGCCCGCTGACCACGCTGCGCCTTTCGCTGGCGGGCAGCCGATCGGACCGCGTGCGCATCGCGCTGACCGCAATCAGTGCGGCTTTGTGCACGGTCGCGCTGCTCTGCGCCGCCACGGTGATCGCGGTACCGCCCTCCCGGGCGGTGCGCTACACCAACGACCTGCTCAACGAGAGCGGACTGCGTCCGGGGGTCTCCCTGGCGATGCTGCTGCTGTCCGTACCGGCGTTGACGCTGGTCGCCCAGTGCAGCCGGCTGGGAGCGCCCGCCCGCGAGCAGCGGCTGGCCGCGATCAGGATGGCGGGGGCGACACCCCGGCAGGTTGTTCGCGTCGTGTCGGTGGAGACGGGGCTCGCGTCCGTTCCCGGGGTCCTGGCGGGCTTCGCAGTGTTCCTCGTCGCACGCGCTCTGCTCGACGCCCCCGATTCCCAGGGCCGCCGCTCGCTGCCCACGGATGTGCTGCCACACGCCGCCGCCACGGCCGGGATCGTCCTCGGAGTGCCGCTGGCCGTCGCCGCGTTGACGGTCCTCACCCTGCGCAGGGCGGCCCTCACCCCGTTCGGTGTCGTCCGCCGCACGCGGCGCGCCCGCCCCCGCCCCACGCCCGGCGTGCTCATCGTGGTCGGGCTCGGCGCGTGCGCTCTGGTCGCGCCCGTCCACGTGTACTTCACCCGCCACCCGCGGGCCGGCGACGTGCCGTCGCTGGTCACGGGCGGGCTGGTGCTCATCGGCGTGCTCGCCGTCGGCATCGGCGTCGTCACGGGCACGGGCTGGATCACCCACACCATCGGCCGTCTCCTCCAGCGCCATGCGCGGGGGCCCGCGGGGCTGCTGGCAGGCCGCCGCATGATGGCGGACCCCTGGTCGGGCAGCCGCACCTTCTCCGCCATGCTGGTCGCCCTGGTCATCGGTTCGGCCGCGGCCGGTCTCGCCGCGCTCACGGTGGCGTCCGTCTCGGCACAGCAGGAGAACACCCGCCGCTTCGCCGCACTGGTCGGCGAGCCGTACCGACCTGCCGGCACGGGGCTGTACGAGCGGGCGTACGAACTCGTGGGGTACGCGTCACTGGTGGCCCTGGTGATCGCAGCCGCGGGACTCCTGGTGGCCCTCGCCGACACCGTCCTCGCCCAGCGGCGAGCGCTCGCCTCGCTGATCGCCACCGGTACGCCCCGGGGCGTACTGGCCCGCATGATCGGCTGGCAGACGCTCGCCCCGGTAACCCCTGCCGTGGGGCTCGCGGTGCTGGCCGGTGTGCTGCTGCCCCGCTTCGCCGTCCCCGCACCCGCCGACTCCATGACCATGGAGACCTGGCGTTGCGTACCGCTGCCGGGTGACGGCGCCGCCGCGTGCGAGGACGGGGCGTACTCCCTGGCGCACAGCGTCCGGGTCAGCGCGGAGAAGGTACCCGTCAGCGTGCACACTCCATGGGACCAGGTGGCGCTGCTCGCCGGCACGGCACTCGCGGCGACCGTGGTCGTCACGCTGGTCGCCCTGCTGTTCCTCCGCACGAGCACACGGGCCGGCGAGTTGCGCAGCGCCTGAACCGAGCGGCCCCGTGGCCGGTGTGAGCGGGAACGGTCCGGGCCCGGCCTCGAACGCACGAGGCCGGGCAGGCGCGAACGAGGGCTCACTCGCCCTCGTTCGCCGCGGCGAGGAGTTCCTCCCTGACCGGTCCCGCCTCCCCGTAGCGGGGAGCGTCGGCGCCGAGCGTCATGATCCGCTCCACCAGGCCCTCCTTGACGACGGCCTCCTCGGCGGAGGCGAGCAGGGAACCGACGTCGGCCCAGGCACGCAGGATGTCGGCGTCCTCCAGGAGGACGGCCTCCACCGCTGCGCGCAGCGCCCATACCGGGTCGTCGGTGCGGTAGTGCTCGCCGCGGATCTCGGCATCGATCTCGGCGACCCGGTGCCGGTTCCAATCGGCGTCGTCCTGCCACAACGGCCCGTACGTATCCTCGATCTCCCGGTCGACGCGCAGGGAGAGTTCGACCGCGTCGTCCGTGCCGAGCATCCGCAACACCTCGCGCAGCAGCGCCGCGTGCCGCATGCCGGTGGTCATGCCCGCGCCGAACTGGGGGTTGGTGGTCATCCGCGCGTCACCGACGGCCACGATTCCGGTGGCGACGGGGGTCCCGTCGACGACGAGGCGACGCCGGGTGTTGTGGGTTCCACCCAGGACGTTGACTTCGGTCAGCGCGATGCCGTCGTTCCAGTGGGCGGCGTGGGGATACAGGGCGAGGACCCGGTTCCACACCTCCGGGCGGCTCAGGGAGCGCAGTTCCTGGTCGCGGTCGGAGGTGACCAGGGTGGTCGACCAGGTGTCGCCGTCTCCCGGAGCGGTGACGATGGAGAGGCTGTCGTGGTGGGTCAGCGGCCAGGACCGGGCGGCCGGCACACCCCGCTCGTCGGCGCGGAAGTAGCGCGTGTAGTAACGGAATCCCGCTTCCTCGCGCAGTACCTCAGGAACGGCGCCCACCTGCGCCAGCAGGTCGGGAACCTCGGTGCGCCGTCCGGACGCGTCGACGACGAGGTCCGCCTCGAAGCGGTCCCCGGCCTCGGTCCTCACCCCGGCGATGTGCGGGCGGCCCGACGTACGGGACTCTCCGACCAGCAGGGACACCACCCTGGCGCCGCTCAGGACGCGCACCCCGGGCGTCTCGGCCGCGGTGGCGAGCAACGCGGCCTCCAGCACCGGGCGCCGGGCCGTGACGGTCTCGAAGCGCTCGTCCCCAGCCCGCCGCGGACCGGTACGACCCACTCCCCAGGCCCCGGTGATCATGTTGTACGTGTTGCCGCCTGCCGCGCGTATCCGCTGGACGGCGCCCGGCAGTTCCCTCTCCAGCAGGCGGAAGCCCCCCGGCATGAGGATGTGCGTCTGCCCGAACTGCTTGACGCCCGGCCGCCGCCAGTCGCCGCCGGCCGCCGCCTGCTCGGTTCGCGCGGCGGCGGGATCCCGGTCGAGGACGGTGATGCGGTGCCCGTCCGCCGCGAGCAGCATCGCGGCGGTGAGGCCGACGGGGCCTGCTCCGATGATCACTACGTTGGCCACTGGAACTCCTTGTGTCTGGGAAGTTGCCTCACTTTCCGTCGGACGAGTGCTCACCTTCCAGGTCACTTTCCTGCTCGGTTCCCGCGCGTGCCCGTTTCAGCGACGCGCGATCGGACGCCCCAGAGCGGTGGCGAGGTCGTCGAGGTACGCGGCGACGGGACCCGCGGTGAGCAGACCGCTTCCGGCGCCGGCCAGCTCCGCCGCCGCGGGTGTGAGCGCGGAGTAAGCGCGTTCCATCGTCCTGCGATCGGACACGGAGATCGCCGCGCGCGCCGCAAGACACCACAGAGCCTCGTACAAGAGACCGGGAGGCGGGTCGGGCAGCCGGTGCAGCAGGGCCGGGACCTCGGTGTGGCGTCCCTGCGCGATGAGGACCAGAGGGGTGGTCCACGGCTCGTGGGGGCCCCAGTCGGTGTCCTCGGCGGTCTGGTCGGGCCGGGCGGGCTGCCCGTGCCGCACGCGCAGGCACAGCAGGGCCAGGGGCAGCAGTCCGCGTTCGACGCCGGGCATGCCGGCGCCTCGGAGCCCGGCCGCGGCCTTCCGGAAGGCCGCCTCCGCCTCCGGCGCACGGCCGGTCGCCGCGACGCGCAGGGCCCCGTACCACTGGGTGAACACACCCGCCAGCGGCAGTTCGTTGCGCTCGGCGAGGCGGTCCACCGCAGCGGCGTGCCGGTCGGCTCCGGCGAAGTCGGCGAGGGCGCTGCGTGCCTGAAGTCGCATCAGATGACCCAGCACTTCGTAGGTGACCAGCCCGTGTCGCGTGGCCAGGGCGATCAGCTCCGCGCCGATCCCGTCTCGGCGTGGTGCCAGTCCCGCCCGGTGGAAGGTCTGCATGAACACACCGTTGAGGGCGAATGCCAGGAGCGCGGGGTCGTCCAGTTCGCGGGCGATCTCTTCGGCCTGACGGGCCGCCTGGAGTCCTCGTGCGGAGCGCGTCTCGCGTGACTCCAGGGCGATCGTGGCCAGGAGCCGGGCTCGCGCGGCTTCGTGACCGTCCGGCCGGAGGATCTTCAAGGTGCGCTCCGCCGCGGCCACGACACCCGCCGCGTGGTCCGGGTCGTCGGCACGCGTCCAGATCGCCGGGACGTCGTACGCGCCGATCACCCGGGCGGTCAGCTCCGGGTCCCCCAGTTCCTCGGCCGCCAGGATGGTGGCCGAGCGGTGCCGGCGTGCCACCTCCAGACCGGCGCCTCCCGTGACGGCGAGGTTGCGGAGCAGGCCCACCGTCGACTCCAGCCGGGCGCGGGCGCCGGAGGCGAGGGTACGGTCGTAGTCGGCTGCGGCCTCCGCCCACACCCGGTCGGCCGAGGTACCGGGTCCGGTTTCCGGATCGAGCCGAGGGGCCTGGGCCAGGACGTCGGCTTCGAGGCGGCGCAGGGCGGGGCCGGGATCGACCCCCAGCTGGTCGACGAGGAGCGCTCGCGCCCTGCGGAGCACGGCGAGCGCGTCGCCCTGGCGGCCGGTGCGGTACAGCGCGAGGGCCAGGAGCCGCCAGGCGTCCTCACGCCACGGATGTTCGGCGGCGTGCGCCTCCAGGTCCGCGGCCGCCTCCGCGGCCCGGCCGAGTGCCAGGCGGGCTTCGGCCCGTCGTTCCACAGCGTGCAGCCGCAGCCCGGTGAGGCGGGAGCGTTCCGTGCGGGCCCATGATTCCTCGGCGAAGTCGGCATAGGCGGGACCGCGCCAACGCCCCAGGGCCTCCTCCAGGGTGGAGAGAGCCCGCGCGGGCGGCAGGGCGCCGGCAGCGGCCACCGCGCGTTCGAAACGCCAGGCGTCGACGGCGCTGCCGGCGGGACCGTCCGCGGCGTGCAGCGCGTACCCCGGCCCCTCGGTGACGAGCAGCCGCGACGGCGTGCGGGGTCGGCGCTGCGGTTCCAGAGCTCGCCGCAGCGCCGCCACGAAGGTGCGCACGGCCCCGACCGCGCCTGTGGGGGGCTCTGCCCACAGGTCCTCGACCAGGCGGTTCACGGGTACGACGCGCCCCCGGGCGACGATCAACCGGGCCAGCACCGCGCGGTGCCGAGGCCCCTTCAAGGCGATCGGGCCGCCGCCGTCGTCCCAGGCCGTCACCGGCCCGAGCACCCCGAAGCTGACGTCCACGCCCCTGACCGGCCTTTCTCTCACGCTCTGGAGCCACGCTACAGCGCGCGCACGCCGTGCTCATTCAGTGCTCATCCACCGCTGCCAGGGTAGGAACACCTGCTCGTCCACACGAAAGAAGCCGGCTCATGACGCCCACTCCCGTCACCCCCGTCACCTTCGACCATCACCGGATCCCCGTAGCGGACGGTGTCCGACTCAACGTGGCCGTCGCCGGCTCGGGCACCCCGATCGTGCTGCTGCACGGTTTCCCGCAGACCCATCTGATGTGGCGGCACGTGGCCGCCGACCTCGCCACCGACCACACCGTGATCTGCCCCGACCTGCGCGGTTACGGCGACAGCGACAAGCCCGCCGAAACCGATGCCTCGATCTACTCCAAGCGCACGATGGCAGCCGACGTCGTGGTGGTGGCCGAAGCCCTGGGCCACGAGCGTTTCGCCCTGGCCGGGCATGACCGCGGCGCCCTGGTGGCCTTCCGTGCCGGACTCGATCACCCTGACAGGATCAGTCATCTCGCCGCCCTCGACGTGCTGCCCACCCTGGACATGTGGGACGTCATGCACGGCGTCACGGCGGCCGTCGGCTTCCACCTCTACCTGATGGCACAGCCCCCCCGGCCTGCCCGAGCAGATGATCTCGGCCAGTCCGGACGCGTTCTTCGGGCACTTCCTCGACACGTGGACCAACGACCCGCAGGCGATCCCCGCCGATGTGCGCGATGCGTACCTGGCCGCCTGCCGGAAGGCCGTTGTCTCGATCGTGGCCGACTACCGCGCGTCCGCGGGGATCGACGTGGAACACGACCGGGTGGACCGGGCGGCCGGGCATCAGCTGAAGATGCCCGTCACCGTACTCCAGCAAGACTGGGGCGCCGCCCTCGGCTTCGACGCGGCCGCCCTGTGGCGCGCCTGGGCCACCGACCTTCAGCACAGGACCGTCACCTGCGGCCACTTCATGGCCGAGGAGGCCCCCGCCGAGATCGCCGAGGCGCTCCGGACCCTTCTGGCGCGCTGAACGGCCAGTCGCCCATTACGGCAACTGGTAGCCGTTCAGCGCCTGTTGACCATGGCTCGCTCTCTCAGCAGCAGGCCCCGCGACGTAGCGCCGTGCGTGCATACGCCCTGTGCGCGCCCCTCTTCCGGTGCATAGCTTGCGATGTTGGTCTGTCACACCCGAGCGAGCCGTAAGGGGAACAGGTTGAAGCCAGCCGCTGACGTACTGAAGGAGCTCGTCCAGCCGTCCGACATCTCCGCTCATTCCAGCACCGGGCTGGTCGGCAAGGTCGATGAGGCCGCCGCCGAGGACGACAAGGCCCGCGAGGAGAAGGAGCTCGAAGAGCTCCGGCGCAAGCCCGCCCTCCGCCCCATACCGACGAAGGAGCTGGACCGGACAGTCCAGCTCACGCCCTGGGACGTCTTGCACACCCTCGGCCAGGCCATCGCCCTGTCGCGGCGAGGAGCCGGCCGCGGGCTCGCGGAACACTGGGGATGCCTGAAGTACAGCCAGGCTCTGACCGGCGGCACCGAGTCCTTCATGACGCTCTCGGCAGAGGGCCGGGAGACCGCGGACTACTACAAAGCGATCCAGTCCGGGGAACTCGGCACCGGCTTCGCCCTGACTCTCGCCCGACAGCTCCTCGGCCGCCGATACCCGGATCACTCGATCTCGATCGTCCCCGCCGACACCGCCCTGCGGGCCGGCTGGGCTCTCACCAGCCGTGACTCCGGGCCGCGATCCGGCTACCGCTACCGGCCGCAGTTCTTCGCCGAGGTCTGGAAGCCCGGCGAGCCGTCGTTGGCCATCCCCATCGCCTGCAAGGGCAACCACAGCAACGCCGCCACGTCGCACACCCAGCTCGCGTCCGCCTCCGCCCATGTCGAGGCAGTCCACATCGGCGCATGGAACCAGACGCCGGTCCTGGTCTTCAGCACGGAACTTCCGACCGAGGGCCCCCTCACGGTGCACGCCTTGCAGGCGCCGGAACCGGCGGCTGGCTGAACAGCGCGCTGGATACCCCCGACAACCACCTCGAACAACCCGTCGACGACGAGAACATCTACCCGGGAATCCAGCGGCCCCACGAGGGCGACGAACCGCCAGCGCCCGAGCCGGGGTTCCACGTCCAGACCGAGTACTATCCGTGGTTTCGACGGGTCCTCGCCCGAACCTCAGCCGCCGGCCTAACGGCCTTCGCCGGAGATGGCACGGCCACCGCGCAGTACCAGACCAAGAGGCAGGGACAGCGCCACTTCACGGGCCTGATCCATGCCGCCACCGACAGCGTCCAAGACGCCCACGCACAGCTCCACGGCATCGACTTCGTCGGCACCGATCACGTCTTCCGTCTCAACAGGACCCGGGTCGAGGCATTCTCCGGAATCGCGAAGGACCTCTTCCACCATCTTGAGAAAGGGCAGCTGGAGCGGTACCACACCGAGGTCCACGCCCACCGCAAGACATGGCCCCTTCTCGGATGGGACTCGAAGTGGGACGGCCCGGTCTCCGTCCATCAAGACCTCTCGCTCGGCGGGATGCCGTCACCCGGTGTCAGCAGCTCCTTGATGCAAGCGCAATCCAGCTGAACCCGCCATCGGTAATACCGGTCCGGGTCCGGTGCGAGGAACGGCCACAGCACCGGAGGAATCCCCCTGCGGCGATCGGAGTTGAACTTCTCGTACTCGCGCAGGACGGCCGTGCGCCGCTTCGCCCGGCCAGGAAGCCGGCGCGCTACAGCGGGTGGGCTCACACCTACGTCAGGCTCGGCCACGTCCCAGATCCTCTCGACCAGCGAAACACCGCCGCCGACGCCAGGAACCTTGAGATCGGACTGCCGCAGAAATAGCGCTCCCTTCCCCTGAAGGAAGGGGAGGAAGTTGCCGCAGCCTTGCTCCAGACCCGCGTTATCGAGTGGATGACTGCACCCGTGTCATCGGCGGGCAAGACCGGGCAGACCTCAAGGATGTCGGGCTACACGTGGCAGAGACGGTCACGGGGCGCCAACCAGGCCCCTGCGCCAGCTGCATGCGCCACCGCCGGCGGGTGCATCTCCGTGAACAACACAAGGGGCTGATACTGACTGTTTGCTGACCAAAGCCCCGTTGCCACGCCGCTGACCTGCGGAAACGTCCAGATGTCAGATGTCGGACTTGAACATGGTGCGAAGCAATGTGAGCTCCTAGAAGACGGCTCCCTGCCTGCTTCTGCAGGTCAAGGGCGTTCTGCACTCTACATCGGCAGGCGTCGGGTCGGAGATCAAAAGGAAAATCCATCGTCTCGGACGAGAAGGCTCCTGGCCTGCACTTCCGTGTACACCAGGCCGTTGCGATGCTGCCGACCAGGCTTCGCATCGGCCAGCCTCTTCGGAACGTGGGGGGACTGATGCTGACCAGATGCTGACTTATCTGACGGCACATCATGCAGATGTGCCGATCCCCCAGCGGCCGACCGTAAGGGCCCGCAGGACCGGTCCCTGTGCCTGCCTCCCCCTCCACCCGTACGAACATCCCTGGCATCTTCGCCGCCAGCGACATCGTCGACCACACCCACCGCCAAGCCATCACCGCAGCCGGCTCAGGCTGCGCAGCGGTCCTGGACGCCGAGCGCTGCCTCGCCGCCCTGTGCGACAGCAGCACGGACGCTGGCATGGCGGAGGTCAACGCCTGACT
Organism: Streptomyces sp. NPDC090445; assembly: GCF_044769385.1. NCBI lineage: Bacteria > Bacillati > Actinomycetota > Actinomycetes > Kitasatosporales > Streptomycetaceae > Streptomyces > Streptomyces sp. NPDC090445. Next base: position 940,282 of record NZ_JBIVXV010000001.1, on the reverse strand, counting down.
GGCTGGCCCCCGTGCCAGGGTGGGGCCGACTCCGACGATGTGCGCGCTTACGCCCTTCATGCGCCCCTGCTCCCCCACGTAGCTTGCGACGTCGGCCTGTACCACCCGTACGAACGTAGGGGGAAGCAGCTTGAAGCGAGCAGACGTGCTGAGGGATCTCGCGCAGCCGTGGAACGCGGTCGTTCACTCGACATCGGACCTCGCGGGCAGTGTCGCCAAGGCTGCGACCGCGGACGACAAGGCCAAGCGGGAGAAGAACCAGGCCCCTCTGCGCCGCAAACCAGAGCTTCGGCCGCTGCCCGTGAAGTCACTCGGTCTGTCGCTCCAACTGACTCCCTGGGACGTACTCCACGCTCTGGGGCGGGCCAACGTCCTCGCCCGCCAAGGCGCGGGGCGAGGACTTGCCGAGCACTGGGCCAGCCTGAAGTACTGCCAGGCCCTCACCGGCAACGACGGTCGCTACATGGCTCTGTCCACCGAGGGCCGTAACCCCAGGCGCCACTACGCGGCCACACAGTCGGGCGAGCTCGGCATCGGTTTCGCCCTGGCCCTCGCCCGGCGCGTACTCGCCGCTCAGTACCCGGAGCACGCGGTCTCGGTCATCGACGCCGAGATAGCCATGCGTGCCGGCTGGGAGCTGACCGGCAGGGAAGCGGGACGCAGCAGTGCCCCGCGCCGGCCGGGCTTCTTCCTGGAAGTGTGGAAGCCGGGCGAGCCGTCCCGGGTCATCCCGGTCACCTGCAAGGGCACACACGGAAACGCCGCCCAGGTCCACAAGCAGCTGGCCACCGCCTCCGCCGACGTGGAAGGCATCCACATCGGCGTGTACAACGAGACACCGGCCTTCGTCTTCGGCACCACGCTCCCCAAGAAGAGCGAGAGCATCACGCTCTACCTGCTCCACGCTCCGGGCGACGGCACCCTGGCGGATGCGAAGGACCTCCATCTCGACCCTCCCGTCGAGGACCGCAGCATCCGGCCCGGCATCGACGCCCCGACCGAACCGAACGAGGAACCACCGGTCGGCTACCACGTGCGTCCCGAGGAGTGCGGCTGGTTCGGCCGGGTCCTCGCCCAGGCGGATGCCGCCGGCCTGATGGCCTTCACCGGAGGTGGTGAACCCACCGCCCGGTACCTCACCAAGCGCCAGGGCAAAGGCCACTTCGAGACGTTCACCCACGCCGGCACCGGCATCGTCCAAGACGTCACCCATATCATCCACGGCAGGAAGTTCGTGGGCACCGATCATGTCTTCCGCCTCAACGGCGTCCGGGTGGAGGCCTTCTCCGGTCTGGCGGAGAACCTCTTCGACCACCTCCGGGACGGCAGGGTCGACCAGTACCGCCACGAGGCCCACGCCCTCCGCGACACCTGGCTCACCGAGCCCTGGGACGCCAAGTGGCGCGGTCCCGTCTCCATCCACCCCGACGGCACCGTCATGGCCCTGCGCCGTCTCCGCCTTCGCTGATCCCCACTCCTGTCAGGCCTTCGGGGAGCCGGACAGCCCCCCGAAGCCCTCAACGGTCAACGCGTGGATACACGGGCCACCGGGCCCTGCCGGGCGCCAACAGCTCTGTGGGCGAAGAGGGCCAGACGTGGATGAATTCCGGCCCTTGTTGTCCGGACGCAGTGAGACACAGCCGGACGCAGTGAGACGGCTTCTGCGGCGTTCTACCTGGCCGGTCTGCGTCTGCCTCTCGTTTTGACGGGAGCGTGCCGCGGAACACTTCACGTCATGCCGAGCTTTCAGCAGAGGAAAGCCGTGGGGGACGCCCACGAGCAGCGCATCGCCCAGGAACTGACCGCGCGCGGATGGGCGGTCAACCCGTGGGGGCAGGGAGTCCTCACCCAGCCCGTTCAAGCCGCACTCCGAAAGACCGACAGCTCCCTTCGGTGGACTCCCGACCTCCTTGCCGCCAAAGAGGGCCATGTCGCAATGATCGACTGCAAGAGCAGCATGACCAGTCGGGCGACGCACCGCCACGCGATCGAGAGCGCCGCGGTCGACGCGCACCTCCAGCTCGTCGCGTGGACCAGGCTGCCCCTCTACTACGTGTTCGACAACTCGGTCCGAACCGGCTCGGGCGCGCCGTACTTGCTCGTACCCACGACGCACTGCCGCGCCTTCAACACCGCGTTCGGCCCGCGAAGGCATCCGTCCGTCGCAAGCGACGCCGCCTGAGCCCAGCGCCGCGCCAGACCCGCTGCTCGGTACAGCGCTTATACAGAGCAGCGTTCGGCTTCGACCACCGCCGGGTCACGTAGCGGGACACCACCCGCCCTCTGGAAGCCCGGCGAGCCGTCGTTGGCCATCCCGATCGCCTGCAAGGGGGAACCACAGCAACGCCGCCGCGTCGCACGCCCAGCTGGCGGCCGCCTCCGCCCATGTCGAGGCAGTCCACATCGGCGCGTGGAACGAGACGCCGGTCCTGGTATTCAGCACGGAGCTTCCGGCCGAGGGCCCCCTCACGGTGCACGCCCTGCAGACACGGGGAACCGGCGGCCGGCTGAACGGCGCACCGGACACCCCCGACAACCACCTCGATCAACCCGTCGACGACGAGAACATCTACCCGGGAATCCAACGGCCCCGCGAAGGAGACAAACCGTCGGCGCCCGAGCCGGGGTTCCACGTCCAGCCCGAGCACTATCCGTGGTTCCGGCGCGTCCTCGCCCGAACCGCCGCCGCCGGCCTGACGGCCTTCTCCGGAGACGGCACGGCAACCGCGCAGTACCGTACGTACAGCTCCACGGCATCGACTTCGTCGGCACCGACCATCAAGACGGCTCCGTACCCGCGATGCGCGTGCTGACCTGAGCCTGATGGTGGTGCCGCCCGGGGTCGCGTAGTAGCGGGTTCCGGTGACCGTGCCAGCGGCGGTGTTGAGGGTGAGCTCCGTCGAGCCGAGGTAGAGGATGCTCTTCCGGGGTCCCTGCGGAGCAGCCGGTTGCCGGCCGCGTCGTAGACGTACCCCGAGGTACCGGCCGTGGTGGTGGCGGAGCCGAGCTGGCGTTCCGCGGTCCAGGTCAGGGTCTGGCTCTTGCCCGCGGCATCCGGGCGGGTGAGCGTGTTCCCCATCGCGTCATAGGTGAGGTTCGCGATGGCGGCCGGACCTGTGCCCGTCTTCCGGCTCGTCGAGGTCGGGGCGTGCGGGCGGGTGGCTCCCGCCGCCGGGAAGGTGTTGGTGGTGGTCGTCTTGGCCGGGTCACCGGCCGGGTCGTGGTCCGTGGACGAGGTGCGATTGCCGGTCACGTCGTAGGTGAAGGACTGGTGGTACGAGGCCGGCCTCCGATCCTGCCCGCCTGGGGCGCGGTGGCCGTGCAGCCGCCGATGCCCGGGACCGAGGGGCCGGGCTCGGTGGTCGTGGTGCCGGTGTCCGTCCAGACCGTGGTGAGCCGGCGCCCGTGGTCGTAGGTGAAGCACTGGGTGTCGCGTGCTGCGCCCTGGGCCGTGCGGGCGGACGTCACGTCGCCGACCGGGGTGAAGGTGTAGTCGGTGGTGTCGACCGGGGTGGTCGAGTCCTCCTTGTCGAGCCGGGTCCCCTTTCGGCCCACGGGCGAAGTGGCCAGCGGTCGTGATCTACTGACGGTTCGTCTCGAAGCATGCTGTATGAGGAGGATGCGTACATGGACGCCGAGCTGAGACTTGCCGCGATAGCGAAACTTGCCAAACCGTGTCCCAAGCCGCCCGAGGGGCAGTGGCAATGCACCTGCAACCTCTCCTGGAGAGGGAGCCCGGAGGCATGGCCCTGCCGCCTCACCCAGATCGCCAACTTCATCAGGGCACACAGCAATTACCCCCAGGACACCACGGAAATCGTGATCGACCTTCTCGCCACCCGCCTGACGGGACCGGACGGGGAACCGATCCCTGCCTGTCGGCGCCCGGGGCCGGACAGCTGGACCCTACTCCCGCAAGGCGGCTCCGACTGCTCACTGCCCCGCGGCCACTCGGGGATGCACTGGGAGATGAGTGCGCCCGGGCCCTGGAGCGACGCCGACGATTAGCCTGCGCGTTTTGCCTGCCGCAGCGTCCGGATCTTGATCGAAAATACTAAAGTGCCTTCTGAGCTGGGAAGATGAGGCTTGTCGAAGGTCGGCGGAGAGGAAGAAGGCCCGTCCCGGGCGACCGCCAGAGGCAGGGCACCGATTGTCGAACGTCTTCTTCCCGGCCGGTGTGACGGCGGTGGCGCGGTGTTCGGCCTTGCCGACGTCCAGGCTGAGGAAGACGTCGATGTTGCTGGTGTCGATCACGTGCAGGCCCCTCGTTCCCGCTTTCGTCCGGCCTTGCCTCGGCACCGAGCCGCCACATCCACGTTCCGGAGAGCTCTTCCGGCTCGGGTGAAGCCGGTGCTCAAGCTCCTCATCAGGCTCGATCCTCGCCCACTGGGCATCAGCCAACGACACACATCAATCGACGTCACCGGCGTGTGCCTGCCGGCCCCCGTCGTCAAGCGGGAGCTGGACTCCTTCCTCGACTTCGTCCGCCGCCGCGACGCCGGCCAGGACATCGAGGCCGACGAGGACGAAGACCGGGAGCCGGTGAAGACCGCCGTCTGACCGTCCCCCTGGCGGCCCGGCTCCTTGAGGGCCCGTACCCACCCTCGCGCCTTGGGCGGGTACGGGCCTTCTCCCTTGCCCCGGAACACCATCACCGCACGTCAAAGCCCCTCTGGCGACATCCCCACCCTCCCGATAGGATGTAAAGAACGCGTTAATACGCTCATCGCACCGATGAGCGGACGCGGGGTGTGCCGGGAAGTCTGGTCGGCGTCCTTGGGGCTGTGTGCCCGCACTGCTGCCGACGCCCCGGAGGTTCGCCGCCATGACCGCTGTCCCGCCGCCCGAGCGCTCACCGTTCCTCGGCCTCCTGCCGTGGCCCGAGCGGCGTGCGATCGCCGAGGCCCTGCGCACCGAGACCATCGGCGGACTCGTGCTCCTGGCCGCCGCTGTCATCGCGCTGATCTGGGCCAACAGCCCCCTCGGGGACGTCTACCAGCAGATACGCGACTTCCGCTTCGGCATACCCGCCCTGGGCCTCGACCTCTCCGTCGGCCACTGGACCGCCGACGGCCTCCTCGCCGTCTTCTTCCTCGTCGCGGGCATCGAACTCAAGCGCGAACTCGTCGTCGGCGAACTCCGCACCCCCGCCACTGCTGCCCTGCCCGTGGTCGCCGCCCTCTGCGGCATGGCCGTCCCCGCCGCCCTCTACGCGCTGACCGCTAGCCTCGGCGGCGGCAGCCTCGACGGCTGGGCCGTACCCATGGCCACCGACATCGCCTTCGCACTCGCCGTCCTCGCGGTCATCAGCACGCACCTGCCCGCCGCCCTGCGCGCCTTCCTCCTCACCCTGGCCGTGGTCGACGATCTCGGTGCGATCCTGATCATCGCGATCTTCTTCACCGGCGACCTGAACTTCTGGGCTCTGGGCAGCGCCTTCGCCGGGCTGGCGGTCTTCTATACGCTCCAGCGGTTCCGGGTACGCGGCTGGTGGTGGTACGTCCCCCTCGGCATCGCCGTCTGGGCGCTGATGTACAACAGCGGTATCCACGCCACCGTCGCCGGCGTCGCGATGGGCCTGATCCTGCGCACCACCCTCGACACGGGCGAGGACACCTCCCCCGGCGCCCGGGTCTCCCAGGTCATCCATCCCTTCTCCGCCGGCGTGGCCGTCCCGCTCTTCGCCCTCTTCGCCGCCGGCGTCACCGTCTCAGGAGCTGCCCTCGCGGACGTGTTCACCCGGCCCGAGCCGCTGGGCGTCGTCATCGGCCTGGTCGCCGGCAAAATCCTCGGCGTGTTCGGCGGCACCTACCTCGCAGCCCGCTTCACCCGTGCCCGCCTCAACCCCGACCTCGCCTGGGCCGACGTCTTCGGACTGTCCGTCCTCGCCGGAATCGGCTTCACCGTCGCCCTGCTCATCGGCGAACTCGCCTTCCCCGGCCAGGCCGTCACCGAGCAGATCAAGGCCGCCGTCCTCATCGGCTCCGTCACGGCCGCCGCACTCGCCGCCTTCTTCCTCCGCCGCCGCAACAAGGTGTACAAGCGCCTCTACGAGGAGGAGACGCTGGACGCCGACGCCGACGGCATCCCCGACATCTACCGGCGCGAACCTGCCACGGGCTCCCGGTCAGAGCCATGAGCTCCAGCGCCCCGGGCGAGGTGGAGACGGACGGCCCGGATCGCATGGCGGCGAGGTAAGCCCGTCTCGCCGCGTCCCCGGGGCCGTGAGCGCTTCGCTTCCCGTCACCGCGGAGATCCGCCGCTCGCCCGTTCGACCCGACCGTCTTCACCGGTCGCGGCCGGCTGTCGGCAATCTTCACGCCTCTTCGACGCGTGCCGTCACTCCCCGCCTCGGCGCTCCCGCGCCCGGGCCCTGGCCTGCGCGCGGACACGGGCCCGGGCTTTCCGCGCGTCCTTGCCGCCGATCCAGAGCCGTGCTGCGAGGACGGCAGCGGAGGCAGCGAAGAGGCAGGCGGTGATCAGCAGCCACCGTCCCAGGAAGACATCCGCCGGCAGGCCGGTATAGATCGTGTAATGGCCGACTTGGCGGAGGATCAGGGGCCAGTACACGAGCAGCAGGACGCCGGAGACGAAGGCCGGGACACGGACGTGGTTGACACCGAACCGCGGTCTGCCCCCGCCCTCCCCCGGCTGCTGTCCCAGGACCCGTTGGACGGCCCGATCCGTGACCGCGTACAGCGGCAGGAGGACGAGGTCGTGCAGGAGCGCCGCCCCGACGAACCACATCGCCACGCCGAGCGCGTCCCCCTTGAGGAGGCGCAGGCCGGCGTAGCAGGCCAGGGCGAAGGAGGCGAGGGCGAGGAGCAGGTGGAGGGGCGAGGCGCCGTAGCGGCGGCGGAAGGCCGTGGTGGCCGCGTGAGTGGAAGGGATCACGCCGGTTCCCCGAAGGTGAGGCGGGTGACCCATTTGGTGTTGTGGACGCCGGGGGCGCCGGGGATGATCACCCGGGCCGGGTAGCCGTGGTCGAGGGAGATGACCGCCCCGTTGACCCGAACGGCCAGGAGCGAGCGGGGGTCCCGGACCTGTTCCCCGCTCAGGACGACCGAGCTGAAGGATCCGCCCCGCTGGACGGACTCGACCAGGACCTGCGGGGTGCGCGTGCCCAGGCCGACGAGCGCGGCGAGGTCGGTGAGGCGGACGCCGCTCCAGTGCTGGTCGGGGGTCGACCAGCCCTCCACGCAGGCGATGGGCAGCAGCGCCTCGTTCTGCGGCAGGGCCAGCAGCCGGTCGTAGCCGAGGTCGGTCTGGCGGCCCGCGCCCCGTACGGTGAGCCGCCAGGCGGGGCCGATGTCGCTGGGCCGGATTCCGACTGAGGCAGCGGTCTTGTTGATCTGGAAGCCGTTCGGCCCGGAGCCCGGTTCCCGGCCGTGCGGGGCGAGCAGCGCGGTCCGCCGCCACCAGCCGCCCACGCTCTGCCCGGCGGTCACCACGAACAGCGCCAGCGAACCCAGCCCCACCATCCCCAGCGCGCCGCGCCGGGAGATCGTGGGCGCGGCCGGTCGGGGCGAGACCAGGCCGGCCGCCTCCTCGCTGTCGGGCGCCGGCTGCCGCGGTCCGGCGCGCAGGGCCCGCGCGGCCCGCCCGAGCCGGAACACCACGTGGACCGTGAAGGCGCCGATGAACACCCAGGCCCCGTACAGGTGGAGCGTGTAGAAGGAGCCGGGGAAGACGTAGTGGAGCTGCACGTTGAGGATGCCGGTGACGAACTCGAAGCCGGCGCCTCCCACCAGCAGGATCAGGGAGATCCGCTCGACGGCCTGGGCGGCGGACCGCACCGGCGGCCAGGTGAAGAGCTTCGGGATCACCGACCACAGCTTCGCCAGGAGCACGGGTACGAGCACGATGCCGAGCGTGACGTGCACGCCCTGGGTGACCCGGTAGAGCCAGTACGGGGAGGTGGGCCAGGAAAAGAGGTGGAAGCCGAGCCATCCCTTGTCCGGGGTCTGGTCGTTGACCGCGGCGAGGTCCGGGTTGTACGCGGTGTACGACAGCAGGCCGGTCACGAAGAGGATGGTGATGCCGAAGAGCAGGACGATCCCGAGCACCGCGGTCAGCCACGGGCCGCGCAGCGGGCTGCGCCAGAACTCCGGGCGGGATGGACCCGGCGGCGGGCCGGCCGCTCCGGCGGACGCCAGGGCCGACCGCAGCCGGACCCGCCTCGTCCGGCTGCCGCCTTCCGGTTCCTTTCCCGCGCGCGCCGGCGTCGGGCCACCGGGTGCGGGCTTCTCGTTTGCGTTCTCGTCTGCGTTCTCGTCCATGGGGCGCCTCCGCGCTTTCCGCATTCCAGGGTTCATCGGGGCTCCCCCGCCGAGGAGGGCGTGGCCTTCCGCAGGTACGGGAAGGCTCGTGGCACGCGGCCCGGGAGTCGCCCGGCCGCACGGTCCGCGCCCGCGTCGTGGGGCCCGTCGGATCGTCTGCGGGCCGCCCAGCCGCACACGACGGCCAGGGCTGCGACGGCGTACATCACCGTGCCCGCGCCGGCGAACGCGCGGCTGGTCAGGTAGGCCGCCGCGCCCGCGACCGGTACGCCCAGCCACTCCCAGCGGCCGTCGAGCGCCACGAGGGCGATCAGGAGGAGGGCGTACCAGGAGTAGCCGGGAGTGGTCAGGAGGAACGCGGTCCCGGTGACCAGGAGGGCGCCGCTCCACGGCCGTTCGGGGTCACCCCGCCGGATCACGTACAGGCTGACGGCGAGCATGCCGGCGATCACGGCGGGCTGGGCCCAGGAGTCGGGGAGCAGCAGGCGCAGGAGGGCGTAGCGGTTTCCGGAGGAGGCGTCCTGGTAGCCCTCCTCGTCGGCGTAGCCGCCGAGGTAGCCGAGGACGGAGGAGTGGGAGAGCAGCACGTACGGGATGTAGAGGGTGGTGAGGACCGCTGCGGCCGGGAGCAGGACGGCTGCCGCGTCGCGGGCGCGGCGTACCCCGGACAGGGCGCCGGGGATGAGGACGGCGGGCAGGAGTTTGACCGCGGTGGCCAGGCCGAGCAGGGCGCCACCCCACCCCCGGTGGCGGACCGTCAGGCCAAGGGCTGCGACGGACAGCAGGACGGCGAGGACGTCGGCGTGGGCGTTGTTGACGGCTTCGACGGGGACGGCCGGGCACCAGGCCCAGTAGGCCGCGGTGCGGGGGTCCCTTCTGCGGCGCAGGATCCTCAACAGCACCGGTGTGGTGGCCGTGGCGAGGACGGCGCCGCCCACCTGGAGGGCCTTGTGGCGGACGTCGTCGGGTGAGAGGGCGTGCACGAGGAGGAAGTACAGTTCGCCGGCCGGGGGGTAGATCGTGTGGACGGCGGGACGGTTGATCCGGGTGCAGACTCCCTCGGACACGGCGGCGAGGTCCGGTGCGCCGCACGCCGGCCCGGTGGGGAACAGCCAGCTGTCGCGGTGCGGCAGGAGGGCGGCGTCGGCCGGGGCGTGGTCGTAGGGCGAGATGCCCGCCGCCTGGACGCGGCCGTCCCAGGCGTAGCGGAATGAGTCGGTGCTGGTGCGGGGCGCGGCCACCAGACCGGTCGCGGCGACGGCGACACCGCCGGCGAGGACGAGGGCTGCGGCGTGCCGGGCGGGTACCCGGCGCAGGGACCAGGCGGCCGCCGCGAACAGGGCCCAGCACGCGGCGTACAGCCAGGACAGGCCCGCCGGGTCCGTGAAGTAGCCGTCCTTGCGGACGGTGAGGACGAGAACCGCGACCAGAGCCGCCACGAGGGCGGCGGTGAGGGTGGTGGCCCGGAACGTGGGAGTCGCCTGCCGTCGCGTCACGGCGCGACTCCGGGGGAGGAGGGCGCTCCGGCGGAAGCGGTGGTGGGCGGTGTGGCGGGGACGAGTTCGGCGAAGTGCCGTCCGGTGACCGTCCAGCTGCGGACGCTCCGCCAGCCGGTGGTCTCGGCGTGGCGCAGCAGAGCGCCGCGGCCGGCCCGGGCCCACGGGAAGGGGGTGCCGAGGGTGCCGCGGCCGTCGTCGAGGCGCACCTCGCACCGCTCGTCCACCTCGACGGGCGCGGCCTCGACGAGCAGGCGCCCCCCGGCGGCCAGCAGCCCCGCGATGCGCTCCAGAAGGGCCGCGGGATCACCGCCGATACCGATGTTGCCGTCCATCAGCAGAGCCGTGTTCCAGCGGCGTTCACCGGGAAGGGGTTCGAACACCGAGCGGCACAGGGCCGTTCCGCCGCGGCGCACCGTCTGTGCCACCGCGGCCGGGGAAATGTCGATGCCGAGGGCGCGTCGGCCGCGTTCGGCCAGGGCCGCGACGAGGCGGCCGGGACCGCAGCCGATGTCGAGCACGGCCCCGCGGCAGCGGGTCAGCACGCTTTCGTCGGCGGCGTCGGTCCCGGCGCACCAGCGTTCGACGTCCAGCGGCAGCAGCCAGCCGTCCGACCGGTGCAGGAAGAGGGGACCTCGACCGGCGCGCAGGGCCAGGGCGTACGGGTCGGCCCGCCACGCCGGTGCCGTCGTGCTGCGCAGCCGGGAGGTGGCGCGGGCGGTCATCGTGCCACCGGTGCCCGGTTGCTGAGCCGCCGGTGACGTGTGGCGAACCGGCCGGCCGGTGCCAGGGCGGCCACCGCGGCGGCGTCGGCGGCGGTGTCCACGTCCCGCAGGCGCGGCAGCAGGCGGGTACGCAGCCCGGCCGCTCGCAGCCGCTCGTACTGCACCGCACCGGTCTCCGGTACGGACATGGGTACGCCGAGCAGCAGGGCCGGGTCCGGGTCCGCCAGGCCCAGGGCCCAGAATCCGCCGTCCACGGCGGGGCCGAACCAGGCGTCGCAGGTGTCGAAGTCCAGGGCGGGCGCCAGGAGTTCGGGGGTGACGTGCGGGGTGTCCATGCCGATCAGCAGCGCCGGGCCGGCGCAGGCGGCGAACGCGGCCGCGAGGCGCTCGTCAAGCCCCCCGCCGGACTGGGGAACGACCTCGAAGCCGGCCGGCAGCCAGGGGCCCGGGGTTCCGTCCAGGACGAGGACGTGCCGGTCGGCGGGGGTGGCCGCAGCGGCCGCCAGGGTGTCGGCGAGGGCGGCCTCGGCCAGGGCCGCCGCCTCCGCAGGGGTGAACGGCGGGGTGAGGCGGGTCTTGACCCTGCCCGGTACGGGTTCCTTGGCGATCACGAGCAGACTGGTCACCGCGCGCCTCCGAGGGCCGTGGCGTGCGGTGGCTCGGCCAGCACCGCGCGCATGTCCCCGACTGCCTGCCAGGTACCCCGCCAGGTGCCGGTGACCTTGGACTTCCCGGTCCGGGGCAGATAGGGCACGTCCTCCTCCCGTACCCGCCAGCCGGCGTCGGCGGCCCGCACGACCATCTGGAGGGGGTAGCCGGAGCGCCGGTCGGTGAGGTCGAGGCGGAGCAGGTCCGCGCGGCGCATCGCCCGCAGCGGGCCGAGGTCGTTCAGGCGCAGGCCGGTGCGGCGGTGCAGCATCCGGGACAGGGCCAGGTTCCCGGCGCGGGCGTGCAGGGGCCAGGCTCCCCGGCTCTGCGGTCGCCGCCGGCCCAGCACCAGGTCGGCCTCGTCGGCCGCGACCGTCCGCACGAAGCCGGCCAGCAGGGCCGGGTCGAGGGAGGCGTCGCAGTCGCAGAAGCAGACGAACTCGGCCTCGGCCGCCAGCAGCCCGGCGTGGCAGGCGGCCCCGAAGCCCCGCCGCGGCTCGGGGACCACCGTGGCGCCGAGGTCGCGCGCGATGTGGGCGGATCCGTCGGTGGACCCGTTGTCCACGACCAGGGCCCGCCAGCCGGCGGGGATGCGGGAGAGTACCCAGGGAAGGGCCTCGGCCTCGTTGAGGCAGGGAAGGACGACGTCCACGGTGTGTTGGCTCACGGCAGCCACCGTAGGAACACGGCGGGGGCAAAAGCGGACATCGACTCCTTACGAAACGCGGACGTCGGCCGTACGAGGCATCCCCGTCGGGGAGTGCGGAGCCCGGGGAGTGCGAGGCTGGGCCCATGAGTACGCCATCGCAGTCCGCCCGGGTTCTCGTCGTGGACGACGATCCGACCGTCGCCGAGGTCGTCACGGGCTACCTGCGCCGGGCCGGCCACACCGTCGAGCACGCCGCCGACGGCCCCGCCGCCCTCGTATCCGCCGTCCGCGATCAACCCGACCTGGTCGTCCTCGACCTGATGCTCCCCGGTATGGACGGTCTGGAAGTGTGCCGCAGGCTGCGCGCCGAACGACCGGTACCGGTGATCATGCTGACGGCGCGCGGCGACGAGGACGACCGGATCGCGGGCCTGGAGCTGGGGGCGGACGACTACGTCACCAAGCCGTTCAGCCCGCGCGAGCTGGTCCTGCGCGTGGAGTCCGTACTGCGGCGCAGCCGCACGGCGGTCCCCGCCACCACCGCCACGACGGTGCTGAGCGCGGCCGGAATCCGCGTCCATCCCGAGACGCGCCGGGCCACCAAGGACGGCCGGGACCTCGCCCTCACCCTGCGGGAGTTCGACCTCCTCACGCACTTCCTCACCCACCCCGGCCGTGCGCACGGCCGCGAGGAGCTGATGCGGGACGTGTGGGGCTGGGAGTTCGGCGACCTGTCCACCGTCACCGTCCACGTACGCCGCCTGCGCGCCAAGATCGAGGACGACCCGGCTTCTCCCCGCCTGATCCAGACCGTCTGGGGCGTGGGCTACCGATTCGAACCGACCGGACCGGAGGGTTCCCGATGAAGGACCTCCTGCTGATCGCCGCCTTCGCCCTCGCCGGTGCGGCCTGCACCGGCGCGCTCGGTGCGGTCGCGCTGCGCCTGCTGCGGCACCGGTCGGTCGCCGTCTCCCTGACCGTCGTCGCCGCGGTCACCGTCACCGCGATGCTCACCGGAACCCTCGCCGTCGCCCGGGCGATGTTCCTGTCCCCGCACGACCTGACCGTCGTCACGCTCGTGGCCGCCATGGCCGCCGTCGTCTCGCTCGCCACCGCGCTCGTGCTCGGACGGTGGGTCGTGGCACGCGGCCGCGATCTCGCCCGTGCGGCCCGGGACTTCGGCGAGGGCGGCATCTTCGCCGCGCCGCCCGGCAGGGCCACCGCGGAACTGACGGCCGTCACCCGCGAACTGGCCGCCACCAGCGCCAAGCTCGCCGCTTCCCGGGAGCGCGAACGCGCCCTGGAGGCCTCCCGCCGCGAGCTCGTCGCCTGGATCTCCCACGACCTGCGCACCCCGCTCGCCGGGCTGCGCGCCATGGCCGAGGCCCTGGAGGACGGGGTGGCCGCCGACCCCGCCCGCTACCACCGGCAGATCCGCACCGAGGTCGAGCGCCTCGACACCATGGTCGGCGACCTCTTCGAGCTCTCCCGCATCCACGCCGGCGCCCTCGAACTGACCACCGGCCGCGTCGCCCTCCAGGACCTGGCGGCCGACGCCCTCCTGGGCGCCGACCCGCTCGCCCGCGAACGCGGCGTACGACTGCGCGCCGACGACGTCGCCCACGCGCCGGTCGACGTGGACGGCAAGGAGATGACCCGCGTCCTGGCCAACCTCCTGGTCAACGCCATCCGCCACACCCCGGCCGACGGCACCGTCGCCGTACGCGTCGACCGGCGCGAGAACAGCGCCGTCCTGTCCGTCACCGACGGCTGCGGCGGCATCCCCGAGGAGGACCTGCCCAAGGTCTTCGACACCGGCTGGCGCGGCAACCCCGCCCGCACACCCCCCGCCGGCGCCGGCCTCGGGCTGGCGATCGTACGGGGCATCGTCGAGGCCCACGCCGGGCGGGCACGGGTGGACAACGTGCCCGGCGGCTGCCGCTTCGAAGTGACCCTGCCGCTCGCGGGTACGAACGCCTGACGGGCCGCTGCCCGCACGCCGGCACGGCACGGGCCGGGCCGGTCGGCTCCGGTCCGCGGTCGGCCGCGGCAGGCAAGCCGGCGCGTGCACGCCCGGCGGCCGGTTACCCCACCCCGGCCGAGGCCCGCTGCCCGGCGCGGGCGAACTCGGCCATGCCCTCGGCGAAACCGACCTCGGGACGCCAGCCCAGCTCGCGCCGCAGCCGGGACGAGTCCGCCGTGATGTGCCGGACGTCGCCCAGGCGGAACTCCCCCGTCACCACGGGAGCCGGACCGCCGTGCTCGGCCGCGAGCGCGGCGGCCATCGCCCCCACGGTATGCGGGTCGCCGCTGCCCACGTTGTACGCCGTGTGGCCGCCGGTCGGCCGGTCCTCGACGCCCGCCAGCACGGCGGCGTTCGCCCCGGCGACATCGCGCACGTGGACGAAGTCCCGTCGCTGCGCGCCGTCCTCGAACACCCGCGGAGCTTCACCCCTGGCCAGTGCCGACCGGAAGAACGAGGCCACGCCCGCGTACGGGGTGTCCCGCGGCATCCCGGGCCCGTACACGTTGTGGTACCGCAGCGACACCGCCGTGCCCCCGACACTCCTCGCCCAGGCTGCGGCCAGGTGCTCCTGCGCCAGCTTCGTCGTCGCGTAGACGTTCCGCGGGTCGGCCGGCGCGTCCTCACTCACCAGCCCCGGCACCAGCTCGGCCCCGCAGCGCGGACAGCGCGGCTCGAACCGACCGGCCTCCAGATCCGCCACCGTCCGCGGGCCCGGCCGCACCGCCCCGTGCTCGCCGCACTCGTAGTGCCCCTCGCCGTACACCACCATCGACCCCGCCTGCACGAACCGGCGCACCCCGGCTTCGGCCATGGCGGCGAGGAGCACCACGGTCCCCAGGTCGTTGCAGGCGACGTAGTCCGGTGCGTCCGCGAAGTCCTTCCCCAGGCCGACCATCGCGGCCTGGTGGCAGACCGCGTCCACACCGCGCAGGGCGCCACGCACCGCCTCCGCGTCCCGGACGTCGCCGTGGACGAACTCGGCATCCGGCAGTTGCGGAGCATGGGGATGCGCGGCCGGCAGCAGCGCGTCGAGCACCACCGGCGTATGCCCTCCGGCCGCCAGCATGGCGACCACCTGCGAGCCGATGAACCCGGCTCCTCCTGTGACGAGTACTCGCATGTCCGGCACGCTACGGAATCCGGTCCGACGGCGGCCGTTCCCGCACCGTGCCGTAAGGGTTCCGTCATGAGTCCTCGCCGATTGCACCCCGCCGATGACACTGTGACCCACATCACATCCAGTTCCCGTCAGGAATCGGAGCCCTGTTCCGCTCAGGTCACCGAGAGCAAGCGAACCGACCGACGGGAGCACCTCATGAAGCACCGCATCGTCGTCCTCGGCGCCGGCTATGCCGGGGCCTACGCGGCCGGCACCCTGGCGCGCCGGCTGTCCTCCGCGGACACCCAGATCACCGTGGTCAACGCCGTGCCGGACTTCGTCCAGCGGCTGCGGCTGCACCAGCTCGCAGCCGGCCAGGAGATCGAGGCTCCGCAGCTCGCCGACGTGTTCGCGGGCACGGCGGTACGGCTGCGCCTGGCCCGCGTCACCGCCGTCGACCCCGAGCGCCAGGTCGTCGCCGTGGCCGACGCCGAGGGCGGCGGCGAGGGCGGCGGCGAGGGCGGCGGCGAGCTCGGCTACGACACGCTGCTCTACGCGCTCGGCAGCCACGGCGCCGTCCAGGGCGTCCCCGGCGTGGCCGAGTACGCCTTCGACGTCGCCGGCCGGCCCTCGGCGCTGCGCCTGCGCGAGCGCCTGGACGGCCTGAGCGAGCGGGACGGAGGCGGGAGCGTGCTGGTCGTCGGCGACGGGCTGACCGGGATCGAGACCGCCACCGAGATCGCCGAGTCCCGGCCCGGCCTGTCGGTGACGCTGATCGCCCGCGGCGAGCTGGGCGCCCCGCTCTCCGCCGGAGCCCGCGGCCACCTGCGCCGGGCCTGTGACCGGCTGGGCATCACCATCCGGGAGCACACCGAGGTCGAAGCCGTCGAAGCGACGCGGGTGCTGTGCACGGACGGCACCGCCCTGGCCTCCGACGCGACCGTGTGGACGGCCGGGTTCGCGGTCAGCCCCATAGCGGCCGCGAGCGGGCTGGAGGCCACCGAGGACGGCCGGATCGTCGTCGACCGCACCATGCGGTCGGTCTCGCACCCGAACGTCTACGCCGTCGGCGACAGCGCCCACGCCATCGGCGACAACGGACGGCCCCTGCCCATGTCCTGCGCTTCGGCCGGCTACACCGCAATGCAGGCCACGACCGCGATCGTGGGACGCCTGACCGGCCACGAGATCCGGAACACCAAGCTGGAATACGTGGGCAACCACATCAGTCTCGGGCGGCGGGACGGAATCCTGCAGATGGTCGACGGCGAAGCACAGGCGAAGCCGAAGCACCTGGGCGGCCGGAACGCCGCGCGGATCAAGGCGGGCATCCTCAGGATGTCGCTGTGGACCACCTCGCACCCGACCTTCGGGCTGCCCAGGCGCAAGCACCGCCTGACCGCCGTGCCGCCCGTGGGTGCGGAGAAGGCGGTCGCGTAGGCGATCAGCATCCGCCTAGGGTGACCCACGTGGACAACACCGCCGTCGACCGCTTCGACACCAGCCGGTTCGAGGCCGGCCGGAACCGGCTGGCCTCGCTGGCGTACCGGCTGCTGGGCTCCGCCGCCGACGCCGAGGACACCGTGCAGGAGGCGTTCCTGCACTGGCAGGCCGCCGACCGGCAGCGGATCAACGTGCCGGAAGCATGGCTGACCAAGGTCGTCACCAACCTGTGCCTCGACCGGCTCCGCTCGGCGCAAGTCCGCCGCGAACGGACCGCCGGGGCCTGGCTGCCCGAACCGCTCCTCGACGGCGACCCGATGCTCGGCCCGGCCGACACCTTCGAGCGGCGCGAATCAGTCTCCCTGGCCGTACTGACCCTCATGGAACGCCTGTCACCCCACGAGCGGGCCGTCTACGTCCTGCGCGAAGCGTTCTCCTACAGCCACGCCGAGATCGCCGAGATCCTCGACATCACCGAGTCGGCGAGCCAGCAACACCTCCACCGGGCACGGCGGCGCATCACCGCCGGGCAGCGCCGCGGCGGCGAGGTCGACGCGGCATCCGCCCGCAGGATCGTCGAGGAGTTCCTCGCCGCCGCCTCCTCGGGCCGCACCGAAAAGCTGGTGGCACTGCTCACCGACGACGTGATCGCGATCTCCGACGGCGCCGGCCTGGCCGCGAAGCTGCTGCGGTACAACACTCCGCAGCGCGTCGCCGCCGTCGCACGGGCCGGCTTCAAACCCACCCCGGCGAAGCGGCGGCTCGCCGGCGGCGCGCCGGCCGTCCACTACGCGCTCGTCAACGGCTCCCCCGCCATCCTCTTCGTGCTCGGAGACCAGGTCATCGGCGCCGTGACCTTCGACGTCACCGGCGGCCGGATCTCGACCGTGCGCGGCATCGCCGCCCCCGCCCGCCTCGTCCGCCTCACCGAAGCCTGGCGTCAGCACGAACCGGAAGCACCGCTCATCACCCAGTGGTGACCTGACGTCGGCCCCGGTCCGAACCGTCACCCCTCGGGCCACCCCAGCAGCCTCGCACCGATGACCGCCGGCTGAAGGGTACAGCGGTGGGCGGGGTCGCCCGGGTCGACGGCCGCCGGCTCGTGGTGGATGCGCGCCAGGCGGTAGGTCAGGCGCGGCCGAGTGTCGCGGCTCCGAAGGAGACGTCGAAGCGGTCGCACCAGATCGTCACACTCGTGTAGTCGGCCAGTCGGAGGTCTCCGGGGATCGGGTAGTTCTGGTCACCCTTGTTGCCCTTGAGCTTGCCGAGGCTGACGTACTTCCCGTCGTCGAACACCCGCCAGCCCGCTACGCCTTCCTTCACCGGCGCGTCGGTCAGCCAGACCCGCAGGTCCGGACCGTTGCTGGTGTCAAGGTTCTCCAGCCGGAGCGTGCGGGACCCGTCGGGCAGCTCGATGACCCTGGCCTTGCCCGTGGTGGTGTGCTCGTGGCTGATCAGCACGCCCTCGGCCACGGTGCGAGGTGCTGCCGCCGGAGGCGCGGCCGCAGGTGCGGCCGGACGGGGCGTCGCGGTGGGCAACGCTTCGTCGACCTTCTGGTCCGTCCAGATCTTCCACGGCTGGAACCAGTACAGCCCGGCGCCCACCAGCACGACCGCCGCCGCCAGTACCGCGCCGAGCACCGGCCTCCGCCACTTCCCCTTGCCTGCCACCACGACAGCCCTTCATCCGTGCGTCCTCGTTCCCCCTCGATTCAACCCTCCTGAGCGGCCCGGCATCCACAGCGGCCCGATGACGGAATCCTTACGGTGTCTTGACCGGCTCGTCAGCGTCAGCTGTGGCAGGGGGTAACGGCTCCCTGCTGAACCCGCCACAGGTGGTCCCGGTCCGGGTCCGGAGCCAAGAACGGCCACAGCACCGGAGGACAATCCCCCGCGGCGACCGGATTCGAATTCCTCATACTCACGCAGGACGTCCGTGCGCCGCTTCGCCCGACTGGGAAGCCGGCGCGCTTCTGGCGGGCGGGGGCGCAGCGCACCTGGGTGAGGCCGGGCACGGCCTCACCGACGTCGAACCACGCGTGGCACAGGCCGTCACGGCGCGCCGACAAGCCCCCTGGCGCCGGCAGCATGCCCACCGCCGACTGGTGTGTCGCCATGAACGACCCCAGGGGCTGATGCTGACCGATTGCTGACCAAAACCCCGATGCCGCGCCGCTGACCTGTGGAAACGTCCGGATGTCAGATGTGGGACTTGAACATGGTGCGCATGCTTTTGAGCTGCGTAGATCGTTGCCCCGCGTATGACGGGTGAGGTGCGGGACAGCGGGTGCGGATCGGCTGGCGAAGGTGTTCACCGTCGAACCGGGTCGACACGGCGATGGCCGAGCACGACCGAGCCGAGCGGCGCCGCCGACTCCTGCCGGATCGGCTGGTCGTGTACTGCGTCCTGGCCCCATGCCCCTTTGCCCGGGAGTCGTACGAGGAGCTTCTACGGGTCCTGACCAGCGGTGTCCCGGGCAGCCGGGGCCTCGCGCGGGTGAACCGGTCCTCGTTGTGCCGAGCGCGGGCCAAGCTCGGCGAAGAGGTGCTGGAGTCCGTGTTCCGGCAGGTCGCCGAGCCGTTCGCCACCCCGGCCACGCAGCCGTCCTGCGTGTGCGGCAGCGTCGCCGTCTTCTGCAGCCGACTCGACGCCGTCCGGGTAACGGACCCGCGGGAGATCCGGCTCGTCGCGGACGACTCCCCGAACCACCGGCGCGGCCGGCTGTTCCTCGATGCGGTGATGCGCAGGACGTTCCTGCCGCAGACCGAACACGGACGTGCGCTCGCCGACGGCTTCCGCATGGACCGGCAGGTGCGCCTGCTGCGGCCCGACGTGGTGGGGCTGTCCAAGGCCCAGCCGGTTGCGGGCTCCGGTCCGCTTCGCCCGGGACGGCGTCACGGCGTGGCCAGGGCCAGGGCGGCGCGGTTGCCGGCGGGTGCCGCGAGGTCGTGGAGCTGCCATTCCGCGAGGCGTGGCGGGGGGCCGGCGCCCACGTAGTCCAGGTCCAGGGCGCGGGCCAGCCCGAGCCCCAGGCCCTTGGAGTGCGCCTCCTTGCGGACCCAGATCCGGGCCACGGCGGCGGGGCGGGAGCCGGCCGGAAGGGTGGCCAGCTCGCGCCGCTCCCGGGGGTGCAGCTCGGAGGCGAGGCGCTCGGCGGTGTCCGGGTCGGGGATCCGCTCGATGTCGACGCCGACCGGGCGGTCGGCGAGGGCGATCAGCGCCAGGCCGCCGGTGTGGGACAGGGAGAAGTGGATGGCGCTGCCGCCGACGGCGGGGCGGCCGTGCGGGCCGCCGCAGTCCGGGCAGGGCCGGCGCACCAGCCTGATCGCCCCGGGCGCCCGGCCGAGTGCGGCACCGAGCAGGATGCGCAGGCCGACGTGTGCGGTCATGTACTCCAGGCCCTCCTGTTCGCTGCGGAAGGCGGCGGCCGTCCGCTGTTCGGTGGCGTCCAGGGTGCGCGGCGCGAGGAGTTCGGCGATCGGCTGGGCATCGGCCGCGACCAGCCAGCACGAGGGCAGCTGTGGCGTCCGGGGCGGGTGGCGGAGATCGAGCACGACGGGTTCGTCCATGGGGCAGAGAATGCCGCCGTGACGGGACGGGCAGGGTGGTCCCGGTCGGCCTCAGCATTCCGGAATAAATCCACCGTCGGCTTTCGCCCTAAGCTCACGAAGGCCGAAGGGAGGGCACATGGGGCTGACGACGCTGGCAGATCTGGCCACACCCATGGCAGTGCGGGTGGCGGCCACGCTCAGGGTGGCGGATCACCTCGTGGCCGGGCGGCGGACCTCGGCGGAGCTGGCGGCGGCCGTCCAGGCCCACCCGGACGCCCTGGACCGCCTGTTGCGGCATCTGGTGAGCGTCGGACTGTTCACCCGGGACACCGGCTCCGGCTCCGGCTCCGGCCGGTACGGCCTGACCGAGCTCGGGCAGCAGCTGCGCGACGACCATCCCTCCGGGAAACGGCGGTGGCTCGACCTGAACGGGGCGATCGGCCGGGGGGACCTGAGCTTCGTGGAGCTGCTGCACTCGGTGCGCACGGGCGAACCGGCCTATCCGGTACGGTACGGCGCCGCGTTGTGGGAGGACCTGGCCGCCGACCCGGAACGGTCCGCTTCCTTCGACTTCCTGATGAGCCATCACATCACCCTGGAGCACGCGCGGCTCCCACAGGCGTACGGCTGGGCCGCGCTGGGGCACGTGGTGGATGTCGGGGGCGGCAGCGGCGGGTTGCTCGCGACCCTGCTGGCCGCGCATCCGGAGCTGCGGGGCACGGTCGTCGACCTGCCCGGGCCCGCGGCTGCCGCGCGGCGGCTGTTCGCGGACCGGGGCCTGTCCGGCCGGGCGGATGTGGCACCGGGCAGCTTCTTCGAGCCGCTGCCCGCCGGAGCGGGCGGATACGTGCTGTCCGCGATCCTCCACGACTGGAGCGACGACCCGGCCACTGCCCTGCTGCGCCGGTGCGCCGAGGCCGCCGGCGACAAGGGCGCCGTCCTTGTCATCGAGGCGATCGGCCGGGACGGCGAGTCGCCGAACACCGCCATGGATCTGCGCATGCTCGCCTACAACAGCGGCAAGGAGCGCGGCCTGGCCGAGATCCGCGTACTGGGCGAGCGGGCCGGGCTCGCGGTACGTGGCGTACACCCGGCCGGATACCTCTCGATCATCGAACTGGCAGTGTCGGACTGAGGCGGAGGACAGCATGACGGACATGAACAGGGACAAGGACCTGGCGGCCATCGCGGAGGTCCCGGAGCGGATGATGGCGGCCTGGGCCGCGCAGGACGCGGCGGCCGTCGCCGCCCTGTTCACAGAGGACGCCACGATGATCCTCCCCGGGGACGTCTACAAGAAGGGCCGCGCCGAGGTCGAGGGGTTCATGGCCTTCGGATACGCGGGGCCGTTCAAGGGCACCAGGGTGTTCGGGGCGCCGAAGGACCTCCGCTTCGTGGGGGCCGACACGGCGGTGCTGATCACTCAGGGCGGGGTGCTCGCGCCCGGCGAGACGACCGTGGCCCCGGAACGCGAGATCCGGGCGACCTGGGTGCTGGCCAAGCAGGACGGCCAGTGGTTCATCGCGGCCTACCAGAACAGCCCGGTCAACCTGCCGTCCTGACCGGGCTCACGACCGGCAGGGGCGCCCACTGAAGCCCCCGCGGGGGGCGTCCCTGTCCGTGGAACGTTGAGGGGCCGAGCCCACCGGGCTCGGCCCCTCGACGCTGTCCGCGGCTCTCGCCTCGGCGGTGTCCGGCAGCTCAGGCGGGGAGGCCGGCGAACTGGCCGGGCACCCGGCCCTCGCCCGCCGGGCCGCGGTACGCCTGGGCGATGTCCAGCCAGTGCTCGGCGGCCGAGCCGGCGGCGGTCACCGCCAGGTCGGCGCGGTGCCGGCGGCGGGTGACCAGCAGACAGAAGTCGTGGGCCGGGCCGGAGACCCGCTCGGCGGCGTCGGCCGGGCCGTGCTCCCACAGCTCGCCCGACGGCCCGGTGATCTCGAACCGGAACGGCTCGGCGGGCGGCGTCAGGCCGCGCGCCTGGTAGCCGAAGTCCCGGGTGAGCACGGCGAATCCGACGAGGTGGCGCAGCCACTCGGCGGGCTCCCGGCGGATGTGGAGGGCGTCCGCGATGTCCTGCCCGTGCGCGAAGGTCTCCATGATCCCGGCGCAGGCGAGCACGACCGGGGGCAGCGGGTTGACCAGCCAGGGCACGACCTGGCCCGGCGGGACGACCGCGAGCGCGTCGATGCAGGCGGTGCGTTCCGCCCGCCAGCGCGTCAGCAGCGCGGCGGGGTCGTGGCGGGGGTAGGCGTGCAGGGCGGCGTTGACGGCGCCGTTGAAGTCGCCCTTGGCCTGTTCGGTCATGGCGGCGAAGGCCGCCGGGTCCGAGGCCGCCGTGCCGGCGAGGCGGAAGATGAAGGACATGTGGGCGACCTGGTCGGCAACCGTCCAGCCGGTCGCCGGGGTCGGCAGCGCCCACTGCTCCTCGGTGAGGTCGGCCACCATCCGTTCGGTGTCGTCGGCCGCGGTGGTCAGGTCCTTGAGCACGTTCTGCAGATCGGACATGCGTTTTTCTCGCTCTCTGCTGTGAGTGGGGCGGCCCGGTCCAGCCTGGGTCACGGGGACCGCGGTGTCTTCTCGTCCGTTGCGGAGCAGGTCAGGCGTCGGCCGGCGTGGCGGGCCGCGGTGAGGGCGGCCCATGCGGTGAGTTCGATCAGCGCCCGGTCGTCGGCCGGGTCCGCCGCCGCCCGGAACGCCGTGATGTCGTCCGGTACGACCTGGTAGGCGGCCAGCCCCGTGAGCAGGGCCAGCCGGGCGGCCGGGCGGTCCGCAGCGGGCAGGGTGCGTACGGCGGCCTCGGCCCAGGCCCGGCTCGGGCCCGGGTCAGTGCTGTCCGCCACGGCCAGCCGGGCGCGCACCAGCTCGCGGGTGTCCGGCGGCAGCGCCCGGGCGCCGCCGGCCTCGATGACCGCCGCGGCGCGGGCGAACGCGCCGCCGATGGACGGGTTTCCGGCCGCCCAGGCCAGATCCGCGGGCAGCGGCGCGGCCGGCAGCAGCTCCAGGGCGGCGCCGGGCGGCGGGCCGGCCGGGTCGCGGGGCCGCATCGCCCCGGTGACCAGGCGCATGACGGTGCCGCGGGCGGCCGCCGGGGTCGCCGCCGGCAGCGGCGAGTCGTCGAGGAAGACGCTCACCATCCGGTTGAGGTAGTGGAAGGTGACCGCGACCCCGGCGTACTCGGGGAGTTCCTCCGGGGTCCCGGGCGGGCCGGCCGGGTGGCCGCCGCCGCTCCCCCGCACCCAGCGCCCGATCCGCCCGTCCGGGCCGGCGGCGCCGCCTGCGCCGCCGGGCCGTCCCTCACGACTCGTCAGGCCGCGCACCATCGCCCCGTGCACTTCCACGCAGTACGGGCAGGCGTTGGCCTCGGACACGGCGTTGGCCACCGCTTCCTTGGCCGCCCGGTCCACCCCGGCGGGCACGAGCAGCGTCTCGCGCAGCAGTGCCCAGGCGGCGGCCAGGATGTCGGGGGCCGCCGCGTGCAGGGCGATGGGCGGGGCGAGCACGCCGAAGTCGCGTTCCGCCTGGGCGTAGACGGCGGCCACGGTGCCCTCGGCGTGCTCCGGCCGGACCACGGCGACGTACCGGGTCCGGTCCAGGGCCCCGCGCAGCGCGGTGCGGACGAGCCGTCGTACGGGGAGCAGGTCGAGCCCGGTGCGGTGGTTCACGTGCGGATCAGGGGCAGCACGCCCCGTCGTCCGCTGGTGGCGCCGTCCGGGGCCGGTGCCCCGTAGCGGACGGTCACGCCGCGTTCCCGGGCGGCCCGGACGATGCCGGGCACGGCGCGTTCGGCGACCGCCGCGATGGTCATGGCGGGGTTGACGGTGAGGGCGCCGGGGACGGCGGAGCCGTCGGTGACGAAGATGCCCGGGTGGCCGCGGAGTTCGTTGCGGTCGTCGAGGGCGGAGGTGGCGGGGTCGTCGCCCATCCGGCAGGACGCGAGGGGGTGCACGGTGTAGGCGCCGACGACGTCGTTGGTCCAGGGCCGGACCCGGGCGATGCCGTCGCGTTCGAGGATGTCCTTGACCTCGGCGTCGGAGGCGGCCCAGCCGTGCCGGGTGTTGGCCGTGGGCTGGTATCTCAGGTTGCCGCGGCCGAGCATCTGCTGGGAGATGCGCATGGCGTTTCCGGTGGCGGGCGGCGGACCGAACACGCCCTCGTTGTCGTCCTCGCTCATCGTGAAGATGGTCAGCCAGGAGTTCCAGCGGGAGAGCATCCGCTTCTTGTCCCGGCCGAACCAGGTGGGTCCGTCGGTGGCGTCCGGGGCCTGGGCGAGGATGGTGCCGAGGCCGGGCGGGAAGTAGAGCTGTTCCAGGGAGTAGCGGGAGTACTCGGGCAGCGAGCCGTCGAGGCGGTCCCAGCTGGCAACGGTGGGGCCGCGGCCGATCGGGTTGGCGCCGTAGGCGGGTGCGCCGTCGCCGCGGGACAGGCCGAGGACTTCGGCGACCCGGTCCTCGTTGATGACCGCGGTGTTGAGCCGTTCGCCGTTGCCGGAGAAGTACCGGCCGACGGCGTGCGGCATGGGGCCGAGGCCGGCCTCGCTGCGCTGGAGGATGACGGGGGTGGCGCCGGCCCCGGCGGCCAGGACGACGATCTTGGCGTCGATCACGCCGGATCCGGTGGTGATCCGGTAGTCCTCGTCGTCGATGACGTTGTAGTGGATGCGGTAACCGCCGCCGTCCGTACGGGAGATGGACTGCACCTCGTGCAGCGGGCGGATCACGGCGCCGTGGGCGACGGCGGCGGGCAGGTAGTTCAGGAGCAGGGACCGCTTGGCGTCGAAGCGGCAGCCGGCCATCATCCAGTTGCAGTTGACGCAGGCGGCGGTGTCGATGGCGACGGGCAGCGGGTTGGCGGTCCGGCCGGCGTGGTCGCAGGCGGCGGCCCACAGCCCGCCGGCGTAGGTGACGTCGTGCCAGTCCTGCGGGGTGACGGGCAGAGCCTCGGCGACCCGGTCGTACCAGGGGTCCAGGGTGTCGCGGCTGATGGCGGCCGGCCACATCCGGCGGCCGATGCTGCC
Organism: Streptomyces sp. NPDC090445; assembly: GCF_044769385.1. Taxonomy (NCBI): domain Bacteria; kingdom Bacillati; phylum Actinomycetota; class Actinomycetes; order Kitasatosporales; family Streptomycetaceae; genus Streptomyces; species Streptomyces sp. NPDC090445. The sequence continues at coordinate 915,351 of NZ_JBIVXV010000001.1, read as the reverse complement.
GCGGCGTTCGAAGACGAAGCGGGGGGCTCTGGGCATGGAGGCGAAGTAGACGACGCTGCCGCCGCCCACGCAGTTGCCGCCGAGGATGCTCATGCCGTCGCCGACGGTGAAGTCGAAGCCCCGCGTGTAGGAGGAGCCGAGCTTGTAGTCGTGCTCGGCGTCCTCGGCGGTGAGCCAGGGGCCGCGTTCGAGCACGGTCACCGCGGCCCCGCCGGCGGCGAGGTGGTAGGCGGCGATCGCGCCGCCGAATCCGCTGCCGATCACGAGGACGTCGGTCTGCTCCGCACTGTTCATGCCGGGCTCCCTGAGGGGGTGGTGTCGGGGTGGACACGGGCCAGCCGTCGGCCGTAGGAGTGCTGGTCATAGCGCCAGAGGCGGTCCGGGCCGGGCGGTACGACGCCCATCGCGGCCAGGCCCGGGTGGCCCTGGGCGATCGCATCTGCGGTGTGCATATGCGCCGCGGAGTCGTAAGCCATATTGCTGAAGAGGGTCAGGAGCACCCAGAATTCCTTCTCGGGGTGGCCCGGCGCTGTCAGCTCCGCCACCAAGGCTGTCCTCTGCCCGAAATCCAGGGCGACAAACGGCGGGAGTGTCGTGTCCAGAGCGAGTCCGCACCCGTCCGCGTATGTGCGCGCGTGCCGGTTGAGGAGATCGGCGAGTTCGTCCAGGCCCTCGGTCAGACCGGTGGCGTCCCACTCCATCAGTTCGATCGCACCGGCCGCGACGGCTCCGCCACCGTCGGCCGCGCCGGCGATCGCCGCATCGCCGGGCCAGCGCTTTTCACCGGGAACAATCGTGTCTGCATAAGCCTCCAGTGTCGGCGTCCGGGATGTCCTGAGATCGCCTTCCGGTTCCACGGCAGTTCCTCCCGCCAGCTCATTTAGTTTTAGGCTTCAATAACTTATGAGCAGTTAGTCCTGTCAAGCAACTCACAGGTTGCGAACCCCTCCGAAGAAAAACCTCGGTAAGTCTTGGCCATAGACCGCCGGACCGTTACGCTCCCGACAAGTCACAGAACAACCACGAACACGGCACAACTGCTTACGTTTCGGTCCTGCCATACCGACGTTCCATCGCATATGCCTTCGGGGGTTCCCCAGTGACAAGCGCTGATCCGCCGCGTGCTGCGTACCGTCTCCACACCGTCCCGCCGCCGCGGACCGACCGGGTCCCCGTGGCACGGCTGCGGCCCGCCGACTCCCCGCGGCTGGCCGGAATCGACACCGAACACATCCGCCGGCTGACGGAGACGCCCGACACCCTCCCGCCGATCCTGGTGCACCGCGCCACCATGCGCGTCATCGACGGCATGCACCGCCTGCACGCGGCCGTCCTGCGCGGCCGTCACGACATCGAGGCCCTGTTCTTCGACGGCAGCCAGGACGAAGCCTTCCGGCGGGGCGTGCAGGAGAACATCGCACACGGCCTGCCGCTGTCGCTGCCCGACCGCAAGGCGGCGGCCCGGCGCATCCTGGCCGCCGACCCGCAGCTCTCCGACCGGGCGGTCGCGGCGTGCGTCGGGCTGTCCGGCAAGACCGTGGCCGCCGTGCGCAGGCTTTCAGGCGCGGAATCCGCGCACCTGAACAGCCGGATCGGCGCCGACGGCCGGCGCTACCCGCTGGACGGCACCCGGGGCCGGCTGCGCGCCGTGCAGCTCATCGCCGAACGGCCGGACGCGCCACTGCGGGAGATCGCCCGGGACGCGGGCGTCTCGGTGGGGACCGCGCACAGCATCCGCGGCCGGATCCGGCGCGGAGAGACGCCCGTACCGGCCGTCCCGCCCGCGGCGCAGGAGTTATGCGCGCCACCGGCGCCGTCCGCACCCGGGCCCGCGCCGGCGCTGCCCTGCCGGGCCTTCCCGGAGGTGCTGCGCAGCCTCAGCCGGGACCCGTCGCTGCGCAGCACGGAGGCCGGCCGGCAGCTGCTGCGCTGGCTGCACACCCAGCCTGTTCTGACCGATGACTGGCACCACCAGCTCGACGCGCTTCCCGCGCACTGCACGGACAGCGTCGCCGCGCTCGCCAGGAAATGCGCGGAGGTCTGGCAGCAGATCGCCAGGGAGGTGGAGCGGCCGAAGGGGCATTGACGCACAGGGGGAACCGCATACCACTACAGGGCCGAACACGGAGGGGATATGGAAACCACCATCGAACGCGCCGTCACCCGGGTCATCAGCAGCATGCAGGAAAACCTCGGGCAGGAACTCACCATCGATGAGATGGCCAAGACCGCGCTATTCAGCAAGTTCCACTTCACCCGAATATTCAAGAACGCCACCGGGATCACTCCCGGGCGCTTCCTTTCGGCGCTGCGGCTGGAGCGCGCGAAGCACCTGCTGGTGACCACGGAGCTCAACATCGCCGACATCAGCAACCTGGTCGGCTACCAGAGCGTGGGCACCTTCAGTTCACGCTTCAAGAATTCCGTGGGAATGGCCCCGTCCGCATACCGTCGGCTGGGCGGCTTCACCGAGGAGATCCAGCCCGCCGGGCCTCCCCCCGGCGGCCGGACCCGCCCGGTGTCGCTGCGCGGCACCGTACTGCCCCCGGAGGACGGCGAGGCGGGCCACGTCTTCATCGGCCTGTTCCCCGAGTGCATCCCGCAGGGGCAGCCGGTGCGCTGCGCGGTCCTCGACCGGCCGGGGCCCTACGTCCTGGAGGACGTCCCCGAGGGCACCTGGTACGTCCTCATGCAGTCGGTCCCGTACGGGATGGAGGAGCTGGACGGCATCCGCTCGGACGGCGCTCCCTCCATCGGCACCTACGGGCCGGTGACGGTGGGCTCGAACACGCTTCTCAAGCCGGCGGACGTGCGGCTGCGCGCGATGCGCGCGCTCGATCCCCCCGTGCTGCTGGCGCTGCTGGACATGAGATTGAACGCGCTGACGCGCGTGGCCGGCTGACACCGGGAACGCCCGGGGGGCGCGGACCTCGGGTCCCCGCCCTCCGGGCGTTGTGCTCACCTTCGCGGTCGCGTTCCCGGTCGCGTTCCCGGTCGCATTCGCGGTCGCGTTCGCGCTCGCGCGATCACCCGCCGGCGGCCCGCACCCGGACCGGCAGCCCGCCCTTGACCCGCAGCGAAAGCATCGCCTCGGGGACCACCCGGTGCCCCGGCGGCGTGCTGAGCGTCAGCTCACGGGTGACCATTGCGGTCACGAACACGGCCTCCATCAGCCCGAGGTTGTTGCCGATGCAGAACCGCGGCCCGGCACCGAACGGGATGTAGGCGTACCGGGGCCGGTCCACCGGGCGTCCGGGGTCGAAGCGCTCCGGGTCGAAGCGCTCCGGGTCGTCCCAGAACCGGGGATGGCGGTGCAGCGTGTAGGGGCAGACGAGGACGTCCGCGCCGGCCGGCACGTGGTATCCGCCGACCTCGTCGGCGTTCACCGCCCGGCGGGTGAGGATCCACACCGGTGGGTACAGCCGCATGGCCTCGTGGACCACCATCGCGGTGTAGCGCAGCCGGGTGAGGTCCTCGTACACCGGGTCGCGGTCCCCCAGCACCTGCTCCGCCTCGGCGCGTACCAGCGCGGCGGCCTCCGGGTTCCGGTCCAGGAGGTGGAAGGTCCAGCCCAGTGAGCTGGCGGTGGTCTCGTGTCCGGTGAGCAGGAGGGTCACCAGGTCGTCGCGCAGCCGCTGCCGGGCGAGGCCGGTGTCGGGTTCCCGCCCGGCGGATTCGATCAGCCGGGCCAGCAGCCCGTCGGCGGTGGCGCCGCGGTCGCGGACGAGCCGCTCCACGGTCTCCTGGAGTTCCGCGCGGGCCCGCCGGAACCTCCGCTGTTTGGGCAGCGGCGCCCACAGCGGCACCATGCCCTGGGTGACCATCTCGAACATGGCCTGGTCCTGCACCGCCTCGAAGGCGTGACCGACCGATCCGTACGCGGACAGGTCCGCGTCCAGCAGCGTGCGGCCCAGCACGCCGAGGGTGAGGGTGGTGAACTCCTCGGTGAGGTCGACCACGCCTTCGCCCTGCCGGGCCCGCAGCCGGGCGGTCAGCTTGGCCGCCTCCTCCGCGATCACCCCCGCCTGCGCGGCGAGGTGCTTGACCTGGAAGGACGGCTGGGCGGTGCGGCGTTGCTCGCGCCACAGCGCGCCCTCGCTGGTCAGCAGGCCGTCGCCGAGGGCCCGTTTGGCCTCGGTGAGACCGATGCCCTTGTGGTAGTTGGCGCTGTTGTCGGCCAGCACGTGTTTGGCGTGGTCGGGGTGGTTGAAGATGTAGAGCGTACGCGGCCCCATGGCCACGCGGACGGCGTCGCCCAGGTCGGCGGCCTGGCTCAGCAGCTCCAGCCGGTCGGTGACCAGCTTGCGGAAGAGGGCGGGGAGTTCGGTGCGCCGGGGGCCGGGCGGGGTGAGCCCGGCCCGGCCCCGGGGTTCCGGGTTCACGCGACGGCCTCCCTCCGGGACGGCGCCAGGCGGCCGTAGCGCCCGCCGGCGAACAGCAGGGCGTCCTGGTCCGGGCGGCGTCTCATCCGTACCACCTCGCCGAGGAAGATCGTGTGGTCTCCGCCGTCGTAGTGGCGCCACATGGCGCACTCCAGGTGGGCCAGCGCGTCGTCGATGAGCGGCGCGCCGGTGGCCGGACCGGGCCGCCAGCGCACCGCGTCGAACTGCCGCAGCCCCTGCGGGCGGGAGCGGTCCGAGAAGTGCCGGGCGACCTGGTCCTGGCCGGCCGCGAGGATGGAGATGCCGAAGTGGTCCGCGGATTCCAGGACCTTGTGCATGAGGGCGTCATCGGCGACGCACACCAGCACCAGGGGCGGCTCCAGCGAGACGGAGGTGAAGGAGTTCGCGGTCATGCCGTGCGGGGCGGCCCCGCCGACCGTGAGCACGGTGATGCCGGTGGCGAACGTGCCGAAGATCTGGCGCAGTTGGCCGGGGTCGGTGACGTCGGTCGGTCCGGCCCCGGACCCGGAGCCGGGCCTCATGCGGTCCGCTCCGGCCGGGCCGCCGTGGTGTGCGCGTACGGTTCCAGCGCCGTGAGCAGCGCCTCGGGGACGAGGGACGGCACGGTCGCGGTGTTCGGCCCGCGCATGCAGGCCACCCGCTGCCGGCCGCGGGCGACGAGGGTCTCGGTACCGTCCGCGTCCAGTTTGACGTAATCGAAGGTGAACTCCAGCTGGGTCTGGGCGAGATCGGCCAGCCGCATCCGGATGGACAGGTCGTCGAACGCGGTGATCTCGGCGAAGAACTCGCAGTCGACCTTCAGGGTGAACAGCTTGAGGTCGTCCTGGATCTCGGCGAGCACCGCGGGGGCCCGCAGCTTGAGGAACATCTCCCGGCAGCGGCCCTGCCAGCTCAGATAATTGACGTAGTAGACGTTGCCGACGAGGTTGGTCTCCTCGAAACCCACCGTGTGCCGGTATTCGAAGTAGTCCGCCATGGGTTCAGCACCCTTCTGTCAGGAGTGCGAGGACGACCGGCCGGTCCACCCCGCGCACAGTGGTGAGGAGCGTGGCGATCAGCAGGTCCCCGGAGGCGAGGACGGCCCAGCCGTCGCTGCCGCGGGCGGTCAGGGTGAGCGGCGCGGTCGAGGTCAGGCCCGCCTTCTGCAGGCATTCCAGGGCCGTCCAGACGCGGGTCGCCGCCGCGTCCGGGCCCTCGTCGGGCCGTTCCCGGACGAGCAGGTCCGCGACCGGCGCGTGGGTGCCGAGCAGCGCCCGCCACTCCGCTTCGGCGCGCGGCGCGACGGCTTCGGCGTCGCAGCCGACCGGGCCGCCGTCGGCGGACACCGCGCACAGCGTCAGGCCGGGGCCGTGGGCCGCGGACAGACTGCCGCCGCCGGCGAGTTCGGGTCGGCCGTCGGGCCGGTAGCGGACCACGGCCGGGCGGCCGAGAGCGCGTGCCGCCGCGGTGGCCGTCCGGGCCCGCCGGTCGTCCCCCGCGGGTGTTCCGGGCCGGGCTTCGGGGCCGGGTTCGGGGTCGGGGTCGGGGTCGGGTTCCGCGGCGATCGACAGCCGGGCCCCGGTCAGGTCCTCCAGCGAGCGTTCCAGGTAGGGCCCGAGCAGCGGCACCGGCCACGGCCCGCGCCCGTCGCTCTTGCGGACCGCCCGCAGCCGCAGGCCCTCCCACCGCTCGACCGTGTCGCCCTGGGTGTCGCGGACGGCGATGTCGTAGACGTAACTGTCGCCGTCCCGGCTGCGCTCGGTGGCGACGTACCGCAGCTCGCCGGTGTCCACCGGCTTGCCGCCGAAGGGCTGGATCCGGTCGACCGCCTGCGGCAGCAGGGTCGCGTGCGGCACGCACACCTGGGTGCCGTGCATCAGCGCGTCCCGCGCGCCGGGGTCGCCCAGCAGCAGGTCGCCGGGGAGGAACCCGGCGAACCACTGCTCTGTCGCCGAGGTCGCCACGTCCGCGTCGACGTACCGGGCGGCGGCCCGGTGGTAGCGGCGCAGCCGGGTGAAGCGTCCGCTCTGGAACAGCACGCTTCCGTACAGCTCCTCGTGCGGGTCCAGCGGTACGGCCGGCAGGTCGTCCGGGGTCTGGTCGGGCGGCCCCTGGTCCACCGCGGCCTCGCGGAACACGAGCCGGGCCCGGAAGTGCTCGGCCGCGAAGCCGGTGTCCGCGCTGCGGATCACCGCCTCGACGGTGTCGTCGTCGTCCGTGACGGTGACGGCGATCCGGATGGTGGTGGCCCCGGCCGGCGGGACGACGATGGGGCGCAGGAACTCCGCCGCCTCGATCACCGGCACCGTGGTGCGCCCGGTGCAGGCGGTGGCGGCCTGGGCCATCGCCTCCATGCCGATGACGGCGGGGAAGAGCAGGTTGCCGTCGAGGTCGTGGTCGGCGAGGTAGGGGTCGGTGCCGGCGCTGAGCCGGGCCTCGGTGACCAGTTCCACTCCGTGGTGGCGCACCAGCGGTTTCTCGACGAAGCGCAGCAACGGCAGCGGCGGGAGGTCGCGGCGGACCGTGCCGATGCCCTCGGTCCGGCCGCTGACCACGACGGTCGTCGGCGCGTCCGGGTCGGCCAGCAGCCGGCGCAGCAGGGCCACCCCCTGGTCGGGGGTCAGGGCGGTGACGCCGTTCCGGGTGAGGGATTCCACGACGGACAGCCGCTCGCCCATGCCGACGCCGGACCAGACCGACCACTCCAGGCAGAGGGTCCGGCAGGCGGGGTGGCTGCGTGCGAACTCCTCGGTGAGGTCGGCCAGCCATTCGTTGGCGACGGCGTAGTGGGCCTCGCCGGGCAGTCCGGACCGGCCGATGATGCTGCCGAAGGTGACGAACAGGCGCAGCCGGTCCTGGTCGACGGCGGCCAGCACGGCCCGCAGTCCGTCGACCTTGGGGGCGAAGGTGCGCCGGATCAGGGCCGTGTCGACGGCCGGGAGGCCGGCCGGCTCGTTGCGTCCGGCGCCGTGCAGCAGGGCGGTGACCGGCCCGAGGGCGGCGGTGAGGGTGTCGACCGCGGCTCGTACCCGGCCGGGGTCGGCGACGTCGGCGCGGGCGTAGTGCACCCGGATGCCCGCGTCGGCCATCCGGCGCAGGTTCGCCGCGAGTTCGGGGTCGGTGGCCGGGTCGGACCGGCCGAGCAGGGCCAGGGCGGCTCCGCTGTCCTGGGCGAGGGCGTGGGCGCACTCGGCGGTGATGCCCTTGCCGCCGCCGGTCACCAGCAGCACGTCGGCGGGGCCGAGCGGCTGGTCGGTGCGGGCGGGGCGGACGGGCAGGGCGCGCAGTGTCGGTACCCGGCGGGCACCGGCCGCGTCGTAGACGATCTCCGCGAAGTGGGCGGTGGCGGCGACCTCGGCCGTGACCAGGGCGACCGGGTCGGGGATGTCCGGGGAGGGGTCCGGCGGCAGGTGGACGATCGTGGTGCGCAGGCCCGGGGCCTCCAGGCGCAGGGTCTTGGCCAGGCCGGCCGCGCCCCGGCCGTGCTGGACCAGGACGAACCGGCCGGTGGGCGGGCCCGCCAGCGCGGTGTGCGCGCCGGTCAGGGCCGCTTCCAGGTCGGCTTCGCCGGCGTCCGGCGGCAGGCAGACCAGGACTCCCCCGCCGCCTCCCGTGGCCCGCAGGGCGTCGAGCAGTTCCGTGGCGAAGGGATGGCCGTCCGGCGCGAACAGCGTCCACGGGCCGGGCCCGGTGGTGCCCGCGGCGGGTACGGCGGCCGGCCGGGACAGCTCGTCCAGGTCGACGGCGAAGGCGCGGGCCCAGGCGGCGGCGCCGGCGGCTGCGGCGACGGGTGCGGTCGCGCCTTCCCGGCCGGTCCGGGCCAGCTCGGCGAGGGCGTCGGCCAGTTCTCCCAGGGTGGCGGTGGCGAAGTTCAGCGGGACGGCGGCGGGGGGCAGGCCGAGCTGCCGGGCCCCCTCGTTGACGATCTGGCCGACGGTGATGGAGCTCAGGTGCAGGTCGTCGAGCAGCCGGGTGCCGCCGTGCACCATGTCCAGGGGCAGTTCGGCGCGTTCGGCGACGAGCCGGCGCAGCAGGTCGAGGCCGCTCTCGCCGGTCCCGGCACCGGCCCCGGCCCCGGCCTCGGCCCCGGCCTCGGGCGTCGCGGTGGGCGACGCCGCGGCGGACCTGGACCGGGGCACGACCACGTCCGGGACCTGTTCGGCGGGGCTGGCGAAGAACCGGAACTCTTCGCCGATCGCCAGCGGGCGCACCAGCCGGTCCTGGAACAGCCGGGTGAGGTACAGCGGCCCGCCGACGACAAAGGCCGCCGCGGCCACCCGCAGCAGCGAGTGCAGGGATTCGTCGTCGGTGTCGAGGGACACCGCCGGTACGTCGCCGAGGTCGGCGGCGAGCCCGCTGAGCACCCGGCCGGGGCCGACCTCGACGAACAGGTCGAGCCGTTCGGCGGCGCGTCCGACGGCCTGCGCGAAGCGCACCGGTTCGGTGATCTGGCGGCGCAGCAGGGCGGCGATGTCGGTGTCCGTGGCGAGCGTGTCCCCGGTGACGGTGGAGACGACCCGCCGCCCGACGGGCGCGAAGCCGAGTTCGACCATGCAGTCGCCGACGGTCTGGGCGGCGGAGGCCACCAGCGGGGAGTGGAAGGCGTGCGAGACGGCGAGCCGGGTGGCCGGCACGCCCGCCGCCCCCGCCCGGTCGAGCAGCGCGGTGACAGCGTCGACCGGGCCGGCCAGCACGGTCTGCCGGGGGCTGTTGTAGCCGGCGATGACCACGGGCAGGCCGGTGGCGAGCCGTTCGGCGGTGGCGGCGGGCGCCGTGAGGGAGCCCATGCCGCCCGATTCGCCGCGTTCGGCCATGGCCTGTCCGCGCAGCCGGGCGACGGTCAGCACCAGCTCCTGGTCCAGCGCGCCCGCCCAAGCCAGGGCCGATATCTCGCCGAGGCTGTGGCCGACGGCGACGGTCGCCTCCAGGCCGATGGCGGCGAGCGCGCGCAGCCCCGCCATGGATCCGGCGACGATGCGGGGCTGCGCGACCTCGGTGGCCACCGTGTCCAGGTCGGCTGAGCTGGGCAGGTCTGCGGCCTGGTAGACGGCTTCCGCCTCGGCCAGCCGGCGTCGGAGCGCCCCGCCGGTGGTGCCGCGGCCGGAGCCCTGGCCGGGGAAGAGGTAGCCGATCCGGGCCGGGCCGCGAGCCTCGCCGAGGAAGCCCCTGCCGTCCTGGGGGATGTGCCGGGTGGTGCCCGCGTCCAGGGTGTCGGCGAGCCGCCGGAGCTGCCGCTCGGCGTCCTCGGGCGAGGTGACGACGGCCGCCGCCCGGTACGGCGCGGCTTGCAGCCCGTCGTGCAGGGTGGCGGCCAGGTCGGAGAGCTGCGCGTACGACAGCCCGGCCGCGAAACCGGCCAGTTCGGTCAGCTTGCGGCGCAGCTCCTGCGGCGATTCGGCGTCGGCCAGCAGCAGTTCGGCGTCCTGGACGGAACGGGCGAGCTCCGCCTCGCGCCCGGTGGCGGGCGCGGTGGCGGCCCGGCGCCGGGGGCCGGCTGCGGCCGGCCGGTCGAGGACGACATGGGTGTTGATGCCGCCGAAGCCCATGGCGGTGATGCCGGCCCGGACCGGGAGGTCCTCGGGCCAGGGCTCGGCGCGGCGGAGCGCGCGCAGCACGTCCGGGTTCTCCAGCAGCAGCGGGTGCGGGTCGACCAGGCCGAGGGCGGGCGGCAGGGTCTCGGCATCCACGGCCATGGCGGCCTTGATCAGTCCGGCGACGCCCGCGGCGGCCTTGGTGTGCCCGATCATGGCCTTGACGGAGCTGATCGCAGCGGGCGGGACGGCGGCGCCGCCGCGCCCTGCCGCGGCGCGCGCGGCCTCGTCGCGGGCCTGGATGAGCGCGCCGAGTTCGGTGGCGTCGCCGACCCGGGTGCCCGTTCCGTGGCCTTCGAACAGGCCGACGGATTCGATGCCGAATCCGGCGCGGCCGTAGGCGCGGCGCAGCGCCAGCCGGTAGCCGTGGATCTCGGGCCGGGTGATCCCGCCGTGGCCGTCGGAGGAGATGCCCCAGCCGGCGATGCTCGCGTAGACGCGGTGCCCGGCCGCGAGCGCGTCCGCCTCGCGCATCAGCACGATCATGCCGCAGCCCTCGCCGGCCCAGAAGCCGTTGGCGCCCCGGTCGTAGACCCGCATCTCCTGCCGGGCGAGGGCGCCGGTCTTGGCGAAGCCGACCATCTCGAACGGGTCGATGGACAGGTCGACGCCGCCCGTGACGGCGACGTCGATGTCTCCGTCGAGGAGCGCGCGGGCGGCCTGGGTGACGGAGAGCAGGGAGGACGAGCAGGCGCCGTCGACGGTGTATCCGCCGCCGCCGAGGTCGAAGTGGTTGCAGATCCGACCCGCGATGGTGTTCGACAGGCCGCCCGCCAGGGTGTCCTCGTTGACCGGCGGGAAGGGGCTCTTGTAGGTGGCCTCGACCTCGTCGAGGAAGCCGGCCAGCCGGTCGTCGTCCCAGCCCTGGAGGTCCTGGGACTTGAGGGCGGCGGTGAGCACCCGGCGTACGTACGGCCAGCGCAGCCGCATGGTGTTGGCGCGGGTGAACTCGCCGGTCAGGGTGTTGCCGACGACGACGCCGGTACGTTCCCGGGGCAGGCCCTCGCCCTGCGGGAAGCCGGCGTCGGCGAGCGCCCGGCCGGCGACGTCCAGGGCGAGCCAGTGGGTGAGGTCGGTCGAGCGGTAGGTGCTGCCGGCGATCTTGTGTCCGAGCCGGTCGAACTCGTAGCCCTCGATCACGGCGGCGGTGCGGGCGTAGAACCGGTCCGGGGCCGCGGGGTCGGCGTCCCAGTAGTCCTCCAGGCGCATCCGGACATCCGGGAGGCGGCGGAAGGCACGCCGGCCTGCCACGGCGTTCTCCCACAGGTCGCGGGGGGTGTCCGCGTCGGGGTAGCGGCAGGCCATGCCGACGATGGCGAGTCTGTTCATCGGACTGCCACCGCCGGCTGGGTGTCGACGGCGTCCACGTCCGCCGCAGCGGGCCTCCCGGCCTCGTCGCCCGCCGCGGCTGCGGCGGGCTCGACGGACCCGGTGGACTCGGTGGAATCGGCGGAGTCGGCGGGCGCGGCCCCGGCGGCCGGGGGCGCGGTCTCGGCCGCGCGGGCGGCGGCGGTCTGCCTGCCGGCCAGGTGGACTCCCCAGTGGTAGAGGCCGCGGATCAGGCAGACGAGCGCGGTGGCGAAGAAGATGCCGTACGCGATGTGCAGCGCGGTCAGGACCCCGTACATGGTGGCCACTCCGCCGCCGAAGGCGACCTGCGCCCACGGCTTGGAGGGGGTGGTGCCCGGGTCGGTGATCATGTAATTGGTGAAGAGGACGAACGCCACGCCGGTCATCATGGCGAGGCCGCCGGAGATGGACGTGCCGAGGACGAGTCCGCGGATGACCGCCTGCAGGGCGAAGCCGATGACCCAGGCGACGATCAGCCACATCCGGCCGGTGAGCTTGGAGTTCAGCAGCGTGCCGGCGGTGATGATGATGGCCGGGATGAGCCAGTCGATGGGCGTCTCGACGTACTCGGTGAAGTGGTACGGGGGCGCGATGCTGGCCCAGGGGAAGAGCAGCAGGATGATGGCGATGCCGAAGTTCGACGGGTTCATGTAGTGCCGGAGCCGGCCCCGGACAGGCGCGCGCAGCACCCACTTGGTGCCGACGGCGACGATGACGCCGAAGACCATCACCCAGACGCGGTCGTTGACGTAGGTGAGCATGTTGAGCGCGAGGCCGGTGATGTGCGCCGGGTAGAGGAACTCCAGTACGCCGCGGAAGCCGCCGCCCAGGAAGCGGGGGGTGCGGCGCTCTGCCTTGGCGGCGACGACCTCCAGCACGATCTCGGTGGTGTAGGCGGTGGCGAGCGCGATCAGCGGCCAGGTCCACGGTTGTTCGAAGCCGAGCACGGTGTAGCCGAGGAGGTTGAAGATGCTGATGGAGATGGCGAAGCGGCGCAGGGCGGTGACGACTTTGGGGTCGTGGCGCGGTGCCGCTGCCGTGGCGGGCAACGGCCCTGACTTCTCGGACATGTGCGTCACTTCTCCTTCGCCTCGGTGTCGAGCTGGACGGTGTGCCGGCCGCCGGTCAGCCGGAGCGATCCTTCCTGCGGGTCGCCGGCCCGGTCGCGCCACCTCAGCCGGACGTCGAGCGGCTGCGAGCCGTGCTCGCCGAGGCCGATGTGCACCTCGTGGCTGCGCTTGCCGGAGTGCCCGCCGCCGCCGTCGACCCGGGAGATCCGCCGGGTGCCGTCGGGCAGGGTCACCTCGACCTGGGCGTCGACCACCGGGGCGCCGTCGGGGTGGACGAGCTTGACGGAGAGACTGCTGCGCCCACTGGGGCTCTGGTTGCTGTAGAAGACGGGCTGGTCCCACTGGCGGGCGACCGCAAGGTCGAGCCGGCCGTCGCCGTCGGCGTCGCCGGTGGCGATGCCGCGGGTGGGGACGGGCGCGCCGATACCGAGCTGCTGCCCGAGGTTGGTGTAGCGGCCGTCGTCGCCCTTGGCGAAGAAGCGGAGCCGCTGGTCGCCGCCGAGGTCGTCGCCCTCGTTGACGTTGGGCCAGAAGAACGGGTTGGACGTCAGCGCGTCGTTGGCGGTGGCGAGTTCCTGGAGCTGGGGCCAGCGGTTGGTCTTGCCCTTGACGAATCCGGTGGCCTGGACGATCTCCAGGTCGCCGTCGTTGTCGAAGTCGCCGCTCTTGACGTCCCAGCCCCAACCGGACCAGGCGGTCCCCAGCGGGGCGCTGCGGTCGGTGTAGGGGGCGACGCCCTTCTTGAACTCGTCGCGCAGGGCCTCGCGGTCCTTCGCCTCGTTGGTGAAGTGGAAGTTGGACTCCTGGATGCCGAACGACGTGGTGATGTTGCTGACGAACATGTCGTACAGCCCGTCGCCGTCGAGGTCGCCGAAGTCGACGCCCATGCCCTTGAAGGAGCTGCGGCCCAGTTGCTTGGACCGGGGTGTGAGGGCGTCCCGCCGGCCGTCGACCACGGCGAACTCGATCCGGCCGGGGCGGGACTTGTTGTAGAGCAGCTTGGAGGTGCCGAAGTCGTGTGCCAGGTACAGCTCGGGCAGCAGGTCACCGTCGAGGTCGGCGGCGGAGGCGGCCAGGGTCCAGCCGTGGCGGACGCTCCCCGGGAGCGCGTCGCGGGCCTCCTCGAAGCCCTTTCCGGTGCCGCGGAAGATGAAGTCCTCGCCGCCGTTGTTCGCGTGCGACAGGGAGTGGTTCATCTCCACTCCGCCGTCCTTGGTCGGGTCCAGGACCGGGCTGTCGGGGAAGTAGTTGCCGATCAGGACGTCGTCGTGGCCGTCGCCGTCGAAGTCGCCGACGGTGACGGCGTTGGTGTGCCACTGCGGGCCGGTGTAGGTTTCCTTGCCCACTCCGGACACCAGCTCCACCGGGTCGAAGGAGGCCGCGGCGAGCGCCGGGGCGCCCGCGCCGGGTGCGCCGGCCGCGCCCGCCTTGGCCTGGAAGATGATCGGGGTCCGACCCCAGTAGTAGACGAGCAGGTCGGTCCGGCCGTCCTCGTTGAAGTCGCCGGGGACGCAGCCCATCGGGGCCATGGTCTCGGTCATGGGCCGGGGCGCGGGGTCGAGCGCGAACGCCCGGTAGCGGGTTTCGTTCCGGCCCGGGGTCGGGGTGACGACCACCTGGTCGATCCGCGGGTCGGTGATGCACAGGTCGTTGGGCAGTCCGTCGCCGTCGACGTCGTTCATGGCGACGGCGGCGCCGACGGAGGAAATCCACGCGTCGATGCCCTTGTACGCCTTGTTCACCTCGCGGATGGACTTGTGCCGATATCCCGCGGGCATGGCGACGGACATGGGGGTGAACGCGTAGTCCTCGGCCATGCGGGAGGATTCCGCCGCCGATGTGGTCGGTAATTGCACGGCGTAGAAGACACTCACCATGGCGGTGAGCGCGACAATTCCGGGGAGTTGGCTGCGCAGCCAGGAGCTCACTGCCATTTCGGTCTAGTTCTCCTCTCGGGAGACGAATGCGGCGGCGATGTCCTGTCGCCATTTCTCGTAGCCGGAGCCGTCCGGCGCGACCGGGCCGGCGGGCCTGGTGGCGCGGCACAGCGCCGCGGCCTCGGCCGGGGTGATGCCGCACAGCGTGCCCACCGCGACCTCGGTCTGCGCGATCGTCAGGCCGGCCTTCTCGCGGGCCTCGGCGGCGAACGCGGCGCCCTGCTGCAGCTGTCGCAGGTACGGTCCGGCGCGCCGGGCCAGCTGGGCCAGCTCGCCCTCCTCGGCACCGCAGGCGTAGGCGGCGGCCAGTCCGGTGCCGCTGAACAGGTCGGCGCGGCGGCCCTCCGGGAACTTCTCGATCAAGGTGGCCGCGAGGTCCGGCTCGGTGCCCGCCACGAACCACAGGGCCCGGCCGATGCCCTGGTCGACCGCGCGCCGGGCATACTCCGGGGAGCCCCAGGACCAGGCGAACCGCGGGTCCTCGTACTGGCCGTGGACATACTTCTCGGTCTTGAAGTACGCCTGGTGGAAGCCGTATCCGTCCAGCACGAGCCAGCGGATCAGCGGGTCGGTGCGGCTCAGGTCGGGCCACAGCGGGCGCGGCAGCCGGGCCATGGCCCAGCCGATGCCGACGTAGGCCATGTAGATGTGGTCGCGGCCGTGGCCGGCCAGCAGGCCCGGCAGCCGGGTCCCCCGGCTGCCGGGCAGTGCGTCCAGCACGGTGGCACCCATCGCGGCGCCCTCGTAGGCGAATCCGCGGAAGCGGGTGGGCAGCCGGTCGAGGCGGTCCTCAAGTTCGGCGGTGGTACGCACTTCCACGGCGTGGCCGTAGCCCTCGAGGAAGTACCGGCCCACCGTCTCCAGCAGCTCCTGCGCTGCCGGGCTCTTCTTGTGGAAACCTCGGACATCAAGGCTTGTCGCAGAAATACCGGGTGTCAGAATACGGCGCCGCAGCGCACGCAGATTTGCCGACATGGAGCTCTACCACCCCTCGGATAAGGCGCACCACTCGTGCCTGCGTAACGTGCTTGCGAATCTACACATCGCGGCCGAAGCGGCGTCTACTTCATTTGTGCTCAACCGGCCATTTCCGCCAGGCGCTCTCGCACGTTCCGGCGCCACTGCTCGTACGCCGGCCGGCCCGGCCCGGCCGCCCGGTCGGCAGTGCAGTCGTCGGCGAGGGCCACGGCCTTGCCGATGTCGAGCCCCGCCAGGGCGGTCAGCGCGGTGTGGGTGTGCTCGGGCACCGTGCCGGACCGGGCGCGGGCCTTGGCGGCGAAGACGGCCCCCTGAGCCAGCTCGCCGGCGTGCTCGCCGGCCGCTCGCCGCAGCGCCTCCAGGCCCGCCGGCGGGCAGCACCCGGCGAAGGTCGCGGCGAGCCCGGCCCCGCTCCACAGGTCGGCGTGCCGCTCGCTCGCGAAGCGGCCGACGGCGGCGGCCACGGCGGGCGCGTTCGCGCCGTGCATGAACCACAGGGCCCGGCCGATGCCCTGGTCCACGGCGCGCCCGAAGTAGTCCGGGTCGCCCTCCCACGGGTACGGCGGCAGGCGTTTCTGTCCGTCGACGACGGTCGCGGTGTCGAAGTAGGCCCGGTCGAAGCCGTAGCCGTCGACGACCAGCCAGCTCATCTGCGGGTAGTCGGCGCCGGTCAGGTCGGGCACGGCCTTCCGCCACAGCGGGCGGGGCAGCCGGGCGAGAGCGAACCCCACGCCGATGTAGGCGAGGAAGATGTGCGGGCGGGCGGGGCCCAGCAGCAGCCGGCGGGTGCGCCCGCCGCGGCCGGGTCCCATCGCGTCCCGGACGGTGAGGGCCATCGCGGCCCCCTCGTAGGCGAAGCCGCGCAGGTCCGGCTCCATCAGCCGGATCCGGAGCTCGGTGTCCGTGTCCGCCCGGCCGGGGCCCGGTGTGCCGGGGTCGTCGATGGCCCATTCGAAACCGCACACGACCGCCTGCGGTATCGCCTCCAGCCGGTGCGTGGCCTCGTTGCGCTCGACCGGGAACCCGCGGGTGGCGAAGGACACGTCGATGGCGGTCGGAGCCATCAGCAGCCTGCGCAGCGATCCGAGAAGGGTCGGCATGGTCGGTTGCCTCCAGTTGCTCGCCGGGGTCGGGTACGGGCCCCATCGTGGAACCGGCCCTGCCGGGCGGGCATCTCTCCGCGTGCGCTTTGGGGTGTCCGGCGGATCACGGCCGGGCCTGATGCACCGGGCACCCCCTGGTCCCGTACTCCGCGGGTCGTTGATTCGCAAAACGGTGACCCTCGAAGTCCGGTCCTAGGTGGCCGGCCCGCTCTCGGCCGCTCTGCGGGCCAGCCGGCCCAGGGCGATGCGCAGGGCGTCCGCGAGGAGTTCGCCGGGCGGGACGTCGGCCGGCAGCCGGCCGTACTCGGCGGTCCGCCGCGCGGCCGGGTCGGCCTCGGCCGCCTCGATGGCTCCGACGATGTCCCGTACCTCGCGCAGGGAGTGGCCGCCGACCTCGACCAGGGCCCGGATCAGGGCGAGCCGCCGGACCTGGCCCGCATCCTCGGCGGCCTCGTCGTCCGGGCCGGGCAGCAGCCCCTCGCAGATGTAGCGGTCGATGGTCGACACGGGAACGCCGGATACAGCGCTGAGTGCTGAAACGCGCACGTGACGCACCTCATTTCCGCAGCGGCCCGGGGCAGCGATGGAACAGCGACGATGTCCAAAGTAGCTGGCCGGAATCCGCCGGTTCCTCTTCCATGTTGCCGGGTCCTGCGAGCCCCCCGCGTCAGCGCACCCAGCGCGCGGTGACCTCCTCGTTCGCGACCGGCAGCCCGCAGTCCGCGCAGGTCAGCTCGGCGTGCACGGGGCCGCCGCAGCCGATGTGCTCGGTGCGCCGCGGCGGGCCCTCCGGTCCGGTCGCATGGCGCTCGCCCCACTGCATGAGCGCAGCCACGACCGGCGTCAGATCGCGTCCCTTCGCGGTGAGTTCGTAGCAGTGGCGGGTCGGCCGCTGCTGGTAGGCGACCCGCTCCAGGATTCCGTAAGCGACCAGGTGGTTGAGGCGGTCGGTGAGGACGTTGCGGGAGATCCCGAGCTCCTCGATGAACGCGTCGAACGTGTTGATGCCGAGGAGGACGTCGCGGACAATCAGCAACGTCCAGCGCTCGCCCACCACTTCGAGTGCCTGAGCCAGCGAACAGTCCTGCCCTTCATACGTGCGCCTGAGCATTCGGCCATGCTAACTCGGCACCCGGTGACGACAATCGGGCAATCGGAGAGAAGACGGCCCGGCACACCGGCTGCTGAGATGACGACCCTGACATCAATCGTGGAGGTGGACGTTGACGACCGAGCTGGCGGTCGCGGGAGGGCTGCGGAGTACGGTGGCCGCCCTCAACAGCCGACTGCACCGAGCCGGACTCCGGATCTTCCTGGTGATCGTCCTCGCGCACTGGGGTGAGCATCTGGCGCAGGCGGCCCAGATCTACGTCCTGGGCTGGCCGCTGCCCGAGGCCCGCGGGGTGCTCGGGGTGCCGTTCCCGTGGCTGGTCACCTCGGAGTGGATGCACTACGGCTACGCCCTGGTCATGCTCGTCGGGTTCCTGGTGCTGCGGCCCGGGTTCGACGGCCGGGCCCGCACCTGGTGGAACGTGACCCTCGCCATCCAGGTGTGGCACCACCTGGAGCATCTGCTGCTGCTCCTCCAGGCGCTCACCGGGGAGCACCTCGCCGGCAAGGCCGTGCCGACCAGCATCATCCAGCTCCTGGTGCCCCGGGTGGAACTCCACCTGTTCTACAACGCGCTGGTCACGCTGCCCATGATCGTGGCCATGGTGCTGCACAACCGCAGCGGCGGTCCGCGCTGCTCCTGCGCCGAGTGATGAGGGCGTCGACCGAACCGGTACCGCCCCGCCAGCTGTCCACCGCCGTGCACGCGCCCCGCGCGCGTGCACGGCGGCCTTCGCGTGTCACCTCCGCCGCGCTGCTCGTGGTGGCCTGCCTGTGCCTGTACGTCGGGCTGTCCAATCTGGGGCCGGCGCTGCGCGCGGCCACGGCCAGCGGGGTGGCCGGCACGTTCACGGCGGAACGGCTGGACTGTGTGCGGCATCCCGGGCACGAGACCTGCACCTGGTCCGGCCGGTTCCGGGCCGTGGACGGCCCGGGCGAGCGGCCCGGAGTCGCCCTGTACGGCAGCGAGCGGGGCGCGCTGCAGGCCGGGCAGAGCATCCCCGCGCTGGATGTCGGCAACGCGGGGCGGGTGTACCGGCCGCAAGGGTCCCGGGAGTGGATCTTCACGCTGGCGCTGCTGGTCGCCGGTTACGGGCTGCTGGTGCAGCTCGCCCGGCGTCATCTGACGCCGCCGCGGACCGGCTGACGCCTTCGGCCGGCTCCCGCCTGTGTGGCGGGAGCCGGCCGTGGTGTGTCCGGCGCGGGCTACCCGGCTGCGGCCGCGACCGCGTCCGCGGCGGTCTCCGTCCCGGTGTCGCCGTACGCCTCTCGCAGCGCGCCGTGCAGGTGCTCGGCCAGCGCCGCGACGGTGGGCTTCGCCCACAGGATGGTCGGCGGCAGGTCGAGCCCGTACCGGCGGCGCAGCCGGACCCGCAGGGCGACGGTCATCACCGAGTCCACGCCGAGCTCGACCAGCGGGCGCTTGAGTTCCACGTCCGCCGCGTCGAAGTTCAGCTCGGCGGCCACCTGTTCCCGTACGTCCGCGGTGACCTGCGCCAGCTGCTCCGCGTCGTCGCGGCCCTCGGTGTCGAGGGCGAACAGCTGGCTGCCCGCCGCTTCCGCGTGCTGGTCGGAGGCGGCCAGCTCTCGGAACATCGGCAGCCGCGGGGCGTGCGGCGGTGTCGGCAGCACCCGCAGTACGGCCTGGTAGTCGGACCGGAAGCGGTCGCCGAAGGCCCAGGCGGCGAATGCCTCGGACACCGATACGGCTTCCAGGCCGCGCGAGTTGGCCTCCAGCATGGTGGTCGCGATGTCGGAGGACAGGCCGAGACCGCGCCAGGCCGTCCAGCCGAGGCTGATCGTCTCGGTGTGCCCACCGGAGTTGCGGTGTGCGGCCAGTGCGTCGAGGAAGGAGTTCGCCGCCGCGTAGCCGGCCTGCCCGGACAGTCGCGCGAACTGACCGCACGACGAGAACAGCACGAAGAAGTCGAGGCTGCCGGGCGGGAAGAGCCGGTGCAGCACCAGCGTGCCGCCGACCTTCGGCGCGAGCACCTCGCGCAGTCCGTCCGGCTCGACCTTGTCGACGAGCGCGTTGTTGACCACGCCGGCTGCGTGCACGATGCCGCGTACGGGCGGCAGCCCGAGCGCGCCGGGGGCCAGGGCTGCGGCGACCTGTTCGGCGTCGGTGATGTCGAGGGCGAGCACCCCGACGGTGACGCCGAGGGCCTCCAGCGCGAGCACGCTGTCGATCTGGCGCCGGACCTCGGGGTCGGACACGGCCGGCCAGTCGCCGCGCGGCGGCAGCCCGCGCCGGCCGACCAGCAGCAGCCGGCGGGCGCCCCGGCCGACCAGCCAGCGGGCGACCTCCAGGCCGAGCGCGCCCAGGCCGCCGGTGATCAGTACGGTGCCGGCCGGCGAGCACTGCAGCGGTGTGCCGTCCGCGGTGCGTTCGATCCGGCTCAGTCGCGCGCCCTCGGCGCCCGCCGAGGTGAGGGAGATGACGTCCTCCTGGCCGGCGGCGGTGCGCAGCAGGGTGAGCAGCCGTTCTCCGGTGTCCGGTGCCAGGGCGTCGATGTCGACGGCCCCGCCCCAGAGTTCGGGGTGGTCGCCGGCGATGATGCGGGACACGCCCCAGAGCGGGCCGTGGGCGACGCTCCGTTCGTCGGCCGCGGCGCGGACTCCGCTGGTCAGGCACCACACCCGGTGGGGTGCGAGCGGTGACGCGGCGTGCGCGCGTACCTCGGCGACCCGCTGTACGGTGCGGATCAGCGACCAGGTGATCCGCTCGGTGGCGGTCTCCAGCGGTTCGTCGAGCGGCGGAAGGCCGGGGACCACGAGGACCGCGCCGGGGCGGGCGAACAGCTCGGGCCGCAGGTCGAGTTCGGGGCCGGTGCCGAGTATCTCGGCGGGCGTGCCGGCCGCCTCGAACTGCTGGGCCAGCCGGGCGGTCTGACAGGGGTCGCCGACCAGCAGCACCCGCTCCACGGCGGTTTCCCCGTCGTCCAGTCCGGCGGCCCCCCGGGCCGCGGACCCGGTGGGCAGCGGGCGCCAGACGACCTCGTGGACCAGGTCGCGGGGCAGGACGGCGGTCCCGAGGTGTTCCACGGCGGCGAACCGCAGCCCGGTGACCTCGCAGACGACATTGCCGTGTTCGTCGGCGACGCGGACGTCGACGGTGTCGTGCGGGGAGCGGGGCGAGCGGACGGCGTGGACGAGGATCCGGGCGGGCGGTTCGCCGTGCCAGGTGACCTTGTCGATGGACCGGGACATCCACAGCACGGTGGCGTCGCCGGGCGATACGACCATGGCGCTGATGGTGAGGGCGCCGTCGATCACGTGTGCCCAGCTGCTCGCCCGGGCCGCGCCGGGTTCGATCACCAGGTCGGCGAGCTGTTCCTCGTCGTCGTGGCGCAGTTCGGCCAGGTCCCAGGGGAAGGCGTAGCCCTCGACTCCCATCCGGGCGAACATCTCGTCGGCCTTGGTGAGGGAGCCGTGCAGCAGCCGGGTCCGCAGGGCGTCGAGGTCGAGACGGCCGGCCGGCGGCTCCAGGCCCGGCGCGTGGTTCGCCGTGGAGTGGGTGATCCATTCCTCGCCGTCGCCGGCGCCGTCGCCGTCGTCCGCGCCGGCGTCGTCGGCGAGCCGGGTGGCCAGCGACAGCTGCCTGCCTTCTCGTACGACCTGCACCACGCGGGGCGGTTCGACGGCCAGCGGGGTGCGGAGCACGATGTCGGTGAGCGCGCCGGGCCCGTCCGCCCGGGCGGCGGCCACGAAGGTGTTGATGATGGAGGCGGCGGGGGTGACCTCGACGCCGACCAGGCCGTGGCTCTGCGGGTAGGGGCGGGTGTCCAGGTCGAGGCGCGTCTGCCAGACCTGCCGGGCGGGCGAACCGCTGACGGTCATCCGGCCGCCGAGCAGACTGTGGCTGTCCGGGTCGTGGCCGCTGCCCAGGCCGGTGTCGGCCACGGCGCCGGGGAAGATCCAGTACGGCCGGTGCTGCCACACGGCGGCGGGCAGCGGGAGCAGCTCGCCGGTGCCGTGGTCGGGGCGGAAGTCGACGGCCGCGCCGGCGCAGTGCAGTGCGGCGAGGTTGCCCAGCAGGGTGGCGGTCTCGTCGGTGTCCCGGCGGAGGGTGGCGGCCACCGTCGCGTCCTCGATGCCGAGGTGCAGCAGGGTCTCGCGGATGGAGTGGGCCACGACCGGGTGCGAGGAGATCTCCAGGAACCGCCGGTGGCCGTCGGCCACGGCGGCCTGCACCGCCTCGGTGAAGCGGACCGGACAGCACAGGTTCGCCACCCAGTAGCCGCCGTCCCGGGGGGCCGTCGAGCGCGGGTCGGCCAGGGCGGTGGTGTAGAGCGGGATCGCCGGGGGCCGCCCATCGAGCCGCCCGGCGGCGGCCTCGACCTCGGCGGCGACCTCCTCCACATGGGCGCTGTGGAAGGCGATGTCGGAGTCCACCGGCCGGATCCAGATGCCCGATTCGGCCCAGGCCCGGCTGATCCGCTCGACCGCGTCCCGGTCGCCGGAGACGACGGTGGCCTGCGGGTCGGCGGAGATCGCGGCGGTGAGTCCGGGCAGCCCGGCGAGGCGCTGCTCGGCCTCGGCGAACGGCAGGCCGGCCATGGCCATGGCGCCCCGGCCCTCCAGCCGCTGGAGGGCGGCGGCCCGGCGGCAGGCGAAGCGGGCGGCCTCGGTTCGGTCGAGGGCGCCGGCGGTGACGGCGGCGGCGATCTCGCCGACGGAGTGGCCGATGACCGCACCGGGCGTCAGGCCGCGGCTGTGCCAGACGTCGGCGAGGCCGATCTGGACGGCGAAGGTGAGGGCCTGGATGTGGGCGGCGGTCCAGGGGCCGCCCTCGGTGAGGGCCTCGCGCGGGGTCCAGCCGAGCTCGGCGCGGAACACGTCGGCGAGACCGTCGACGGCGGCGGCGAAGACGGGCTCCTCGGCGAGCAGCCCGCGTCCCATGCCGGACCACTGGGCGCCGTGTCCGGAGAACACCCAGACGACGTCGCCCGCGCTGCCGGGCGTGGTGCGGCCGGTGGCGATGCCGGTGCCGGTGCGGCCCTCGGCGAGGTCGCGGAGCCGCTCGGTGAGCTGCTCGGCGGAGTCCGCGACGACGGCGGCCCGGTGGGCCAGGTGGGAGCGGCGCACGGCCAGGGTGTGGCCCGCGGAGGCGAGGTCCGTGCCGGGGTGTGCGGCCAACCAGTCGGCCACCGCGCCGGCCAGCGCGCGGGTGCCGGCCTCGGTGGCGGAGGAGAGCGGGTGGACGGTCGCCCGCCGGGCCGGGCGGGCTTCGGTCGCCGGCGCCGCGTCCTCGGCGGCGGGGGCGGGGGCGGGGGCGGGGGCGGGCGGCTCCTCCAGGATGACGTGGGCGATGGTGCCGCCGACTCCGTAACTGGAAACGCCGGCCCGGCGGATCCGGTCGTCGGCCGCGGGCCACGGCTTGAGCTCGTCGACCAGGCGCAGCCCGCAGGTGTCCCAGTCGACGGCGGGGTGGGGTTCGCGGTGCAGGCTGGGCGGCAGCTGTCCGTGGCGCAGCGCCAGAACAGTCTTGATCACGCCGGTGATGCCGGAACCGCCTTCCACATGGCCGACGTTGGGCTTGACCGAGCCGATCAGGCAGGGGTCCTCCGCGGACCGGCCGGCGCCGAACACGGCGGCCAGGGCGGCGATTTCCTCGCCGTCCCCGGTGGGTGTGCCGGTGCCGTGGGCCTCCACGTAGTCCACTCCGGCCGGGGCGATGCCGGCCCGCCGGTAGATCTGCCGCAGCATGTGCTCCTGGGCGTCGTGGTTGGGCGCCATCATGCCGTCGGAACGGCCGTCCTGGTAGACGCCGCTGCCGCGGACGACGGCCTGTACGGGGTCGTTGTCGCGCAGCGCCTCGGACAGCCGCTTGAGGACGATCACTCCGGCGCCCTCGCCGCGTCCGTAGCCGTCGGCGTCCTTGTCGAACGCCTTGCTGCGGCCGTCGGGCGACATGGCCCCGGCGCCGTCCAGGGCGACGTTGAGGGCCGGCGTGGCCATGATGTTCAGGCCGCCGACCACGGCCAGCGGGGTCTCGCCCGACAGCAGTGCCTGGCAGGCCAGGTTGAGCGCGGTGATCGACCCCGCGCAGGCAGTGTCGACGGCCATGCTCGGGCCGCGCAGGTCCAGGAAGTACGACACCCGGTTGGCTATCCCGTAGAAGGTGGTGCCGTTGACGGCGTAGGCGCCGGTCCGGGGGATGTCCTCCAAGAGCCGGCGCCCGTAGTCGTTGGAGTTCGCGGCGACGTACACGCCGGTGTCGCTGCCGCGCAGCGCGAGCGGCGGCAGGCCTGCGTCGGCGAGCGCCTCCCAGGTCAGTTCGAGCATGAACCGCTGCTGGGGGTCGAGGAAGTCGGCCTCGCGGGGCGAGATCCCGAAGAACTCGGCCTCGAATCCCTCTATGTCGTCGAGGAAAGCGCCCTTGAGAATGGTCTGCCGCATGATGGCGGTCGCCTGCGGGCTGCCCGACGCGTATGGCTTCCAGCGCTTCTCCGGCATGTCGCCGACCGTGCTCTTGCCGTTGGCGAGAAACTCCCAGAACTTCTCGGGCGAGGTGAGATCCGGGGCGAACCTGCAACTCATTCCAATGATGGCAATCGCTTCGTCCGATGCTGCCTTTTTCGTCAAGTCCTCGCTCCTGTTCAGATCTCCGAACCAGAATCGGGAAGAGCTCGTGCGAGGGCGCGCCCGCCCCACTGAGGCAAAGGCTGTGCCCGCCGGGGATGCCCTGACAACTTCTGACGTGCGGCGTGCGCGGGGCTCCATGAGGGGGACGGAATACCGCAATTGACGAGTCGACGGGGCCACCGGATATCCCTAGGCTGCGCGGCACGCACGCCTTCCGTCGCGTTGCGCCGCGTTCCGTCCGTCGAGTTCAGGAGCACGCCATGTCCGAGACTGCGGTGAAGCCTTCCCGTTCCGGGGCCGTTCCGTGGCCCGCCGAGGTCGCCGCCCGCTATGCCGCCGAGGGCTACTGGGAAGGGCTTTCGCTGGGCGCGCACCTGGCGGCGACCGCCCGCCGGACACCGGACGCCATCGCCCTGGTCGACGGGTCGTTACGGATCTCCTTCCGCGAGCTGATGGCGCGCGCCGACGGGGCCGCGGGCCGGATGCGCGGTGTGGGCATCGGCGCGGACGACCGGGTGGTCATCCAGCTGCCCAACTGCTGGGAGCACGTGGTGATGACGGTGGCCTGCCTGCGGCTGGGCGCGCTGCCGGTGTGGGCGCTGCCGCAGCACCGGCACCACGAGATGTCCGGAGTGGTCGCCCACGCGCAGGCCAGGGCGCTCGTGGTGCCCCGGGTGCTCAAGGGCTTCGACCACGAGGCGATGGCGCACGAGATCGTCGCGGCGGTCCCGGCGGCACGGCACGTCATCGTGGCGGGAGACCCGGCCGACGGCGACGGGGCGGAGCGGCCGGGCAGGCCGGGCAGCCTGTCGCTCACCGAGCTCTGCGCCCCGGCCGACGATCCGGCACGAGCCGCCGAGGAATGCGACAAGGCGGACCCGGGCGGCGACGACATCGCCATGTTCCTGCTGTCCGGCGGCACCACGGGAGTGCCCAAGCTGGCCGCGCGGACCCACAACGACTTCGCGTACATGATCAAACGGGCCGGTGAGATCTGCGCGTTCGGCCCGGACACCGTCTACCTCGCCGTGCTCCCGCTGGGCCACGGCTTCGTGTACGGCGGGCCCGGCGTGCTCGGCGCGCTGCTGGCGGGGGGCCGGGTGGTGATCGGCTCCTCGCCGGCCCCGGAGGTCGCGTTCGAACTGATCGAGCGCGAGCGGGTCACCGCCACCTCGGTGGTCCCGCCGGTGATCAGCCGCTGGCTGGACCACCGCGCGGAGCACCCGGACACCGGCCTCGCCTCGCTGCGGCTGGTCCAGGTCGGCGCGGCCCGGCTGGCGCCGGAGCTGGCGGCACGGATCCGCCCCGAGCTGGGCTGTGCCCTCCAGCAGGTGTTCGGCATGGCCGAGGGACTGCTCTGCCTGACCCGGCTGGACGACCCGGACGAGGTGGTCCACCACACCCAGGGGCGGCCGATCTCCCCCGCCGACGAGATCCGGGTGGTGGGACCCGGCGGGGAGCCGGTGCCGGGCGGCGAGCCCGGGGTGCTGCTGGCCCGCGGCCCCTACACGCCGCGCGGCTACTACGACTCGCCGGCCGTGGACGCGCGGGCGTTCACCGCGGACGGCTGGTACCGCACGGGCGACGTGGTGCGCCGGACACCGGACGGCAACCTGGTGGTGGCCGGCCGGGAGAAGGATGTCATCAACCGGGGCGGGGAGAAGATCCACGCGGAGGAGGTCGAGGAGTTCGCCCTCCGGGTGGCCGGAGTCGCCGAGGCCGCGGCCGTGGCCCTGCCGGACGCCGAACTCGGCGAGCGCATCTGCCTGTTCGTCGTCCCGGACCCGGCCGCTGTCGGCCGGCCGGTGCACCTCGGCGACGTACGGGCCGTGATGAGGGCCGCCGACGTGGCGTCCTTCAAGGTGCCCGAACGGCTGCACACCCTGCCGTCCCTGCCGCGCACCCCGCTCGGCAAGGTCGACAAGCAGCGGCTGCGGGCCGAAGCGGTCCGGTTGTCGGCCGCGCCGGCCGGGTTCGCCGCGCCGGCCGCGGCGGACCCGGCCGGCCGCTGAGCGAACGCGCAGAAAGGACGCCCCCATGGAGATCGCCGCCCCGGTTCCCCCGCTGTCGTCCCACGCGGTGCTGCTGTTCCTCGCCTCGGTCACCGCGCTGCTGGCCACGGCCCGACTGCTGGGGGCGCTCGCCCAGCGGGCCGGGCTGCCCGCCCTCACCGGCGAGCTGACCGCCGGTGTGCTGCTCGGTCCCAGCGTGCTGGGCGGGGTGGCGCCGGGCGTGGCGGCGGCCGTCCTGCCCGGCCCGGCCGGGCAGCTGGCGCTGCTCGATGCGGTGGGCCAGCTCGCCGTGCTGCTGCTGGTGGGCGTCACCGGTACGCATCTGGACCTGCGGGTGATGCACGCACGGGCCCGGGCCGCGGTCCTGGTCAGCCTGTGCGGGCTGGTGGTTCCGCTGGCACTGGGCGTGGCCACCGGGCTGGTGCTGCCGGACGGGCTGGCCGGACCGCAGGCCGGCCGGTGGCTGTTCGCGGTGTTCGTGGGGGTGGCCATGTGTGTGACGGCGATCCCGGTCATCGCCAAGACCCTGTCGGACCTGAAACTGGCCCACCGTACGGTCGGCCAGCTGATCCTGTGCGCGGGGCTGGTCGACGACGCCGTGGGCTGGCTGCTGCTGTCCGTGGTGGCGGCCGGGGCCACGGCCGGACTGACCCTGTCCGGGGTCGCGGTTCCGGTGCTGCTGCTGGCCGGGTTCGCGGCCGTGGCCGCGACCGCCGGGCGGGTGCTGGTACGCCGGCTGATGGAGCGGGCGGCACGGCACCCGGAGCCGGGGCCGGCCGTGGCCACCGCGGTCGTGCTGGTCCTCGGGGCCGGCACGCTCACCCACGCCATGGGCATGGAGCCGATGCTGGGTGCCTTCGCGGCCGGACTGCTCATCGCCGGGGCCCCGGCCGCCCAGCCGAAGCTGGCGCCGCTGCGCACGGTCGTGCTGTCGGTGCTGGCCCCGCTGTTCCTCGCCACCGCGGGACTGCGGATGGACCTGACGGAGCTGGCCGACCCGGCCACCGCCCTGGCCGCCGCCGCGCTGCTCGCGGTCGCGGTCCTCGGCAAGTTCGCGGGGGCGTACCTGGGGGCCCGGCTGGGCGGGCTGAGCCGCTGGGAGGGCCTGGCGCTGGGGTCCGGGATGAACTCGCGCGGGGTGGTGGAGGTGGTCATCGCCATGGTCGGGCTGCGCCTGGGGGTGCTCGGCGAGGCCGCGTACACGGCGGTCGTCCTGGTGGCGATCGCCACCTCGCTGATGGCGCCGCCGCTGCTGCGGCTGACCATGGCGCGGGTCGCCCGTACCGAGGAGGAGCAACTGCGGCTGCTCGACCACGAGTCGTGGGAGGGACGCGGACCGGACGGCAGCGCGGTGCCCGGCAGCCCGGGCAGCGCGCGCTGACCGGAGCGGGTCCCGGCCCCGGACATTGCACGCCTGCCCGGTCCCGCGGACGTCAGCGCACGTCAGGAGATGCCCGTGCCTCCGGGCGGCGCCGATAATCACAGCGGAGCGCGGACGCCCCGACGGGGGCGCGGCCCGCGACGGGCCCCGCGTTGCGCCCGCCGCCCGGCCGGGACGGCGATGAGTACCCGCCGGCTGCTCCGCCGGATGCGCCGCGCCCGAACACCTCTCGCACTCACCCGCGTCACGCGACTCAAGGAGGACTTCCGTGGCACGTCCAGTCCAGAAGATCGTGATTGTCGGCGGCGGTACGGCCGGCTGGCTCTCCGCGGCCTACCTCAATCGCGCGTTCGGCAGCAAGGTCGAGATCACCCTCGTCGAGTCGGCGCGGATCGGCCGGATCGGGGTCGGTGAGGCCACCGTGCCGACCCTGCGCACCACCCTGGCCTTCCTCGGCATGAAGGAAGAGGACTGGATGCCGCGGACCAACGCGTCGTTCAAGTCCGCGGTCCGGTTCAACGACTGGCGCAATCCCCACCCCGGCACCGACCGGCACACCTACTACCACCCGTTCTTCACCGTGCCCGAGCCGCCGGTGCCCAGCTACGAGCGGCCGTTCCACAAGCGGTTCGGGCGGGGCGTGTCCCTGGCCCACTTCTGGACCAAGCTGCGGCTGGCCGGCGACTCCCGGGTGCGGGAGACCTTCGGTGACGCCGGCATGGCGCTCCAGCACCTGTGCGAGCTGAACAAGGCCCCGAAGCCGCTGCCCGGATCGGGCGCCCCGGACCCCGGGTTCCGCTACGCCTACCACTTCGACGCCGCCCTGATGGCCGAGTACCTCCGGGACCTGGCCACCGAACGCGGCGTACGGCATGTGGTCGCCGATGTCACCCGGGTCACCCGCGACGGGCGCGGCCACATCGACAAGGTGATCACCGAGACCGGCGCGGAGCTCACCGGCGACCTGTTCCTGGACTGCTCCGGCTTCCGCGGCCTGCTGATCAACCAGACCCTGGAGGAGCCGTTCATCAGCGCGCAGGACTGGCTGCTGTGCGACTCCGCCATCGCCCTCCCGGCCGATCACCACCCCGACGGCATCCGGCCGTACACCGTCGCCAACGCCCGCCCGAACGGCTGGATCTGGGAGATCCCGCTGTTCCACCGCGAGGGCACCGGTTATGTGTATTCGAGCCGGACGACGACTCCGGACCGGGCCGAGCAGGACCTCCGCGACTTCCTGGGCCCGCGCGCCCATGACGTACCGGGCAATCACATCCGGATGCGGGTGGGCCACAACCGGCGCTCGTGGGTCGACAACTGCATTGCGATCGGGCTGTCGAGCTGTTTCGTGGAGCCGCTGGAATCCACCACGATCGCCCTGATTGAATATCAGCTGGCGCTGCTGGTCCTGCATTTCCCGGATGCGGAGCTCGACGAGCGCCGGCAGGCCCGCTACAACGAGCTGATGGTGAACGCGTTCGAGGATCTGCGCGACTTCATCGTCATGCACTACGCCCTCACCGACCGCACGGACACCGAATTCTGGCGCGCGGTACGGGAGAACCCGATTCCCGACAGTCTCGCGGAGAAACTCACCGAATACGCGGAGAGCGTCATCATTCCCGACGGCAGTCAGCTCCGGCTCTTCGAGACGCGGAGCCTGTGGGCGATCCTGTCGGGAATGGACTTCCCGTTCACCAAGGCGCCGCCTTCGGTGGAGCTGATGAGCGACGACGCCGCCTGGCAGGCGTTCGAGCAGATCGACAAGGAGCGCGAGATCTACGCCGCCGCGCTGCCCGACAACCGCACCTACCTGAAGACCATCCACGACGGCCGGGCCGACTCGGCCCATTGACGGCGGCCGACTCCGGACGTACGAAAGCCCCCGGCGCCCGTCTCGGACGGGCGCCGGGGGCTTTTGCCGTACCGGGTGCCGACTCAGCGCACCCGGGCCGGCTTGACCCGGGAGCGCAGGGTGAGGGCGGCCGCCACCATGCCGAGGGCGACGAACACCGCGCAGGTGGTGAACGCCGCCTGAAGGCCCTCGGTCAGTCCGGCCGGACCCGGCTCAGGACCGCTGAACGTCGCCGTCACCGTGGTGACCACGGCCACGCCCAGCGCCCCGCCGATCTGCAGGGCAGCGACGACGATCCCGGAGGCGACGCCGCTGGACCGCTCCGGTATGCCCGACAGCGCGGCGACGGACGCCGCGGCGGTGCCCGCGCCGAGCGCCGGCCCGAAGACGACCAGCCCCCACAGCACGTCGCGGAGGTAACTGCCGTCCGCCGGAACCCGGGCCAGCAGCAGGCACCCGGCGCACAGCAGCACCAGGCACACGCCGACGACGGGCCGGAAGCCCATCCGGGTGACGACGCGCTGACCGGCGTAGGCCCCGACGAACGCCAGGAAGGACATCACCGACTGGAGCGCGCCGAACTCCATCGGCCCGTGGCCGAGCACGGCCTGGCCGTACACGGCGACACTGACCGACAGGGAGAAGGTCGCCATGCCCATGCAGAGCGTGACCAGGTTGCCGCCGACCAGGGTGGAGCGCCGCAGCAGGGCCGGTGGCAGCAGGGGCGCCGCCGAGCGCCGTTCGACGGCCGCGAAGACCCCGGCGAGCAGGACCGCCGCGGCCAGCGGAAACAGGGTCTGTCCGCTGGTCCAGCCCGATCCGGCGGCCCGGCTGACCGCGAGGATGACCAGCACCAGGGCGGCCGTACTGGTCAGCGCGCCGAGGACGCCGTACGGGCCGTGCTGCCCGGCGGCCTTGCTCTCACTGATCAGGACCGGCGTGAGCAGGAGCACGATCAGCGCCACCGGCACATTGACGAAGAACACCCACTGCCAGCCGGCCACTTCGGTGAACAGGCCGCCCAGCAGCAGCCCGACGGTGGCGCCGATGCCCCCGATGCCCGCCCAGCCGGCCAGGGCGGTGTTGCGGTGCCTGCCCTCCGGGAAGGTGTTCAGCAGGATCGACAGGGCGGTGGGCACCATCAGCGCCGCCGCCACCCCGCCGACCGCGCGGGCCGCGATGACCGCCCCGCCGGTCCAGGCCAGTCCGCTGGCCGCCGAGCTGAGCAGGAACAGCGTGGTGCCGGCCATGAACACCCGGCGGCGGCCGAGCCGGTCGGCGGCGCGTCCGCCGAGCAGCAGCAGGCCGCCGAAGGTGAGCAGCTTGGCGGTGAGCACCCACTGCGCGTCCACCGGGGCCATGCCGAGCTCGTCGGTCAGCCGGGGCAGGGCCAGGATCACACTCTGCGAGTCCAGCAGCACGATGAAGTTGGCGGCGCACAGCAGGACCAGCGCCGCCCAGCGCCGGCGCGGGACGGGGCCGGCCGGCGGGGCCGGTACGGGGGCCGGCCGTACGCCGGTCATCTCAGCTCCTCCGATCTCGGCGCGGGGACCCGGGGTGCGGCCGGCGCGGCCGGCTTCCGTCCGAACAGCACCCGCCCGACCATCGACGGCTTCATGAGCGACTGCGGCGGGTCCACCAGCGAGGCGGTCCGGATGAAGCCCCGCGCCACCACCGGGTCGTGGGCGGCGGCGGCCTGGACCCGGGGCATGTAGAGGTTGGCCATGCGGGTGGCGATCGTGCGCCGTCCGCGTACGGCGGGATAGCCGAGATCGGCCGCGGCCGACATGGTCCACGGCGCGTCGATGACCTGTCCCAGGTCGCGGAAGTAGTCCGCCGATCTGGGCTCGCCGCCCTTTCCGACGTGCTCCGCGAGCACGGTCGCGCCCATCGCGGCGACCGTCATGCCCTGGGCGTAGACCGGGTTGAAGATACAGGCCGCGTCGCCCAGGACGAGGTATCCGGCCGGGAACCGGCTCAGCCGCTCGTAGTGGAAGCGCACGCTCGCCGGGAACCGGAAGCTGTGGGCGGGGCCCCGCTGCTCGGCTTCCCGGACCGCCTCGTGGATCTGCGGCACCGGCAGCGAGGCGGCGTAGGCGAGGAAGCCCTCGCGGTCGGTGGGCGCGCGGTCGCCGAGGATGCCGGTCAGCGTGAGGGCGTACCGGTCGGCGAGCCGGGCGAAGATCGCGCCGCGCGGCAGGGCCGGGGTCGCGGTGGGAACGAGGGCGATGTCGTCGCCCAGCGGGTCGTACGGCAGCGGGCCGGTGAAGTCCATGGTGGTGTAGGTCAGATCCATCCGGATCCGCTCTTCGGGGGCCCGCTCGTAACCGAGTTCGCCCAGCCAGCGGGGAGTCCGGGTGGCCCGGCCGGTGGCGTCGACGACCACGTCGGCGTCGATGGTCTCCTCGGCCCCGGGCGCACCGCCGTCGCCCGAGTCCCGTCCCTGCACCCGGACTCCGGTGATCCGGCGCCGGTCGGGGGACGCGACGAGGCTCAGGATGTCGGTCCGCTCCCGGAGGGTGACGCCGGGCAGGGCGGCGACGCGGGTGCGGATGCGGTTCTCGATGACGGGCCGGTTGGCGGCGACGCACGCCATCCCGGTCTCCGCCGGGGCGAACATCCGGCCGTTGAAGTAGTAGTGGCAGGTCGTGCCGAAGTCCCCGACGGGCACGCCGAGGGTGTGCAGGTCGTCGAGGAAGCCGGGGAAGAGGTCCTCGATGATGACGCGACCGCGCTCCAGCAGGGCGTGGATGTGGTGGGCCCAGGAGATCGCCGGCCGCAGGCCCATGCCCGCGCCGGTGAGGTCGTCACGGTCGATGACGGTCACCCGGTCGTAGGCGTCGGCGAGCACGCGGGCGGCCAGCAGGCCACCGATGCTTCCGCCGAGCACGACGGCGTGCTCGCCGCCCTTGGTTGCCATGGACATGCGCCTCCCCTGTTCGGAAGAGTGAGCGGATGCGGACACGCTAGGCGCTGGCCCGGCCGGGCTGTTCTCCCACGTTGCGCGATGCGGGCCCCGCCGGCGCGCGGGACTTCTCCGTTACTGCGGAAAGCTCGCGGAATCGTAGGCGGCGCGGTGGGCGGGCGGTAGGTTGCCGGTTCCGCGGGGTCGGTTCCGACCTGCCGTCCCACCGCGATGTCGAGCCACCGAGCCATCGAGCTTTCGAGCCACCGAACAGCGAGGAATTCGCCATGCGCCCGTTTCGTATCGACATACCTCAGGCCGATCTGGACGACCTCCGCGAGCGCCTCGCCCGGACCCGGTGGCCGGCCGAGACCCCGGACACCGGGTGGACCCGCGGGGCGCCCCAGGGGTACCTGCGCGAACTCGTCGCGTACTGGCGCGACGGGTTCGACTGGCGGGCCGTCGAGGCCCGGGCCAACGCCTTCCCCCAGTTCCGCACCCGGATCGACGGCGCCGACCTCCACGTCCTGCACGCCCGCTCCCCGGAGCCGGACGCCGTGCCGCTGCTGCTCACCCACGGCTGGCCGGGCTCGTTCCTGGAGTTCCTCGACGTCATCGGCCCGCTGACCGACCCGCGGGCGCACGGCGGCGATCCGGCCGACGCCTTCCATGTCGTGGCGCCCACCCTCCCCGGCTACGGCTTCTCCAGCCCGCTCACCGAGCACGGCTGGGAGCTGCCGCGGGTGGCCCGGATATGGGCCTCGCTGATGGCGGAGCTGGGCTATGACCGTTATCTCCCGCAGGGCGGCGACCTCGGCGCGAGCGTGGCGCTGCTGCTCGGCGTGCTGGACAGCGACCATGTGATCGGCACCCACGTCAACTTCCTGTTTGCGCCGCCGTCCGACGAGCCGGGCGAGCTCGACGGGCTGGCCCCGGCCGACCTGGCCCGGCTGGGCCGGCTCGCGGACTTCGGCGATCAGGGCTCCGGCTACATGAAGCTGTTCGCGACCCGCCCGCAGACCGTGGGTTACGGCATGACGGACTCGCCCGTCGGCCAGCTCGCCTGGAGCGTGGAGAAGTTCCACGAGTGGAGCGACTCGCAGAAAAACCCGGAGGACGCGCTCGGCCGCGACCAGCTGCTCGCGCACGCCACGCTGTACTGGCTGACCGGAACGGCGGGCTCGTCGGCCCATCTGTACTACGACAACGCGGCGTTCATGCCGACCTCGGCCACTCCCCCGCCGCCGCTGCCGGCCCCGCCCGGTCCGCTCGGCGTGGCCGTGTTCCACAACGACCTGGCCCAGCCGGTGCGCCGGCTGGCCGAGCGCCGGTACCCGTCGATCGTGCACTGGAGCGAGTTCGAGCGGGGCGGCCACTTCGCCGCGATGGAGCGGCCCGCGGAGTTCGTCGCCGACGTGCGGGCGTTCCGCCGTACGGCACTGGCCACTGCCCGACCCTCATAGCCACGGTCCCGAAACCCGGGGGGTGCCGCGGAGTTCCGCGGCACCCCCCGGTTTCACGTGTCCGGGCCGCTCAGCGGAAGATCCGCTCCATCACCCGGCCCGCCACCGGCCGCGGCAGCAGGTCCAGCGCCGCCGTCATCAGCCGGGTGACCGTGCCCGGCACGACGACCGTACGGCCGGCGTCCCAGGCCCGCAGCGCGCCGCCGACCACCTCGGCGGCGGTGGTGTGGCCCGGAGTCTTCTCCACCGCGTCGCCGAGTCCGGCGACATCGCTGAACTCGGTGACGGTGGGCCCGGGGCACAGCGCCATGGCCCGTACGCCGGTCCCCCGCAGCTCGACCGACAGGGCCTCGGCGAAGGACAGCAGGAACGCCTTGCTGGCCGCGTACGCCGCCAGGTACGGGGTGGGCACGTAGCCCAGCGTCGACGCCACGACGATCACCCCTCCCGAGCCGCGGCCGACCATCCGCGGCACCACCTGCGCGGCGAGGTCGACGCTCGCCACGACGTTGAGCCGCAGCACACCGACGGTCTCGTCCCGGTCGGTCTCGGCGAACCGGCCGTGCACGCCGCGCCCGGCGTTGCAGACGAGCAGGTCGGCCCCGCCGAGTTCGTCGGCGCGCGCCGCGACGGCCTCGATGGCCCCGTCGGCGGTCAGGTCGCGGACCTCGGGTATCACCCGCCCGTCGGACTCGGCTTCCAGCGCGGCCAGCCGGTCGGCGCGCCGGGCCACCGCCAGGACGCGGTACCCGCGGCTGCTGAGGACGCGGGTGAACTCCGCGCCGATGCCGGACGAGGCTCCGGTCACAACGGCCAGTGGTGCATCGGACATGGTCACTCCCGGGGTGATTCGGTCGGCCGGGCCGGCCGGGTCGGCCAGTGCACGTTCGGTGCTCCGACGCTACGGCGCGGCGCGCGGTGCCCGCGTCTCACAACGTGCGGGAGTCACAGGGGAGCAGTTCAGGAGATGCCGCGCCGGAGACGGAGGAGGTGCAATGGACCCATGCCACCCCCTGCGCTCCCCCGCATTGCAGGAGAGTTTTCGCATGTCTCTCGACGAGAGGCGTTCGCCGGGCCCCGCGGGGCCGGCGGACGCAGCGCAGGCATCCCCCCCGTCGCAGTACCGTCACCGGTTACCGTCCCTGACCGGCCTGCGGTTCCCCGCCGCCCTGCTGGTCTTCTGGTTCCACGCCGCCCTCCCCGTGCCGTGGATCGAGCTGCTCGCATCGGAGTCGGCGGAACACACCTTCCACCGGCTGGCCTCACCGGCCGGTGGCCTCGGGGTCACGTTCTTCTTCGTCCTCAGCGGCTTCATCCTGACCTGGACGGCCCGCGACCCTGGCCCGGCGCGGGCCTTCTGGCGCCGCCGGCTGGTGAAGATCTACCCCAGCCACGCCGTCGTGTGGGGGCTGGCGATGCTCACCTTCGCCGCCGCGGTCACCAGCCGGGGGCAGGCGCTGGCCAACCTCCTGCTGCTGCACGGGTGGGTGCCGGACTTCCCCACCAACTTCAGCGTGAACCCGCCGAGTTGGTCGCTGGGTGTGGAAGCGTTCTGCTACGTCGCCTTTCCGCTGCTGATCGCGGCGTGCCGCCGGATCAGGCCCGCCCGGCTGATGCTCTGGATCACCGGTACGGTCGCGGTGGTGGTGCTCACGCCGTGGTTCACGTACGCGTTCGTCCCGGGCGACGGGCCGATGGTGCCGGACGAGGACGCCTCGATGCTCCAGTACTGGTTCGCGTACGTGCTGCCGCCGGTCCGCGTCTTCGACTTCCTGCTGGGCATCCTGCTGGCGCTGGCGGTCCGCGCGGGCCGCTGGTCCGGGCCCGGCGCCGGCTGGTCGGGCCTGCTGCTCGCGGCCTCCTACCCGGTCGCGCTGCGGGTGCCGTTCCTGTACGGGCAGCGGGCCGTGTTCCTGGTTCCGGTGGCCTGCCTGATCGCCGCCGTTGCCCGGGTCGACGTGCGGCGCGGGTTCACGCCGTTCCGCAACCGTTTCGCGGTATGGCTCGGCGAGGTCTCGTTCGGCTTCTATCTGGTGCACTATCCCGTGCTGGTGGTCAGCCGGTACCTGCTGGGCGAGCGGCTGTTCCCGGTCCCGGCCGCGGTCGAGCTGCTGCTGGGTCAGTTGGTGGTCTCCGTGCTGCTCGCCTGGGCCCTCCACGCCGCTGTGGAGCGGCCGGCGGTGCGCCGCTGGGCGCG
Source organism: Streptomyces sp. NPDC090445 (assembly GCF_044769385.1). NCBI lineage: Bacteria > Bacillati > Actinomycetota > Actinomycetes > Kitasatosporales > Streptomycetaceae > Streptomyces > Streptomyces sp. NPDC090445. Next base: position 879,429 of record NZ_JBIVXV010000001.1, on the reverse strand, counting down.
GAGCCGGAGCGGGCAGCGCGCGGCCCCGGCCTGATGCGGCCGGTCCGCCCCGAGGCCACCACGGGGCGGACCGGCCCGCCGGAAGCCGGTCAGACGGCGAGGTGGAAGATCTCCAGGGCCACGCCGTCCGGGTCGTTGAAGGTGAACAGCGCGAACGGCAGCGGGGCCGCGTACTCGTGGACGTCGCTGCACTTGACCCCACGGGCCATCAGATGCGCGCGCCACGCGTGGAGTTCCTCGCGGGTGGAGGCCGCGAAGGTGAGGTGGTCGAGGCCGGTGCGGTGCGGCGCGAACGCCTCGTCGACGCCGGCGTCGTGCTGTGTCAGCCCGAGGTATATCTGCGTGCCGGGCCGCATGATGCCCGCCGTCCGCCCACCCGGGAAGGTCTCCTTCATCCACTGCACCATGCCGAGGTGCTCGGCGTACCACTGCACACTGCGTTCCAGGTCGGTGACGGTGATGCCGACGTGGTGCACGGCGCCCAGCCCGGGGGGCGTCTCCGGCAGCGGCGCGTCGGCGGGGGCCTGGACGAGTTCCATGGAGATCTGGCCGAGTTCCACTGGTTTCTCCTCACATCATCGGGACCTCGAAAATAGCCCGCGCCGCATCGCTCGTTCTTCTTCCTGCGTGCCCCAGTTCCGTTCGGTACCACCGCCGCTGCGGCAATTCCGAAGAAGTCCGAAAGCGGCTCCGGCGGCTAGCGTGACAACCGCCAATCCGTCCGCCCCCATGTCACCAGTCCCGTTCAGCTGGAGGTCGTGTTCCGTGTCCGAAGCTGTATGCCCTTATGTTCTCGACCCGCAAGGTGCCGACACCCACGGTGAGACCACCCGGCTCCGCGGGCAGGGCCCGATCGCACGCGTCGAACTCCCGGACGGCGTGCTCGCCTGGTCCGTGCACGACTACGAGGTCGCCAAGGAGATCATGGGCGACCAGGAACTGTTCTCGAAGAATCCGCGGCGCAACTGGCCCGCGTACATCAACGGTGAGATATCCAACGGCTGGCCGCTGATCACCTGGGCCGCCATGGACACCATGGCCACCCAGGACGGCAACGACCACGCCCGCCTGCGCAAGCTGCTGCTGAAGGCGTTCACCCAGCGCCGGGTCGACGACATGCGGCCCAAGATCGAGGCGACCGTCAAGGAGCTCCTCGACGACCTCGCGTCGGCCGGCCGGGACGAGACCGTCGACCTCAAGGGCCGGTTCCACATGGAGCTGCCGACCCGCCTGATGTGCGACCTGTTCGGCGTGCCGGAGGACCGCCGGGCCCGGGTCCTGGAAGGCGGCCACAAGAACATCGACACCCGGATCTCCGCCGAGGTGGCCTCGTCCAACCTGGAGAACTGGCAAGTGGAGATCTCCAACCTGGTCCAGTACAAGCGTGAGCACCCGGGCGACGACCTGACCACCGGGATGATCGCCGCGATGGACGAGGACGGCTCCCGGCTGTCCGACTCCGAGATGATCGGCACGCTGCACCTGCTGCTCGGTGCCGGCTCCGAGACGCTGGTGAACGCGCTGGCACACGCGTCGGTGGCCCTGATGACCGACCGCAGCCTGCTGGCGAAGGCCAAGTCCGGCGAGATCCCGTGGGACGCCGTCTTCGAGGAGACCCTGCGGGTGGAGTCGCCGGTGGCGCACCTCCCGTTCCGCTTCGTCACCCGGGACGTGGAGATCGGCGGGGTGAAGCTGGCCCAGGGCGACGTCGTCCTGATCGACTTCGCCGGCGTGGGACGCGACCCCTCGGTCCACGGCGAGACCGCCGACGCGTTCGACGCGCTGCGCGACGACAAGACGCACCTGTCCTTCGGCCACGGCGTGCACTACTGCCTCGGCGCCCGGCTGGCCCGCAGCGCGTGGATGATCGGCATCCCCGCCCTGTTCGACCGGTTCCCCGACCTCGAACTGGCGGTGGACCGCGGCGAGCTCGTCGGCCAGGGCAGCTTCGTGGTCAACGGCCACGCGGAGGTTCCGGTCTACCTGCACGGCAAGCCCGCACTCGTCGGCTGAGCCGAGCCAAACGAAAGGAAGACCATGGTTGAGCCAGCACCGGCGGCGCAGGGCGGAATCCTCGGTGACCTCGACACCGACTACGCGGGCGGCCCGGCCCGGCAGCTGCGGCGGGTGGACTCCGCCGACGGCACGTCCATCGCATACGAGAAGGCGGGCCAGGGCCCGCCGGTCGTCGTCATCGGGGGCGGCCTGAACGACCGGGCGATGTTCACCCCGTTCGCCACGATCATGTCCGAGCGCTTCTCCGTGTACACCTACGACCGGCGTGGCCGGGGCGACAGCGCGTACGGCGACCCGGACCGGTGGACGATCCAGCGGGAGGTCGAGGACCTGGCCGCGGTGCTGGACGCCGTGGGCGAACCCAGCCATGTGTTCGCCAACTGCACCGGCGGCATGATCGCGCTGCTGGCGGCGGCGCAGGGCGTGCCCATGCTGAAGCTGGGCCTGTACGAGCCCCCGTACTGGTCCAGCGAGACCACCGACGAGCAGCTGTCGACGCTCCGCCGGCTGATCGACGAGGACCGCCGCGAGGAGGTCGTCACGCTGTTCGCGAAGGACATCGTCGGCTTCATCACGGACGACACCATCGACTACTTCCGCAACCACCCGGCGTGGGCGGCGTTCAAGACGATGGTGCCGTCGACGTACTACGACGCGCTGATCAACAAGCACCATCTGCAGATCCCGTACGAGGAGCTGCACAAGATCACGGTGCCCACCCTGGTCATGCGCGGTGACGAGGGCGAGAAGAAGATCCACGACGCCTGCGCCCGGGTCGCCGAGGAGATCCCGGGCGCCGCGCTCCTGACGATGGAGGGGTATGACCACCTCTTCGACCAGAAGGCGGGCGCGCCGCTGCTGATGGACTTCTTCGCGGCGCCATAGCGCGAAAACCGAAGGGCCGTGGTCGTGTTGATCAGACCGCGGGCAGGTTGTGCAGGCGCTCGGCCGGGGTTTCCCAGCCGAGCGTTCTGCGTGGACGGGCTGCGTCCCGGTTCGGCCGCGCAGACGCGGAAGGCGGCACCACCGCATGGATCGGTGGTGCCGCCTTGTTCCTGCCGGACCTCGGTCAGCCGGTCAGCCGGTCAGCCGGTCAGCGGGCCAGCGGGTCACGGGCTCATCAGGCCGATGGTGTTGCCGTCGGGGTCGGTGAACGCGGCGATCCGGCCGTCGCCGGCGGGCTGCGGCTCCATCGTCCGCTTGCCGCCGAGCTCCTCGGCCCGGGCGAGCGCGGTGGTGACATCGTCGACCGGGAAGAAGGGGACGATGCCGGTGTACGGGCTCTCCGGGCCGGCCTGGCCGATGCCGCCGGTGGGGGCGCCGTCGGAGCCGCTGACGAGCGCGTAGGTGTCGTCGAGAGCGTTGACCTGCCAGCCGAACAGCTGCCGGTAGAAGTCGCGGGCGCGGGCCGCGTCGGGGGTGGAGATGTCGAACCAGCCGGGCGCCGCGGGCTGGCCGTTCTCGGGGGATGCGTCGACCATGTTTATGCCTTTCGAACGTGGAATGGAATCAGGAGAGCCGCTGGTTCAGGTGGACGTCCACACTGTCGCCCTGGTCTTTCTTCAGGGTCTTGCGGAGCGCCGCCTTGAGCGGGAGCATGTGGGTTCCGTCGCCCATCGGGAGCAACGTCGCCTGGAATTCCTGCCCGTCGACCGTTCCGGCGATCTTCACGGGCTTGCGGGTGCCGAAGAAGTCCCCGGATTCGGGCACGATCACGCAGATCCAGCCGCTGTTGTTCTCTTTGATGACCGGGGCGGAGAATTTCTTGTCGATGGCCTGGGCGTTGTTCTGCGCGGCGGGCATGGTGTGTTCTCCCTGTTTCTCTCGGGGTCTGGCGTCACGTGGTCTTCGGGTCGGCGGCGGCCTCGGCCGCCGCCGTGAACGCCCCCGCGATCCGGTCGATCCGGCCGGCGTCGATGATGAGCGGCGGGGCGATGACGATGTTCGGTCCGGTGCGGCGGACGAGGATGCCGTCCTCCTTCATCCGGCGGCGCACCAAGGAGGCCCGCGGCGAGCCGTCGAACTCCACCGCGGCCAGCAGGCCCCGGCCGCGTATGTCGCGAACGAACGGCAGGCCGCGTACGCCGTCCAGCGCGGCCAGCAGCTGGGTGCCACGGGCGGCGGCGTTGGCGACCAAGCCGTCGCGTTCGATGACGTCGAGCACGGCGAGGCCGGCGGCGCAGGCGGCGGCGTGGCCGGAGTGGGTGTGGCCGTGGACGAAGCCGGCCTGCTTGCGGTGGGTGTCGAAGACGTCGAAGACGTGTTCGGTGGTGGTGACCGCGGCCAGCGACATGTAGCCGGCCGCCAGGCCCTTGCTGGTGGTCAGCAGGTCGGGTTCGACACCGGCGTGCTGGTAGCCGAACATCCGGCCGGTGCGGCCGAATCCGGTGGTGACCTCGTCGAGGATCAGCAGGGCGCCGTACCGGCTGCAGAGTTCCCGGACCTCGCGGAGGCGGTCGTCGGGCACCTGGTGGGCGCCGCGGGCCTGGACGGGTTCGATGAGGACGGCGGCGGTCCGGTCGCCTTGTCCGGCGAGGAAGTCCCGCAGCGCGTCGGTGCGGCCGGGCAGGGTGACGAAGCCGGCCGGGGTGAATTCGGCCGAGACGGGCGAGGCACCCGCCGAAGAGGCGGCGGCACCGAGGGTCGCGCCGTGGTAGGCGTTCTCGAAGGACACGACGAGGCCGCGCTGCCGCTCCCCGCGTACGGCGTGGTAGAAGCGGGCGATGCGGATGGCGGCCTCGGCCGCCTCGGAGCCGCTGTTGCAGAAGAACGTACGCGTCAGGCGGGGCCCGGTGAGCCCGGCGATCCGCTCGGCCAGCCGGATGGCCGGCTCGTTGGCGCCCTCGCCCATGTCGTACGTCATCAGCCGGGCGAGCTGGCCGGCCACGGCGTCTATGACGGGGCGGCTGCCGTAGCCCAGGGTGGCGTTCAGACCGGACGACTTGGCGTCGAGGTAGGTTCTGCCGTCGGCGTCGCGTACCTCGCAGCCGTCGCCGGAGACGGCGAGCACGGTGTCCGGGTTGACGCGGCTGGGCGACCAGGGGTGCCAGAGGAAGTCGGCGTCCACGGCCAGCAGTTCGGCCCGCGTGCCCATGCCGCCCGTGGTGGCAGCCGGGCTCGTCTCCGCGATACTCATGGGTCTGCCTTTCGGATCGGGTGGGTGAGCCCGCCGGGAGGCGTCGGCCTCTCCGGCGGGCTCCGGCGTACGGCTACGGGTGCGGTGCGGTGCGGTGCGTGTGCGGACGCGGTCCGGGTGCCGGTCAGCCGGCCGCGATCCGCTCGGCGGTCGGGTCGCGGAGTTCGGTGCCGACCCGCTCGACCAGGGCCAGCAGCAGGATTCCGCCGAGCACCATCAGCGCTCCGCCGATCCGGAAGCCGAGCGCGTAGCCCTCGGTGGCGGCAACGGGCGCGGCCGCCCCGTCCGCCATGGCGTCCCCGGCGTGCCGGAAGGCGAGCGCCGCCAGCACGGAGACGCCGAGTGCACTGCCGATCTGCTGCATGGTGCTCTGCACGCCGGAGGCCAGGCTGGAGTCCTGGGCGGTGACGCCGTGCAGGGCGGCGTTGGTCGCGGCCGGCATGGCAGCGCCGGCGAACAGGCCGAACACGACCATGCCCGGCACGATGCCGCCCCAGTAGGAGCTGTCCACGTCGACCATGCTGGTGAGGAACAGGCCCACACCGGCGCCGATGTACCCGGCGGAGACCACGGCGCGGATACCGACCCGGGGGACCATCGCGGTGCCCAGGGCCATGCCCGCGCCGATGCCGACGCTGAGCGGCAGCCAGCCGAGCCCGCTGAACAGCGGGGAGTAGTCCAGCACCTGCTGCTCGTACAGGGTGAGCATGAAGGTGTAGGAGATGAAGGCCGACATGTAGAACAGGGTCGTGAAGTTGACGACCGACCGGGTGCGGTTGGCGAAGAAGCCCAACGGGATCAGCGGGTTCTTCCCGCGCAGTTCGACCGCGACCATCACCAGCAGCAGCACCGCGCCGGCGATCAGCGGGACCAGCACCCCGGCCGAGCCCCACGGGTGGTCGGCCGCGTGCAGCAGGCCGTAGACCACGCCGACGAGTCCGAGGGTGAGGGTGGCGGCGCCGAACACGTCGAGCGAGGTGTCCTTGGCGCGGACCATCCGGCTCTCCCGCACCAGCCGCGGGACGAGGAAGAGGACCACCAGGGCGACCGGCAGGTTGATGAAGAAGATCCAGCGCCACGAGGCCAGGTCGGTCAGGACACCGGAGATGACCGAGCCGAGCGTCGCGCCGAGGCCGATGATGCCGCCCCAGACGCCGAGCGCCTTGGTGCGCTCCTTGGGGTCGGTGAAGAGCAGGGCGATCAGGCCGAGCGAGGCGGGTGCGGCCAGCGCCTCGGCGGCGCCCTGGCCGAACCGGCCGACGACCATCATCCAGGGGGCGGTCGCCGCTCCGGAGATCACCGAGGCCAGGGCGAAGACGGTCACGCCGATCAGCAGCAGCCGGCGGCGGCCGAAGAAGTCGGCCAGTCGGCCGCCGAGCATGAGCAGACCGCCGGCCGCGAGGACATAGCCGTTGACAACCCAGGCCAGCCCGGGGGTCGAGAAGCCGAGTCCGTCCTGGATCCGTGGTAATGCCACGTTCACCACGGTCATATCCAGAAGGATCATGAACTGCAGGCCGGACAGCAGGGCGAGCACCGTCCACCGCTGCGGGTCCGGTTCCGCTGTCGAGGCTTTGGCGCCTTCCGCGGCCGCACTTGAATTCACGGTGGTCACGCTGGGTCTCCCTTGATCGTCTCGACGTTCACACTGTCCACATCGGCCATGTTCACATCGTAGACTCAGGCTTCGAGGCGGGGCAACACGGATCAGGTCTTCGGACAGATGTTCGCTCTAACGGGTGAGTACCGCCCGGACCGGCACCGCATCCCACGCCATGAGCGTGTTGTTGAGGCGGCGTCGGGCCGGCCCGGCGAGCTCCATCGACTCCACCCGCTCCAGCAGCGCGCCGAGCAGGCATTCCGCCTCCAGCCGCGCGATGTGCTGGCCCACGCACTGGTGGATGCCGAAGCCGAAGCCGACGTGCCCGGAGGGATTGCGGTGCACATCGAACATGTCCGGATCCGACCACCGCCGCGGATCCCGGTTCGCCGCCCCGAGGAACAGCAGCACCTTCGAACCGTCCGGCACCACCGCGTCCCCGACCCGGACGTCCCCCGTCGTGGTGCGGAAGAACGTCTGCACCGGGGAGGCCCAGCGCACCGCCTCGTCGAACGCCACCCGGACCAGGCCCGGATCGGCCCGCAGCCTGCGCCACTGCCCGGGATGCGCGGCGAGCGCGTGCAAAGCCGCGGCGAGCGCGTGCACGGTGGTGTTGACCCCGGCCGCGAACAACGACCGGACCACGTGCGGCGCCTGACCGTGGGTGATCTCGCCCCGGTCGGCCGCCGCCCAGATCTGGGCCCCGAACCCGTCGTCGGCCAGCGCCTCGCGCACGCTGTGCTCCCCCACCCAGTCCGACAGCGCCCGCGCCCGCGGCGCGCCCGCCGCGACGAGCTCGTTGCGCGGCCCGAAGGCATTGAGCAGGAAGTCGCTGAACGGCAGCAGGTTCTCCCGGCCCTCCTCGGGAATGCCGAGCGCGTCCGGGAACACCCGCAGCGGGAACGCCTCCGCGAGCGCGCTCACCGCGTCGAACTCGACGACCGAACCGTCGCCGCCGGACACCACCCGGTCCACCAGCTCCCGCGCCTGTACGGTCCACCCCTCGCGGAGCCGGCGCTGCGCGCGGGGCCCGAGCAGCGCCGAGAGCACCCGGCGCGGCGCGTCGTGGTACGGCGGGTCGGCCTCGACCACCACGCTCAGCGGGCGCCGCGGCGCTTCCTTGCGGAAGTTGGCCAGGCCCACCCCGGCCCCGGACTGGAAGCCCTGCCAGTTGCGCAGGGCCGCGTGCACCTCGGCGTAGCGGGCGATCGCGTAGATGTCATGGGCGGGCAGGCGGACGACCGGCCCGGCGTCGCGCAGCCGCGCGTCATGCCGGTGCGGGTCCGCCAGCACGTCGAGGGCGAACGGATCGAGGTCGAGGATCGCGGTCATGGGTCTCGCCCTCCGTGGCGGGTGGATCGGAACTCGGTCGGAGTCAGCGGTGCACAGGTGTGGAGGTCGGCGCAGGTCACAGGTTCAGCACGAGGCGGTCGCCGCAGGACCGGGACACGCACGGGTACATGCAGTCCCCCGCCGCCCGCTCCTCGCCGCTGAGCAGACTGTCCCGGTGGTCGACCACACCGTCGAGCACCGTGGTCGCGCAGGTGCCGCAGATTCCCTCCCCGCACGAGGAGAGCAGTTCCACCCCGGCCGAACGCACGGCGTCCAGGACGGTCGTGTCCGGAGTGACCGTCACCCGCCCGCCCGAGCGGGCCAGCACCACCTCGAACGGCGTGTCCCGGACCGGCGCGCTCGGCCCGGCCGCCGCGAACCGCTCGGTGTACAGGGTGCGGGCGGGCCAGTGGGCACAGGCCGCCGCGACCGCGTCGAGCAGCCCGGCCGGGCCGCAGCAGTACACCCGTGTCCCGGCGTGCACCTCCCGCAGCAGGCCGGCCAGGTCGGGACGGCCCGCCTCGTCCTCCGGGACGAGGCGGACCCGGTCGCCGTACCGGGCGAGTTCGCCGAGGAAGGCCATCGATGCGCGCCGCCGGCCGCCGTAGACGAGCGTCCAGTCCGCGCCGACGAGCTCGGCCTGATGGAGCATCGGCAGCAGCGGGGTGATGCCGATCCCGCCCGCGAGGAACAGGTAGCGGTCGGCGGGCACCAGGGGGAAGTGGTTGCGCGGGCCGCCGACGCCCACGCTGTCGCCGGGCCGCAACCGCTCGTGGATGTACGCCGAGCCGCCGCGGCCGGCCGGCTCGCGCAGCACGGCGACCCGGTAGCGTTGGGCGTCCCAGCGATCGCCGCACAGCGAGTACTGGCGGGTGAGGCCGCCCGGCAGGACGAGGTCGACATGGGCGCCGGGCGTCCAGTCGGGCAGCCGGGCGCCGTCGCTGTGCGCCAGTTCCAGCACGACGACGCCGTCGGCCGCCGCCTGCTTGGCGGTCACCCTCAGCGTCAGCACCTGGGACGGTGAGCCGGCACTCACGGAGGGCCTCCCTGCGACGACGACGGGTGCACGGCCCTCACGGTTCCACACCCCGCCAGTGGTGTCTTCTCCCGGAGTGCTCAGGGCGTCGTCCGCCTTCCCCGGCTCCACAAACCGCAGGTCTCGGCTATGTTCACCCTGTATACTCCGGCACGGAGGGAGCGATACACGATGGCCAAGGGGAGACCCGCCGAGACCCGCCCGTACCACCACGGCGACCTGCGGGCCGCACTGGTGGACGCGGGCCTGAAACTCGCACGCGAAGGCGGGTCCGCGGCACTCGGGCTGCGGAGCGTCACCCGCGCCGTGGGCGTCACGCCCAATGCCGCCTACCGGCATTTCGCCGATCACCAGGCGCTGGTACTCGGCGTCGCGGCCGAGGCCCAGGACAAGCTCGCCCGGGCGATGCTCGACCGGATGGAGGCGCTGCGCGCCACGGTCGGCCCGGACCCGGTGGCGCAGTCGGTGCGGAACCTGCACGGAGTCGGGCTCGGCTACATCGAGTTCGCGCTCTCGGAGCCCGGCTGGTTCGAGCTCGCGATCCTCACCCCCGACGACTCCCGGGCCGGAGCCCCGCCGGCCACGCTGGCGGACCGGGTGGCTCCGCCGTACCAACTGCTCGTCGACGCGCTCGACACGATGGTCAGGGCCGGTGCGATGTCGCCGGAGCGGCGGGTGAACGCGGAATGGGTCTGCTGGTCGTCTGTGCACGGCTTCGCCGACCTGGCCACCCGCGGCCCACTGGCCTGGCAGGACCGCGGCACCATCGACCGACTCGCCGCGCACGTGGTGGACACCACGGTCCGGGTGCTCATGGGCTGATGGGCTCACGGGCTCACGGGCTCACGGGCTCACGGCCAGGTGATGCCGGCGGTGCCGCCCGTGATGCGCGCGTCGTGGTGGGGGGTGCGGGCGCTGTACGGGGCTCCCCCGACACTCAGGGCGCGGGCCAGCAGCCGGGCGTTGCCCTCGCGCATGCGCCGGAGCGTGGCCGGGTCGTCGGGGGGCGCGGTGCGCTGGAGGCCGAACAGGACCGAAGTGATCCCGCGGGCCCTCGGTAGCCGCGGGGCGCGCAGCCGCCGGTTGGGGATCGGGTAGACGATGACGCTGCCGCTCTCGCCGATGTCCTCCGGGCCGAGCCCCGCAAGCGTGTCGGCGATGATCCCGGCGGCATGCCGGCCGGGCAGCAGCACATTGCACCGGGGGTGCGGATGGTGCTGCCAGGATCCGGTGGCCCGCAACTGCCGTTCGAACGGGGCGAGACGGCCGAGGTAGTCGGCGTACGGCAGGGTGTCGGTCTCCGGGGCCGAACCGTGCGCCGGCCGGATCCCGGGCAGCGGCGGCGGGGCCTGCGGCGGGGTGAACACCGCCACGGCCTCCAGGACGAACTGCCAGCCCCGCCCGGGCACGTGGACGGCCGAGCCGAGGATGTGGTCGAAGCGCCCCCCGGCGGCCAGGCGCACCTGGGCGGCGAGCAGGGTGCCGGGGTCCGGGCAGCCGATCCGGTGCCGGAGGGCCGTGCGGCCGGCCGGGTGCAGGCCCAGCGTGGCGCGGGTGATGATGCCGTACTGGCCCTGGGTGCCCCGCACCGCGTCGAACAGGGCGCGGTCCCGGGCCGGGGAGCAGGTGCGCAGTTCTCCGCCCGGGGTGACCACGTCGAGTTCGCGGACCTGGTCGGACACGCTGCCGTGCCGGTGGCTCGATCCGCCGAAGCCGCCGGCCGCCAGCGTTCCGCCGACCGTCAGCCCGAGGTGGTCGGGCAGCACGGGCGGGACGAGGCCCCGCGGCAGCGTCGCCTCGGCGACCGCCTGCCACGTGGCCCCGGCGTCGACGCTGATGAGGTTCCGGTCGTCCGGTGCGCGGACGCGCCCGAGCGACGTCAGGTCGACGACGATGCCGCCGGGGGCCTGGGCCTGGCCGTCCACCGCGTGGCCGGTCCCCCGGGGCACCACGGGGAGGCCGTTCGCGCGGCCGAACCGGACGATCGCCGCGACATCTGCGGCGTCGGCGGGGAACAGCACGGCACGCGGGCGCAGCTGCACCAGGTTGCCGAAGTCCCGGGCCGCGGCGGCGAGATCACTCTCCCGGGTGCTGAGCACTCCGCGCAGCTCCGACGGCGGCACGACGGCGCCCGACGGCAGTCCGATCACAGCGTGAACCCGTACGCCCCCACCAGGGTGGCGCCGCCCGCCACCGGAGGCCCGGCCGCCCGGTCGCCGAAGCCCTTCTGGAACTCCTGGAACGCCGGGGAGACGGCCAGGCCCTCGGAGCCGTCCTCGGTGATGGCGATGTGGACGAACGTGACACCGTCGGCCAGCCGGAAGGACGCGTAGCTCAGGCCCTCGGGGGCTCGTTCCGCCAGGTCCTCGAAGACCTTCTCGATGACGGCCTGGTTCTCGTCCGCGGTCTCCGGACGCATCTCGTACCGGACGACGAAGGCGTTGCCCATGCTTGCTCCACGGTGTGCGGTTGGCGTGGTCGGGGTGATCGGCGTGATCGGGTCCTCGCCCCCATCCTGCCGATCCGGACGGGCGGCGGGCCATATTCCAGACTGCCTTCCGGCCCTGGATCCGTGCGGGGCGTGGGCTGCTTCTTCGGATGTGCGCTGTTGCCCGCCGCGCCGACCGGCGACGCGGTCCCGCCCTTAGCTTGTCAGCACTGCCGACGCCTCGCTGAAGGGACGCCCCCATGGCTCAGCTCGCGCATCCTCCGACCTCGCGGCCAACGGCCTCGCATCGTTCGCCCTCGTTCTTCTTCAACGGCCATGTGCCGCGCCGCCGCGCCCTGGTGCTGCTGCTCGGCGCGGTGTTCGGGTTCGCGCTCACCGTGGTCTGGTCGGCGGAGTTCGTCGACAAGATCATCGCGGGGACGGTGGCCGACACCCTGCTCGGCCACCCGGCCAAGGACGCGCCGATCTCCGGCGCCCTGGCAGGTGTCGCCTTCGCCCTGGCGACCGGCATCGGCGGCACCTTCACCGCCTGCAACGTCGCCGTGTTCAGCGCGATGGCCCCGCTGGCCGGACAGAAGACGACCCGCCGCGGGCGGATCGCCGGGCTGCTGAAGCCGCTGGGCTACCTGGCGCTCGGCGCCGTCGCGGTGTCCGCGGCGTACGGCGTGATCGCCGCGCTCGCCGGCAGCGGGATGCCGCAGTCCGCCACGGCGTCGTCGGGCGCCGGGTTCTCGCCGCGGCTGATCCAGGCGATGGTCGTCTACGGGCTGCTGGGGCTGGCCATGACCTACCTGGGGCTGGCGGCGGCCGGTCTGGTCCGTGACCCGCTGGCCCGGCTGACCCGTCGCTTCCCGAACGCGCCGATGGTCGTGATGGGCGCGTTCATCGGCGCGTTCCTGATCGGGCGCCCGTTCGGCCTGTTCCGTCAGCTGTTCCGGGACACGGCGCAGAGCCAGAACCCGCTGTATGGCGCGGTGGCGTTCAGCGCCCAGACACTCGGCAACATCCTGATCGTCGCGGCGCTGTTCGTGGTGGTGTCGCTGGTGTTCGGCGACCGGCTGAACCGGTGGTTCACGGAGCGGCCCAGCCGGATGTCCGCCGTGATGGCGGCGGCGTTCATCGCGGCCGGGATTTTCATGCTGCTCTACTGGGACGTGCGGATCCTGGCCCGCCGCGACCTGATCTGGTACCCGATGGCTCCCTGGGCCGCCTGACGCCGGCCGGCCACCGGTTCCCCATCGAGGACGAGGCAAGCGGCCCTGCTGTGCAGGGATGGTTCGAAGCGGAGTCTGTTTGCGCGTGGACCGTCCGTCGACCGCAAGGAGCCGATCGATGGCGTGGTCGGCCTTGTGGACCAGCGGCGGGGGACGATCCCGGTGGTATGGCCGCCGCCGTGCCGGGCGGCGGCGGCCATGGCGCCCGTCATCGAGCGCTTCTCACTGCTTCGCGTGCCTGCGTGACGCAGTGGCCAAGGGTGCCCGCGTCGAGTTCGGCGGGCGCCGCCTGGACATCGACGGCCCGCCGTCCGACACGGGGATGTTCCTCGAACCCACCGTGCGGATCGACGCCGGAGTCCGGCGGCACCGCAGCACGGAATGCAGGCGCTCCTGCGCAAAGGAACTGACCCGGGGCACACCCCGCCCATAGGCTCGGGACGGTCGGCGTGCGAACGCGTCCGGCGGGACGCCACCGGCCGCCTGGTGGTGGTCGAGCTGAAGCGGGGAACGGCCGACCGCGACGTACACCTCCAGGCGATCACGTACGCCGCCCTGGTGTCCCGGTTCGACCTCGACACCTTGGCCCAGGCGCACCACGGCTTCCTGGCGGGCCGGGGCGAGGGCCTCGAAGTCGAAGAGTGCCGGCAGCGCCTCCTCGACCACGTGGACGGGGAGTGGAGTCCGGAACTGCTCCAACGCCCCAGGCAGGTGATCACCGCCGCCGGCTTCCCGAAGCAGGTCACCCACACCGTGGTCTGGCTGTCCGAGATGAACCTCGACATCGACCTCGTCCAGGTGGGCCTCTGGAAGGTGAACGACCGGCTCGTCGCCGGGTTCACGAAGGTCTACCCCACCCCGGAGGTGGAGGAGTTCACCCTCGCGCCGGCCCGGATCGAGGCGAAGGCGGCCGCCCTGAAGCTGGAAGAGCGCTCGCGTGCCCAGAACGCCGTGCACGTCATCGTCGGCGCCGGACTGCTCCCGGACGGAACCCTGCTCAGGCTGACGCCGAGGCGCGGAGTGACCGAAGCCATTCGCGAGGCGATCCTGTCCTGGGTGGATGAGGACGGCAGCCGAGCAAGTGTCACCTGGAACAACAACACCGCCAAGCCGCTGACGTGGAAGGCCGACGGCAGGCCGTACACCCCGACCGGACTCGCCAACCACATCTTCACCGGCGTGACCGGCCGCAAGGCCGACGGCATACAGGGCACCACCTGGTGGGACGTCGACACGGCCCACGTGCCGGACACCGTCGACCCCGACGAGTGGGGGGCACTGGCCGGCACCAGCCTCGCGAGCCTGGCCAAGCAGCTGGGCGGCACCAGCAAGGACTGGGCGGGCCTGCACACCCTCCTGAACGCCGTCCCCGCCGGGCGGTGGACGACCTACGGGGACGTGGCGACCGTGATCCGCAGCCATGCGGTGCCGGTGGGCACCCACCTGGCCACGTGCGGCCGGTGCCCCAACGCCTGGCGCGTCCTCAACGCTGCGGGACGCGTCAGCCCCGGCTTCCGGTGGACCGACCGCACACGCACGGACTCTCCCGCCGACGTCCTGTCAGCCGAGGGCATCGGCTTCGACGCGGGAGCAGCCGCCAAGGAGGCACGCCTCACGTCGGACGCACTTCAGCGGCTGCTCGGCGGCTGAGTACGTCCCGGGCGCCCAACAGCACTGGGAGTACGGCCGGATTCGATCCGTACGGGCGTGCACGACGCCTCCGAGGAAGCCCGAAGGCTCAGCGCGCTCTACCGGGAGATCAAGGATGACGGCACCTGGGCCGGACCGTCAGCAGCATCGGCGTCCAGGGCCAGGTGGCCGAGACCTGACCGCGGTCTCGCACGCCCTGCTGCTCGACTCACACTGTGTGAGCTGCGTGAGCTGCTCGGAGCCGATCCGCGTCATGAACCGCTCCTGGGCCTCGCGCGGCGGCAGCGCCCGGGCGCCCCGTTCCCGCTCTCCACACCCTTGGTGCCCAGTGGACCGGCGACTTCGACCGCGACTTCGACGCGCTTTCCGTGAAGCGCACGTTCGACAAGACCGTGATCGCCACCTGCACCCGCTGTCATCAGCAGGGGTGGATCAGTACCGGGAACGGTCTGACCCGATGCACCCACCTGGAGATCCCGGCTCAGGTCGGCGCGGCCGAGGAGTTCGAGTCGGCTGAGGACTGACCGTCCGTCTGGGCTGTTCGGTCATGAGCCGACGCGTTCCCAGCCTCGGCGCGGAGGGCGGGTGCCGAGCCGGGTGTCGCGGCTGCGGTAGACGATGTAGGGGCGGGTCAGGTAGCCCAGCGGTGCGGTGAGCATGTGCACGAGGCGGGTGAAGGGCCACGCCGCGAACAGCAGCAGGGCGCTGATCGCGTGCAGTCGGAACAGCACCGGGGCTCCGGCCATCAGGGCCGGGTCGGGCTGGAACCAGAAGATGGAGCGGAACCAGGGGGAGATGGTCTCGCGGTAGTCGTATCCCCCGCCGACGACGTTCGCGGCCACCGTGGCGGCCAGGCCGAGGACGATGGTGACGGTCAGGGAGGCGTACATGGCCTTGTCGTTGCGGGTGGTGGCGGAGAAGACCGGGCCGACGGTGCGGCGCCGGTAGACCAGGATGGCCAGTCCGCCGAGCGTGGCGACGCCCGCGATCGTGCCGAGGACGACCGCGCCGATGTGGTACGTGTGCTCGCTGACCCCGGCCGCTTCGGTCCAGCTCTTGGGGATGACGAGGCCGCCGATGTGGCCGAGGAGCACGACGAGGATGCCGAAGTGGAACAGCGGGCTGCCGATGCGCAGCAGGCGCCGCTCGTACAGCTGGGAGGATCGGGTGGTCCAGCCGAACTTGTCGTAGCGGTAGCGCCAGACGTGGCCGAGGACGAAGACGGCCAGGGCGACGTAGGGCAGGACGACCCAGAGCAGGATGCCGCCGGTGCCTGTCTCTGCCGCCAGGGTGAGGGGCTGCGCGGGAGCGGTCATCGGGGACCTCCTACGACGGGGTCGGGCAGGAATACCGGGGATGCGTACGCGTCGAGGCCGACCTGCTCCTCGGGCGGGCCCTGCACGGCGAGACGCCTGACGGCTTCGCGCTGGTCGCCGGCGAGCGGGGGCAGGGTGGCCGAGACGGAGTCCAGTACGGACGCCCAGGGCGAGCCGTCGTCGTTCAGGGCCAGGCGCAGCAGTTCCAGGCCGGCGCGGTGTTCGGTGAGCAGGCGGTGTCCGGCTTCCGGGTCGGTCGCGGCGAATTCGAGGACGACGGCGAGGTGGTCGGGCAGTTCGTCGTCGCCCAGGCGCCATCCGGCCGCGGCGTAGGTCTGCTTCAGCCGGAGCAGGCCCATGCCGCGCTTCCTGCTGTCGCCGTGGGCGTAGTACGTCAGGTACGGGCAGCAGCGCTTGCGGTGGTCGAAGGTGGCCACGTACGCGGCGGCCAGGTCGGCGGTGGCCGTCTGCCCGGCGTGGGCGGTGAAGCGGAGCAGGGGGCCGGCAACCGGCTCCGGCAGGCCGGCGGCCGCGGCAACCCGGCCGACGAGGGTTACATGCTGCTCGAACTGCTCGTCGGGGTAGGCGAGCAGCAGGGACTGGGCCTGCCAGGCGTGGGGGTGCCAGGGCCGGGGGCCGCGGGCTGTGCGGGGGGTCTTCCTTGTCATGGTTGCGGCTCGGCCTTTCCGCCGCTCTCTGCGTCGGTGCCTTTGCCGCCGGACGGGCGGTCGGGGAACAGGCCTGGTGGGGAGCCCTTGCCGTCCCAGTTGAGGAGATTGACGCGGGTGGCCTTGTCGGTGGGGGTGGCGGGGGTGTCGGAGGTCTGGCGGTTGCGCAGGGCGTGGAAGTTCTCGACCGCGATGGGTGCGGCGCCGCCGGAGGCCTCGCCGAAGGGGCCGGAGCCTCCCGCCTGCCCGGCCCCTCCCATGCCGGGGCCGCCCTCGTAGTCGAGGCTGCACTCGGTGGCCAGTTCCTCCAGCCGGTGGGCCTGTTCGGCGTGGGCGGGCGGGATGACGTACCGCTCGTCGTACTTGGCCAGGGCCAGGAGCCGGTACATGTCGTACATCTGCTCCTCGCCCATGCCGACCGCCTCGGGGATGGCGGCGTCGGGTTCGCGGCCGAGGTTGATGTCGCGCATGTAGGAGCGCATGGCCGCGAGGCGGCGCAGCACGGCGTCCACCGGGGCCGGATCGCCCGCGGTGAACAGTCGGGCGAGGTAGTCGACGGGGATGCGCAGGGCCTCGACGGCGGCGAAGAGGCTGCGGTGGTCCTCGGCGTCCCGGCCGGTGTCGCGGACGGCGTCGACGACCGGGGACAGCGGGGGGATGTACCAGACCATGGGGAGGGTGCGGTACTCCGGGTGCAGCGGGAGGGCGACCTTGTAGGTGTTGATCAGCGTGTGGATCGGGGAGCGCTGGGCGGCCTCGATCCAGTCCCGCGGGATGTCCGCCTTCTCCGCCGCGGCGACGACCTGCGGGTCGTGCGGGTCGAGGAAGACCTGCCGCTGTGCCTCGTACAGGTCGGTGTCGTCCGGGGTGGAGGCGGCTTCCAGGACGCGGTCGGCGTCGTAGAGGACGAGGCCGATGTAGCGCAGGCGGCCGACGCAGGTCTCCGAGCAGACGGTGGGCAGGCCGACCTCGACGCGGGGGAAGCAGAAGGTGCACTTCTCGGCCTTGCCGGTGCGGTGGTTGAAGTAGACCTTCTTGTACGGGCAGCCCGTGACGCACATCCGCCAGCCGCGGCAGCGGTCCTGGTCGACGAGGACGATGCCGTCCTCGGTGCGCTTGTAGATGGCGCCGGAGGGGCAGGAGGCCGCGCAGGACGGGTTGAGGCAGTGCTCGCAGATCCGCGGCAGGTAGAACATGAAGGTCTGCTCGAATTCGAGCTTGACCTTCTCCGAGACCTCGTTCAGCAGGACGTCCTTCTCGCCGGTCGCGGCCGAGCCGCCGAGGTCGTCGTCCCAGTTCGCCGACCAGGCGATCTTCATGTCCTTGCCGGTGATCAGGGATTTGGGACGGGCGACCGGGGTGTGCTCCTGCAGGGGTGCGTTCGTCAGGGTCTCGTAGTCGTACGTCCAGGGCTCGTAGTAGTCGTCGAGCACGGGCAGGACCGGGTTGGAGAAGATCGTGATCAGCTTCTTGAACCGGCCGCCGGCCTTCAGCGCGAGGTTGCCGCGCTTGTTCAGCTCCCAGCCGCCGCGCCACGTCTCCTGGTCCTCGTAGCGGCGCGGATAGCCCTGGCCGGGCCGGGTCTCGACGTTGTTGAACCAGACGTATTCGACGCCGGTGCGGTTGGTCCACGCCTGTTTGCAGGTGACCGAGCAGGTGTGGCAGCCGATGCACTTGTCGAGGTTCATCACCATCGCCATCTGGGCCATCACCCGTCCGATGGCGGCTCCGCCGCGGGGTTCGACGGTGGCTCCGCCGCGGGGTCCGACGGTGGCTTCGCCACGGGGCATCAGTACTCCACCTCCTGGGAGGAACGGCGGCGGATGACCGTGACCTCGTCGCGCTGGTTTCCGGTCGGGCCGAGGTAGTTGAAGGCGTACGACAGCTGTGCGTAGCCGCCGATCAGGTGGCTGGGTTTGATCAGCAGACGGGTGAGGGAATTGTGGATGCCGCCCCGGCGGCCCGTCGTCTCCGTGCGGGGCACGTCGATCAGGCGGTCCTGGGCGTGGTGCATGTAGACCGTGCCTTCCGGCATGCGGTGCGAGACGATCGCGCGGGCGGCGACGACGCCGTTGCGGTTGACCGCCTCGACCCAGTCGTTGTCCTCGACCCCGGCTTTCGCCGCGTCCTGCGTGCTCATCCAGATCGTCGGACCGCCCCGGGACAAGGAGAGCATGAACAGGTTGTCCTGGTACTCGGAGTGGATCGACCACTTGTTGTGCGGGGTGAGGTAGCGCACGGTCACGCCGAGTTCGCCGGTGTCGCCGATCCGGGGCTCGTCGAACAGGGCGTGCATGTTCAACGGGGGCCGGAAGACGGGAAGTTGTTCGCCCAGTGCGGCCATCCAGTCGTGGTCGAGGTAGAAGTGCTGCCGCCCGGTGAGGGTGTGCCAGGGCTTGAGGCGCTCGACGTTGACGGTGAACGGCGAGTAGCGGCGCCCGCCCGTCTCCGATCCGGACCACTCCGGGGAGGTGATGACCGGCACGGGTGCGGCCTGGGTGTCCGCGAAGGTGATCTGCTTGCCCTCGTGCTCGGCGGCCAGATCGGCCAGCCGGGTGCCGGTGCGTGCCTCCACGGTGCGGAAGCCCTGGGTCGCCAGATGGCCGTTGGTGGTGCCCGACATGGCGAGGATCGCCTCGCAGGCGTGTACGTCGCGGGCGATCGACGGCCGTCCGTCGGCCACTCCGCCGCGTACGGTGCCGTTCTTGTGCCGCAGCTGGTCCAGCTCGCGCTCCAGCCTGAAGGTGACGCCCTTGGTCGTGGCGCCCAGGCTGTCCAGCAGCGGGCCGAGAGCGCCCATCTTCTCGGCGACGGCGCCGTAGTCACGCTCGACCGTGACCAGCTTGGGCATCGTGCGGCCGGGCACGGGTTCGCACTCGCCCGCCTTCCAGTCGCGGACCCGGCCGTGCGGGGTGGCCAGTTCGTCCGGGGTGTCGTGCAGCAGCGGGGCGGCCACCACGTCCTCCCGTACGCCGAGGTGTCCCGCGGCCTGGCGGCTGAACTCCCCGGCGAGGGTGTGGAAGGCGTCCCAGTCGGTACGGGTCTGCCACGGCGGGGCGATCGCCGGGTTGAAGGCGTGCACGAAGGGGTGCATGTCCGTGCTGGACAGGTCGTGCTTCTCGTACCAGGTCGCGGCGGGCAGGACGACGTCGGAGTAGACGGTCGTGCTGGTCATCCGGAAGTCCAGGGTCAGCAGCAGGTCGAGCTTGCCGGCGGGGGCCTCCTCCCGCCACACCACGTCCTGCGGCCGGGCCTCCGGCGGCGCCTCCGTGGCGCGCACGGACGAGTCGGCGCCCAGCAGGTGCTTGAGGAAGTACTCGTTGCCCTTGGCCGAGGAGCCGAGCAGGTTGGCCCGCCACACCGTCAGTACGCGCGGGAAGTTCTCGGGGGCGTCCGGGTCCTCGCCGGCGAACCGCAGCCGCCCGGCCTTGAGTTCCTCCACCACGTGCTCGCCCGCGGCACGCCCTGCCGCCCGGGCCTCGTCGGCCAGATCGAGGGGGTTGCGGTCGAAGGTCGGGTACGACGGCATCCAGCCCATGCGCGCCGACTGTGCGATCACGTCCGCGGTGGACTTCCCGGCGAACGGGCCGCCCCCGCCGGCCGCGGCGAGGGTGTCGGCGGAGAACGGGTCGTAGCGGAACTGGTCGCTGTGCAGGTACCAGTACGCCGTCTGGATCATCTGCCGCGCCGGCCGGTTCCAGTCCGCGGCCGTCGCGATCGCCGAGTAGCCCGTGATGGGGCGCACCTTCTCCTGGCCGACGTAGTGCGCCCAGCCGCCGCCGTTGACGCCCTGGCAGCCGGTCAGTGTGGTCAGCGTCAGAAACGCCCGGTAGATGGTGTCGGAGTGGAACCAGTGGTTCGTCCCCGCCCCCATGATGATCATCGAGCGGCCGTTGGACTCCTCCGCGTTGGCCGCGAACTCCCGGGCGATGCGGGCGGCCTTCCCGGCCTCCACTCCCGTGATGGCGGCCTGCCAGGCGGGGGTGTACGGCTGGGTGGCGTCGTCGTACGAGGCGGGCCACCGGCCGGGCAGACCGTCGCGGGCCACGCCGTACTGGGCCAGCAGCAGGTCGTAGACCGTGGTCACCAGGTGCCCGGCGACCCGGTGTACCGGCACGCCGCGCCGCAGCCGGCCGGCGCTGCCGTCGGGGGCGTCGAAGCGCGGCAGTGCGACGGCGACCGGGGCCTCGCCGCCGCCCTCGGCGGACAGCAGGGGCCGGATGTCGCCGAGGTCCAGGTTCCATTTCCCGGCGCCCGCATCGCCGTACCGGTCGCCGAGCGTGCCGTTCGGCACCACGGGCCGCCCGGTGGCCGCATCCAGCAGCACGGTCCGGAACTCCGCGTGCTCGGCCGCGGCAGCCTCACCGCCGAGGTCGGCGGCGGTCAGGAACTTGCCCGGCGCGTACGTGCCCGGCTCCCCCTCGGCCTCGTCGAGGGTGACCAGGAAGGGCAGGTCCGTGTACTGCTTGACGTAGTCGGTGAAATACGGTGTCTGCCGGTCGACGAAGAACTCCTTGAGGACCACGTGCCCCATCGCCATGGCCAGCGCCCCGTCGGTGCCGGGCCGGGCCGCGAGCCACTCGTCGGCGAACTTCACGTTGTCCGCGTAGTCGGGTGACACCGCGACGACCTTCTGGCCCCGGTAGCGGGCCTCGGCCATCCAGTGGGCGTCCGGGGTGCGGGTCACCGGCAGGTTCGAGCCCCACATGATCAGGTAGCCGGCGTCCCACCAGTCCCCCGACTCCGGTACGTCGGTCTGGTCGCCGAAGACCTGCGGGGAGGCGACCGGCAGGTCGGCGTACCAGTCGTAGAACGACAGCATCACGCCGCCGAGCAGCGAGTAGAAGCGGGCCCCGGCGGCGTGGGAGACCATCGACATCGCCGGGATCGGCGAGAAACCGGCGAGCCGGTCGGGGCCGTACTCCTTGATGGTGTGCACGTGCGCGGCGGCGACCATCTCGACCGCCTCGTCCCAGCCCGTCCGCACGAGACCGCCCTTGCCGCGCGCCCGCTTGTAGCGGCGTGCTTTCGCGGGGTCGGAGACGACGTCGGCCCAGGCCGCCACCGGGTCGCCCAGCCTCTGCTTGGCTTCCCGGTACATCTGCAGCAGCACTCCCCGCACGTACGGGTAGCGGACCCGGGTCGGCGAGTACGTGTACCAGGAGAACGCCGCCCCGCGCGGGCAGCCGCGCGGCTCGTACTCGGGGCGGTCCGGGCCGACCGACGGATAGTCGGTCTGCTGCGCCTCCCAGGTGATGATGCCGTCCTTGACGTACACCTTCCACGAGCACGAGCCGGTGCAGTTCACCCCGTGTGTGGAGCGCACCACCTTGTCGTGCGACCAGCGGTCCCGGTAGAACTCGTCCGCTTGTCGGCCGCCCCTCTTGTGCAGCGAGCGCAGGTCCTCGGAGACCTCCGCCCGGGTGAAGAACCGGCGGCTGCGCACCAGCGCCTGCGCCAGCTCGCCGTCCAGGCCCGCCGCCCGCGTCTGACTGCTTCTCGTGCCCACCGTGCCACTCCGCCCCGGGCGTGCAGGCCCGTTCGAGTCGTGATCAAGTCCGGCCGCACACGACTCTATGACCGCCATCCCCCGAAAGGTCAACAGCCGCACCACGGTCACGCGAAACACGGCCCGCGGAGAGCATCTGCGCGCCGGAGCGGTTGCGCCAAAAGAGCGGCGGACCGGTCGCCTGTAGTGGCCGGTCCGCCGCGGTGGGCTGTCAGATGAGCTGTCCGTGCAGGTCAGGCAGCCTGCCCGGGCAGGGCGCTGCCCGCCTCTGCCCGGACCTTCTCGACCGCTTCCCACTCCTCGGTGCCGAGGTGGGCGAGCGCGGCCGGGAAGACGCCGTCCTGCTCCTTGAGGATGTGGTCGCGCAGCAGGGCCATCGCCGCGGTGAGGCGGTCCGGCCAGGTCGGGTCCGGGGGCGTGACGCCGTGGGCGGCCTCGGACAGCACCGACTCGATGCGGCGGTGCTCGGCCTCCAGGACGGCGATCTGCTCGGGGAACTCCCCGGCCATCGCGGGGAACAGGCCGTGCTCCTCGACCTGCGTGTGGGGGCCGAGCACGGTCGTGATCTGCCGGGCGATCCGGGCCATCCGGGCCACGTCACCGTCCTGGTGGGCGGGGCGGAGGTGGCTGATCAGGCGGACGACCTCGTCGTGCTCACGGGTCAGTTCGTCGATGGACGCCAGGGACTGGCAGCCGCAGTACTCACACACCGGTGTTCCTCCTTCGCCTCGTCATTCCGGCCGCGTTCTCACACCGTGGTGTGGGCGGTGCGGTGCCGCCGCCCCCGGCCGGTGCGCGGCGCTCGGCCGCTGCCCCGGACGGCGGAGCGGACCCCGGTGAGGGTGTACGCCAGTGCCGCGGCGGCCACGAGCGCGAGCAGGGCGAGACCGGCCGCGTACGTTCCGTACGCCCCGTACAGGGAGCCCATGACCAGCGGCGGCAGGAAGCCGCCCAGTCCGCCGGCGGCGCCGACCACGCCGGTGACGGAGCCGACCTGGCTCGCCGGGGTCAGCAGGGCCACCAGGGCGAAGACCGCCCCGCTGGCCGCGCCGAGCGCGGCGGCCATGGCCAGGAAGGCGATGGTGCCCACCGGCGCCAGGGGCGGGGTGAACGACTGCACCACCGCACCGACCACGACCACGGCGAGAGAGCCGGCCAGCACCCGGACCGGGCCCACCCGGTCCGACAGCCAGCCGCCCATCGGGCGCATCGCCACCGCGAGGAGCACGAACCCGGCCATCCGGTTCGCGGCGTCCGCCTGGGTCAGGCCGTAGCCGGTCTTGAGGTAGGTGGGCAGGTAGACGGAGAAGGCGACGTAGCCGCCGAACGCCACCGCGTAGAGCGCGGACGCCTGCCAGGTGATGCCCAGCCGGGCGGTGGCGGCAAGCCGGCGTCCCAGCGGCTCGGTCGGCACGGTACGGCCGGGGGCGTCGCGCAGCAGCAGCGCCGCGGCCACGGCGTACACGGCCAGCGTCGCGGCGGTGATCAGGAACGGAGTCGCCATGCTGTTCGCGTCGACCAGCTTCACCGTGGTCAGGGCACTGATCGCGGTGCCGCCCATGCCGGCGCCGAAGACGCCGATGGCGAGGCCGCGCCGCTCCGGCGGGAACCAGGCGTTGACGAACGGCACGCCGACGGCGAACGCGGTGCCGCCGATGCCGAGGAAGAACCCGCCGATCAGCAGTGCGGCCAGGGAGGAGTGCCCGGCCAGGCCGAGATAGAGCACCGGAACGATGGTGATCGCCGTCACGATGGGGAACATGACCCGGCCGCCGAACCGGTCGGTCAGCGCGCCCACCGGGATGCGTCCCAGGGAGCCGACCACGACGGGCACCGCGACCAGCAGCGACTGCTCGAACGACGACAGGTCGAGGCTGTCCTTGAACCGCGGGCCCAGCGGACTCAGCAGGGCCCACGCCCAGAAGTTCACGGCGAAACCGACCGTGGCCAGGGCCAGCATCAGCCACGCCCGGCCGGATACCGGAGCACCCGGGGGTGAGCCCTCACTCTTCGACCTCAACGGCTGGACCATGGTGTCCGCCCCTTTCCTGAGCGCGGCGGTACGACGCCACCGGGATCGCACGCCCCCGGCAGGCCCCGTGCCCGGCGGAAAGGCGTCCCACCACCACGATCCGCATCCGGGCCCTGCGACGGCATGGGCCATCAGTCCCTACCGGTGGGCAGACCGGCCCCCTCCTCCGTCCCCGGCGCTCCCCCTCTCCACCATCGGGTACCCCGATCACCCACGCGACCGCGGCCTGCGGCTCAGGTGGCGGGCAGGGCCGTGGCGAGCAGGACGACGCCGAGCGATCCGACGAGGGAGACGACCGCCAGGGCCCGCGCCAGGTCGGAGCGGCCCTTGGCGTGGGCGATGCCGTGTCCGGCCGCGGCGAGCATCACCACCACGAACAGGGCGAGCTTGGTCGCGAGCGTGCGGCCGTATCCGGGTTCGGCGAGGGAGGCCCAGGTGACGCCCCGGTGCCAGGCCATGGCCCAGCCGGTGGCCAGCTGCACGGGCAGGAACACCGCTCCGGTCAGCAGCCCGAACCGGCGGCCGGCCGCGGCGGTGAAGCGGTCCTTGGCCTCCGGGTCGAGGAGGTGGCGGGCCAGCGGCAGGACCACCAGGGAGAGGGCCAGTTGGCCGCCGACCCACAGGGCGGCGCCGGCCACGTGCGCGAACCGCACCAGGGACCACCAGCCGACGGTGTCCACTACTTGCTCACCTCCACCATGCCGTGTGCTCCCGCCTCGGCGCGCCGCATGTCGTGGTCGACGAACGCGTAGTGGCCGGCCTCGGGGAACGTCGTCTCGACGAACCCGCCCTGCGCCGTGGCCAGGTCCAGTACCTGTGCGCCGCCCGGGTCGCCGGGTTTCACCAGGTAGGCGCCCTCCTTGTACACGGTGTCGAAGACCGTCCCGACGACGTGGAAGGCGATGCCGTCGCTCGGACCGGCCGCGACCACCCAGAAGCGGGCCCGCTCGCCGGCCTTCACCTTCAGGGGCTGCTTGGAATACTGGTTCGCGACGCCGTTGAACACCCAGGCGTCCGGGGTGTTCTGCCGCATCTTCGCCACCTGGGCGGGGCTGCCGGGCGTGCCGAGGTAGAGCGCGGAGGAGACCAGTACGTATTCGCGGTCGGCCTTCGCCAGGCCGGGCGGGTCGATGACGACGGCGCCGTACATGCCGTTGCCCATGTGCTGGAGCATCGGTGCGGTACTGCAGTGGTACAGCCAGGCTCCGGCCTTCTCGGCGCGGAAGCGGTAGACGAGGCGCTCGCCGGACTGGATCGTGCGCATGGGCCGGTCGGGGGCGAGGGATCCGGCGTGGAAGTCGATGCCGTGGCCCATGCCCCGGTCGTCGTTGACGAGGGTGATCTCGAAGACGTCGCCGACCTGTCCGTGCAGGGTGGGGCCGGGTGCGGTGCCGCCGAAGGTCCACATCTGCTGTTTCACGCCCGGGGCCACCTCCACCGTCGTGTGTGCGGCGTGCAGCTCGACCTTGTGGACCGTCCCGCCGGCGGCGGGCGCGGGGGCCGGTTCGGCGTCGCGGGCCCGCCAGCCGGGGGAGAAGTCGGCGGAGAGGTCCAGTCCGGTGGTGCCGGCGGCAGCCGATGTGTGTCCCCCGTGACCGTCGTGTCCGCTGTTGCTGCCGGGCGCCGTGTCCTCGTTCACCACGATGTCCAGGGTCATTCCGGCGGCCCGGTGCCCGGGCAGGGTGCACCACGCCGCGCGGTTCCGGGTGACGGGTCCGAGGTCGAGTTCGCGGGTGTCGCCCCTGGCGAGCATCGGGGTGGCGGGGCCGTCCTCGACCTTGAGGTCGTGGCGCTGGGCGTCGGTGTTGGTGATCTTCAGCCGCAGTGCGGTGCCCTTGGGGACCTCGATCCGGGCGGGGCGGACGCGCATGTCGGCCAGGGTGACGGCGACCGTGCGGGAGGTGCCGGCGCCCGCGCCCGCCGTCCCGGCGGCACTCGTCCCGCCGCTCGTGTCCCCGCCGCTGTTCGCCACGAGCACGGCCAGCACGGTCACCACGGCGCCTGCGGCGGTGCCCCACAGGACGGGGCGACGGGACGTACCGGCGGCCTGGTCCGTGTCCTGGAGGAGACCCCTTCCGCTGCGGAGCAGCACGCGCACGACCAGCGCGAGGAACGCGGCCCCGCCCGCTCCGGCCGGCAGCAGGCCCGCCGCTGCGAAGGGTGCGGGCAGCGGCAGCGCGAGCAGGGCCACGCCGAGGTTGAGTACGACGAGCCGTGGCACCCAGCCCCGTTCGAGTACGGCCCGCAGCGCGGCCCGTTCCTGGGGACCGGTGGAGAGCACGATGGGCAGCAGGTAGGTGAGGGCCCCGATGAGGACCTGCGCGACGAGCCCGACGAGCAGGACCGGAACGAGGGACCCGACGTCGTCCGCGATCTCGGCGAGCGGCCGTACCGCCAGCAGCACCAGGTCCACGGCCACGCCGACGACCAGCCATCCCGCGGCGGCGGCCAGCATCCACGCGGCGGCGGCCGAGACCGCGGGCCGTCGGCGCACCGTCCGGGCGAACAGGTGCACCGCGATGGCGACGCCCGCCGCATAGCCGGCGACACCGGCCACGGCGGCGGGACGCCACCCGGCCGACAGTCCGGCGACGGCGGTCAGCAGGCCGCCCCCGGTCAGGACCAGCACCCGTCGCGCCAGCCGGGTGGTGTGCTCGGCCATGCGCACGCCCAGCACGGTGGGCCAGAGCATGAACAGCGTGCCCAGCACGGGCAGTCCGATCCAGCCGAGGAGGGTGACGTGGACGTGGGCCGGCTTCAGTCCGGTGTAGTGCCCGGGGCCGGCCTTGCCGGTGGCCAGCAGCCAGCCCAGCACGGCGCCGATGACCAGGGCCGCCGCCGCGGCCCGGTAGTAGTCGGCGATGGGGGCGAGCCGTCCGCCCAGCGCTCCCCGGCCCATCCGGACCATGACGACCAGGTGCGCGCCGATCGCGGTGATCAGCAGCGCGCAGCCGACGCCGGTCAGGATGCTCAGGTCGGCCCACACGCCGGTGAGAACGCCCACCACTCCGGCGTTGACACCGGCCAGCCGGGCGTTGCTCCAGCGCCGGTCGGGCAGCCGGGCGTGGAGCATGGCCACGGCGAAGTGCTCGGTCCACACCACGATGGCGGTGGTGGCGGCGCCCAGCAGGAAGAGGTGGATGGCCAGCCAGCGGGCCACCGGTATCTCCTGGGCAGCGGCCGCCAGCAGGGCGAGCAGGGCCCAGGCCGTGATCAGGAGGTGGGCGGCCAGGTGCCGGCTGCGCAGGCCGGACGCCTTGAACCTGTTGGGCGGGGGGCCACCGCCGGCGGCCGGGTCGTCGTTCTTGCGGTACATGGTGCTCCTTGCCGCCTGCGGCGGCGGTCGGTCAGGGGCGGGCGGGCGGCTCGGTGGCGGTGCCGCCGCCCAGCAGCGCGGCCAGTTCCCGCCGGTGGGGGAAGGAGCCGGGGACGTAACCGCACCACGGCTCCTCGGCGTACGGGTCGCCGGTGACGCCGTAGGCACGGGACCGCGAGCCGCCGCAGACCCGGCGGAACTCGCACGCACCGCACCGGCCGCCCAGCCGGTCGGGGTCCCGCAGACCGGTGAACAGCTCCGAGGTGCGGTAGATCTCCGTCAGCGGTGTCTCGCGCACGCTTCCGGCGCCCAGGGGCAGGAAGCCGCTCGGGTGCACGGTGCCGGTGTGCGAGACGAAGACGAAGCCGCGGCCGGCGTTGACGTCCAGGGGCGGGCGCCGCACCCGGCGCGCTCCGGCGTCCAGGCCCAGCTCGGCGGCGCGCTCGCGCAGCTCCCGGTACAGCCAGCCGAGTCCGAGCACCGCCACGTGGTCGTCGCCGGCGGCGGCGAGGATCTGGCGCTGTAGGGCGACGCGGCGGAAGTGGTGGGCCTCGGTGGTCTTGGCGGGCACGGTCAGGCCCATGTCGTGGACGAAGTTGAGGACGTCCTCCACCTCGCCCGGGGTCAGGGCGCCCAGGCTTCGGCCCCGGCCGGTGGGCACCAGGAAGAAGGCGCTCCACAGCATGGCCCCGTGCTCGGCGACCAGGCGGACGATGTCGGGGAGGTCGTGCAGGTTGTGCGGGGCGACCGTGGTGTTGATCTGCACTTTCATGCCGAGGGCGCGGGCGGTGCCCCAGGCGTCCAGGGTCCAGCGGAACACCCCCGGCACGCCGCGGAAGGTGTCGTGGATCTCGGCGGTGGAGCCGTCCAGGCTCAGCGAGAGCCCGACGGCGCCCGCCGCGTGCACCTCCCGCAGCCGCTCGGGGGTGAGTGTCGGGGTACCGGACGGGGACACCGCGATCCGGACCCCTGCCTCCCGGCCGTGGGCGATGAGTTCGGTCAGGTCGGGGCGCTGGAACGGGTCGCCGCCGGTGATCACGAACAGCGGGGCGGGCTGCCCGAAGGCGGCCACCTGGTGCAGCAGGTCCTTGGCGGCGGCGGTGTCCAGCTCACGCGGGTCGCGGTCGGGCACGGCCTCGGCGCGGCAGTGCAGGCAGGCCAGCGGGCAGGCCCGGGTGGACTCCCAGATGACGATGAACGGCCGTTCCCCGGCGTCGTGCCGCTGGCGTCGGATGGCGTGTGCGGAGGTGCTCATCGCACGTTCCTGCCGAGCACCCGGGTGCCGTGTCCGGCCGCCCTGGAGTCAGGGCAGACCAGGCGGGCGGCCGGACGGTGACCGGGCCGGATCGTGCGCGGCACCCACCGCGAACGACAGCGGTGGAATCGGCCTTGCGGGTGGTCGACGTGGTCGTGCACGGGATACCTCCGGATCGGTCACCGTCGGCATCCGCCGGCGGCGGTGGCCGGCGCGGCGGCCGATGGTCTTCTTCGACAGGGCCGACGGTCCCTTTTCGCGGCGGGTGCCGCAGGGCCGGCCGGGATCGTGTTCAGGAGCGGTTCGGGGAGCGCGGTGCCAGGGTGTCCGCGGTGGCCACCAGGGCGACGCCCAGGCCGGTCAGGGCCGCGCCCAGGCCGGTGACCAGGGTCGTGAGGTGCCATGCCTGGTAGGCGGACATCAGTGAGGCGCGCAGGGACTGGCCCATGAACGCGGTCTGGCGCAGCTTGGCGAGCTTCTCGTCGTCGCCGCCGGTGGCGTGCAGCTCGGCGGTGATCTCGGCGTAGGTGCGGCCGCCGGTGGCGAGGGCGACATTGCCGTTGATGAACTCGGCGTAGGCGTGCGCCTCGGGGCCGGTCTCCACGCTCCGGCCGGCGTAGGCGGCAAGGTCGGCGGGCAGGCCGTGCCGGGGGAAGGTGATCTTCTGGGCGGCCAGTTCGCTGCGGATCTCCTTCCTGCCGCTGCGGGCGCGGAACAGCATGACCGGTCCGGCGACCGCGAGGGCCGCACCGACCGTCCCGAGCAGGGGGCCGGCCCAACGGTGTGATCCGTCCATGACGTGTCTTCCTTCTTTCCTCAGGTGTGTGCGGGGCGGGTACGGCGATCAGCGGTGCCTGAGCCGCAGCCGCCAGCTCTCGGGGCCGCGTTCCAGGTACTCCACGGCGAACGCTCCCGGGCTGCGCTGTTCGATCTGCGCGAGCAGCGGCAGCGGGTCGTGCGGGGCGACCAGCACCATCGCCGTTCCCGCCGGCACGGCGTCCAGGGCGCCGAACACCGTGGCGTGGCGCAGGGCGTGCGGAACCTCCCTCACATCCAGTTCGGGCTCGGCCGTCTCCTCCGCGCCGCCGCAACCGCAGATTCCGCCGCAGCCGCCCGTCTCCTCGATCTGCCCGTCGTACATGTCCTGTCCTTCCTCGGTGTACTGGTCTTCCTGTGCGCTGCCGCTGCCCGTGCCGTGCGCGAGCCGGTGGTGCGCGTCCGCCAGCAGCGCCGCCAGGGAGACCTCGGGCGCCATGGCGAGCAGCGGCAGTACGAGGCCGTTCTCCTTGGCCACGTGCTCTTCGAAGAGCACCTGCAGGGCCCGGGCGTCCGCCGCCGCATCTGCCGGGCCGGGTGCGGCGCGCAGGGTGTCGACGAGCGTGGTGAGGCACCGGTGTTCGCCGATGAGGCCCTCGACGAGCAGGCGGGCCTCGGGCATGCGGTGGGCGGCGGGATAGAGCGCGGCCTCCTCGGCTGCGGCGTGCGGCAGCAGCGAGCGGTCGCAGAAGGCCACGAGCCCGGTGCGAATCCGCTCGGCGGCGCTCGGGTCGCGGTCCGCGGCGATGAGCAGCATCTTCACCCGGCCGGCCAGCTCCCCGGCCAGGTGGGCGTGGTGCGCCTCGGCGCCTTCGAGGGCCGCGGCGTCCTCGGGGTCCGAGGCGAGGGTGAGCACAGTCATGGCGGTCTCCAGCAGGTCGCGGTCGGCTCGGCCGTTCGATCGATGCCCAGCATGCGATACCGGCCACATCCGGCCACCGGGCCGACCGGGCCTCTTACCCAGGGCCGATGGGCCCTGCCGTGACCGGCCGGATGGGGTCGGAAGGTCCTCCTGCAGGGACCGCAGGCCCCGGGTGCTCCGGGATTCGGCCACCTAGCGTTTCGGCCATGGAGAACGAACAGAACGCACGGCGACGGAAGTCGCACACCGGTGAAGGCTGGCCGCTGGCCACCCGCCGGCTGCTCACGCGCAGCGAGGTGTCGGCCGACGGACGCGCGGTGTTCGGCACGGGCGATCCCCACTGGGAGGGCTTCTACCGGGACCGGTGGTCGCACGACAAGGTGGTGCGTTCCACGCACGGCGTGAACTGCACCGGTTCCTGCTCGTGGATGGTGTACGTCAAGGACGGCATCATCACCTGGGAGCACCAGGCCACCGACTACCCGTCGATCGGCACGGACTGCCCCGAGTACGAGCCGCGCGGCTGCCCCCGCGGTGCCTCGTTCTCCTGGTACACGTACTCGCCCAGCCGGGTCCGCTACCCGTACGTGCGCGGGGCGCTGCTGAAGCTGTGGCGCGAGGCCCGCAAGCGGCTCGGCGACCCGGTGGCGGCCTGGGCGGAGATCACCTCCGACCCGGCGAAGGCCCGCGCGTACAAGCGGGCCCGGGGCAAGGGCGGGCTGGTGCGCGCCGACTGGGACGAGGTGTCCGAGCTGATCGCCGCCGCCCAGGTGCACACGGTCAAGACGTACGGGCCCGACCGCGTCGCCGGCTTCTCCCCGATCCCGGCGATGTCGATGGCGTCCTTCGCGGCCGGTGCCCGCTACACGTCGCTGATCGGCGGCACGCTCCTCTCCTTCTACGACTGGTACGCCGACCTGCCGGTGGCCTCGCCGCAGGTCTTCGGCGACCAGACGGACGTGCCGGAGGCCGCCGACTGGTGGAACGCGGGCTACCTGATCATGTGGGGTTCCAACATCCCCGTGACCCGCACGCCCGACGCGCACTTCCTCACCGAGACCCGCTACAACGGCACGAAGATCGTCGCGGTCAGTCCCGACTACGCGGACAACGTCAAGCACGCCGACGAGTGGCTCGCCCCGCACCCGGGGACGGACGGCGCGCTGGCCATGGCCATGGGGCACGTGATCCTGCGCGAGTTCCTCGTCGACCGCGAGGTGCCGTATTTCCGGGACTACCTGCGCACGTTCACCGACGCCCCGTTCCTGGTGACCCTGCGCGAGCACGAGCGCGGTCTGGTCCCGGACGGCTTCCTCACGGCGGCCGACCTGGGCCAGGACGGGGAGCACGCCGAGTCCAAGACCGTCCTCGTCGACTCGGCCACCGGCGAACCGGTCGTGCCGAACGGCTCGCTCGGCTTCCGCTGGGCGCAGGAGAAGGGCGACTGGAACCTGGACCTCGGCGACGTCGTGCCCGAACTGAGCCTGCTGGAGCGGGCCGAGGAGACGGCCGAGGTCGCGCTGCCCCGCTTCGACGAGGGCGGCACGGAGGGCGGCTCGGTCATGGTGCGCGGGGTGCCCGTGCGGCGTGTCGGCGGACGGCTCGTCACCACCGTCTTCGACCTGATGCTGGCGCAGTACGGGGTGGAGCGGCCGGGTCTTCCGGGCAGCTGGCCGACGTCGTACGAGGACGCCTCCGAGCCCTACACCCCGGCCTGGCAGGAGACGATCACCTCCGTGCCGGCCGCGCAGGCGGCCCGTATCGCCCGGGAGTTCGCCCGCAACGCCGAGCGCACGAACGGCCGGTCCATGATCGCGCTGGGCGCCGGCACCAACCACTGGTTCCACTCCGACACCATCTACCGCGCCTTCCTCGCGCTGATCACCATGACCGGCTGCCAGGGCGTCAACGGCGGCGGCTGGGCGCACTACGTCGGCCAGGAGAAGGTCCGCCCGGTCACCGGCCAGCAGCACCTGTCGTTCGCCTTCGACTGGCAGCGGCCCACCCGGCACATGGCGGGCACCTCCTACTGGTACCTGAACTCCGACCAGTGGCGCTACGAGGCGTTCGGGCCCGAGGAGCTGGCCTCCCCGCTGGGGGAAGGGCGGTTCAAGGGCAAGGGCTTCGCGGACTGCCTGGCGCAGGCGGTGCGGCTGGGCTGGACGCCCGGCCACCCCGGCTTCAACCGCAACCCGCTCGACCTGGCGGACGAGGCGGCGCGGGCCGGCCGACCGGTCGCCGAGCACGTCGTCGACGAGCTGAAGTCCGGGCGGCTGCGGTTCGCCGTCGAGGATCCCGACGACCCGGCCAACTTCCCGCGCGTGCTGACCGTGTGGCGGGCCAACCTGCTGGGCTCCTCCGGCAAGGGCAACGAGTACTTCCTGCGCCACCTGCTGGGCACCGATGCGGCGGTCCGCTCCGAGGAGACCCCGCCCGAGGGCCGCCCGAAGGAGGTGGTGTGGCGGGAGGAGGCCCCCGAGGGCAAGCTCGACCTGTTGGTCTGCATGGACTTCCGGATGACGTCCACCGGCCTGATGGCCGACGTGGTCCTGCCGGCGGCGACCTGGTACGAGAAGGACGACCTGTCGAGCACGGACATGCACCCCTTCGTGCACGCCTTCACGCCGGCGATCGCCCCGCCCTGGCAGGCCCGCACCGACTACGACACGTTCCTGACGATCGCCGACCGGTTCAGCGAGCTGGCCGCCGAGCACCTCGGCACCCGTACCGACGTCCTCGCGGTGCCGCTGCTGCACGACACCCCGGACGAACTCGCCCAGCCGGGCGGTGTGGTGCGGGACTGGAAGGCCGGCGAGTGCGAGCCGGTTCCCGGGCGGACCATGCCGAAGCTGGTGGTCATCGAGCGGGACTACGCGGCGATCGCGCAGAAGATGCGCGCCGTCGGCCCGCTGCTCGACACGCTGGGCACGACCACCAAGGGCGTCACGGTCCACCCGGACCAGGAGATCGAAGACCTTCGGCACCGCAACGGCACCGTCCGGGACGGAGTCGCCGCCGGGCGGCCCTCGCTCGCCACCGCGAGCGACATGTGCGAGGCGATCCTCGCCCTGTCCGGCACCACCAACGGCCGCCTGGCCACCGAGGGCTTCCGGGAGCTGGAGCGGCAGACCGGCAGTGAGGGCCTGGTCGAACTCGCCGCCGAGCGCGAGGCGGACCGGATCACGTTCGCCGACACCCGCACCCAGCCCCGCTCGGTGATGACCTCGTACGAGTGGTCGGGTTCGGAGACCGGCGGGCGCCGCTACTCGCCGTTCGTCATCAACACCGAGCACAAGAAGCCCTGGCACACCCTCACCGGCCGGCAGCACTTCTTCGTCCAGCACGACTGGATGGCCGAACTGGGCGAGCAGCTCCCCGTGTACCGGCCGCCGTTGAACACCCCCAGGCACTACGGCGACGAGCACCTGCACGACAAGGACCGTGCGGAGGTCACCGTCCGCTACCTGACCCCGCACTCGAAGTGGTCCATCCACTCGAACTACCAGGACAACAAGTACATGCTCGACCTGTCCCGCGGCGGGCCGACGATCTGGATGTCCACCGCCGACGCCGACAGGATCGGGGTCAAGGACAACGAGTGGATCGAGGCGTACAACCGCAACGGTGTCGTCGCCGCCCGGGCCGTGGTCACCCACCGCATGCCCGAGGGCACGGTGTACATGTACCACGCCCAGGACCGCAACGTGAACGTGCCGAAGACCGAGGTCAGCGGCAAGCGCGGCGGCATCCACAACTCCCTGACCAGGCTGCTGCTCAAGCCGACCCATCTGGCGGGCGGGTACGCGCAGTTCACCTACGCCTTCAACTACTACGGACCGACCGGAAACCAGCGCGACGAGGTCACCGTCATCCGCCGTCGCTCGCAGGATGTGGAGTACTGACATGCCCCGTGGCGAAGCCACTATCGGACGCGTTCTGGCCCAAGTCGCGATGGTGATGAACCTCGACAAGTGCATCGGCTGCCACACCTGCTCGGTCACCTGCAAGCAGACGTGGACCAACCGCACCGGCGTCGAGTACGCCTGGTTCAACAACGTCGAGACCAAGCCCGGCGTCGGCTACCCGCGCCGCTACGAGGACCAGGAGCGCTGGAAGGGCGGCTGGATGCTCGACAAGCACGGGCGTCTGGTCCTGCGCTCCGGCGGGAGGACCAAGCGGCTCCTGTCCCTCTTCTCCAACCCCGACCTGCCGTCCATCGAGGACTACTACGAGCCGGTCACCTACGACTACGACAACCTCGTCAGCGCCCCCGCCGGGAACGACGTCCCGGTCGCCCGCCCCCGCTCCGTCCTCACCGGCGAGCCCACCGCCATCACCTGGGGCGCCAACTGGG
Source organism: Streptomyces sp. NPDC090445 (assembly GCF_044769385.1). Lineage (NCBI taxonomy): Bacteria > Bacillati > Actinomycetota > Actinomycetes > Kitasatosporales > Streptomycetaceae > Streptomyces > Streptomyces sp. NPDC090445. The sequence goes on along the minus strand of NZ_JBIVXV010000001.1, from coordinate 844,868 downwards.
AGGACGGCCTGGGCGGAGCACCCGAACACGCCGGCGGCGACCCCAACCTCAGCGGGGAATGGGCCCAGAAGGTGAAGTTCGAGTTCGAGCAGACCTTCCTCTTCCACCTCCCCCGCCTGTGCGAGCACTGCCTCAACCCGGCCTGCGTCTCCGCCTGCCCCTCCGGCGCGATGTACAAGCGGGTCGAGGACGGCATCGTCCTCGTCGACCAGGACCAGTGCCGGGGCTGGCGGATGTGCGTGACGGCATGCCCGTACAAGAAGGTGTACATCAACCACGCCACCGGCAAGGCCGAGAAGTGCACCTTCTGCTTCCCGCGCATCGAGGCCGGCCAGCCCACCGTCTGCTCCGAGACCTGCGTCGGCCGGCTGCGCTACCTCGGCCTGCTCCTGTACGACGCCGACCGCGTCGGCGAGGCCGCCGCCACCCCCGACGAGCGCGACCTGCTCGACGCCCAGCGGGGCGTCTTCCTCGACCCGAACGACCCCGAAGTCCGGGCGGCCGCACGGGAGTCGGGCATACCCGAGGACTGGCTGGACGCCGCCCGCCGCTCCCCCGTGTACGACCTCGTCATGCGCTACAAGGTGGCGCTGCCGCTGCACCCGGAGTACCGCACCCTGCCGATGGTCTGGTACGTCCCGCCCCTCTCCCCCGTCCTCGACGCCGTCGACGCGGCGGGCGGAAACCAGGACGACCCCGACCATGTCTTCGCCGCCGTCACCCGGCTGCGCATCCCGCTGGAGTACCTGGCGGAACTGTTCACCGCCGGGGACACGGACGTCGTCGGCGGGGTGCTGATGAAGCTCACCGCGCTCCGCTCGTACATGCGTGAACGCACCCTCGGCGAGACGGGCGACGAGGCCGCGCTGAAGGCCGTGGGACTGACTCCGCGCGAGGCGGAGGACCTGCACCGGCTGCTCGCCGTCGCGAAGTACGCCGACCGGTACGTCGTCCCCGCCGCCCACAAGGAGGACGCCGCCGCACTGACCGCCATCGAGAACCGCTGCCCGGTCGAGACGTCCGGCGACGACGGGCCCCGCAAGGTCATGCTCGGCATCCCCACCCTGCGCCGCAACCCCACCGCCGGAGGATGACCGTGAGCCCCCTGCCCGCAACGTTTCCCGCCCTCGTCCGCACCCGCGTCCGGGCCGCCGTACGCCGCCCGGCCCGGCTCACCGCCGAGGAGGCGGCGGGCCGGGCGCTGGTACTGCGGCTCGCGTCGCTGCTCCTGCAGTACCCCGACGCCGAACTGGCCTCAGCACGGGCGGAGTTGACCACCGCAGTGGAGTCCCTGCCGGCCACGCCCGCGGCGGAACACCTCGCCGGGTTCACCGACTGGTTCGCCGCACAGGATCCCGAGGCGCTGGAGCGGCACTACGTCGAGATGTTCGACCTGCGCCGCAAGAGCAGCCTCTACCTCACCTACTACCTGCACGGCGACACCCGCCGCCGGGGCATGGCCCTGCTCACCCTCAACCAGCGCTACCGGGCCGCCGGCTGGGACACCGGCGGCGGCGAACTGCCGGACCACCTCCCGGTCGTGCTGGAGTTCGCCGCCCTGGCCGGCCCCGGCCGCGGTGAGGCACCGCTGCGCCAGCACCGGCGGGGGCTGGAGTTGATCCACCGGGCGCTGGCCGACGCCGACTCGCCGTACCGGTACCTCCTGGCCGCGCTGCTCACCCTGCTGCCGCCGCCCACCGAGGAGGACCGCGCGGCGGTGGACCGGCTCGCCGCCGAGGGCCCGCCGAACGAGGAGGTCGGGCTCGACCCCTACGGGTCTTACGGGGAAGGGGAGTTCGCTCCTCCGGGCACTTTCGTGCCGCCGATGCCCGCTCCGCCGACCCGTGTTCCGCCCACTGCCACCAGCCGTACGGAAGGCCACCGATGAATGCCGTGTTCCCCCCGTCGGCCGCCGCTTCGGCGAGCGGCGCCCCGGCGAGCGGCGCCGACCTGCTCCTGTGGGTCGCCGTCCCCTACATCTGCCTCGCCGTGTTCGCCGTCGGACACGTCTGGCGCTACCGGCAGGACCAGTTCGGCTGGACCTCCCGCACCACCCAGCTCCTCGAACACCGCTGGCTGCGCTGGGGCAGCCCGCTGTTCCACCTGGGCGCCTTCATGGTGATCGCAGGCCACGTCGTGGGGCTCGCCGTTCCCGACGCGTGGACCGAGGCCGTCGGCATCTCCGAGCACGCCTACCACACCACGGCCGTCTGGGCGGGTTCGGTGGCGGGCGTCGCCATGGTCGCCGGGCTGGGCATGCTGTGCGCCCGCAGGCTGCTGACCCGCCGGATCCGCCTGGGCACCGACCGCAGCGACAAGCTCCTCTTCCCGCTGCTGTCCGCCACCGTCCTGCTGGGCATCACCGCCACCGCCGCCCACAACGTGTTCGGCCCCGGATACGACTACCGCGCAACCGTCTCCGTCTGGTTCCGCGGCCTGTTCGTCCTCCAGCCGCAGCCCGAGGCGATCGCCGGGGCGCCCCTGCTGTTCCAGCTGCACGCCCTGACCGCCTGCCTGCTCTTCGCCGCCTGGCCGTTCACCCGGCTGGTCCACGTGTGGAGCGCCCCGATCGGATACCTGGCCCGGCCGTACCTGGTCTACCGGCGGCGAGCCACACCGACGGCGGCCCCGACGGCAGGGGGCCGGACCGCGCCGGCCTCCGACGCCCGCCGGGCCGCGTGAAACGAACGAAAAACGACGGAAAGCAGACTGATCATGGACGATGTGCTGAAGGACTGGACAGCCGTCCTCAAGGCCGAACTGGGCATCGACTTCGCAGTCGACCGCACCCTCCTCCTCGCCCTCGCGGGCGATGCCGCTCACGGCGTCGCCCGGCCCGCCGCCCCGCTGACGACCTTCCTGGTCGGATACGCGGCGGGGCGGGCAGGGGGCAGTCCTGACGCGGTGGCGGACGCGGCCCGGCGCGCCGCGGAACTCGCCGTCCGGTGGGCTGACGAGGCCGACCGCGGCCCCGGCCCCGGGGCCGCATGACGGGCCTCCGGCGGTGCGTCGGGCCGCTCAGCCGGGTGGATGTTCTTGTTGTGGTGGAACGCGTTGTCGGGGTCGTACGTGGCCTTGGCCTCCGCGAGCCGCCGGTAGGTGCGCTCACCGTACGCCTCACGGACCCGGGTGGTGTCGTCGTCCGCGTCGAGGAAGTTGACGTAGACACCGCCGGCGGCGTGCGGTCGCAGGGCGCGGAGGAACCGGCGCGCCCACGCGGGCTCGGACACGGCCCGCTCGGCGGAGTCCCCGGGGAGCCACACGGCGTCGATGACGATGTGGTGGGCGACGCCGCGCTCTGCGTAGGCGGTGGCATCGCGGGGGACGCGGGCGACGGCGCCGCCCAGGTGGAACAGCGCCGTGTACGAAAGGGGCGAGCCCGAGTCGTAGGCGTGCTCGGCGATGACGGAGACGACCTCGTCGGAGAGGCCCGCGAGGTCGCTCGCCTTCCAGTAGTAGTGCCAGCCGTGCGGGACGGTGTCGTCGAGGGCGGCCTGGAAGCCGGCGTACGGACCGGGCGCGAGCAGGTCCACGAGCGGCGTGCCGAAACGGCGCAGGGCGCGTACCGCCCGCTCGCCGTCCCCGACGGCGCCCGCGTAGCAGCAGGCGACGGCGACGGCCGGCCGCCCGTGCAGCTCCTCGGGGATGGCCGGCAGCGGCGGAACCGTGCCGAACCTGATGACGGTGCCGAGCTCGTCGGGTGCTTCGGCGGTGAAGTCCCGGTAGAAGCGCAGCAGGTCCGCGGTGTCGTCCGCCGCCCAGAAGACCGGTCCGGCCAGCACGGTCGGGCCGACCGGGTGCAGGGCGAACCGGAACGAGGTGACGGCCCCGAAGTTGCCGCCGCCGCCCCGCAGCGCCCAGAACAGGTCGGGGTGTTCGTCGGCGGACGCCCGGACGGTGCTGCCGTCGGCGGTGACCACCTCGGCGGCCAGCAGGTTGTCGACGGCGAGCCCGTACCGGCGCATCAGGAAGCCGAGGCCACCGCCCAGGGTGAGCCCGCCGACACCGGTGTGGCTCACGATGCCGCCCGTGGTGGCCAGGCCGTGGGCCTGTGTCCCGCGGTCGACGTCGCCCCAGAGCGCACCGCCCTGCACCCGGGCGGTGCGGCCGCCGGGGTCGACCCGTACCGCGCGCATCGCCGAGAGGTCGACGACGATCCCGTCGTCGCACACCGCGGTTCCGGCCACGTTGTGGCCCCCGCCCCGGACCGCGATCTCCAGGTCGTGCCGACGGGCGAAGCGCACCGCGGCGGCCACGTCCGCGGTCCCTCCGCATCGGGCGATCACCCGCGGGCGCCGGTCGACGGCGCCGTTCCACACGGCCCGGGCGGTCTCGTAACGATCGTGGCCAGGGGTTGTCAGCAGGCCCTCGAAGCCGTCGATCTCCATGACGGTCACCTCCTCGCCCCTCCCCTCTCCACCGCCCATCGCAGCACCGTGAACACCGGCCGTGAAGTCAGGAATCTGGACTTCCCGCCCCGGAACGGACGCGCGACACTGGCAGCGTGCGGACCTACGGCCAGTACTGCCCCATCGCACGCGGCGCCGAGATCTTCGCCGAGCGCTGGACGCCTGTGATCATCCGCAACCTGCACCTGGGCTGCGGAAGCTTCGGCGAGATCCTGGAGGGCGCGCCCGGGCTCTCCCGGACCCTGCTCTCGCAGCGGCTGCGGCAGCTCGAACGGCTCGGCGTCGTCGAGTCGGCGCCCAAGCCCGGCGGACGCGGCCGCCACTACGCGCTCACGCCCGCGGGCCACGACCTCTTCAAGGTCTGCGTATCGCTCGGCGAGTGGGGTGCCGCCTGGCTCGACATCGCACCCGAGCACCTCGACCCCTATGTGGCCCTCTGGTCGATGTGCAACGCGCTCCGCCTGGACCGGCTGCCGCATCGACGCGTCGTGATCCGTTTCGACTTCACGGGCCGCCCGCACCGCGAGCGGTACTGGCTGCTGATCGAGCACGGCGACACCGAGATCTGCAAGACGTACCCCGGCATCGACGAGGACCTCTTCGTCACGGCGGAAGCCGAGGCCTTCGTGAAATGGCACGCCGGGCAGCAGACCTGGGCCGAAGCCGTCCGGGAGAGCCGCATCCGGCTCCTCGGTCCCTCGTGGCTCGTACGTGCCTTCCCCACCTGGAACGCCCGCAGCGCCTTCGCCCACATCAAACCGGTCTCCCGGACCGCGGCACGCCCGGCGGCATGACACGGTCCACCGGTTCGGACGGCCCCGGACCCTGCGCGCCGGCCACGGACGCAGCCGCCGGCCGATGGCCTTTCCCGACCTGCACGGGCCCTGATCGTGCCGCCCGCGGGGCCTTCGGCTGCGACGCCGCACGCCCCGGTCGTGGCTGCCCGATGCCGACGGCCCGCAGAGGTTAGAAAATGGACTATGAGCAACTATCGGGGAGGCCTCCGGCGCTGGCTGCTCCGCTCGGCCACGAGCCCTGCCGCTCCTGCTCGGCGTACCCGCTCGGAACGCCGCCGGGAGCGGGAGCTCCGGGAGCAGGAGCTCCGGGAGCACACGCCGCCCGCGAAGGGAGAGGCGGGGCGGCCGCAGCGCCTGTCCTCCCTCCTGAGCGCGCGCAGCGTGGCCGGCGAGGTCTTCCTGCTCCAGCTGGCCGTCGTGGTCCTGCTCGTCGTCGCCGCGGTCGCGGCGCTGGTGGTGCAGGCCCGCAGCGCCGCCATGCTGGACGCCCAGCACCGTACGCTCGCCGCCGCGGGAACGTTCGCGGAGTCTCCGGGGATCGAAGCCGCCCTGCGCAGCGCCCATCCCAGCGCGGTGCTGCAGCCGAGCGCCGAGGCGGCCCGGAAGATCGCCGGGGTCGACGGCATCAACGTGTACACGCTCGACGGGGTCACCCTCACCCACAGTGACCCGCGGCAGGTCGGGAAGCGCGTCGTCGGCCCCTTCTCCAAGGCGGTGGCCGGCACGTCCTTCACCGAGACGTTCGAAGGGTCGCTGGGGCAGTCCGTGGTCTCGGTGGTGCCCGTGAAGGACGCCGACGGCCGCGTCATCGCCATCGTCTCCTCCCCGGTCACGGTCCAGAACGTCCAGAACATGGTGAACAGCCAGCTGCCGGTCGTCCTCGGCAGCGCCGGCGCGGTGCTCGCCCTGTCGGCGGGCGGCACCGCCCTGGTGAGCCGCCGGCTGCTGCGCCGGACCCACGGCCTGGGACCGGCCGAGATGACGAGGATGTACGAGCACCACGACGCGGTGCTGCACGCGGTCCGGGAGGGCGTGCTGATCGTCGGCGCCGGCGGACGGCTGCTGCTGGCCAACGACGAGGCGCGCCGGCTGCTGGACCTGCCGGCGGACGCGGAGGGGCTCCCCGTCGCGGAGCTGGGTCTGGAGGAGGGGATCGCCGAGCGGATCGCATCGGGCCGCTCCGCGACCGACGAGGTGCACATGGCGGCCGATCGGCTCCTGGCGGTGAACATCCGGCCCACCGCCCCCTACGGGTCGGCCGGGACCGTCGTCACGCTGCGCGACACCACGGAGCTGCGGGCGCTGTCGGGCAGGGCCGAGGTGGCCCGCGAGCGGCTGAAGCTGCTCTACGACGCGGGGGTGCGGGTGGGGACGACGCTGGACGTGGAGCGCACCGCGGAGGAGCTGGCGCAGGTGGCGGTCCCGCGGTTCGCCGACGTGGTCACGGTCGACCTGCTGGACCCGGTGCTGCGCGGCGAGGAGCCGCCCGAGGTGAACACCGAGATGCGCCGCACCGCCGCCGTCGGCCTCCAGGGCGACCACCCGCTGTACCCCGTCGGCGAACTGATCCGGTTCGTTCCGGCCAGCCCCATGGCCGCCGGGCTGGCCGGCGGGCACGGGGTCCTGGAGGCGGACCTGCGCACCGCCCGGCGCTGGCGGACCCAGGACCCGGCCAACGCCGCGCAGATCCTGGACCACGGCATCCACTCCATGATCGCCGTTCCCCTGCGGGCCCGGGGCGTCGTGCTGGGGATGGCCGGGTACTGGCGGGGGCAGGACTCCCCGGCGTTCGACGAGGAGGACGTGTCCTTCGCCGAGGAGCTGACCGCGCGGGCGGCACTGTCCGTCGACAATGCCCGCCGCTACACCCGCGAGCACACCGTGGCCGACACCCTGCAGCGCAGTCTGCTGCCCCGGGGCGTGCCGGAGCAGTCCGCCGTCGAGGTCGCGCACCGCTACCTGGCCGCCCAGGCCGGTGTGGGCGGTGACTGGTTCGATGTCATCCCGCTGCCCGGCGCCCGGGTGGCGCTGGTGGTCGGCGACGTCGTCGGCCACGGTCTGCACGCCGCCGCCACCATGGGCCGCCTGCGTACCGCCGTGTACAACTTCTCCACCCTCGACCTGCCTCCGGACGAGCTGGTGAGCCACCTGGACGAGCTGGTCGCCCACATCGACACCGACGAGCAGGAGTGGCAGGGGATCACCGGAGCCACCTGCCTGTACGCCGTCTACGATCCCGTCTCGGGGCGGGTGACGGCGGCCACCGCCGGCCACCCGGGCCCTGCTCTGGTCCGCCCCGACGGCACCGTGTCCTTCCCCGAGGTGCCGGTCTCCCCGCCGCTGGGCCTGGGCGCGGGTCTGCCCAGGGAGACCACGCAGCTGCCCCTGCCCGAGGGCTCCCTGCTGGTGCTCTTCACGGACGGGCTGATCGAGAGCCGCGACCGCGATCCGGACGCGGGTCTGGCGGCGCTGAGGGCCGCCCTGACCGGGCCCGCCCGCACTCCGGAGGAAGTCTGCACCGCGGTGATCGACTCGGTGCTGCCCGCCGGCCCCAGCGACGACATCGCGCTGCTGGTGGCCCGCACCCGCCGGCTGGACCCGGCGCGGATCGCCGAGTGGGAGGTGCCCCGCGATCCTGCGGCGGTGTCCCGCGTGCGCAACGCGTGCGCCCGCCGGCTGGAGGACTGGGGCCTCGGGGACATCGCGTTCACCACGGAGCTCATCCTCAGCGAACTGATCACCAACGCCATCCGCTACGGTTCCGAGCCCATCCGCGTGCGGCTGCTGCACGACCGCAGCCTGATCTGCGAGGTCTCCGACGGGTCCAGCACCTCCCCGCACCTGCGCCGGGCCGAGGCCACCGACGAGGGCGGCCGCGGACTGTTCCTCGTGGCGCAGTTCGCCCAGCGCTGGGGCACCCGCTACACCGCCCGAGGCAAGATCATTTGGAGTGAGCAGGCCCTCCACGAGGGGGCCGCACCGCCTGTGCCGGTCCCGGGCGAGGACCTCCTGGCCGGGTGGGACGACGAGGCGCTCTGAACGTACGCTGGTCTCGACCGGTACGCGACCGCCCGCCATGGAGCCTTCGTGCCCGCACCTCGTCTCCGGACAGCTGCCGTCGCCGTCTGCCTGGCCTTCGCGGCGGCGCCCCTCGGCGCCTGCGGAGGCAAGCCCGCCTCCGCGCCCAGAGCACCCGCGGTGGCCACCTCCGCCGCGGACGCCGGCGGCATGGCGGCACTGACCGCAGCGGCGAAGAAGGAGGGCTCGCTCAACACGATCGCGCTCCCGGGCGACTGGGCCAACTACGGCGCGCTGATCGACGGCTTCGAGAAGAAGTACGGGATCAAGGTCGCGGTGGAGAACCCGGAGGGCACCAGCCAGGACGAGATCAACGCCGTGAAGGAGCACCGGCGCGACGGCAGCGCCCCCGACGTGATCGACGTGGGGAGCTCGTTCGCCCGGTCCGCGGCCCAGCAGGGCCTGCTCGCCCCGTACGAGGTCGCGGCGTGGGACAGCATTCCGAAGGAGCAGAAGGACCCGCGCGCCCGCTGGTACAACAACTACGGCGGCTACGTCTCGATCGGCTGTGACGCCAAGCGCGTCAAGACCTGCCCCGCGACCTTCGCCGATCTGCGCAAGCCCGAGTACAAGGGCAAGGTCGCGCTCAACGGCAACCCGACCAGGTCCGGCTCCGCCTTCGCCGGCGTGTATGCGGCGGCCCTGGCGAACGGGGGCTCCTTCGACGACATCCAGCCCGGCATCGACTTCTTCGCCGAGCTCAGCAAGAGCGGCAACTTCATCCCGGTCGAATCCACCCCGTCCACGATCGAGAAGGGCCAGACGCCGATCAGCATCGACTGGGACTTCCTCAACCTCGGATACGCCGACCAATTCCGCAGGAAGGGCGCGGACGTCGACTGGCGGACCGCGATCCCCTTCGACGGCAGCTTCGCCGAGTACTACGCCCACGGGGTGAACAAGGACGCCCCGCACCCCGCGGCGGCACGCCTGTGGCAGGAGTACGTCTTCAGCCCGGAGGGCCAGAACATCCGGCTCGGCGCCTACGCACGCCCCGTGCTCATGGACGCCATGAAGCAGGACGGCACCCTCGACAAGGCCGCCGCGGAGAATCTGCCGACGGTCGAGGGCACGCCGACGTTTCCGACGGAGGCGCAGCGGGAGAAGGCGAGGGAGACCGTCAACCGCAACTGGGCCGAGGCCGTCCCGGGCTGAGGAGGACCGCCGGGCCCCGGACCGGGGCGGCTCCGGCCGGCCGTGCGCCCGCCGTCGGGGTCAGCCGCTGCCGGGGGTCCGCAGGGCGAGGATCGCCAGGTCGTCGCGGCCGTCGCTGGGATGGCGGTCGGCCAGAGTCCGGACGAAGTCCTCCAGCGGCAACGCCGCGTGAGCGGTGGCGAGTTCGGCGAGCGCGTCCAGGCATTCGTCAACCGGCCGGGCGCGGTGCTCGATCAGTCCGTCGGTGAAGAACACCATCGTGGCCCCCGCGGGCACGGAGCAGAAGTGGTCCGGGCGGTGCTGTTCGGTGCTCACCCCGAGCGGCACACCGGGCTCCGCCCTCAGGTACTCCGCATGCCCGTCGGAGGTCATCAGCAGCGGGGGAAGATGGCCCGCGGTGCTCCAGTGCATCGTCCAGCCCGGACCCTCGTACTGGATGCGGGCCAGGCAGGCAGTGGTGACGGGGTTGTCGGTGGTGGCCTCCAGGGTCCGGTCCAGTTTCGCGAGGATCCCGCTGGGCGGGGTGCGGAGGTCGTAGAGCAGGGCGCGCAGCATGCTGCGCGTCTGGGCCATGGCGGCCGCCGCCCGCAGGTCGTGGCCGACGACGTCGCCGATGACGGCGACGCAGACACCGTCGGGCAGCATGATGGCGTCGTACCAGTCCCCGCCGATGTGGTCGGGCTCGGAGGCCGGCCGGTAGATGGCGGCGGAGGCGAAGGGGTGCAGATCGGGCAGGGTCGGCAGGAGGAGGCGTTGGAAGCGTTCGGCGCCGGCGCGGATCTGCCCGAACAGGCGGGCGTTCTCGATCGCGATGCCGACCATTCCGGCCAGTGCGACGACGATCTCCTCGTCGGCACGGTCGAAGGGCCGTCCGTCGTACCGCTCGGACAGGTAGAGGTCGCCGTAGATCGTGCCGCGGACCCTGACAGCCGCCCCGAGGAGGGTCCGCATGTGCGGGTGGCCGGGCGGGAAGCCCACCGAGGAGGGGTGGGAGGGGATGTCCTCGACCCGCATGGGTTCGGGGTGGCGGATGAGGTGTCCCAGCACACCGCGGCCGCGCGGGAAGTCGATCCCGGCCAGGTCCGCCCGCTCCGACTCGGACAACCCGGCGGTGATGAACTGGTCGAGGTGCTCACCGGATTCGTGGAGCACGCCCAGCGCTCCGTAGCGGGCGCCCACCAGGCCCATGGCCGTGGTGACGATACGGTGCAGCACCTCGGGAAGTTCCAGCTCCTGCGTGATGGCCAGCACCGCGTCCAGCAGGCCCTGCAGCTGGTCCTTGGATCTGGCCGACTGCCGCAGCTGCTCGTCGATCCGCTCCAGCTCGGCTTCCAGGCGGTGGTTCAGCCCGCGGCCGCGCCGCGGCCGGGGGTGCTTGGACTGCTCCTCCATCACCGCCGCCCGGCAGCCCGTGCCCGCGGCGGCGCCACCGGAGCCGCCCGGCGGCCGCGGCGGATCCGGTCCTGGGACGATCTCCGCGAGCGGTGCACCCGGCCCCCTGACACGAACCGCCATCGACAGGGCCACAGCGTCACACAGCCGTCCGCTCCACCCGTCCATTGCTCCGCGCGCGGCATGTCGCACCCGAGTGCGCTGCCGGCGGCCACCGGATCCGGACCCCCCGGACCGCACGGCAGCGGCGCCGGGACCGGTCCCCGGCCCACCCGGCCGTCGGAACGTCCTGGCGGCCGGCCGTCAGGACGTTCCGACGGCCAGGATGTGCGCGGAGGCATCCGTGAACACGCCCTGTTCGTCCGCCAGCCGGGCCGTGGCCACCGCGTCCGGGACCAGTGCCTGCGCGACGTCCTGGCCCCCGCACCGGCCGGCCGCGACGACGTAGGCCCACCCGGGGCCTTCGATGCCGTGGAGCCGGACCTCCCGCAGGCCGGCCTCGGCGGCCTCCCGGGCGAGCTCGGCCGCGGTGTGGAAGTGGGCCACCGTGAAGCCCCGGCTGCCGTCGTACGAGCCCGTCCGCACCACCTCGGCGACCTCCCCCGCCAGGAGGTCCGGGGTGAGGCCGGCGCTCACGGTGTAGTCCTGCATCAGGGAGTACCGGGAGATCCCGGCGGCCGCCACCACACCGCCCGGCACCGCGACGCGGCGGGCCTCGGCGAGCGCCCTGAGCCGGTCGGCACGGTCCGCCAGGTGGTACAGCGGCCCCAGGAGGAGGACCGCGTCGAAGCTGCGGGACGGGAGGGCCAGCCGGCGCGCGTCGCCGAGCTCGGCCGAACACCCCGGCGCATGCACGCGGGCCTGGGCGAGGTGCTTCGGAACCGGGTCCACGAGCAGCACCTCGTAGCCGTCCTCGACGAGCCACCGGGCGTGCGTCCCCGGCCCGCCGCCGACGTCCAGGACCCGCGCCGGCGGCGGGGGGAGGTGGCGCCCGAGCAGTTCCCGGGTCCGCTGGAGCTCAAGGCGGCCGGTCGCGGTGGCATGGAGGCGGGACGCCTCGTCGTACTCTGCGTAGAAGTCTGCGATCCGTGCGTCGATGGTCGTCATGCACGGCGACGGTAGGAGCCTCCGCGACGGCTTGTCATGCGGATATCGGGCCCTCGCGCCACAGCCGCTCCCTTCTGTCCGCCCGGCTGCATCGGGTTGCGGCCGGATCACCCGTTCAAGCGCATTGCCCCGCCGGATGTCTCCCGCAAGCCGGGATACGTCGCCGACGGCATCGAACGGCGGGTCGCCGAACGGTGGCCTGAACTGCTCGCTCCGGCAAGGGAATTACGACCGCTCGCGGCCCGATACCATCTACTGTCATGACGAACGCATCTCCTCTCCAGGGCGTACCCGACAAGCCCGCACTCGACGGCCTCGAGGCCAAATGGGCTCCGACCTGGGACGAGCAGGGCGTATACGTATTCGACCGCACCGCACCGCGGGAGCGGGTGTATTCGATCGACACGCCCCCGCCCACCGTGAGCGGATCCCTCCACGTCGGACACGTGTTCTCGTACACGCAGACGGACGCGCTGGCGCGTTTCCACCGCATGCGCGGCAAGGCCGTCTTCTACCCGATGGGCTGGGACGACAACGGCCTGCCGACCGAGCGCCGGGTGCAGAACCACTTCGGCGTCCGGTGCGACCCGGCCCTGCCGTACGACCCCGATTTCACGCCGCCCGCCTCGCCCGGCAAGCAGCAGGTCCCGGTGTCCCGCCGCAACTTCATCGAGCTGTGCGAGCGGCTCACGGTGGAGGACGAGAAGGTCTTCGAGCGCCTGTGGCGCCGGCTGGGGCTCTCCGTCGACTGGAACCACACGTACCAGACCATCGACAGCCGTGCCCGCGCCATCTCCCAGCGCGCCTTCCTGGCCAACCTCGCGCGCGGCGAGGCGTACCAGGCCGAGGCCCCCACCCTGTGGGACGTGACCTTCCAGACCGCGGTCGCCCAGGCCGAGCTGGAGGACCGCGAGCGTCCCGGCGCCTACCACCACCTGCTGTTCACGGCGGAGGGCGGAACGGCACTGGAGATCGCCACCACGCGCCCCGAGCTGCTGCCCGCCTGTGTCGCCGTCGTGGCGCACCCGGACGACGAGCGCTACCGGGAGCTCTTCGGCACCACCGTGCGGACCCCGGTGTTCGGTGTCGAGGTGCCGGTGGTGGCCCACCGCCTCGCCGACCCGGAGAAGGGCACCGGCGCCGCCATGATCTGCACCTTCGGCGACACCACCGACGTGGTGTGGTGGCGCGAGCTCGACCTGCCCACCCGCTCGGTGATCGGCCGGGACGGCCGCTTCGTCCGCGAGGCGCCCGCCGCGCTGGAGTCCGAGGCCGCGCAGGCCGCGTACGCCCGGCTCGCGGGGGCGACCCCGCACACGGCCCGCGAACGCCTGGTCGAGATGGTGCGCGCCGAGGGCAGCCTGGTCGGTGAGCCGCGGCCCTTCAACCACATGGTCAAGTTCTACGAGAAGGGCGACAAGCCCCTCGAAATCGTGACCAGCCGCCAATGGTACCTGCGCAACGGCGGGCGCGACGCGGCCCTCCGGCAGCAGCTGCTGGACCGGGGCACCGAGCTGAGCTGGCACCCCGAGCACATGCGCAACCGGTACCAGGCCTGGGTGGAGGGGCTCGCCGGGGACTGGCTGATCAGCCGCCAGCGGTACTTCGGCGTGCCCGTGCCCGTGTGGTACCGGCTCGACGCGGAAGGCAACCCCACCGACGAGCTGATCGTCCCGCCGGTGGAGTCCCTGCCGGTGGACCCCAGCAGCGACGCCCCGCCCGGGTACACCGCGGACCGGCGGGACGTCCCCGGCGGCTTCACCGGCGACCCGGACGTGATGGACACCTGGGCGACGTCCTCCCTCACCCCGCAGATCGCCGGCGGGTGGGGCCACGACGACGACCTGTTCGAGCGGGTCTTCCCGATGGACCTGCGCCCGCAGGCCCACGAGATCATCCGCACCTGGCTGTTCTCCACGGTCGCCCGCGCCGAGCTGGAACACGACGCGCTCCCCTGGGCCCACGCCGCGATCAGCGGCTGGATCCTCGACCCGGACCGCAAGAAGATGTCCAAGTCGAAGGGGAACGTCGTCACTCCGCTGGACCTGCTGGACCAGCACGGATCGGACGCCGTGCGGTACTGGGCCGTGTCCGCCCGTCCCGGGACGGACACCGCCTTCGAGATCGGCCAGATGAAGATCGGCCGACGGCTGGCCATCAAGATCCTCAACGTGTCGAAGTTCGTCCTCGGGCTCGGCGCGGGCGACCGCCGCGCGGCGGTGACCCATCCGCTGGACCAGGCCCTGCTCGCCCGGCTCGCCGACGTGGTGGACGAGGCGACGGCCCGGTTCGAGGCGTACGACTACGCCCGGGCGCTGGAGACGATCGAGCGGGCCTTCTGGGCGTTCTGCGACGACTACGTGGAGCTGGTGAAGAGCCGCGCCTACGGCGCCGGGGGCGAGGAAGCCGCCGCGTCCGCACAGGCCGCCCTGTCGACGGCGCTGTCGGTGCTGCTGCGGCTCCTCGCGCCGTTCGTGCCGTTCGCCACCGAGGAGGCGTGGAGCTGGTGGCAGGAGGGCTCGGTGCACCGGGCGCAGTGGCCCGGCGGGACGCAGCTGCGCGAGCAGTCGCTGAAGGGGGACCCCCAGCTGCTGGACGTCGCCGCGGAGGCCATCGCGGCCATCCGCAAGTCCAAGAGCGCCGCGCAGGTCTCCATGCGGGCCGAAGTCGCCAGGCTCTCGGCGCGCGGTCCGGCGCCGCTGCTCTCCTCGCTCCGGCAGGTCGGCGGGGACGTGCGGTCCGCCGGAAACATCGGTGAGATGGATCTCGAAGTGGCCGAGACCGAGCAGCTGGCGTACAAGATCACCATGTAGCCGCGCTCGACCCCAGGACGGCGCTGTCGCCCCCCACGTGCGGGGTCCGGCAGCGCCGTCCTGCTGTGTACGGCCCCCGGGTCGCTTTCGCCGCCGCACTCGACGCGGTGGCGGGCTCCGGGGACCGGAGGGCCGCGGTGGGGCAGTGCCGCTCGCTCGTCGAGGCGGGGCCGGTCGTCCCCGCGGCGCAGGGCTCCGGCTAGAAGTCGGCGTGGACGCGGGCGTCGGCCCGGCCCACGGATTCGAGGCCGTACATGCGGCAGTAGAGGGCGCGGATGTATTCGAGGTCGCGGTCCCGGGCGCGGGATTCGGCGACCGGGTAGAGGACCGTGAGTTCCCAGGACTTCTCGCGGTTGATGTCCCCGTCCTTGTCCCTCCACTGGCCTCGGGCCTCCTGGAGGGTGAGGCCGGCGGGGAAGCGGGGAGTGATCACGTCGGAGACGAACTTCGAGAACTCCTCGTCGGTGATGGGCGGTTGGCCGCCGTGCCGGCCGGTTCCGAAATAGAGGTGGGTGGAGACGTACGGGAGGCCGCGCTCCACCGCGGCCGCCTCCTGGCGGGCGGCCGGGGCGGCGTCGGATACGGGGCTGCCGGAGACGGCGAAGAACGCGGCCGAGGCGAGCACGGCGACGGCCGCGGACATCGGGATCCGGATCTGGCGCATGGAAAGGGGTCCTATCGTTCGGTCGGGGAAGTGGGGGACGTGGGGGTGGTGCGGCGTGCGCGGGCGGGCAGGGCGGCCCGCAGGTGGACGGCTGCGTCGCGCAGGCGCGGGGGGACCCCGGCGGTGCGGCACAGGGCCGCGGCCGTCCTGCCGAGGGTTTCGGTGGTGCGGGCCGAGCCGATGCCGGCGGCCCGGGGGGCGAGGTCGGTGATCAGCTGCTCGGCCTCGGTCCAGGCGCCGGCGCCGGCCAGCGCGGACAGCAGCTGGGCCGTGAACAGGTGCCGGTACGAGGGGCCGGGGGCGGTCGCCGCCCGGTGCAGCAGCGGGACGGCCCGGTCCCAGCGGCCCAGCCGGGCCTCCACCCAGCCCCGGTGGCCGGTCAGCTCGATCTCGTCGATCCACCAGGCCCAGTGCGGGTCGTGGCGGGAGATCCCGTCGAGGAAGCGGCTGCGGGCCCGGTCGATGAGGTCCAGGGGTGTGCGGCGGGCGCCCAGCAGGGCGGTCGCGTGGGCGCGGCGGATCAGGGTGAGGCTGTGGACCCGGGCGGGCAGCGGGCGGGCGCCGGGCACCCGGGCGACGGTGTCGAGGGCGGCCCGGGCCCGGCCGGTGTGGGTCTGCAGCATGGCGTGGTTGAGGTGGACGAGGCGGGCGGTCCAGTGGTCCCCGGCGAGGTGGGCGAGGTCCAGTGCCTGCCGGTTGGCGGCGTGGGCGGGCCCGTAGCGGCCGGCGTCGAAGAGGATCCAGCCGATGACCTCGCACAGTTCGGCGAGGGCGGCCAGCCGGTCGCGGTCCCGGTGCCGGGCGGGCAGGCTGCCGGGGGCGGCGGTGAGTTCGGGGAATTTCCGTACGGCGGCCCGGGCGGCGGGGACCGCGGCCGTGGCGCCGTGCTCCCCGTCCAGGGCCACGAGCCGCTCGACCGCACGGAGGGCGGCGCGGCTCACCGGGCCACGGTCCGGGAACCGGTGCCGGTGTCGGTGTCGGTGTCCGTGCCGCTGCCGGCGCCCGTGCGCGTGCCCGTACGGCCGAGGGAGCGGAACGCGGCGGCGACCTCGGTCAGCCAGGCCACTTCGGCGCGGAAGTCCTCGTACGGGGGCCGGACCGGCATGTCGGAGGGCTCGGACGGCTCGGCGTTCGGGGCGGTCGGGCAGTCCACGGCGGCCCGCAGCTGCAGGGCCTCGCCGAGGGGGGTGGTCGGGTCCTCCGGCAGGCCCAGGGAGCGGGCGGCCCGGGAGAACTCGGCCCGGGAGAGCCCGGCCCGCAGCATCAGCTGGCCGTCGCGGATCTCGACCACGCGGCGGTAGAGGCGGTAGTGCGGGTCGCGGGGCGGCAGCAGGTCGCGCGGCCAGGAGCGGGGCGGGTCGAGGGCGATGTCGGGGGCGGCCCTGTGCAGGGCCTGCCACAGGGGCCGGAGCCGGAGGTAGGCGCGGTAGCTGCGGATCCAGCCGCGGGCCCGGGTGAGGTGGATGCCCCAGGAGGGGATGGTCCAGCCGGTGACCTGGAGCAGGGCGCCGACGCTGCCGCAGGTCCACTGGACGGGGTCGAGGGCGGCTCCGTCGAAGTGCAGCCGGGTGCCGGCGATCTGGATGCCGCGGGTCACGCAGTAGACCAGGATGAGGCTCGCGCCGACGGTGACCGTGCGCATGCCGACGACGAGCCACTGGCGGTTGGCGACCCGGGTGAAGCGCAGCGACAGCCGGACGGTCTCCCACTGGCCGATGGCGCAGATCAGCAGGTAGCCGGCCATGTAGAGGGCGTATCCGCCGTCCTGGATGCTGAGCAGGATCGTCGACGTGGCCGTCTCGGACTTGGCGACGGGGCCGACGTGGAACGAGGCCGTGACCAGGGCGGCGAGCGCCGCGGCGTAGAACAGCACGCGGCGGCGGCTCCTGCGGCGGGCCTCGGCGGGCGGCGCCGACCAGTGGACGAGCACGACCTGCTGGGCGGCGGTGAGCACCACGACCGCGACCTGGGTGATGAGGGAGGTGATGTTCGGCAGGCCGAAGAAGGCGGAGATCTTCAGCCGGATCAGGTCCAGGTCGACGAGGAAGCTGATGCCGGAGCAGAGGAAGTAGACGCACAGCGCCCACAGGGCGGTGTCGCGGGGCCGGCGGCGCAGGTCGGGCAGCCGGTAGGCGAACGCGGCGAGGCCGACGAAGGTGCAGATCCACGCCAGGGCCGTGTAGAGCGCCGTCACGGCTGGTCCGTGCGGCCGAGGCCGAGTTCGATCCGGGCCACGACGTCGGCGGCTTCGGCCGGAGCGCTCCAGGCGGGCTCCACCCAGCGCTGGCCGGCGCGGGACAGCAGCAGGGACGCCAGGGTCTCCGCCTCCTGTTCCTCGTCGTCGCTGTAGCGGGAGCGCTTCAGCAGGCCGCGTACCTCCGCCGGGTCGACGTCGGACAGCAGGCGGCTCGAATCGTCCTGGCTCAGTTGCACGGGGCCTTGGTGGTCGAAGGCGATGTGGGCGAGTTCGTGGGCGATGATGTGTTCCTTGTGCGCCGGGGAGGCCGACTTCTCGAAGGCGACGATGTCGAATTCGTCCAGCTTCAGCCAGATGCCGAACAGATGGCGGTCCGGGAATGAGGTGGGAATCAGATGGATCGGGCGTCCGCGCCGCGCGCACAAATACCGGTGGAGTTCGTCGATGCCGAATCCCTGCTCCATGCCCCACTCCGCGATCCGCGCCTCGCACGTGCGGCGGACCTGCTTGAGCCGGCGTCTGAGCAGTCTGCCCTCCGAAGTCGGTAATCCTGCGCCAGGTATCTTCATCCCCATCTCCGAGCAGACGACGCGGCCATGATGCCACAGCGACAACTCGCCACCGTCCGGGGCGAGTTTGATTCAGCCAGGGGGACTTCGGGCGGTACGGGCGGAATTCCCGCACCGCGTGCCGGATTTCGGGGGCGGGTGACAGTACGCCTGGCAAATGCCCGCGGGTTCACGAAGGCGGCGGGGGTGGCCGCGACCCGCGACGCCGGCGGCGCTCCCGGCTCTCGCGCCGACGGCCGGGCGGATGTGCGCAATTGGCCGGATCGCCGCAGCCGGATCGCTGCGCGCCGCAGCCGGATCGCCGCGGGGCCGCAGCCGGACCGCCCCGGGCCGCAGCCGGATCGCCGCAGGGCGCCGGGCTGTTGCAGGGCCGCCGGGGTCCGGTCCCCCGCAGCCGCCCGGCGTTGTACGCTGCCGTACACATCAGTTATACGGTGCCGTATGGAAACGGGGAGGGCAGCCGTGCCGGGACGTACAGAAACCACCCACGCGGGGAAGCGACTGGTCCGCTGGGCGAGCGGAATCCTGATCGGGCTGGGGGCGGGCCACCTGTCCCTGCTGGCGTTCGCCGCCTGGGAGGACATCGCCGGGTGGGCGGACCGCGGCATCTGGGCCGCCGTCCCGCTCACCCTCGCGGACGGGGGCGCCGGCCCGACGGTGGAGTCCCTGGAGAGCCGGCTCACCTTCTGGGCCGGTCCGGGGAGCTTCGCGGTGCCCCTGGTCCTCCTCGGCTGCCTGATGTGGCACCTCGCCGGGCGCGGGGTGGCGGTGCCCGCCGGGATCGGCTGGGGAATCGCCGCCTGGTGTGCGCTGGGCGGGGTCCTGCTGGTGCCGTCCCCCTACTTCGCCGGGACCGCGGCCGGTGTGCTCGTCGTCCTCGCGGCACGGCGCGGGGCGGCCCGCCCGGAGGCCGCCCCGAGGTGACCCCCGGGGGTGACCCCTGGGTGAGCGGGGGCACGCGGCGGCGCGTCGCCGGGGCACGGGGGGCGGGCTGCGCCGAGGATGAGGCCCCCGAGCGGCTGGAGGCGCCGTGGAGATCAGCGAAGGGACCGTGCCCTTCAGGGGCCGGCGCACCTGGTACCGGATCGCCGGGCCCTGGCCCGCCGAGCGGGGGCGGCCGCCTCTGCTGGTGCTGCACGGCGGGCCCGGGGTACCGCACGGCTACCTCACCGACCTGGACGGCATGACCTCCCTCGGCCGCACCGTCGTCTACTACGACCAGGCGGGCTGCGGGCGGTCGGATCCCCTCGACGACCCGGCGGAGTGGACCGCGGACACCTTCGTCGAGGAGGTCGGCGCCGTCCGCGACGGGATCGGGCTCGACCGGGTCCACCTCTTCGGCCACTCCTGGGGCGGCATGCTCGCCCTCGAATACGCGCTGCGGCGCCCGCCGGGCCTGGAGAGCCTCACCCTGGCCGGGACCAGCGCGAGCGTCCCGCTGCTCGCCTCCGAGGTGCGGCGCCTGATGGAGCGCCTGCCGGCCGGGGTGCGCGAGACCCTCGCCCGGCACGAGGCCGCCGGGACCACGGGCAGCCCGGAGTACGAGGAGGCCGCGGCCGCGTTCTTCCGGCTGTGGATGTGCCGCATCACACCGCTCCCGGAGCATGTGGCGAAGGCCTCCGACGCCGTCAACGCGGAACTGTACGGGGCCATGTTCGGCGCCGAGTGGAACGTCACGGGGACGCTCAAGGACTGGGACGTCACCGCGCGCCTCGGCGAGCTCGACCTGCCGGTGCTGGTCACGACGGGCCGGTACGACGAGATCACCCCGGCGGCCGTCCAGCCCCTGGTGGAGGGGATCCGCGGGGCCCAGTGGATGGTCTTCGAGGAGAGCGCGCACCTGTCGACGGCCGAGGAGCCCGAGCGGTACCGGGCCGGGCTGGACGCGTTCCTCTCCCGCGTGGAGAGCGACGCGGAACACCCGTAGACCACCGCGGCGCGCGACCGGACGCGGCGCGGCCCGCACCACCGCCGGGTGGTGCGGGCCGCCCCGCGCGGTGCCGGCGGGCCGGCTCAGGGGGACGGGTGGCCCGTATGCGGGGCGGGCTCCTGCGGGGAGCCCTGGGAGGGCCCCTGGGTGGAGGGGGCCTGGGAGGACCCTTGGGAGGGGCCGTGTCCGGAGCCGTGGTCGGTGCCGGATTCGAGGGTGCCGCCCAGCCGGTCGTGGAGGGGGCCGAGGGCCTCGGGGGTGGCGGCCGTGACGACCCAGCGGGGGCCGACGAGGTAGGTGCCGCCGTACACGCGTGACTCCGCCAGCCAGGCGCTGCGGCCCTCCTCGGTGGTGAAGGTGGCCATCCGGTAGGACTGCGGGCCCGTGCCGCACGCCCCCTCGCGGATCTCCTCCGCGTCGACCGTGACCTCGGGGGTGCACCCGAGCACGGCGGCGATCTCGTCGAAGGAGCCGGGGCGGGCGGCCGGGCCCGCGGCCGGCGCCGCCGCCGACGCGGAGGAGGAGGCGTCCGAGTCCTGCGGGGTGGCCGTGCCCCCGCCGGCGCAGCCGCCGCACAGGATCAGCACCGGCAGGACGGCGCAGGCGGCGAGGTGGCGGGGGATCGGGGGCACGGCTGCCTCACAGGGTTCCGGTGGGGGGAGGGACGGGGGGTCGGCGGCGGGCCGTCAGGCGGCCTTCTTGCCGGTCTCGGTGACCGCGAACCACAGGTTCTGCTTCTTGTGGCCGTTCGTCTGGCCGGGCTCGGTGTCCCCGGTGAAGGTGTAGACGGGCCAGCAGTCGATCGTCAGCTGCTCGCTTCCGTCCGGCCGCTTCACCGTGCCGATGAGCTCCGGCCGTATGCCCGTGGTCTTCGCCTTGTCCACGGGGGCGGCCGGCTTCCAGGTGTCCGTGCAGGAGCCGACGCACCCGATCTTCATGGGCCACGCGCTGTCCTTGTCGAAGCGGTAGAGGGTGCGCCACTGCCCGTCCACGAGAATCTTGCCGAGCTTTTCGTTTGCCGCCACGGAGAGCTCCGCTCCTGTCTTTGCCGACTGGTCGCCGGCCCCGGAACCGGAACCGGACCCGTATCCGGACCCCGCTCCCGAGCCCGCCTCCATTCCGGAATCGCCTCCTGCCTTCTGTTTCTTGTCGACCGCCTTCTTGCCGTCCGGCGCCAGTGCGTGCCATGTGCCGCCGACGCCTTCGCCGTTCGCCTCACCTGCCTTCGTGTCCTTGGCGTACCGGTAGACCGGCCAGCCCGCGAGGGTGAGCTGCTTGGTGCCGTCGGTGCGGGTGACCGCGCCGAGGAGGCTCGCCTCGATGCCGGCCGAGGCCGACGCGTCGTCCGCGGGGACCGCCGGCCAGACGGTGGCGCAGTCCCCGTCACAGTTGGACTTGGGGGGCTGCGGGGTGTCCTTGTCGAAGCGGTAGAGGGTGACTCCGGCGCTGTCGGTGACCACGCTGCCGACGTTCGCGATCTCCCGTACGGCGAGCTGGCCCGCCGGCCCGCCGCCCTTGCCGGGGGCGGCTTCCGCCCCGGCGCCCGAGCCGGTCAGCTGACCGGGGTTCGCCCCGTACCCGCCCGTCCCGTTTCCCGAGCCGTTGGTGTCCGCGAGGGCCTTTCCGGCGCCCGCGGGCTGCACGGAATTCGCGCTGCCGCCGGCGTTGTATCCGCCGCTGCAGCCGGCCGCCAGCAAAATAACTGCGGCCACTGATCCGGCAGTCGTCACGCGGCGCATCTTGTTCACGGTCACTCCTTCGGGTTGGTCCCGGGGGCGTTGCCTTGCTGAGTAATTCATAAACCCTGCGGAGGCCTCGGAATTGAAATTCTCGGGAATTTATCAGATCCCGCTAACAGCTGAACTCCGGTCAGCGGCAAGTCGGTTGGGACGGCTCATTCCTGGATGCGCAGCGCGAGCGCGGGGCAGCGGCGCACCGCGCGCGCGGCCTTCGGCCGGAGCCGTCCCGGGAGCGGCATGACGGCCTTATCCGGGTAGCCGTCGATGTCGAGGCGCACGACCTCCGGCAGGAGGTCCACGCACAGGCCGTGGCCCCTGCACAGGGTCCAGTCCACGACGAGCTGTTCGGTGCTCTCGTCGTCGTCGGGCAGCGCCAGGCACCCGACGACACGGCGTCCGCAGCCGCTGCCGAGGGCGTGGTCGCGCAGTTCGTCGGGGAAGGTGGCGAGCGCGGAGGCGACGAAGTTCGCGGTGCCGTCCGGATGGCTGCAGGCGCCGCGTTTGCGCACCGCCTGCATGCGCAGCTCGATCGCGTCCAGGGCGGCGCGGCCTCCCCCGGTGGCCACGTCCTCCAGGGCGGAGGCGAGCGAGGGCAGCCCTCGGAAGCACGGCCCGCACTGGCCCGCGGTTTCGTCGGCCATCCAGCGGGCCACCCGGGCGATCTCCCCCGCCGGGCAGGTGTCCTCCGGCAGCGGCAGCACCGCCCCGGCCCCGAGCACGGCCTTGACCGTGGCCAGGGACTGCCGGGACAGCAGCACGTTGCGGGCCGCCTGGGGGGACAGCCACCGGCCGTGGTAGCCGCCGATCAGGACGCCCTGGCCCGGTGAGGTGCCGCACAGCTCCAGGACGTACGCCAGCGAGGTCCCGAGCGGCACTTCGAGGACGGTCGAGCCGGCGACCGTGAGCAGGGTCGTGCCCGGCTCGGTCGGGAGGCCGGCGGTGCGGTAGCCGGCGGCGCCCATCCGGGCGGCGATGGCGAGCTGGGCGTAGGTCTCGGTGTTGGACAGCAGGGTCGGCACGCCGCCGAGGCCCCGGTCGCTGGTCCGTACCTTCTGCCCGGACGGGACCGTGGGCCCGCCCTCGATGCCGTTGATCATGGAGGTGCCCTCGCCGGTGACGAAGCGCTCCGGCAGCATGGCGACCCGCACCAGGCCGCCGGCCCCCCGTTCGGCGATGGCGGTGCGCAGGGACCGCTCGACGTCCTCCCGGGTCACGCCGAAGACGACGTCCTCGGCGTTGATCGCCGAGGCGGCGAGCAGGGCTCCGTCGATCACCAGGTGCGGGGAGTTGAGCAGGATGGCCTTGTCCTTGAGGCAGCTCGGCTCGCCCTCGCTGCCGTTGATGACGAGGGCGGTGCGCCCGTCGCGCGAGCGGGCCGTGCGCATGACGGCGCGCAGCTTGCGGGCGAACGGGAATCCCGCTCCCCCGCGGCCGCGCAGGTCGATGTCCTCGGCGAGCTCCACGAGTTCCTCCGGCCCGTACGAGGGCACGGGCCCGTGTACGGCGAGGTGGTCTTCCCGGTCCAGGCGCGGCAGGGCGTCGAGCCCTGCCAGCACCCGGGGCTGGCCCACGCAGCCGAGGGCCGGGGTCTTCGTCACGACCGCCTCCGCGCGCCACCCGCGGACCGGCCGCCGGGCCGGTCGGTGGAGACGTCGAGCCGGCTGGTGACGAACGCCGCGCCCGCGCCGTACGGCGGGTTCGCGGGTACGGGCGACAGGGGCGGCCGCTGCGAGGGCATGGCCCGCGCCGTGGCGGCGGTGAGCAGCGGGTCCTGGACCGGCTCGGCGTAGGAGCCGGGGTACACCTGCGTGGGCGGGTCGCCGAGCGGGCCGGGCCGGGGGCCGACGGCGCCGTCGTCCGTCTGCCGGGCGAGCCGTGCGGTCAGGCGCTCGGCGGCCCACTCCGCGGGCCGCCGCAGGAACCGGTCGTTCGACCGCGTCTGGTCCGGGCCGGCGGCCCGGGCCGCGGACTGCGGCTGTGCGGCGAGCGGCTTGTCGCGCTCCGCGCGCAGCCTCCTGCGGAGCCGGACGAGGAGCACGCCGGCGACGCCGACGATGCACAGCGCGTACGCGGCGGTGACCCAGCCGGCCGCGAGGCGGCCGGACTGGAGGCCGTGCACCAGCGACGCGCCCCAGGCCGGATAGGCGCCGACGTGCAGGGCCCGCCACCACAGCGAGCGCCCTTTGGTGGCGAACGCGCTGCGGACCGCGCCGGATACGGCGACGCTGATGAAGAGGTATCCGGCCAGGCTGCCGAGTCCGATCAGGACCGGCTGGTCCTGGTCGGTGAAGGGGATGAGGGCGTTGACGACGCCGGTCCGCGACTCGGCGATCTTGATCCAGATGTGCAGGGCGAGGAAGCCGAGGCCCGAGACGGCGAGCCCGCGGTGCACCCCTTGGGCGACGATCCGCAGGCCGGAGGTGAACAGGAGGCGGTCTGTGGCGGCGAGGCCCCACAGGACGGCGGAGGTGAGGGAGACGAGCGAGAGGACGCCCGCTCCGAAGTCGAGGAAGTCCCACAGGTTGGTGAGCGCGCCCGCCCGGGCGGCCACGCCCAGGAGGAGCAGGGCGGCGAGGGCGACGGCGGCCAGGGCGGCGGGGTGCAGACCTCCGGCTGCGGACAGCATGACGGGCCGGCGCAGGGCGCGCCGGCCGACGGCCGCGGCGGCGTCGGCACGGCGTCTGGTGCTGCGAGCCCGGTGTGAGCGGGGCGCGCGGGTCTGGGACAGGGGCATCGGGTTCTCCCATACACCTGGGCCCGAGGCACTCCACATTGCACTCGGCGCCCGGGGTGGTCGACGGAACTGCTCCGCGGCGGGCCGGAGATGAGGACCGCGCCGGCCGGGAGCGGGGGCCGGAGTGCAGAAGCATCGTGGACCTTTGCAACGCCTCCACAGGTTTTATCGAATCGTGACAAGTTCTTGTGCCTGTGGCATCGTCCTGCCGATCAGCCCCGGAAGATTCCGTTCCAGCGGTGTGGTGGCAACCGGGATTGACCCCCAGTCCGCCACCACACCTCCCCGTAGGCAAAATCGAGGCAAAGCCGCGGGACCGCAAGTGGTCGACCCTCTCCTGGAGGGTGTACGAGGAGCTCGACTCCCTTGTCGGCACAGGCGCCGACGAGGGAGGGAGCAGCTCGACGGGCCTGCTCACACCCCCATGGGGCAGGCCGTACCCCGGCATGAACGAGGTAACAATGTGCGAACTGCTGAACCGTATCTGGGCCCGCCCCCGCGGCGAATGGACCCGGGTCCTGCGCAGGGAACTGCCCGCGCTGGCTTCCGGGATGGTGGAGGAGCTGAGGGACGGGATCCCCGGCTTCGCGGCACTGGTCGATGACCTCGACGACGAGGTGGTCAGAGCGCAGTTCGAGGCGGCTCTGCTCACCGCCCTCGGATACCGCGAGCCGGTGACACAGGACCAGGGCCCGCGGGCGGAGCACGGCGCCGCCCCCGACCACCGGGCCGGAGCGGCCCGGGGCGCGGGTGCGTACGACGCGGCGGCCGGACATCCGGACATGGACGCGGACGGCCCCGTCGCGGAAGAGGACTACGAGGACCCGGACGAGGACCGGTACCCTGCCCCGGGCCGGGAGTTGGATCCGGACGAGGGCGTGCTGGGCGAGATCCGCGGCCGGATTCCGCAGCAGGGCCGCAGGAGGATCGCGGCCCCGCTGACGGTGGTGTCGTCCGGCGGCACCGGCGGCCCCTCCTCCGAACGGGCGCGGCGGGAGCTGTTTTCCGCCCTCACATCTGACATGCCCATGGCCGAAATTGCCCTGTCGGAGCTGGCCCGCATGGCCGGCTGGCCGCTGCCCCCGGAGATCCGGGCCATCGCCCTGGCCACGCCGGGCGAGACCCAGCAGCTCGCGGGCGCCCTGGACGACGCCCTCGCCGGCATGGTCGGGGGCCAGCCGTGCCTGCTGGTCCCCAGCCCGGAGGATCCGGACGCCCGCACCGCTCTGGAGGCCCTGCTGCGCGGCCGGTTCGCCGCCGTGGGCCACCCGGTCGCCCCCCGCGACACCGCCCATTCCCTGCGCTGGGCGCTGCGGCTGCTGGCGCTCACCCCGATCCGCCCCGGCATGGACGGGCGGCCCCTCTTCGTCGACGACCACCTCTCCACCCTGCTGCTCCTGCAGGACGAGCCGCTGGCGCACGCACTGGCCGCGCGCTGGCTGCGGCCGCTGGCGGATCTGACACCCCGCCAGAGCGAGCGGCTCGAAGTGACCCTGCTCGCCTGGCTGGAGGGCGGCGGAGCACCCGAGGCCGCGAAGGCGCTGAGCGTGCACCCGCAGACGGTGCGCTACCGCATGCGCCAGCTGGAGAAGCTCTTCGGCCCCGGACTGCGCGACCCCCGCACCCGCTTCGAACTGGAGATGGCCCTGCGCAGCCGCCGCCTGATGGCCCAGGTACGGCGCCAGTACTCGCGGGTGGGACGCAAGGCCCGCGCCGCCACGACCGACTTCCGCCCCCTGGGCGTGGGCCGCATGGCCCGCGTCAACGGCCTGTAGCGGCCGCCGCCGCGCACGGGGCGGAGCCTCCTCCACCGCGTCCCGCGCCGGCCCGGTCCGGCAACACACCCCCTTCGGCCCCGGTCCCCCACCGCCCACACGGCGCGGGGGCCCGGGGCCGCGGTGCGTTCAGCGGCCGGCGGGCACCGGCGGGACCGCGGAGCACAACGCGGCATTGAGGTCGAGGAGTTCGGCGTACGCGCGTGAGCAGTACCGGCATCCGGCGAGGTGGCGGGCCAGGACCCGGCCGCGGGGCGTCCCGCGGCGCCGGACGGCCGCACCGACCACACTGCCGAAGCGGCGGCAGCGGTCGTCGGCGGCGGAGTCGAAGTGGGCCCGCAGGTACGCCTCGCGCAGCCCTTCGCGGGCCCGGAAGGCCAGCGAGGTCACGGCGCTCGGGGTGATGCCCAGCAGCAGGGGGACGGGGTGCGGGCACTCGTCCTCGACGAGGGTGTGCCACAGCACGGCCTTCCACCGCTCGGGCAGCGTGTGGAAGGAGCGGGCGACGAGCCTGCGGTCCTCGTGCTCCAGCAGCCGGCGCTGCGGGTCGTCCCCGCCCGGCCCGGGCGGACACCACGGCTCGACGTCGGGCGTCAGGACGGTCCGCCCGGCTCCCGCCCGCCATTCGATGGCCGTGTGGCGGACCACCGTCAGCAGGTACGGGCGCCAGTGTTCGCGCGGGCCGGCACCGGAGCGGACGGCCTGGAGGGTCCGGAGGAAGGCCTCGGAGGCGAGGTCCTCGGCGTCCTGCGGGGCGCGGCAGCAGCGGCGCGCGCAGGCGAAGGCGGCCGCGCCGTGCCGCCGGTGGAGGAGCTCGCAGACCTCGGGGGCGCCCGTACCGGAGGCGTACGCCTGCCGGAGCCGCCGGATGAGGTCCCCGTCGGAGGGCTCTAACCGCGGCGGCGATCCGGATCCGGCTGCGGATTGACGGCCGGACACGGAAACGGGCCCCTCCGCGCGGTGCGGACGGGCCGTGGGACGGCGGGAGCCGGACATGGCGGGCACTCCTGGGTGGTGTTCCGGGCCCCTCGGGCCCCTGCGGGCGGCGGCACAAGCAGATATGCGGTGCCGGCCCGAAGTCGTCTTCGGGCCGGCACCGCTCTCGGGGCGACGCCGTGGAGGTGGGAGGTGGTGAGCGCCGCCGCCGAGGGACCGGGGATCAGCGGCAGACACGCCCGTCGTTGATGCAGCGCACCGCACGCCCCATCAGGCCGTCCGACATCACGTTGATGAAGTCGCCGTGGTCGGTCGCCGGCTTGTGCAGCTGCTCGGGGAAGCTGTCCACCGCGAACCGCGAACCGGGCGGCACGCTGTACACGATGCGCTGCACCAGCTGCGGGATGGCCTTGAAGCCCTGCTTGCAGGAGCCGTCCTTCTTGGCGAAGTCCACGTGGGTGCGGTGGTTGGCGCTGTCGATGTTCTTGCCGTCCCAGCAGCTCTGGAACTTGAACGTCCGGACCACGTCACTGCCCTGGGGGCACACCGGGTACTTGTCCTTCAGCTGGCGGTTCTCGAAGCCGGTGCAGCTCCAGGATGCGTTGGCGTTGCCGTTGCCGTTGGTGAGGGCCTTGGCGTCGCCCGTGATGATCCGCATGAAGCGGGGCATGGCCTCGACCTTGGAGTTGGGGCTGCCCTTGAACTCGATCGTGACCTGCTTGGGCTTGAGGATGGTGCCGACGTTCAGGTCCTGCCCGCCGCCGGGCGCCTTGGCGTCCTTCTCGGCCCGGCCGTCGCGCAGGCGCAGCACCGGCCAGTAGTAGCTGGACTGGTCGCCGTTGGTGCAGGTGGTTCCGGAGGCGGCGAGGCTGTTGTTGGTGGAGAAGGCGTCGGTGGTCAGGTTGCCGACGTAGTCGTGCATGTGGTGGGCGCCGTTGCTGACGCCCGGCGCGACGATGACGTTGTCGGGGTTGAAGTGGCCGTTCTCGTTGCGGCCGCAGTTGACCGAGAAGGTCCCCTTGGAGGCGCCCGAACGGTTCGCCGGGGTGTTGACGTTCGGCCGGATCGAGCCGATGGCGACGAAGTCGCTGCGGGCCGGGCCGCCCTTGGCCTGCTGGGCGCCCCCGTTCTGCGCGGCGGCGCCCTGTGCGGCGGCGGCCGGGTCGTCCTTCGGGTCGGCGGCCGCGGTCTTCGTCATCTTGCAGCCGCTGAGGCCCTCCAGCCCCTGCTGGCGGGCGCCCGCCTTGCCGAGCTCGTTGCTGATGGCGGAGATGGTGCCGGTGCGCTGCTGCTTCAGCCCGGCGAGCAGGGCGTCGCCCTTGGCGCGGCCCGAGGCGAGTTGCGCGTACGCGTTGGCGACCTGGGTGTCGAGCTGCGCGAGGTTCTTGTCGACCTCGCCCCTGGCCTGCTCGGGCACGTTGTTCAGCTTGTCGCCCACGTCGGGACAGTCGATCGTGGCGGTCACCGGTGCGCGGCCGTCCTGTCCGGCGAAGGCGCCCTGCGATGCGAACACGACCCCGCCGCCGCCCAGGACCAGGGCGGACATCACGACGAGGACCTTGTGCGACGTCCGCAGACGGCGTTTGTGGCCCTTTTGACTCATGCGATCACTTCACTTCGTCGGTCGGGAAAGGGTGGAGGAGGCAGGAAGGGGCACGGGGGCGACACCGGAGCCGGAGCCCGAACCGGAGCCCGAACCGGAGCCCGGAGCCGTGCCGGACCCCGCGGGCGGGGTGTCCGCGAGCCCGTCGAAGTCGACGAGGCCGGTGGCCTCCAGCACGGTGATGTGGTCCAGGACGGTGGTGTTGGCGTCGTTGGCCAGCTGCCTCACCATCGAGTTGCGGGTCTGTGCGCGCACTTGGGCCACCACCGCGAACACCTTGCCGTGCGCCCGGCGCAGCAGCTGCGCGAACAGCTGCTCGTACTGGGGGCCCTGGGCCGCGGCGAGCTGGGCCAGCCACTCCTGCTGCTGGGCGTTGGGCTGGTTGGGCAGCTCCATGCCGAGGGCCTGGCCCACTTCCAGGGAGCGGCGGTCCAGTTCGGTGTGGCCCTCGATGAGGTGCTCGCCGGCGGTGCGGACCGTGGGGCGTTTGCCGCGCTGGACGGCGTCCCGTCCTGCGGGCAGTTCCCACAGCCCGGCGAGCCGCACCTTCCGGACGAAGTCCCGGTCCTGGGGGGTGAGCGGCCCGAAGGCCGTGCTCAGGGTGCCGAGGCCGTCGTCGTCGCCCCCGGCGGACGTGCTTGCCGAAGCGGACTTGCCGCCGAAGCTCTGCACGGGGATGAGCAACGCGATCAGCGTGAAGGCGAGGGCGCCGATGACGGCGGTCGTGCCCAGCACGTGTTTCTTGGCGACCGACAGGCTGCCGACGGCCGACCGGCGGATTGAGAGCACTGTGCCTCCTTGCTGCGAGGGACCGGGAGGGGCGGCAGGGGCGGTAGGCCGCGGCAGTCATGCCGTCGTGCACCCGCGCTCCCCGGGTGGCAAGGGACGCTAGTGCCAGTTGTGGTGTCCGTTTGGAAGGACCATCACGAATGGACAAACATCCGAACAACACCCCGGAGGGCTGGTACGGTGCCCCGGCGCCACCTTCTTCGTGCGCCGTCCTGCGCGCCCCCGCGCGCCGTATCGCACGCCGTGTCACGCGCGCGTCCGCGCCGTCCTGTCGCCGTCCTGTCGCCGTCCTGCCTGCCGCGCCTAGAGCGGCCGGGCCCGTGCGATGAGGAGGGCGACGTCGTCGCGGTCGTCCGGTCGGCGGAGCCTGCCCAGCAGCAGGTCGCAGGTCTCCTCCAGGGGGCGCTCCGGGTCGTCGAGGAGCACCGTGAGGGCCTGCAGCCGGGTGTCGATGTCCTGGTCGCGGGTCTCGACGAGCCCGTCGGTGTACAGGACCAGTTCGTCGCCCACGGCCAGGTCGAGGGCGGTCGCCTCGAAGGGCACGCCGCCGACCCCGAGGGGCGCCCCCGTCGGCAGGTCGAGGAGCTCGGGCGGGCGGCCCGGGCCGGTCCGTACGGGCGGCAGGTGGCCGGCGGTGGCGATGCGGCAGGTGCCGCGGTGCGGGTCGTAGACGGCGATGACGCAGGTGGCCATGGTGTGGCCGACGCCGGTGGCGGTGTGGTCCAGGCGGGTCAGGACGGCGGCGGGGTCGAGGTCGAGCTCGGCCAGCGTACGGGCGGCGGTCCGCAACTGCCCCATCGCCGCGGCCGCGTTGATGCCGCTGCCCATGACGTCGCCGACGACGAGGGCGGTCTTGTCGTCGGGCAGCGGGACGACGTCGAACCAGTCCCCGCCGACCTCGGCGGAGCTCCCGGCGGGCTGGTAGCGGTAGGCGATCTCCAGGCCCGGCGAGGGCGTCGGGTGGTGCGGCAGCAGGTGGCGCTGGAGCGTCAGGGCGGTGTGGCGCTGCTTCTGGTACCAGCGGGCGTTGTCGATGCAGACGGCCGCGCGGGCGGCCAGTTCCCCGGCGAGCAGGACGTCGTCCTCGTCGAACGGCAGCGGGTTGGAGGTGCGCTGGAGGCCGAGGGCGCCGATGACCTCGCCGCGGGCGATGAGCGGCACGGCGAGGTAGGAGTGCAGTCCGGCCTCGGCCAACAGCTCGGCGGCCTCGGCGTCGCGGGCGACGCGGTCGAGGTCCTGTCTCTCCGCGTGCGCCAGCAGGACCGGGCGGCCGGTCCGTACGCACTGGGTGACCACCCGGGTGGCGTCGTAGCGCGCGAGCGAGCCCACCGGGTCCGCGGCCCGGGTGGCGGGGGTGGGCCGGTCCGCCTTGACGGCCAGGGCCCGGAACCGGACGGTCCCGCCCTCCGCGATGCCGGGCGGGTGGTCGCCGGTGAGGACCTCGTCGATGACGTCGACGGTGGCCAGGTCGGCGAGCTGCGGCACGGCGATGTCGCCCAGCTCGCGGGCGGTGACGCCGAGGTCGAGGGTGGTGCCGATGCGCACGGAGGCGTCGGCGATCAGGGCGAGCCGCTGCCGGGCCTGGGCCACGGCCTTGGAGGTCTTGTACTGCTCGGTGACGTCGACGATCGAGGCGGCGATGCCGATGGGCCGCCCGCCCGGGTCGTCGAGCCGGTAGAAGGAGATCGACCAGGCGTGGTCCTGGTCGGGGTCGGCGGGGGTGCGGCCGGTGGTGAACTGGTCCAGCAGGGGTACGCCGCTGCGCAGCACCTCGGCCATGGCCGCGTCGATGACGGCGGAGTCGATGTGGGGCAGGGCCTCGTGGATCCGCAGGCCCAGGTGCTGTGCGGCCGGCAGGCCGTTGATCCGTTCGAGCGCCGGGTTGACCAGGACGTAGCGCAGGTCCGTGTCCAGGACGGCCAGGCCGATCGGGGACTGGGCGACGAGCCGCAGCGACAGGGCGAGGTCGCGCTCCAGGCGGCGCAGGGTGGCCTGGTCGGAGGCGATCCCGAGGGCGTAGTGCCGGCCGCGCTGGTCCTCCAGGCGCATGTTGCGGAACTCGGCCAGGCGGGTGCTGCCGTCCTTGTGCAGGATGGGGAACACCCCGGCCCACGGCTTCCCGGTGCCCATGACCTTCTGGAAGAGGGCCAGGACCAGGCCCAGGTGTTCCTGGTCGACGAGCAGCCGGGCCGCGGGCCGGCCCAGGGCCTCCTGCGCGGTGTAGCCGAACAGGTCCTCGGCCTGTGGGCTCCACAGGGTGATCCGCCCCTCCTCGTCGAGGACGACCGCGGCGACGCCGAGCACGTCCAGCAGGCCGCGCCCGCTGGAGGGGCCGACGGGTTCGGCGGCGGCACCGGAGGCGGAACGGGGTCCGGGGCCCTCCTCCGCCCGGGGTCCGGGGCCGGCCGGAAGGTCGTCCGACGTGTTCATGCCGACCGCTCCTTCCCGTCCGCCGCCGAGGGAGCGGTGCGCCGGGCCCGCTCGTGGTGCTCCGGGCTCCGACTCCCGGGTGCCTCCATCCTCCCCCCGACGTCCCGGCCCGGCAGCCGCAAACGGCCGCGGGTTCGGCCGTACGAGGCCCCGGCGCGGCCGGGAGCGGGAGCGCGGTCGGGAGCCGGGCGCGGGTGGGAGCCGAGCGCGGACGGGAGCGCGGTCGGGGCGGGGGCGCGCAAGGCCGGACGGGTGACCGGGGCGGCCGGGACGGCGTACCGGCCGGGTGGCCGGGGGCTGCGGCGGAACTGCGGGAGCGCCGCGCAGGCGCGCACCGACCGCACAGCGGCACGGCGCCGGCCGTCCCGTCCCCGCCCCTCCGTCCCCGCTGTCCTCCCCAAGTCGTACGCCCGCCGGCCCACCCCTGGGAGGCCGGTCGGACCCGCCCCGCCCCTGCCCTGATGCGCCGCGGCACGCACGGTTGGCGGCCGGCCGTCGGATCACGCGGCCAACACTGGTGGCGTGTCGGCCACTTGTCCGGATATCCAGTCATTCGCGAGGAGCATACGAGCCGGACCTTCGGACGGATTCCGCCCGGCCGCGGCGTGCAACAGGGTGATGGGGCCACCGACTTCACGGGAAGGGAACCGCTCTTCGTGAACATCACACGCCTCGGGCCGGCGCTCGCCGCCGCAGGTCTCCTCGCCACCTCCATCCCCCTGCTGTCCGCCACACAGGCCTCGGCCGCCCCGGCGGCGGAGTTCACCCCGCAGAAGCCGGCGTGGGCGCGGTGCAGCGCCGACCAGCCGGCCTCGTACGAGTGCGCCACCCTCAAGGTGCCGCTCGACCACCGGCGGCCCCAGGGGCGCACCATCGACATCGCCCTGTCCCGGATCAAGAGCGAGAACCCCGCCAAGCGGCACGGCGCGCTGCTCTTCAACCCGGGCGGCCCGGGCGGCACCGGGCTCGACATGCCGCTGATGGCCCAGGAGTTGATGCCGAAGGAGGTCCGCGACCAGTACGACCTGATCGGCTTCGACCCGCGCGGCACCGGCGCCAGCAGCCCGATCACCTGCGGACTGACCGATGCGGAGCAGGACATCAACCGGCCGTACCGGGAGGAGACCTTCCCCTCGGACGTGGAGTGGGCGCGCAAGGTCGCCGACAAGTGCCGTGAGAAGTCCGGGTCCGTGCTGCCGTTCATCACCACCCGCAACACCGCCCGCGACATGGACGCGATCCGCGCGGCCCTCGGCGAGAAGAAGATCAGCTACGTGGGCTACTCGTACGGGACCTACCTCGGCGCGGTCTACACGCAGATGTTCCCGAACCGCACCGACCGCTTCGTCCTCGACAGCGGCGTCGACCCGCAGCGGGCCTGGCGCGGCATGATCCAGGTGTGGGCGACCGAGGCGGAGCCCGCCTTCAGGCGGTGGGCGCAGTGGACGGCCGAGCGCTCCGCCGAGTACGGGCTCGGCGCCACCCCTGACGCGGTGTCCAAGACCTTCTGGGACCTGGTGGCCCGGGCCGACCGGGAGCCGATCGAGATCGAGGGGCAGAAGTTCTCGGGTGACGACATCCGCGCCGGACGGGCCATGTTCTTCTACCCGGCGCAGGCGGCACCGGCCGTCAAGGCCCTGAAGGACGCGGCCGAGGGCAGGCCCGCCGCGCTCCCCGCGGAGCAGCGCAGGCTGCTGAAGCCGGCGGCGGAGCCCTCCTCCGACACGAGCACGGCCGTGTTCTGGTCCGTGGTGTGCGGGGACGTCGAGTGGCCGCGCTACCCCGAGCAGTACGCCGAGGAGGCCGCGGCGGACAAGGCGAAGTACCCGCTGTACGGGGACTTCGCGTCCAACGTCAAGCCGTGCGCGTACTGGCAGCGGCCCGTCGAGCCGCCGACGAAGATGAACACCAGGGCGAACGTGCTCACCGTGCAGAACGAATGGGACTCCCAGACCCCGCTCACCAGCGGCGAGGGCCTGCACCGGGCTCTGAAGGGCTCGCGGAT
Source organism: Streptomyces sp. NPDC090445 (assembly GCF_044769385.1). Taxonomy (NCBI): domain Bacteria; kingdom Bacillati; phylum Actinomycetota; class Actinomycetes; order Kitasatosporales; family Streptomycetaceae; genus Streptomyces; species Streptomyces sp. NPDC090445. The sequence goes on along the minus strand of NZ_JBIVXV010000001.1, from coordinate 810,746 downwards.
GCTCCTGGTCCGGGGCGGTGAGGGCCACGGCGTGTACCTCACCGATCCCAAGTCCTGTGCGGACGCCGCCGTCAACGCCTACCTCGGCACCGGCAGGCTGCCGGCCGGGGACGTGACCTGCGAGGCCGCTCCGGCGGGCAACGAGCGCCGGGCGGACCTCGTGCCGTCGTCGCCGCAGCGCTTCCCGGGCGCCGCACCCCACCGGTTCTGATCCGGGACGGCCGGCCCGCCGCCGCCCGGGTTGCCGCAGGGCAGCCCGGGCGGCGGTCCGTTCCGGCTACCGGTGCCGGGACACGCGGGCCGACGCCTCGGCCGCGGCCGGCCGGGCCGCGGGCCGGCCGCCGCCCCGCAGCGGGGTCAGCAGCCCCGCGACGACGATGAGCAGGCAGAACTCCCCGGCCGCCATGCTGACGGCGGGTACCCCGTGCCGGGCGGCCAGGACGGTCAGCACCGCCGCGCCGACCGGGCCCGAGGCGTTGTGGACGGTCCAGAAGGCCGAGGTGACCCGGCCGAGCAGCCGGTCCGGGGTGACCTCCTGGCGCAGGGTCATCGAGACGATCCCGCCGAGGGTCGTCCCGAACATGAACACGGCCGCCAGCACGGCGACGACCGGGACGCTCCGGCTGACGCCGACCCCCGCGACGGCCACGGCGATCAGGGCGACCGAGCCGAGCCAGCAGGCGCCGAAGCCGAAGACCCGGCGCAGCCTCCCGGCGGCGAGGGCCGCGCCGACCACGCCGATCCCGCTGACGGCGATCACATAGCCGAGGGTGGCCGCGTCCTGGCCGAGGTCGTGCCGGATCCGGTAGATCAGCAGGTCGGTGGCGCCCATGGTGACGAAGGTCAGCAGGGTGAGGAGCACGGTCAGCGGGCGCAGCTGCGGGTGTGCCCACAGGAAGCGGAAGCCGACGACGAACATCTCCCGCATCCGCCCGCCCCCGGAACCGGAACCCGAGCCCGAGCCGGAACCCAAATCCGAATCCGAATCCGAAACGGAGCCGGAGCCACGGGCGGCCGCGGTGGAAGCGGCCCCGTCGGCGCCCCCGTACCGGCCGAAGGAGACCCAGCGCAGGCTGAGGGCGGAGACCAGGAAGGTCGCCCCGTCCACGCCGAGGGCCCAGTCGGCGCCCACCGAGGCCGTGATGAACCCGGCCGCCACCGGCCCGGCCAGGGTCCCGACGGCGAAGGTGCCCATGAGCCGTGCGTTGGCGGTGGCCAGGTCCCGCGGGGGCACCAGGTTCGGCACGGAGCTCACGTACGCCACGTCGAACAGCGTCTTCAGGGCGGTGACGAGGGCCGTCAGCAGGTACAGCACCCAGATGCGCGGCCCGGCCAGCCAGACGAACGGGACCGCGCCCAGCAGCACGGCCCGCGCGAGATCGCACGCGATCATCAGGCGGCGGCGGTCCGTCCGGTCCACCACGTATCCGGCGAACATGCCGGTCACGATGCCGGTGACCCCGGAGATCACCGTGACGACGCCCATCCGGACCAGGGACCCGGTCGCGTCGAGGACGAGCAGCGGCAGCGCGAGCAGGGAGATCGAACCGCCGAGGACGGACAGCGCCTGGCCGAGCCAGAAGACGTTGAAGTCCCGGTTCCGCCGCAGGGGTAAGGAGTCCGGCACCCTGCTCAGCCCAGCAGGGCGTACACGGTCGAGGCGGTCGCGGCGGGCTCCTGCGCCCCGTCCGGGGTCATGGTGATGTCGGCGAAGGCCATCCGCTTGCCGAGCTTGGTGATCCGTACCTCGATCAGCACGTCGGTGCCGGTCACGGGCCGCTGGAAGCTCGTCGACTGCTGGACGGTGGTCATCGGCCCGTACCCGCCGCGGGCGGCGCTGATCGCGATGACGGTGGCGGTGTCGGCGGCCGCCATCAGGGCCTGCCCGGACAGGCCGCCGCCGTCCCGGGCCAGGGCGCCGGACCAGGGCAGCCGGAGCACGGCGTGCCGCTCGCCGGCCTCCTCGACGGTCAGTCCCAGGTCGAGGACCCAGGGGGCGAAGTTGTCCTTGAGGACCTTGTCTGCGTCTGCCGGTGTCAGAGTCACCCGGAGATTGTGGCGGCCCGGCGGGGCCGCCACAACACCCTTGATCCCTCTGTGATCTGCCGGCGCGCGGGTCAGAGCGCGGCGGCCAGCTCGGTGCCCTGGCGGATCGCCCGCTTGGCGTCCAGTTCGGCGGCGACGTCGGCACCGCCGATCAGGTGCGCCTCGACGCCGGCCGCGCGCAGTGCCTCGTACAGGTCGCGGCGGGGCTCCTGGCCGGTGCACAGGACGACCGTGTCGGCCGGGACGAGCCGCTGCTCGCCGTCGACGGTGATGTGCAGGCCCTCGTCGTCGATCCGGTCGTACGCGGCGCCCGCGACGGAGACGACGCCGCGGTGCTTGAGCTCGGCGCGGTGGATCCAGCCGGTGGTGGTGCCGAGGCCGGCGCCGACCTTGGTGGTCTTGCGCTGGAGGAGGTGGACCCGGCGGGGGGAGGCCGGCCGCTCGGGGGCGGTGAGGCCGCCGGGGCCTTCGTACGCGGTGTCGACGCCCCAGTGGCGGAAGTAGACGGCGGGGTCCTGGGAGGCGCCCTCGCCGCTGTCGGTGAGGTATTCGGCGACGTCGAAGCCGATGCCGCCGGCGCCGACGACGGCGACGCGCTCGCCGACGGGGGCGCCGTCGCGCAGCACGTCGAGGTAGTTGACGACGCTGGCGTGCTCGACGCCCTCGATGGCGGGGGTGCGCGGGGTGACGCCGGTGGCGACGACGACCTCGTCGTAGCCGCGGAGGGTGCCGCTGTCCGCGACGGTGTCCAGCCGGACCTCGACGCCGACCTCGGCGAGCCGGTTGCCGAAGTAGCGGATGGTCTCCTCGAACTCCTCCTTGCCCGGGATGCGGCGGGCGATGTCGAGCTGTCCGCCGATGTGGCCGGAGGCCTCGAAGAGGGTGACCTTGTGGCCGCGTTCGGCGGCGGTGACGGCGCAGGCGAGGCCGGCGGGGCCGGCGCCGACGACGGCGACGCTCTTGGCGAGGCGCGTGGGCGACAGGACGAGCTCGGTCTCGTGGCAGGCGCGCGGGTTGACCAGGCAGCTGGTGATCTTGCCGCTGAAGGTGTGGTCGAGGCAGGCCTGGTTGCAGCCGATGCAGGTGTTGATGGACTCGGGGCGGCCGGCGGCGGCCTTGGCGACGAAATCGGCGTCGGCGAGGAAGGGTCGGGCCAGGGAGACCAGGTCGGCGCGGCCCTCGGCGAGGATCTCCTCGGCCTTCTCGGGGGTGTTGATGCGGTTGCTGGTGACGAGGGGAACGGAGACCGCGCCCATCAGCCGCTGGGTGACCCAGGTGTAGGCGCCGCGCGGGACGGAGGTGGCGATGGTGGGGATGCGGGCCTCGTGCCAGCCGATGCCGGTGTTGATGATGGTGGCGCCGGCCGCCTCGATCTCCTTGGCGAGGTGGACGACCTCGTCGAGGGAGGAGCCGCCGGGGACCAGGTCGAGCATGGACAGGCGGTAGATCAGGATGAAGTCGGGGCCGACGGCCTCGCGGGTGCGCCGGACGATCTCCAGGGGGAAGCGGACGCGGTTCTCGTACGAGCCTCCCCAGCGGTCCTCGCGGCGGTTGGTGGCGGCGGCGATGAACTCGTTGATGAGGTAGCCCTCGGAGCCCATGATCTCGACGCCGTCGTAGCCGGCGAGCTTCGCGAGGCGGGCGGCGCGGACGAAGTCCTCGACGGTCTGCTCGACCTCGGCGTCGCTGAGCTCGTTCGGGACGAAGGGGCTGATGGGGGCCTGGAGGGCGCTGGGGGCGACGAGGTCCTTGTGGTACGCGTAGCGGCCGAAGTGGAGGATCTGCATCGCGATCTTCCCGCCCTCGGCGTGCACGGCCTCGGTGATCAGGCGGTGCTCGGCGGCCTCGTCCTCGGTGGTGAGGCGGGAGCCCCCCTCGAAGGGGCGGCCGGCGTCGTTGGGGGCGATGCCGCCGGTGACGATCAGGCCGGCGCCGCCGCGGGCGCGCTCGGCGTAGAAGGCGGCGAGGCGCTCGAAGCCGCGCTCGTGCTCCTCCAGGCCGGTGTGCATCGAACCCATGATCACGCGGTTCGGCAGGGTGGTGAAGCCGAGGTCCAGCGGGCTCAGCAGGTGCGGGTACCGGCTCTGGGAACTCATGGGGGGCGCCTTCCTCGCGCGGGTGGGATGACCCTGTTGTAGCGAGGCGCCCCGCCTTTTGCAACTAGGTGCATAACCCGGGTGCGGGGTGCTCGTGCCCCTCGGAGCCGGGAGTACGGGCCCGGCCCCGTGCGGCCGGGCCCGTACTGTGGCGCAGTTCACGCGTTCAGGCGCGGCGGAGCCGGACCGTGACGATCTGGAAGGGCCGCAGCGCCAGCGGAACCGCGTCCCCCGCGGCGACCGGGCCCACCGCCGTGCCGGGCAGGGGCCGCTCCAGCAGGTCGCTCTCGACGGCCGCCGCCAGCGGGAAGCCCGCCGTGAGGGTCGCCCTCGCACGGCCGCCCCGGCACTCGTACAGCCGGACGATCACGTCGCCGCTGCGGTCCTCGGCCAGCTTGACCGCCTCGATCACCACCGCGTCACCCCCGTCGCCGGCACCTGCCCCGACCCCGTCGGCGTCCGCGGCCGGACCCGCCACCGACACCAGCGGGGCGACCGGGCCCGCGCCGGGCACCACCCGTTCGGGCAGGTTCAGCGCGTGCCCCTCGCGGACCGCGTCGGCGATCCGCGCGCCCGGCGCCAGCGCGTACCGCATGGTGTGCGTGCCCTGGTCGGTCTCCGGGTCGGGGTAGCGGGGGGCGCGCAGCAGGGAGAGGCGGACCGTGGTGGTCTGCCCGCCGTCGGGCCGTACGGCGCGGGTGACGTCGTGCCCGTACGTGGAGTCGTTGAGGACGGCCGCGCCCCAGCCGGGCTCCTCCGCGTGGATCCACCGGTGGGCGCAGATCTCGAACTTGGCGGCCTCCCAGGAGGTGTTGGTGTGGGTGGCGCGGTGGACGTGCCCGAACTGGGTCTCGGAGGCGGTCCGTTCGGCCTTGACGTCGAGGGGGAAGGCGGCCTTCAGCAGCTTCTCCGTCTCGTGCCAGTCGACCTCGGTGACGATGTCCACCGTCGCGGCGTCCGCCCGCAGGGTGATCCACTGGGTGGCCTTCGACCGGCCGAAAGACCGGGTGACCCGGACCGCGGCCGCGTCCGGTCCGGTCTGCGCGGCCTCCAGGGCGTCCGCGCCGACGAGGTCGGTGACGTTGTTCCGGTAGAACGCGTCGATGTCCCAGGCGTCCCACATGTTCGGGAAGTCCGGGTGGATCTGGAGCAGGTTGGCGGCCTGCCCCGGCGCCACCGACTCGCGGCCGGCCCGCAGGTCGTACGCCGAGACGATCAGCCCGCGGCCGTCGACCTCCACCCGCAGCCGCCCGTTGCCCAGGATCCATCCTCCGCCGGGCCGCTCCGCCAGGTCCACCGGCCGCGACGGCGCCTGCGGCACGCCGGCGCCGCCCGCCGGGACGCCGCGCCGGGCGTGCGGGGCGCAGTTGAAGACCAGCTCGGCGGTGCCCTCCCCGGCGAGCGCGACCTGTGCGGCGAGGGTGATCGCGCGCAGTTCGTCCGCCACCCGCGCGTACGTCGCCCGGGCCTCGCGGTGCACCCAGGCGATGGACGACCCCGGCAGGATGTCGTGGAACTGGTGCAGCAGCACGGTCTTCCAGATCCGCTCCAGGTCCTCGTACGGGTACGCGTACCCGGGCACCCGCACCGCCGCCGTCGCCGCCCACAGCTCGGCCTCCCGCAGCAGGGACTCGCTGCGCCGGTTGCCCTGCTTGGTCTTGGCCTGGGAGGTGTAGGTGCCGCGGTGCAGCTCCAGGTAGAGCTCGCCGGCCCACACGGGCGCGTCCGGGTACTCGGCGCGGGCCTTGTCGAAGAACACGTCGGGCTGCTCGACCTCGACCCGCGGGGAGCCTTCGAGGTCCCGCTGCCGCCGGGCCCGGGCGAGGTGCTCGCGGGTGGGGCCGCCTCCGCCGTCGCCCCAGCCGAAGGGGGCGAGCGAGCGCGAACCCCGGCCCTTCTCCCGGTAGTTGCGGGCGGCGTGGGCCAGCTGCGCGCCGCCGAGGTCGCAGTTGTAGGTGTCGACGGGCGGGAAGTGTGTGAAGACGCGGGTGCCGTCGATGCCCTCCCACCAGAAGGTGTGGTGGGGGAAGGCGTTCACCTGCGACCAGCAGATCTTCTGCGTCAGGAACCAGCGGGAGCCGGAGAGCCGGACGATCTGCGGCATCGCCGCCGTATAGCCGAAGGAGTCGGGCAGCCAGACGCCGCGGGTCTCGATGCCGAACTCGTCCAGGAAGAACTTCTTGCCGTACAGGAACTGGCGGACCATGGCCTCGCCGCCGACCATGTTGGTGTCCGACTCCACCCACATGCCGCCGACCGGCACGAACTGGCCCGCCGCGACCTTCTTCTTGATCCGCTCGAACAGCTCGGGCCGGTGGGTCTTGATCCAGTCCAGCTGCTGGGCCTGCGACATGGCGAACACGAACTCCGGGTGCTCGTCCATCAGGCCGAGCGCGTTGGACGCGGTCCGCGCCACCTTGCGGACGGTCTCGCGCAGCGGCCACAGCCAGGCCGAGTCGATGTGGGCGTGGCCGACGGCGCTGATCCGGTGTGCGGAGGCGTGGGCGGGGGCGGCGAGCACCGGGGCGAGGCGGGCGCGGGCGGCGGCGGCCGTGCCGGGCACGTCGGCCAGGTCCACCGCGTCGAGGGCCGCCTCCAGGGCGTGCAGGATGCCGTAGCGGCGGGCGTCGGCCCCGTCGAGCTGCACCATCAGGTCGTGGAGGACCTCCAGGTCCTGGACGAGTTCCCAGACCTCGGTCTCGAAGACGGCGAGGTCCATCCGGGCGAGCCGGTAGAGGGGCTGGTCGCCGCTGGTCTGCCGGTCGCCCTCGTACGTGGGGCTGTGCTCGACAAGGACGGGGTTCGAGGCGGCCTCGACGTACCACTCGATCCGCTCGCCGCCCTCCGCCGCGTCGGCGACGCGCACCCAGTCGTTGTACGGGTTGAGCGCCTTGACCTCGCTGCCGTCGGCCCGGTGGACCAGGCCCTCGCACTGGAAGCCGGGCATCATCCGGTCGAAGCCCAGGTCGAGAACGGCCTCGACGGTGCGGCCCGCCCAGTCGGCCGGGACGGTGCCGGTGACCCGGAACCAGGTGGTGCCCCAGGCCGGACCCCACTGCGCGCCGACCGCGCAGGGCCCGTACGGGGCCGCCAGGCCCTCGGCGACGGGCACGGGCTCGCCCGGGGCCTCCCACCGCTCGACGGTGAGCGGGACCGGGCGGGAGTGGACGGCCGGTTTGATGCGCTCCTTGAGGACGCGGCGCAGGCGGTGTTCGGTGATGCTGCGGTCGTCGTGCATGACGGCGGCTCCAGGGGTGGAGGGGGCGGTCGGGGAGCGGACGGACGGGGCGGGCCGGGGAGGGGGCCGGGGGCGGCGTACGCCTCAGGTCTTGACGGCTCCCTCGCCCACCCCCTTGAAGAAGTAACGCTGGAGGGCGAAGAAGAGGAGCATCATCGGCAGCAGTGCCGCCATGGCGCCGGCGGCGATGATCCGCTGGTCGTTGGTGGTGGTGGCGCCGGCCAGGGTCTTCAGGCCGAGCTGGAGGGTGTAGTGCTCGCTGTCGGTGAGGACGAGCAGCGGCCAGAGGAAGTCGTCCCAGGCGCCCATGAAGCCGGTGATGCAGACGACGGCCAGGGAGCCCTTCGCGGCGGGCAGGAAGACCCGGGTGAAGCGGGTCCACTCCCCCGCCCCGTCGAGGACGGCGGCCTCCTCGATCTCCCGGGGGACGGCGAGGAACGCCGAGCGCATGATCATGATGTTGAGGACGGAGACCGCTCCCGGGAGCCAGACGCCGACGAGGGTGTCGACCAGGCCCATGCCGCGGACCGTGAGGAACATCGAGATCATCACGGACTCGAAGGGGAACATCAGGGTGGCGGCGAGCACCGTGAAGACGGTGCTGCGGCCCTTCCAGCCGGGCCGGGACAGGGCGTAGCCGCCCATGGCGGAGAAGACCAGGTTCGAGGTGACGGCGAGGGCGGCGACGGTGAGGGTGTTGCCGGTGTACTGGAGCAGGGGGAAGGACTCGGCGACCCGGGCGTAGTTGTCGAGGGTGGGCTGCGCGGGCAGCACCCCGTCGTACACGTTCTCGGTGCGGCCGCGGATCGAGGTGAGGAACTGCCAGGCGATCGGCCCGATCAGCACCGCGAGCACCAGCAGCAGCACGGCGTACCGGGCGGCCCGTCCGGCCAGGAGGACCCGTCCGGCGGTGCGCGGCGGGGAGGCGGTCGGGCTCACGGCTCGTCCCCCTTCGCCAGCCGGCGGCCCAGCAGGCTGAAGCCGAGGGTGAGCAGGAACAGCAGGAGGGAGATGGCGGAGGCGTAGCCGGTCTCGCCGGCGAAGCCGAGGCCGACCTGCCGGATGAGGAAGGGCAGGGTGCGGGCCCCGCCGCCGGGGCCGCCGCTCTCGCCGCCGAGGATGTAGATCTCGGTGAAGACGCGCAGCGCGGAGATCGCGGAGAGGGTGCCGACGAGCAGCATCATCGGTTTGACCTGCGGGATGGTGATGCTGACGAAGCGGCGTACGGGGCCGGCGCCGTCGAGGGCGGCCGCCTCGTGGAGGGAGGCGGGCACGTTCCCGAGGGCCGCGAGGTAGAAGACCATGTAGTAGCCGAGGCCCTTCCAGACGGTCACGATCATCGCGGAGACGAGCAGCATGGTGCTGTCGGTCAGGAACGGGACGGGCTCGGCGACGATCCGCAGCCGCAGGAAGAGGGTGTTGACGAGCCCGTCGCTGCGCAGCACCCACTGCCACATCAGGCCGACGACCACGGCCGAGGCGATCACCGGCGTGTAGAAGGCGGAGCGGAAGAACCCGATGCCCGGGATCCGCGCCTGCACGAGGACGGCGAGGGCCAGCGGCAGCAGGACCAGGCACGGGACGACGACCAGCAGGTACAGCACGCTGTTCCCGGCGGCGGTCCAGAAGTCCGGGTCGGCGAGGGCGCGCCGGTAGTTGGCGAGGCCGGTGAAGGTTCCGCCGCGCAGGATCCGGGCGTCGGTGAGGGACAGGACGACGGTGTTGGCGAACGGCCAGAGGCTGAACAGGGCCACCGTCGCCAGGCCGGGGGCGAGGAAGAGGTACGGGGTCCACCACCGGCGGTGGGACAGGCCCGGCTCCGCCTCCATGGCCCGCAGGGCCGCCCTGTGGGCGCGGGTCACTTCCGGGCCGCGTCGGCGAGCAGCTTGTTGGCCTCCTCCTGGGCCTTGCGCACGGCCGTCGGCGCGTCCTGCTCTCCCTTGACGGCCTTCTGCACCTCGCGGACGACCGCGTCGCCGACCTGGTTGGTCCACTGGACGGGGGTGTTGGCGTCGAGTGCGGCGGACTTCAGCTGTTCGGCGCCGACCGCGCGGGCGACGGTGTCGGCGTCCTTGCCGTCGCCCCGGTCGGCGAAGCGGGGGTCGGCGAGGCCCTGGGCGTTGGAGGGGTAGATGGTCGCGTTCCTGGAGAACTCGACCTGGTTGGGGCCGTTGGTGACCCATTTGGCGAACTCCAGCGCCGCGTCGAGGTGCCGGGTGTCCTTCCTGATGCCGAGGGACTGGGCGTAGATGCCGATGTGGCCGAGCCTGCCGGTGACGGCCCCGGCGACCCGGGTCTGTGCGTAGACCTGCGGGGCGTTCTGCTTGATGTCCTTGACGAAGCCCGGGGAGCCGGGGCCGAAGACGAGTTTGCCGCTGCCGTAGAGCTGGTTGATGTCGTCGGCCTTGAGGAGGGACTCCTTGGGCATGGCGCCCTTGGCGTAGAGGGACTTCATCCGCTCGACCCAGGCGACGGCGGCGGGGGTGTCGAAGACGAAGCGGTCCCGCCGGTCGTTGAGGAGGGGGACGCCCATCTTCTGCCAGTCCCCGGGGAGCCTGCCCTTGGGGTCGGCCATGAAGGCGGAGTACCGGCCGCCGGAGCGGGCGGCGATCTGCTCGGCGTAGTCGAAGAACTGCTCGACGCCGGTCGGCGGTGCGGCGGGGTCCAGGCCGGCCTGGCGGAAGAGGTCCTCGTTGTAGGTGAGGATCTCCGGGGTGACGTACCAGGGGTACGCGAACACGCCGTCGCCCTTGCCGGGGAGCTTGAACTGCTCCCAGGCGCCGGGGACGTACTCCTTGGCGGAGTCGCCGTCGAGTCTGGCGACGTCGGCGAGGAGGCCGCGGTCGCCGAGGAGCTGGAAGGAGTCGGTGGAGAGGTTGACGACGTCGGGGAGGGTGCCGGCCTGGGCGTCGGCGACGAGTTTCTCGTTGTAGCCGTCGCCGGGGACGTCCTCCCAGCGGACCTTCGCCCCGGGGTGCTTCTTCTCGAAGGCGTCGATGACGCCTTGGACGTACGCGGTGTACTTGGGCTTGAGCTGGAGCGTGCGGAACGTGATCTCGCCGGTCACCTCGCCGGTCCTCTGCGCCTCCTCCGTGTCCGCGGGGCCGCCGCTCAGGCCGCATGCGGAGACGGAGAGGAGGGTGCCGGCCACGAGCGTGGCGAGGGCGGTGCGGGGCAGGTGCAAACGGTTCATCGTCGGCCGCCTCGGGGGTAGTTCCGGCCTCGCTGCCGGATCGCGCAGCCCACGCTGGGCCCGGCGGCGGGACCCGTCAATGCGGCCCCGGCCGCACATGGCCGGTATTCCACTAATGCGCTTTACCTCGCCGGCTGCAAAACCGCTCGGGCGGCCCGGGTCCGGCACTCCGGGCCGGGGTGTCCGGGCGGCGCAAGTAGTCCAAAAAGGTGTTCGGGGCGGCCGGGTGAGGGACCGTCGGGCCCCTGCTCCCCTGCTCCCCTGCTTCATGCCGTAATCGGCTACTTCATGCGGTAGTCGACCTTCTCGGCGAGCTTGCCGTCCTTGAAGCAGAAGCGGTACACGGTCTCCTCGCCGGCCGCGGTGTCGCCGCCCGCGATGTACCAGGAGCAGACGCTGTCGGCGGGCTGGGTCGGGCCGCCCTCCTTCAGGGCCTCCTTGAGGAACGATTCACCCGAGGGCAGCTTCGCGCGGACGGCGTCCTCGGGGTCGCCCGCCTTAACGGAGGCGTACACCTCGGGTTCGAGCACGGTCTTCCCCGCGGCGTCGACTATCTTCCCGATGCCGAACACCAGCGCCACGGCCACTGCGATGCCGACGACCAGCGCCACTCCGCAGCCGATCAGACAACCCTTGCGCTGTGCCATACCCGTTCCTCCGTGCGTGTGCGATCCGTCGTGTTCCTGTGGGACACGCAGACCTTCGCAGCTGGGCACGGGTGTGTACTGTCCCCGAAAGTCGCTGGCCGGTGCAACGATGGTCGTCCGTACGGCGGGTGACGCCCCGTGCGCTACCCCTGCGCGGGGCCGGCCGCCAGGTCCGCCGGGTCGGTGTTCGCCCCGCACAGCACGACGGCGACGCGCTTGCCCAGCGGCTCCGGTGCGGTGCGCAGGGCGGCCAGGGCCGTGGCCGCGCCCGCCTCGACCACGATCCGGTGCTCCTCCCACAGGGCCCGCCGGGCCGCGCCGATCTCCGCGTCCGGGACCAGGACCGAGCGGACGTCGCCCTGCCGGGCGGCGGCGAGCGCGTCCGCCGAGACGCGGGTGGCGCCCAGCGAGTCGGCGGCCACCGAGTCGACGGGGACGTCGACGGGGCGGCCCGCCTCCAGTGCCGCGTTCAGGGCCCGGCAGTGCTCCGGTTCGGCGGCGACCACGCGGATGCCGTGTGCGCGGGCGGCGGTGGCGACACCGGCGAACAGTCCGCCGCCGCCGACGGCGACGACCACGGTGTCCACCTCGGGCAGCCCGGCCCGGATGTCGTCGAGCAGGGTGCCCGCGCCCGCGGCGACGAGCGGGTGGTCGTAGGCGTGGCTGCCCAGGGCCCCGGAGGCTGCCGCGAACTCCCGGGCGGCGGCCTGCGCCTCGGCGAACCGGTCGCCGACGAGCCGCACCTCGGCCCCGTACCGGCGCAGCCCCTCCACCTTGATGCGGGGCGCGTTGACCGGTACGAACACGGTGGCGGGCACGAAGTGGGCGCGGGCCGCCCAGGCGCAGGCCAGGCCGGCGTTGCCGCCGGAGGCGATGGCCACGCCGGCGTCGGGCAGGGCGCCGGCCTCGCGGTGGGCGGCGAGGAAGTTGTGTGCGCCGCGGGCCTTGAAGGAGCCGGTGTGCTGGAGGTACTCCAGCGCGTACCAGACGCCCTCGGCGGCGGGCACCACCGGGGCGGGGCGGACGGCCCCGGCGATCCGGCCGGCGGCGGCGCGCACGGCGGCGTGGTCGAGCTGCTGTTCCATGGTCGCTCTCCTCGGGGGCGTGAGGGGTGGTCAGGCGTCGGGCCGGGCGGCCCCGATCAGCTGGCGCAGGGCGCCGTGGTACACGTCGTGGCCGGTCAGGGCGGGCAGTACGTCGTTCAGTCCGGCCGTCAGGACGGGGAACTCGCCCGGGTCCAGCGCCGCCAGGGCCGCCCGCGAGGCGGCAGCGGCGCCGGCCGGGTCGCGGTGGTCGACGAAGGCGGCGCAGCCCAGGGTGAGCAGGTACATGCGGCGGTAGGCGGTCATCGCCTCGGCGGGGGTCATCCCGGCGGCCACGCTGTCGGCGAGCGCGGGCTCGACGAGCCGGGCCAGCAGCCGGCGGCCCAGCCACGGCCGTCCGCCGCGCAGCACCAGCAGTCCGGGGTGGCCGGTGAGCAGCCGGTAGAGGGCGGTGAAGCGGCGCTCGGTGGCCTCCGCCCAGTCGGTCCCGGCGGGGATCTCGGGCAGCTGTCCGGCGAGGTGCTCGGTGCACAGGTCGAGCAGGCCGGCGAGGTCGGTGCAGCGGCGCTGGACGGTGGCGTGGGAGACGTCGAGCCGGTCGGCGAGGGCTCGGAAGCTGAGCGCGCCGTGCCCTTCCTCGTCGATGATCCGCAGGGCGGCGACGGCGATCGCCTCGGGTGTCGCACGGTCCAGGGCAGCTGATCTCCTCGGCATGAGATACACCGTATCAGCCACTGTCACATACGCCGTATCTCCCCGGCGTCTCCCCGATCGTGTGACGGCATCTGCACCCATATTGCTGGTCATCACCGCACAACGATCGACTTACGTTGACAGCGGGTAGTCGCACGGCTGCACTGGGCGCACCACAGCGCCGTCATGTCCCCGCCCGCCTCCCCACCGCAAGGAGTCTCCGTGCCGCCTCGCCTGCGTGCGTCGCTCCCCTGCCTGACCGCGGCCGCCCTGCTCGCCCTGTGCCTCGCCCCCGCCCCGGCGGCCGCCGAGCCGACCGCGACCTCGGACACCCCGCTCGCCCTCACCCCGCCCATGGGCTGGAACAACTGGGCGCACTACATGTGCGACATCGACGAGGCCAAGGTGGTCGCCAACGCCGACGCGCTGGTCGCCGGCGGCCTCGCGGCCAAGGGCTACGACACGGTGACCGTCGACGACTGCTGGATGACCAAGAGCCGCGACGCGCAGGGCGCGCTGGTCGTGGACACGCAGAAGTTCCCGCACGGCATGGCCTGGCTGGGCGAGTACCTGCACGCCAAGGGCCTGAAGTTCGGCATCTACCAGGACGCCGGCTCGCTGACCTGCGAGAAGTACCCGGGCAGCGGCTCCCCCGAGGGCGGCGGCCCGGACCACTACGCGCAGGACGCCCGGCAGTTCGCGTCCTGGAAGGTCGACTACGTCAAGATGGACGGCTGCAACCTGTGGGTGCCGCCGGGCAAGACCAAGGAGCAGGCGTACCGCGACGCGTACACCGCCGTGGCGCAGGCGCTGCGGGCGAGCGGCCGCAGCATGGTGCTCTCCGCCTCCGCGCCCGCCTACTTCCAGCAGGGCGAATGGGGCGGCTCCGACTGGCACCGGGTGCTCGGCTGGGTGGGCTCGACCGGCCAGCTGTGGCGCGAGGGCAAGGACATCAAGGTCTACAGCCCGGCCGCGCCGGCGACCTCCCGCTGGAGCTCCGTCCTCGGCAACTACGGCTACAACCGCTGGCTCGGCCGGTACGCGGGCCCCGGCAACTGGAACGACCCCGACTTCCTCATCGCGGGCGCCCCCGGCCTCACCGACGCGGAAAGCCGCAGCCAGGTCGGCCTGTGGGCGATGATGGCGGCCCCCTTCATCCTGTCCTCCGACATCTCCGCGCTCACGCCGGGCGGGCTCGCCGCCCTCGGCAACACCGACCTGATCGCCCTGGACCAGGACCCGATGGGCCGCCAGGGCACGGTGGTCTCCGCCAACGCCACCTTCGAGGTGCTGGCCCGGCCACTGGCCAACGGCGACCGCGCCGTCGCCGTCCTCAACCGGTCCGGCAGCACCCGCGACATCTCGGTCCCGCTCGCCGACATCGGCCTGTACGACTGCGCGGTCGACGCCAAGGACCTGTGGACCGGGCAGCGCACCCGGGTCTCCGACTCCCTCACCGGGCGGCTCGCCGCGCACGACACGGCGGTGTGGCGGCTCACCCCGCGCCCCGGCTGCGGCCGGGCCGTGCCCACCGGGCAGATCACCGGTGCCGGCGTGAAGTGCATGGACGGCGCCAACACCACCGGAGTCGGCGCGGTCGTCGTCTCCGCGTGCACCGCCGCCTCCGACCAGCGGTGGGTCCTCGGCGGCGGGGACAGCCTGCGGCTGGACGGCAGGTGCCTGACGGCGAGCGGGGGCGAGGTGGTGGACCTGGCCCGCTGCGTGCCGTGGAAGGCCCGGCAGAGCTGGACCCACCTGCGGGGCGGGACCCTGGTCGAGAAGGTGAGCGGGCTGTGCCTGACGGCGCCCCCTGCGCCCGCGACCGCCGACACCCCGGCCGAGCGGCTGCGGCTCGCCGAGTGCGGCGACCACCGCGTGGACCAGGCCTGGTCCCTGCCGGTCTGACGGGCCCCGGGATGACGAACCTCCGCACCGCCGCCCTCGCGGCCCTGCTGGCCCTGCTGTGCGCGGGCTCCCCCGCACTCGCCGGCGTACCCTCCCACCCGCCGGCCCCGGCACCGGGCGGGCCCGGCAGGCCCGGCGGGCCCGGTGCCGAACGGCCCGGTGCCGAACGGCCCGGCACCGCCGCCTTCGACACCGGCCCGGCGCGGGCCGCGCTGAAACGGCTGCTGCCGCGCCATGCCGACCGGTTCACGCTCGTACCGGACGCGTCCGCCGCGGCCGCCGGGGCGGACACCTTCACCGTGTCCGGGCGGGCGGGGGCGATCACGGTCCGCGGGTCGACGGGCGCCACCCTGCTGACCGGCGTCGGCTGGTACCTCCAGCACGTCGCCGGCGTCGACATCGGCTGGCCCGGCGACAGCATCGGGATGCTGCCCGCCCGGCTGCCCGCGGTGCCGGCCCCGGTCACCCGCAGCGCGCTCGTCCCGCACCGGTACGCCCTCAACGACACCGACGACGGCTACTCGGGGCCGTACCGCACCTTCGCGCAGCACCAGCGGCAGATCGACCTGATGGCCCTGCACGGCATCAACGAGGTGTTCGTGCAGGCCGGCGCCGAGTACCCGTACTACCGGGCGCTCCAGGGCTTCGGCTACTCCGCCGCGGAGCTGCGGGCGTGGATCCCCGCGCCCGGCCACCAGAGCTGGTGGCTGCTGCAGAACCTGAGCGGGTTCGGCGGCCCGGTCTCCGAGCGGCTGATGCGCGAGCGCGCCGCCCTCGGCGCCCGGATCGCGGAGCAGCTGCGCGGGCTCGGCATGACCCCGGTGCTGCCCGGCTACTTCGGCACCGTGCCGCCCGGCTTCGCCGACCGCAACCCGGGCGCGGTGACGGTCCCCCAGGGCGACTGGGCGGGCTTCGAGCGGCCCGACTGGCTGGACCCGTCCTCGGCCGCGTTCCCTAAGGTGGCGGCCGCGTACTACGCGGAGCAGCGGGCCGTGTTCGGGGACAGCACGATGTACCGGATGAGCCCGCTCCACGAGGGCGGGACGGTGGGCACGGTCGACGTGCGGGCGGCTGCCGGAGCCGTCCAGTCGGCCCTGCACGCCGCGCACCCGGGGGCGCTGTGGGCGGTGCTGGGCTGGCAGGACAGCCCGCGCAAGGAGCTGCTGGCCGGGGTGGACACCTCGAAGGTGCTGATCCTCGACGGGCTGTCCGACCGGTACAACCGGCTGGACCGGGAGACCCGCTGGGGCGGGGTGCCGTACGCGCTGGGCACGATCTACAACTTCGGCGGGCACACCACCGTCGGGGCCAACACCTCCGTGTGGCTCGACCGCTTCGGCGCCTGGCAGACCAAGACCAACAGCGCGCTGAGAGGCATCGCCTACCTGCCGGAGGCCACCGGCACCAACCCGGCCGCCTTCGACCTGTTCACCGACATGGCGTGGGAGCCGGGCCCGATCGACCAGAAGGCGTGGTTCGCGGACTTCGCGGCGCGCCGGTACGGGCGGCCCGACGCGGAGGCGGCGGCCGCCTGGGAGGAGCTGCGCAAGGGCCCGTACAGCACGTCGTCGGGGCTGTGGTCGGAGTCCCAGGACAGCCTGTTCACGGCCCGGCCGAGCCTGACCGCGGCGGGGGCCGCGTACTGGAGCCCCCGGTCGATGCGCTACCCGGCCGATTCCGTACGCCGGGCCCTGGACCACCTCCTCAAGGTGGACCCGCGGCTGCGCGGCTCCAGCGCCTACCGCTTCGACCTGGTGGACACCGCGCGGCAGGCGCTCGCCAACCACTCGCGGGTGCTGCTGCCGGGGATCAGGGCCGCCTACGAGGCGAAGGACCTGGCCCGGTTCCGGACGCTGACCGCCGCCTGGCAGGACGCGGAGCGGCGGCTGGACGCCCTGACCGGCTCCGACCCGAACTTCCGGCTCGGCGACTGGCTGGCCGCGGCCCGCGCCGCGGGCGCCGACCGGGCGGAGCAGGACCGGTACGAGTACGACGCCCGCTCGATCCTGAGCGTGTGGGGCGCGCGGAGCACCAGCGAGGGCGGCTTCCTGCACGACTACGCGAACCGGGAGTGGCACGGCCTGGTCCGCGAGCTGTACGCGCCGCGCTGGGCGGCGTACTTCAAGGCGCTGGACGAGGCGCTGGTCAAGGGGACCGCGCCGGCGGAGGCCGACTGGCACGCCTTCGAGGAGGCCTGGGCCCGCCGGACCACCCGGCACCCGGCCGACGCGACCACCCCGACCGCCCCGACCGGAGACCCGCACAAACTGGCCACGGCCGTCGCGGTGCTCCTGAAGGCGGCGGGTCGGACGGGGTAGGCCGCGCGGTCCGATGGTCCGGCCGGCGGACGCCCCTCATCCGACGGCCGGACCATCGGACCGCACGGGGACGGCCGCCACCCTTTCGGGGGAATTCCGGTACCCCTGCGGGGGAGAACCCCGCCCGCGGACCGCCGCTCGGGGCCGTCAGTCGTTTCACTGGCCCGGAAGCGAACGGGGAAGGCCGCCGAATCGATACGGCAGCCGGCCCTGCCGACGCCGTGACGGCCCGACGCGAGCAGGAGTGCACCGAGCATGTCCCAGACCGGACACGAGCGGCCCGGCCGGCCCGGGCAGGACGTCCCCGCAGCGGACGTCCCCGCAGCGGACGTCCCCGCACAGGGGGCGCCGACCGCCGGAAGCCCGGACACCCCCGCCGCCCCGCCCTCTCCGGACGTGCCCGCCGCCGGGGCGGGCGCCGCGGACCCCGACCGGTTACCGGCCCCCGCCGGCCCACCCGCGTCCGTGCCCTGGCCCGCCGATCCGGGTGACCTGCTCACCGACGGGGTGGTGGAGCTGCGCAAGCGCGGCGGGCCGACCCCACACGAGGCAGCCGGGGAGGCCGCCCACCCCCTGGAGACGGTGGCCCGGCAGGCCGCCGAGCGGGTCGCCGCCGAACGCCGCCCCCGAGGCTGACCGACACAACCCAGCCCCCAAAGGCAACCCAGCCCCGCCGGCGCTCGCGGCAATGCTGCCCCGCCGACGTTTCGCGACCACCCAGCCCCGCCGGCGTTTGAGGCGCGGGGGTCCGGGGGCGGAGCCCCCGGTTTCGGGAAGGGGCGGGGTGGGGAACGGCTCCGCGCAGCGGACGGGGAGGACGACCCGCGGCGGTCGGAGGGACGACGCCCCCGCGACGCCACGTCACACTGGACCCGATGGGCGGGGCGGGACGCGGCGGGGCCGAACCGGCGGACGGTGGTGCGCATGACCTCGGAGAAGGCAGGGCAGGGCGACCCACGCCCGCGCAGCAGCCACCGGTACACCGTCGCCGCCGCCACCGCCGGCCTGGCCGCGGCCTGCGCCGGCCTGGCCACGGCCCAGCTGACTGCCGCATGGGTCCGACCCGACGCCGCGCCCGTCACCGCGGTCGGCGGGGCCGTGGTCGACCGGACACCGGTCGGGCTCAGGGAATGGGCCGTGGCCCGGTTCGGGACCGCCGACAAGCTGGTCCTGACCCTCGGCATCGTCGCCGTTCTCGTCCTCCTTGCCGCCGCGGCCGGCATCCTCGCCGTACGCCGCCTGCCCGCCGGGACGGCCGTGGTCGGCGCGGTCGGCCTGCTCGGGGCGCTGGCGGCGGTCAGCCGCCCCCAGGCGACCTGGCGGGACGCCCTGCCGTCGGCGGTCGGCACCCTCACCACTGCCGCGGTGCTCTACCTGCTGGTCCGCGCACTGCGCACACCCCGCCCGACCGGCGCCCACCCGACCGGCGCCCCGCCAGGCGGCGCCTGGGCACTGGACCGCCGCGGCTTCGGTAGACTCGTCGCGGCCACGCTCGCCGCCGCGGCCGGCATCGGCTACGCGGGGCGGCGGCTCGGCGCGCACGGCTCGGCCGGGGCGACGGCCTCCCGCACCGGGTTCGCCCTGCCCCCGCCGGACGTGCCCGCCCCGCCCGTCCCGCCCGGGGCGAACCTGCCGGTGCCCGGGATCTCCCCGTTCCTCACCCCGAACCGGGACTTCTACCGCGTGGACACTGCCCTGGTCGTCCCCCGGGTGGACGCCGGCACCTGGCAGCTGCGCATCCACGGCGAGGGCGTCACCCGCCCCCTCGAACTGGACCTGCCCGCGCTGCTGTCCCGCCCGCTGGTGGAGCACGACATCACGCTCACCTGCGTGTCGAACCCGGTGGGCGGCCCGTACGCGGGCAACGCCCGCTGGCTCGGCGTGCGCCTGGCCGACCTGCTGCGCGAGGCCGGGGTACGACCGCCCTCGCAGGGCGGTCCGGCCGACCAGCTGGTGGCCCGCTCGGTGGACGGGATGACCATCGGCACGCCGGTCGAGACCGTCATGGACGGCCGGGAGGCGCTGCTGGCCGTCGGGATGAACGGCGAGCCGCTGCCCTTCGCGCACGGCTTCCCCGTACGGATGGTCGTACCGGGGCTGTACGGGTACGTGTCGGCCTGCAAGTGGCTGCGCGAGCTGCGGCTGACCACGTTCTCCGCGTACGACGCGTACTGGGTGCGCCGGTCGTGGGCCCAGCAGGCGCCGGTCAAGACGCAGTCCCGCATCGACACCCCGCGGGCCGGCGCCGCACCCGCGGCGGGCCGGGTGGCGGTGGCCGGGGTGGCGTGGGCGCAGCACCGGGGGATCTCCCGGGTGGAGGTGCGCGTGGACGGGGGCCCGTGGCAGGAGGCCCGGCTGGCCGACGCGGACGGGGTCGACACCTGGCGGCTGTGGACGTGGCCGTGGGAGGCGACGCCGGGGCGGCACACGCTCCAGGTCCGGGCCACCGACGGGACGGGCGCGGTGCAGACGGAGCGGAGTACGCCGACCGTTCCGGACGGGGCGACCGGACTGCACACCGTGACCGTGCGCGTCCGGCCGGGCCCGGCCGCACCGGAGAGGTGACGGCCTGCCCGGATTCCCGCCGCCGCGGCGGGATGATCCACCCCACCCCGCCCCCGCCCCCGCCCCCGCCCGACTGCACGTCAGGAGCCGGACGCCGTGGAGCTCACCAGTACGCCGCTGCTCGTCACGCCGGTCTCCGTCACCGTCGCCGGAGCGCTAGAGGGGCGGTGCCCCGCGCAGGTGGCGAGCGAGCTGCTCCAGGGCGGTCCAGCTGTCGGCGGTCTTGCCGTCGCCGAGGCGGTAGTAGAAGCTCGGCCGGGCGCTCGGGCCGAGCTGTACCGGGCGTTCCTTCAGCGGTGTCCTCCTCGCGGTGTCGAGCCCTGCCTCCCGGACCTCCGCGGGACCGAGCACGAAGGCGTACGGCAGCGGCGGGTGTTCGAAGCGGGGCGGGGCGCTCAGGTCCCGGCGCGCCTCGCGCAGCTGGCACATCATGGTCTTCAGCCCGTACCGGGTCACCAGCTCCTCGGCCAGCCCCGGCAGTGCCTCCAGGGCCGGCTCCTCCCCGGGGCCGTAGCCGAGGGTGAGGGTGACGTCCTCCTCGACGCCCTCCGTGGTGCGGATCACGCGCAGGGTGGCGACGGCGGGCCGGTCCGGGGTGCCGACGGCCACCGTCCAGGTGGGCCGGGGTGCGCGCTCGTACGCCAGGTCGGTCAGCTGCCGCCGCGACCAGGTCAGACCGGCCGGCTCCGACGTCCCCCAGCCGGCCGGCGGGCTGCCGGTCAGCGCCCGCCAGGCGGCTTCCAGCGAGCCGCCGAGGACCAGGTCCGCCGTGGGGCGGTGCAGGGTGCGGAAGGAGACGATGAGCTGGCGCTCGCCGGTGGGCGAGACCTCCTCGAAGGCGTCCGCCACCGGGGTCTCGCCGTTCTCGTCGCGGGCCGGGGAGAAGGCGTCGTCCTGCCAGTGCAGTACCGCGCCGGTCAGCCCGTCGTAGTAGCCGCACCGCTCGTCCTGCACCACCCAGCGCGAGGAGGTGGACTGCAGCAGCATGCGCGTGGGCAGGGAGATGCGGCAGTGCGGCGGGGTGACGATCTGCAGGGTCCGGTCGCTCTCCAGGGCGGCCCGCAGTGCCTCGGAGAGCCAGCTCGTCATGGGGACGACCGGCCGGTCCTGGAGGACGACGGCGACCTTGTCGGTGAGCATGTCGACGGCCGGCTGGGCGGCGGCGGGAACCGGCACGGCGGTGACGCCCGAGACGTCGACCGGGCGGGCCGCACCGACGGTGCCGGGGGCGTCCGGCGGCCAGACCCGGCCTCCCAGGAGCATGGTCAGACGGGCCGCGAAGGCGCCGGCGAGCTGCTCGGCCTGGGGGACGCCCACGGCGGCGCGGGCCTCGATCCACCACGCCGGGCCGTCGCCGGACGGCTCGGCGCCGGGCCCCAGCAGCCGGGCCGCCTCCCCCGGCACCTGGAGCATCAGCGGCACCTCGATCGAGACGAGCGGCCGGCCCTCCGCATCGCAGAGCTGGACCACGGCACCCTCGCCGGTGGTCTCGACCTGCAGGTCCGGTCCGCCCGCGAGCAGGCCGGCCAGGATGCTCAGCGGGTCCGGCATGCGCTCGGTGAGCGCGATCACGTCCTTGGTCATGCAGTGTTGTTCCTTTTGGTCATATCTGATCGACTGTCATCTCGGCGTCGCCACCCGGATCAGCCCGGCAGCTCGGTCGCCGCCGTCCCGAGCAGCGCCTTGGCACGGACGAGGAGGTCGTCGTCCGCCAACTTCACGCGGCCTGTTGTGACATCGGTGACGATGCGCCACAGGACCTTGGACCATTCCCTGACGAAATCCTCCGCCCCGACCGTCACATCGCCCCGCTCGGTGAGCAGCGACTCGTGGTTCCCGAGCGTGCTGTGCCACCGCGCCCGGACCCTCAGGTGGCCGCCCTCACGGGTCAGCTTCCATTCGGCGGAGAAGGTGTCCGACCCCCAGAAGACCTCGGCCGCCGAGAATTCCGGTCGCCGGACCTCTTCCAGCAGCGGCACCAGATCGTCGAGCAACACCGCGATGTCGTAGCGGTACGTCAGCCGGACCGGCACCTGGTTCCACACGAGGACGGCGTCCTCGGATTCGGAGGAATACATCTCACCGACGGCATCCGCCAGATCAGCGGCCTCGGCGATCCGACGCGGCCCGATGGGGCAGCGGCCCTCCCGGATCTCGAATCCCGTGTCGCGGGGGCCACGGATCCCGGCCAGGGGATCACGTCCGAACTCGTCGGCGTACTCACGCCGGCGCGAGTCGGCCTTCTGGGGATTCGCCAGGCAGCAGTAGTCCCAGAAGTCGACCAGCACGCGGAACGCGTCGTCCAAGGTGAATTCACCCTGCACATGCTCGACGAAGTGGTTCTCCACCCACACACCCTGCGGGCTGATGGTGACGGTGTGCGCGTTCCCGTCCAGGTCTTCCGGCCCGAAGCCCGGATTGGCCTTGGCCTCGGCCACCAGGTCCATCGCCTCCAGGACGGACAGCGGCGAAAGCTGGATGTCGGCCGTCACCCACTCGCCCAGGAACATCAGCTCGTCAGGCCCGCAGAACTGCGGCACCCCGAAGGCGTCCTCGACGTAGTACTTGGTGCGGATCACTGCTCTGTTCTCCTCCTCGCCCCGCACGACAGCCGTGCACGGGCCGGCTCCTGCGTGCCTGCGTTCGTTGTCCGGGGCGTGCCCGATCCGCCTACGGGGGGCTACCGGGAGCGATCACTTCGACCTGCCCGCCCCGTTCACCGATCCACGCCTCCAGCTCCGCTCCGGCCAGCTCTCGAAAGGATTCTCCGCTGAAGACCCTGATCGGCCCGAAGACGGTGCCGGTCAGTCCGCGCACCACCGTGGCGTCGTCGACCGTGACCTTGAAGGTGTTCTGGAACAGGACCGCGTCGGTCAGGTCCGCTCCCCTCATGTCGGCGTCGAAGAGCGAGGCCCCCATGATCCGCGTCCCTCTGAAGCCCGCTCCGGACGCGTCGACCCCGTGCAGCGAAGCTTTGACCATGTCGGCACCGTCGAGCCGCGCCGATCGGAGCACGGCCCCGTCGAGGTTCGCCCTGACGAGGTCGGCGCCGGTCAGATCCGCACCGGTGAGATCCGTCGACTGCAGGTCGGCCCGGTAGAAACTCGCTCCTGCAAGCCGCACGCCCGTCAGGACCGCCTGCGTGAACCACGAGCCCGAGAAGTCGCCGCCCGACAGGTCCGCACCTCGGAAGTCGTGCTCGATACCGAAGAGGCTGTAGCCCTCCTCGGCAAGCCATTCCTCCACCTGACGCCTTGCTCCTGGATCGGCAGGGAACACCGTCGGCTTCCAGCTCCTACGGGTACCAGATGACATGATCGCGCGGCTCTTCACTCGCTCAGCGCTTCGCGGACGTGCTGCCGCACTTCCTCGTCACCGACCGCCATCAGATACTCGCCGAACCGCAATCCCTCCGGCCCCTTGGCGCGGTGGACTATGGGGACGGCATGGATCAGCGAACGGGTAGAGCAGCTGACGTTCAGCACGCTCATGGCCAGCTCCACGGCCAGGCACCCGTCGACGGTGGATGCGCCGGACGCAAGGTCCACCAGCTGCGTGGGCAGGTCGAACCGGCACTTCTGGCCTGCCGCCAGGGATCGCACGCCCCGACCGATTACGTTCTTGATGTCGTCGAGCAACGTCTGAAGCGTGGCGTTATCGAACAACTCGCCCAGTTTGTCCTCGAAGTACTCGCTGTCGGCGATCCGCACCAGTGCACGGGCCGCGTCCTGGCGAAGCGCCTCGGTTCCCTTCTCCCGCGCCAGGTCCCGTTTGGCGACCGTGTCCGCGAGTTGCGCGAAGGTGCTGTCCACCGAGAACTTCCGGTCGATAGAGAAGTCGTACCAGGGAGTGTTCTTGGGATCCTCGGCGGCGCGGATCACCGCCTCGTATCCCGCTGCCTCGCCCCAGGTCGTCAGCACCACACAGGCCAGGAACCGCTCGATCTCGGGTGCGCCGGCATCGTTCATCAAGGCGACGATCCCGGGGACGCGGGCCAGGTGACGTGGGCTTTCGAAGGCTTCGTAGATCACGTCGTCGATGTCGTCCGTCGGCCGGCCATCAAAATCCGTGCCGAGCAATTCACGATAGCCGTGCATGTACTGACTCCTGCTTTCACTGATTCGTTGCCCGCCGAGCCGCTGCGGAAGCCTCGGATTCCGGCGAACGGGTCGTGCCAGGCCTTACTTCGGCGGGCGGCGCGGAGGAATCACTCGTACCTGCCCGCCTCGCGCACCGATCCATGACTCGAGTTCTGCGCCGGCCAGCTCCCGGGACGATTCAGCGCTGAAGACGGTGATCGGCCCGAAAGCGGTGCCGGTCAGGCCGTGCACCACCGTGGAGTCGTCGACCTTGATCTCGAAGGAGTTCTCGTAGAGGACGGCATCGGTCAGATCCGCCCCCCTCATATCGGTGTCGAGCAGCGAAGCGCCGAGGATTCGCGTTCCGCAGAAGCTCGCTCCTGACGCGTCGGCATCGCACAGCGTGGCGCGGGCCATGTGCGCCCCGTCGAGCCGTGCCGATCGGAGCACGGCATCGTCCAGGTTCGCCCTGACGAGGTCGGCACCGGTCAGATCCGCACCGGTCAGATCCGCCGACTGCAGGTCGGCCCGGTAGAAGGACGCGCCGACGAGTCGCACGCCCGTGAGGACCGCGTCGGTGAACCACGCATCCGAGAAGTCTCCGCCCGAGAGGTCTGCACCCCGGAAGTCGCACCCCATGCCATTGAGGTCGTATTCCTCCGAGGCGAGCCACTCCCGCAGTTGCCGTGTGGCTTCCGGATCGGCCGGGAACACGGTCGGCTTCCAATTGTTACGGATACCAGTTGACACGATCTCCCCCACGTCCTTCCCAACGCCCGTCACCACTCAGCCACCCGCGGTAGCGACCGGCCCGGGCGGGTCAGCAGAGCTGTCGCCTCGGTTCTCTTCTCCCGCGTCAGATCCCGCTCGGCAACGGCTCCCGCGAGCTGCGCGAACGTGCTGTCCACCGAGAACTTCCGGTCGATCGAGAGGTCGTACCAGGGAGTTCTCTTGGGATCCGCGGCGGCACGGATCACCATCTCGTATCCTGCCGCCTCGCCCCAGGTCGTCAGCGCCACGCACGCCAATCACCGGTCACTGCCGCTCGTCTTCGAAGGCGCGGCATCTACCCCGGGGGCGAAGCCTTGACCATGTGGGCATCCGGCCGCGCGGATCGGAGCACGGCCCCGTCAAGATTCGCCCTGACGAGGACGGCTCCGGTCAGACCCGCCGACTGCAGGTCGGCCCGGTGGCAGGACGCTCCGGCACGTCACACGCCCCCGGGGAGCATCGGTGAACCACTCATCCGAGAGGTCGGCGCCCCGGAAGTCACGCCTGCGACCGCATGCGCCTCTCCCTTGTGAACAGCGATGTGCTCCGGGTTGGGTGTCTACCCAAGTGTGGCATCCGTGAGGTCCGGTCCCCGCCCGTCGATGATGTCGGGAGCCTTGAGTCCGTAGCCCTCGGCCCGTCCGTAGTACGTCGGCTCACCGGGCTCCGCCGCGAGTCCGAGCAGCTGGTCGAGCTCCTGCAGGGCCGCGGCGAGCCGCGGCGCGTTGTTGGCGTGGATGATCGGCCGCGGCTCCCCCCGGAAATCACACTGGCCCCAGACGTCGTGGTACACGGACAGTTCGATCCAGAGGTCCGTCTCGTCCGGTGCCACCATGAGTTCCACCAGACGGTATTCCCTGTGCCGTTCTCCGTCCGCGTCGAACCAGGCGCCCGATCCCAGCACGAGGATTCCGCCGATCTCTGCCTGCGGATGACCGATCGGCCGACAGGCGCGGAGTGCATCGGGCAGTGCCGGATCGTCGAGCGAACGCGTGACGAGGTTCAGGCGACTGTGGACACCAAGGCCGCCCTTGCCGGTCTGGAACCAGGCCCACTCGAGTGAGGACGGCACGAGCAAGTCGTGCTTCTCCAGCACCGCACTCATGCGCGCCGCGGTCGTGAGCGCGAACTCCAGACCGGGCTCCTCGACGTCCTCCAGGTTCCAGGACCACGAGCCGCTCTCTTTGGGCGCGCGCATCAGCATGGTCAGAAAACTCCTTAAGGCTTGGCCGCATTGGTCGGAAAGATAGTGACGGACCCGTCATCAAATTTTAGCTCAAAAGAGGCGTTGCAACGGTCGGCAGCCTGTTGGACAGCCTGGATATCACGTTCCGTGAGCTCGCCCATCAGGCCTCGGACATCCAGGATTCCGGCCTTGACGTCGATCGGGGTCTTCGGGAGGCCCGTGTCGTCCAGGGCGCCCAGGAGCTGCTTGTTCGAAATCTTCTTGACCGCGGACTTGATGCCCGCCACGCTGTCGACATCCTTGAGTTGGGCGCCGTACTCGATGCGTCCATTGTGGCGGACCAGCACGTCGAGGTCGAGCTTCTCACCGGGAAGCTTCACCTCGAACTCAATTCCCTTCAGCCCCTTGGCCTGGAGCTCCGCTGCGTGCTCCATCGCCTGATGAACGGCCGGGATCATGTCTCCCTGCTTGACCTGGTAAAGGAGGCCCGTACGCTCCTTGAACCCGGGGACGTCCGCAAACCTACCGCTCGATATGTACTCTGCAACGGCTGCCCCGTATTCCGACTTCTTCAGCTGCGTCAGGAAACGACCGTGGTCCCCGGGTGGAACCTTCGCGTCCTTCAGAGCCGCCGTAACGGCGGCCTCCTTCTCAGGCGCCATGGGCCCGCTGGGCTGCTGACCTATCCGGTCGCGTTCCAGAACGACTCCGGGCTGCCGCTCAGGATATTCGGAGCCGGTTCCCGGACCATCGCCGCCCTTACCTCCGTCACCCGCAGACGGGCCGGCGGCATCGTCGACGCCGCCTGGCGAGTCCGAGCCGTCGCCGTGGCGGCCCGCGTCGCCGTGGCCCCCTGTGTCGTGACCGGAGTGCCCCGGTGTGCCGTGACCGCTGCCGCCGCCCGGGGTGTGCGAGCCGCCGCTCTCGCCGGACGGTGTGTGCGTGCCGGACCCGCCGCCCGACGGCGTGTGCGAGCCCGCGCCGCTGCCCGAGCCGTTGCCGGCCGGGTGTTCCGCGGCGTGGCCGCCCGTGGTCGGCGTGCCGTGCGTGCCGCCGCCCCCGCCTCCCGGGTGGGATCCGGCGGGCGGGTGTGCCGAGCCGGTCGGGCGGCCCGCTCCGTTCTCGACGTGGCCGGGGCCGCCCGCGCCTTCGAGGACCTTCTCCTTCTCCTTGACGGGAGCGGTCTCGTGCTCCTTGACGTTGGGCAGGTCGTCCTTGTGCGGCTCCCTGACGGGTTCGGTGTCGGGCACTGCGTTGCCGTGCTCGTCCCTGATGACACCGTCCTTGCCGATGACGCGCTTGTTGCCCGCGTGGTCGACGTACTCGCGGCCGGGGGGCGGGGGCGTCTTGTCGCCGGAGCCGGCGGGAGTCGAGGGCGAGTCCCCCGTGTGTCCGGGGGTCGGGGTCGCTTCGGTCGGGTGCGGCGAGGTGCCCGTGGGCATGTTCCTGGCCATGTCGTCCACGCCCGTCCGGCTGGCCTTGAGGCTCTCCATGAGGTCGCCGACCTTGAGCTTGGTGAGGCCCGCCGCCTTGCCGAGGTAGCTCATCGGGTCGACGAGCGCGCCGGCCTTGCCCACCGCGGTCAGGGCTTCCGCGCCCACGCCCGCCTTCCCGGCCCTGCCGAGTTTGAGTGCCGTGCCCGAGCCGAGGGTCAGGACGTTGAACACGACCGTCCCGAACGCGCGGGAGGGGTCCTTGTCCCACTCGTCCCACGCGACGAGCGACTTGCCGAAGGTGCGCAGGGCCGCCTTCTGGCGTTCCCGCTCGGTGTGGTCGGCCGGGCCGAACGCCTTGTCCATCACCCAGTCGTAGGGCGTGATCAGGTACCCGCTGACGCCGCCGAAGACATCGCCGATGCCCGACCAGGTCTTCTTGAAGTTGTCCCAGTCGAAGACGTTGACCATACTGCCCAGGCCCTTGAGCGTGCCCAGGACACCGTCGACGAAGAAACCTTTCAGCGCGCCGCCGACATTGTCCTTCGTCCACTCCCACGCAGCCCGCAGGCCCGTGTACTCACGCTCGTCGACCGTCCCCCACGGCGTCTCCTTCGCGTCCTTGACGTCGCTTTCCTTGAAGCCGTACATGCCGGCCTTGTGCGAACCGTCGTCCACGACGAAGTGCGTACCGCCCACCAGCGCGGTGATCTTGTTCGCGGCATCGCGCTCGACGCCCTGGAACGCCACCCACGTCGTACCGACCTCACGGACGAGACGGGCGTTCTCGTCGATCTTGCCCTGGTCCTGCTGCCAGTCCTCGTCGTCCTTGTTGTCCGCGACGAACTTCGCCGCGTCCACGCGGAGCTGCTTCATCTTCTCCACGAGCGGACGGGCGGTCGACGCGAAACTCGTCAGCGCACCACTGACGGACTCCAGCTTCTTTGCGAAGTCATCCGCCTTGTCCCGCACCGGAACCGTCGAATTGAGCAACTGCTCCTGCTCCGGAGCGTCATAGACCGGATCCAGCGCCTGAAAGGCGTTGTGAACGTCCCGGCCGGTGCCGCGGATGCTTGAGGCGGTCTTCTTCAGCGAAGCCGCATGCGTCTCCAACGTATCCAGATTGCCCGTGAAGGTCGGTATCTTCCCCAGATCGATCACTTCTTGGGGCCCTTCAGCTCTTCGGCAGTCGGAGCCTTGGAGTACTCCCTCTGCTTGTTCGCCGCCATCTCCAGGTCGCCCTTGACGTACTCCTCGGTGGCCAGGCGCGCGCCGGTGATCGACTTGCCCGTCCGGACGGGAAGGAACTTCAGGTCGTTCTCCGTCTTCTGCTGGAATTCCTGCAAAGCCTGGGCCACGGGGCCGAACGCACCGCCCTTGGGCAGCTCGGTCCCGCCCAGCACCATCGTGCCCGCCCACGTGGCGGCACCCACCAGGCCGTCGCCGTACGACGTGAACTCTTCCTCGAACTTGCCGGCGGCCTCTGCTGTCTTGCTCAGGACCCCGCGCACGCCATCCGGCTTGATGTCCCAGTCGGACACGATGCTCCCCCGTTCCGTGATCAGTCTTCCCGCCGGCGACCTGCCTCGCCCCAGCGCCGCTCCTTGCCCTGGCAGTCGTCCGAGACACCGTCGACCGTCGGCCGGAAGCCGGGTTCATCCCTACTTCTGTACATATGAACGACAGGAGCTTATGCGTGCGCCCCTCCGTCTGACCTGCAACGACCGCCTGCACGCCGCGCGTTGTTACGAATTCACGACAATCGGGAGCCGGGCCGGAGGCGCGGCGGAGGGCCCTCGGGGCGCGCGGCGGGAAGGTGGCGCCGCCTCCGCATGCGTGACACCCTGACGACCGTGATCATCAGGGTGAGCGAGGCACGCGTACGTCCTGAGCGCTTCGAGGCGTTCCGCGACATGATCGTCTCTGCGGTGCGCGAGTTTCCCGGCCGGTACCCGGGGCTGGTGCAGCACGAGGTCCTGCTCGCGCCGCCCGATTCGCTGCTGTACGTCAGCCGTTGGCGCAGCGAGCAGGACCTGGTCGGCTACGCCGGCGAGCACTGGCGTGACCGGCCCGTGGTCCTGCCGGGCGAGGACGAGTACCTCGTCGCACCGCTTCGGGTACGGCACTTCACGCTCGAAACGCTGGGCTAGCGGGTGTGCCGCGTCAGGTCGGGCGGACGGGCAGGGCTTCGACGCTGTTGCCGATGAAGCTGCGCTGGCGGGGCAGTTCGGCCTCGGGGACGGCGAGGTCGAGGTCCGGGAAGCGGGTGAACAGCCCCTCCAGGGCGATCACGGCCTCCATCCGGGCCAGCGGGGCGCCGACGCAGTAGTGCACGCCGTGCCCGAAGGAGAGGTGGCGGGCCGCGCCGGGGCGGGTGAGGTCGAAGCGGTCGGCGTCCGGGCCGTGGAAGGCCTCGTCGCGGCCCGCCGCGGTGTAGCCGGCGAGGACCGGGGTGCCCTGCGGGATGGCGTGTCCGCCGAGGTCCAGGTCGCGGGTCGGGTAGCGGAACGGGAACCAGCTGACCGGCCCGTCCCAGCGCAGCGTCTCGTCCACCACGTCCGACCAGCTCGCCTTGCCGTCCAGGACGAGCGCGAGCTGGTCGCGGTGGGTGCACAGCGCGCGGACGGCGTTGCTGATCAGGTTGAGGGTGGTCTCGTGGCCGGCGACCAGCATCAGGCGCATGGTGCCGATGAGTTCGGCCTCGCTGAGCCGGTCGCCGTCGTCGTCGCGGGCGGCGATGAGGGCGCTGGTCAGGTCGTCGCCGGGGGCGGCCCGGCGGGCGGCCGCGATGGTGCCCATCAGCTCGATCAGCTCGCGGGCGGCGGCCGTCTTCTCGGCGGGGCCGGTGCCGGTGTCGATGATCACCGTGTAGGAGAGGTGGTGCAGCCGCTCGCGGTGCTCGGGGTCCACGCCGAGGAGTTCGCAGATCACGCTCATCGGCAGCGGCAGCGCGAGGTGCGTGCGCAGGTCGGCGACGCCGTCCGGGTCCGCGGCGGCCGCCCGGCCCAGGTCGTCCAGCAGTCCGGCGGTCAGCTCCTCGATGCGCGGGCGCAGCCGCTCCACCTGGCGGGCGGTGAAGGCGTTGCCGACGAGGGAGCGCAGCCGGCGGTGGTCGGCCCCGTCGGCGGTGTGCATGCCCTGCGCGTTGGCGAAGACCCGCAGCGGCCAGTCCGGCGGGATGGTGCCGTCGTTCAGGGCGGGGCAGTTCCGGGAGTCCTTGGCCACGTCGGGGTGGGCGAGGAACTCCTTGAGCGCGTCGTGGCCGAGGACGACGGCGCCGGGCACCCCGCCGGGCAGGACCACGTCCGCGACGGGTCCCCGGGCGCGCAGGGAGGCGTTGAGGGCGTGCGGGCAGCCGCCGGACGGGTCGACGGCGTACGGGGGCGCGGGCTCGGCCCCCGGTGCGGGGGCGGGGGCGGTGGCGTGGGCGGGTGTGTCGGGTGACAAGCGGGCTCTCCTGACCGTTCGACGATTCTCGGCCAACAGTGCGACGCGGACGGCGGGTTGGACAAGAGCGGGTTACCGGCTCGTGATCACGGTGGTGGCCGGACGGGCCAGGTGCAGCCGGGTGTGGAACCAGCCCGAGGCCTCCTTCCCGGCCGGGTCCTCGCCGAGGGCGGTGACGGCCTCCACCGCGCGCCGCTGCTCCTCGGGGCCGGTGAAGCGGCGCTGCGGGCTGGTGCCGTCGGCCCGTTCGACGGTGAGCCCGTACGACTCCAGGCAGTCGGCGATCGGCCGGTAGTCGTGGGTGCGCAGGACGAACGCGGCCACCGGCACGGGCTGTCCGACGGCGGTGAGCAGCCGGCCGAAGGTGCGCTCGGTGAGGAAGCTGGTGCCTCCGGTGACGGTGATCAGGCCGACTCCGGGGGCCGAGCACCGCAGCCGCTCCCCCGGTTCGGCGGTCTCCAGGTCCACGGCGTGGCCCTCGTCGAGGAGTCCGGCCGCGACCGCGTACGCGACGGCGGGCTCCGAGACGTCGATGCCGATGGCCGGGACGGCGTCGGGGCGTCGGCGGGCGGCGTAGAAGCCGCGGTCCCGGGCGACGAGCTCGGCGGTGGTGAGCCGGGCCGCCGCCGGGGCGGTGTAGTGCGCGTACAGCTCGTCGAGCGTCACGTCGTGGTTCACCAGGGCGGCGTTGATCCCGTACGAGCAGCACAGGTCGAGCATCGCGGGCCGGGCGGGCCCGAGTCCGGCGGCGAGGGCGCGGAAGACCGGCTGGGCGTGGGCGGGGGTCTGGTACGCGTACGGTCCGAGGCGGGTGAAGTACCCGCGGGGGTCGGGGAGGGTGTAGACCTCGTCGAAGCTGGTCATGCCGGTCGGGCTCATCGGGCGCGGTTCTCCTCTGAGGGCCGGAGGGGCCGTTCGGTGGGGGCGGGGGCGCGGTCCCGTGGTATCGGGGCGCGGGCGCCGCCGCAAGAAGGCCGGTCCGGCCGCCGCGGCAGGCCGTCGGCGACGGCAGTGGCCACGGCCTGGGACACCGCCGGGGACACGGCCTGCAACACCGCCGGGAACACGGCCTCGGACGCCGCCAGGGACACGGTCGGGGACGCCGCCGGAGCGCCGCCAGCGGCGCGCCCGGGCGGCATAGGTTGGGGGGATGACGCAGACACGGCGGACTCTCGAAGGCAAGGTCGCCCTGGTGGCGGGGGCGACGCGGGGCGCGGGCCGGGGCATCGCGGTCCAGCTGGGAGCGCAGGGCGCGACAGTGTACGTCAGCGGGCGCAGCACGCGCGGCCGCCGTTCGGAGTACGACCGGCCGGAGACGATCGAGGAGACGGCGGAGCTGGTCACGGCGGCGGGCGGGCGCGGGATCGCGGTGGTCGCGGACCACCTGGTGGCGGAGCAGGTGGAGGCGCTGGTCGGGCGGATCGGTGCCGAGCAGGGGCGCCTCGACGTGCTGGTGAACGACATCTGGGGCGGGGAGCGGCTGTTCGAGTGGGACAGCACGGTGTGGGAGCACGACCTCGACAAGGGGCTGCGGCTGCTCCGGCTCGCCGTGGACACCCATGCGATCACCAGCCATCACGCGCTGCCGCTGCTGCTGCGGGAGCCGGGCGGGCTGGTGGTGGAGATGACGGACGGCACCGCCGACTACAACGCCGGCCACTACCGGGTCTCGTTCTTCTACGACATCGCCAAGGCGGCCGTGCTGCGGATGGCGTTCGCGCTCGGGCACGAGCTGGGGCCGCGCGGGGCGACGGCGGTGGCCCTGACGCCGGGCTGGCTGCGCTCGGAGATGATGCTGGACGCCTTCGGGGTGGCGGAGGCGAACTGGCGCGACGCGCTGGAGACGGTCCCGCACTTCGCGATCTCCGAGACCCCGTCGTACGTCGGCCGGGCGGTGGCGGCGCTGGCCGCGGACCCGGGGGTGGCCCGCTGGAACGGCCGGTCGCTGTCCAGCGGGCAGCTCGCCCGGGAGTACGGCTTCACCGACCTGGACGGGAGCCGGCCGGACGCCTGGCGGTACCTGGTCGAGGTGCAGGACCCGGGCCGCCCGGCCGACACCGCCGGCTACCGGTGAGCCGGCGGTTCGGGCAGCTCCAGTTCTCGGCCGGGGCCGAGCGGGGCGAAGAACCGGGCCACGTCCTCGGCGGTGACGTCGTGCAGGGCGGGCGGCGACCAGCGCGGGGTGCGGTCCTTGTCGACGACCTGGGCCCGGATGCCCTCCACCAGGTCGGGGGTGCGCAGCGCGTTGCAGGAGATCCGGTACTCCTGCGCGAGGACCCGCTCCAGGCTGCCCAGGCCGCGGGCCCGGCGGACGGCGGCGTGGGTGGCCTTGAGGGCGGTCGGGGACTTGGCCAGGATCGTCCCGGCGGTCTCCTTGGCGGCGGGGTCGCCCTCGGCGAGGAGCCGCTCGACGATCTCCTCGACCGTGTCGGCGGAGTAGCAGCGGTCGATCCAGTCCCGGCGGGCGGCCAGCTCGCCGGGGTCCGGGGCGGCGGAGTACTCCGGGAGCACCTCGTGCGCGGGCGCGTCGGCGAGGGCGGCGGTCAGCTCCGGGAGCCGGCCGGCGGGGACGAAGTGGTCGGCGAGCCCGCAGAGGATCGCGTCGGCGGCGCCCACGGCCGCTCCGGTGAGCGCGAGGTGGGTGCCGAGCAGGCCGGGGGCCCGGCCGAGGAGGTGGGTGCCGCCGATGTCCGGGACGAAGCCGATGCCGGTCTCGGGCATGGCGACGCGGGAGCGTTCGGTGACGACGCGGACGCTGCCGTGGGCGGAGACGCCGACGCCGCCGCCCATGACGATGCCGTCCATGAGGGCGACGTACGGCTTGGGGTAGTGGGCGATCAGGGCGTTGAGGCGGTACTCGTCGCGCCAGAAGGCGGCGGAGGCCGAGGTGCCGGCCTTGGCGTCGTCGTGGATGGCGCGGATGTCGCCGCCGGCGCACAGGCCGCGCTCGCCGGCCCCCCGGATGAGGACCTGGCCGATGTCCGGGTCCTGCTCCCAGCCGCGCAGGGCCTCCTCGATCCGCAGCACCATGGGGTGGGTGAGGGCGTTGAGGGCCCGGGGGCGGTTGAGGGTGATCACCCCCGTCCGTCCTTCGGTGTGGAACAGGACGGGCTCGTCTGCGGCGGCTTCGCTCTTCACGGCAGCCAGTATGTTCGACGCCGTCCCCGGCCCGTACGGCGGCCGCTCGGCCCGACACCGGGCCGAAGCCCGGTGTACCGGGGCGGGCCCGGTAGCGTGGCGGTCGTGAGAAGGATCGTTCTGATGATGTCGGTCTCCCTCGACGGGTACATCGAGGGTCCGGACCGGCAGATCGACTGGCATGTCGTCGACGACGAGCTGCACCAACACTTCAACGATGAGCTCCGCGCGATGGGCGCCTTCCTCAGCGGGCGGGTCGTCCACGAGCTCATGGCCGGGTTCTGGCCGACGGCGGACGCCGATCCGGCGAACGCCGGGCCCGTGGCGGAGTTCGCGGGCATCTGGCGGGACAAGCCGAAGTACGTGTACTCGCGCACGCTGCGCCAGGAGGACGTCGCCTGGAACTCCACCGTGGTGCGGGACGTCGTCCCGGAGGAGGTGGCCGCGCTCAAGGCGGCCCCGGGCGGCGACCTGGCGCTGGGCGGGGCCGACCTGGCCGCCTCGTTCCTGCGCCACGATCTGGTGGACGCGTACCGGATCTACGTGCACCCGGTGCGGATCGGCCGCGGCAAGCCGCTGTTCCCGCCCGTCGAGGGGCGGGTTCCGCTGCGGCTGGAGGGGACGCGCACCTTCGGCAACGGGGTGGTGCTGCTGTCGTACGCGCGCCCCTGAGGGGCGCGGGGCCCGTCAGCTGCGCGGGCGGGCCCGGTGGGCCTGCCAGGCGGCGAGGGCCTCGGTACGGGTGCCGTCCGGGTGGCGGGCGTGCCAGTCGCGCAGGAAGCGGTTGAACTCGAACTGGGCTCCGACCTCCCGGGGCTCGGCGGCCTCCGCGCGGGTGGCGTGCCAGTGGGCGACGGCCTCGGCGAGGGTGCGGCCGGCGCCCTCGGCGATCCAGTCCCGCATGAAGGCGTCGAAGTGGAAGGCGGGCCCGATCTCCCGGACGAAGAACTCCCGGAGCACCTGGCTGCACCGCTGGCCCTCCGGGATCACCGTGTCCCCGTCGACGGGGGCGGCGAGCTGGCGGCCCGCCCGGCGCCGCGCCGGGGCGGCGGGGGCCCGGTCCGGGGCCGGGGCCGGGAGGCCGTCGAGCGCGGCGGCGAGGCGGTCGGTCAGCGCGGCCTTGCCGCCTGCGGTGGGCAGTCCCATCGTGCGGGCCAGGGAGGCCAGTTCGGCGAGGGTCCAGTACCAGCGCCGCAGTTCCGCCCCGGACAGTCCCGAATTCAGGGCGGGCCGGGATTCCTCGATATTCGCACTCATGTTCCCATTTTAGGGGTGCTGCGCACTTCGGCCACCGCCTGCCGGTCGGACTCCCCCGCACACGCCTTCGGCAAGGCCCTCCCGCGCACCAGCAAGGTCCGGACCGGCCGCGACACCATCGCCACCCCGGGAGGTCGGACAGGGAAGCTTTCCGGGCAACTTGCGGCCGGTTAAAGGAATTTGGCTGGACACTATCCCTGACGTGCCATCAAATGACCGGAATTGTAGCCGTTTCAGTTGTGGCTATGCTCATGCTTTGAGTGACTGAGGACTTATATCGATCACTCATGGGCAGAGTGGGGCGGCCGAGAAACACCCCCACAGGACCGCAGGACCGGAGAACCGATGGACAGCAACCTCGTCATCCAGACCCCCAGGGGTGGCCAGGCGTTCGACGAGAGCCAAGTGCCGCTCTACTACACCCGCAAGACAGCAGACATCCTCCACAAGTACGGCCCCGGCCCCCGAGTGCACTTCCACATGGGCCTGTTCGCCCCCGGCTGCACCCCCAACACCACGGTCACCCAGCGCGTCCTCAAGCGCCGCATCGTGGAGTCCCAGGAAGCGATCGTCGAGCACGCGGCCCGCTCGTGGGGCGCGTACGACAACCCGCCCGGCCGGGTCCTCGACATCGGCTGCGGGGTCGGCGGCGGCTCCCTCTACTGGGCGCAGGAGCACGGCGCGCACGTGACGGGCCTGACGGTCGCGGCCGACCACATACCCGTGATCCAGGACTTCGCCCGCCAGGCCGGTGTGGCCGACCGGGTCACCCCGCTCCTCGCCGACGTGCACGAGTTCACCGCCGGCCGCGAGTACGACGCCGCGTACGCCAACGAGAGCTCCGGCTACATGGACCGCGAGCGGCTCTTCCAGGTCGCCGCGTCCGTCCTGAAGCCGGGCGGCTGGTTCGGCATCCAGGAGCACTTCATCTGCCGGCCGGAGTGGACCGAGTTCATCGACGGCTACTACAAGACCCGCCTGGGCACCCTCACCGAGTACCTGCGCGCCGCCGAGGCGGCCGGCTTCGAGCTGGAGCAGGACGAGGACGTCACCGACCGGGTGGCCGAGTTCTGGGTGCAGTCCATGGCCTGGAACGCCGCCGAGCTGGACGACGTGGAGCTCCGCGGCGCCCGTTCCGCCTGGTCGCGCGAGCGGCTGCAGGAGTCCACGATCACGCACGGCAAGCTGTTCCGCATCTGGCGCGACCACGCGCTGGAGACCCGGCTGCTGCTCTTCCGCCTGACGGGGAGGAACTGACGCCGTGCCGCCCTCGTACGCGAAGGGCTCCGCGCCCTCCCGGATCGGCTGGCAGCTGCCGGCGCTCTACTGCCCGTTCGAGCGGGACCTGATCCATCCGAAGGCCGCCGAGCTGGAGGAGCGCGCCGTGGCGTGGCTCGACGGGCACCGCCTGTACGCCGACGACACCGAACGCGCCTGGGGCCTCGCCACGCGCAGCGCCGAGTTCACCTCCCGGATCATCCCGTACGGCGACGTGGAGACGATGCTGCTGTTCACCCAGTGGAACTACTGGGCGTTCGCCATCGACGACTGGCAGGACTCCGGTTCCGAATCCGGGCTGTCCCGGACGGCCGTCGTGGCCGACCACGGCGCGCGGCTCGTGCGGTCCGTCAAGGCCCCGGGGTCCGGTCTGCTGCCCCCCGGACCGTTCACTGCGGCCCTGGAGGACCTGGCCGTCCGCACCCACGAGATGCTCGCCCCGGCCCGGCTGAACCGGTTCCTCCAGGGCATGCAGGACTGGGTGTTCGGCTCGACCTGGCAGACCGGGTACGAGGAGCGGGGCGTCATGCCCTCGCTGAACGAGTTCGCCGCGATGCGCATGGCGGTGAACGGCACCCGCTTCACCCTCACGTGGTGCGACGCGGCGAACGGGATCGACCTGCGGCCGGATGTCCTCTACTCGGCGCCGGTGCAGGCCCTGACCGACGCGGCCGGCTTCATCGTCGGCTGCGACAACGACTTCTTCTCGTACAACAAGGACGACCACCAGGAATCCCTGGAGGAGAACCTGGTCAACGTCCTCGCCCAGGAGCGCGGTTGCCCGCCGGCGCAGGCGCTGGTGGAGGCGGTGGCCCTCAGGGACCGCGTGGTCGGGCTCTTCGTCAGGCTCCGCGACCACATGGCGCGCGGTGCCGACGCGGAGCTCCTGCGCTACCTGCGGTCGCTGGAGCACTGGATCGCGGGCGACGCCGAGTACCACAACCGGGCGCCCCGGTACACGAGCCCCCGCAACCGGAACGACCTGCCGGTCGACGGGGCCTCGTACGACGTGGTCTACGGCGACGCGCCGTCCGACCCGAGCGCCGAGCCGCTGCCGGTGCCGACTCTCGCCGGGTGGTGGCAGCAGCTCGACGGCTGACCGGAGCGGGCGGCTCAGCCCCGCCGGGCCATCCTGGACCACCAGGAGGCCCGGCGGGCCGGCTGCTCGGCCGGCACGGGCAGCGGGACGCGTACGGGCGCCGGAGCGGGCACGCGCCCGGGGACCGGGGTGGCTCCGGTGACCGCCGTCCCGTCCGGGGAGAAGGCGACGGGCAGCTCGATCAGGTGGCGCGACATCAGCGAGGACTTCCACTCCAACTCGCCCTCGTACACGGCCAGCTCCAGGTCCGGCAGGCGGGTGAGGAGCGTGTCGATGCCGGTGTCGGCTATGGCGCGGCCGATGTCCTGCCCCGGGCACTCGTGCGGCCCGCTGCTGAAGGCCAGGTGCGAGCGGTTGCCGTGGACGGGCACGGCGAGGTCGGGGCGGATCTCGGGGTCGACGTTCCCGGGGGCCAGGCCCAGCAGCAGCATGTCCCCGGCCTTGATCGGCGTTCCGCCGAGCTCGGTGTCCCCGGTGGCCCAGCGTCCCAGGATCGTCAGGAAGGGCGGGTCGTCCCAGAGGACCTGCTCCAGGGCGTCCGGCAGGGTCATGTGGCCGCCGGACAGGCTCGCCCGGAAGCGGCGGTCGGTCAGGACCACCCGCAGCGTGTTCGCTATCAGGTTGGCCGTCGACTCGAAGGCGGCGATCAGCACCAGCCGCAGGTGCTCGACGATCTCCTCGTCGGTGAGCTGCGTGCTGTGCTCCAGCAGCCAGGAGGTGAAGTCCCGGCCGGGGACGACCCGCTTGCGGTCGACCAGCTGCTCCAGGGTCTCGGTGATGTACTTGTTGCTCGCGAGAGCGGTCTCGGTGCCCTTGAGCATGTCGCGGGCGGCCTCCACGAGGCGCGGACCGTAGGAGTCGGGCATGCCGACGAGCTGCGTCATCACCAGCATCGGCAGCGGTTCGGCGAAGTCCGCGATCAGGTCGGCCCGGCCCGTCTGCACGACCGAGTCGATGAGCTGGTTGGCGAAGCGCGTCACGTAGCGGCGGATGCCGCGCCGGTCGAAGCGCTCCAGCGACTCGGTGACCGCGCCGCGCAGCCGCTCGTGCTCGGCCCCTTCGACGAGGTGGCACACCGGCTGCCAGGCGGTCATCGGGGTCAGCGGGTGGTCCGGCGGGACCTTGCCCTCCTGCATGTCCCGCCAGCGGCGCGGATCGCG
The DNA here is from genome assembly GCF_044769385.1 of Streptomyces sp. NPDC090445. NCBI lineage: Bacteria > Bacillati > Actinomycetota > Actinomycetes > Kitasatosporales > Streptomycetaceae > Streptomyces > Streptomyces sp. NPDC090445. Next base: position 772,154 of record NZ_JBIVXV010000001.1, on the reverse strand, counting down.
GGAGAAGCGGGTGGGGGTGCGGGCCACGTCGAGGTTCTCGCGGTGGCCGAGGACGAGCCAGGCGGGCAGGTCTCCCTGGACGAGCACGGGGGCCACGGGGCCGTACTCGGCGCGCAGCTTCTCGTACAGGGCCGCCGGGTCGGCCTCCGCCTCGGGGCCGTAGAGCCGGTGCGCCGGGCAGCCCGGCGGCGGCACGGCGGGATCGGACGACGAGGGGGTGCTCACGAGGCCTCCGGGGTCACGGCGAGGGAGTGCAGGTAGCGCATGAGCGTCATGAGGACGTCACGGCTGGAGTCGCGCCGCCGGGCGTCGCAGACGACGAGCGGTACGGAATCGGGCAGGTCGAGGGCGGCGCGCACGTCCTGCAGGGCGTGCTCGGGTGCGTCGGGGAAGGAGTTGACGGCGACGACGAACGGCACGCCGCGCTCCTCCAGCCGGCCGATCACGTCGAAGCTGACCTCCAGCCGGCGGGTGTCGACGAGGACCACCGCGCCGAGCGCACCCTCGAACAGGCCCCGCCACAGGAACCAGAAGCGTTCCTGGCCGGGGGTGCCGAACAGGTAGAGCACCAGCTCCTGGTTGATGCTGATGCGGCCGAAGTCCATGGCCACGGTGGTGGATGTCTTGCGTTCCACGCCGGCCGTGTCGTCGACGCCGACCCCGGCCTGGGTCATCGTCTCCTCGGTGGTCAGCGGCCGGATCTCGCTCACGGAGCCGACCAGGGTCGTCTTGCCGACACCGAATCCGCCCACGATCACCACCTTGACCGCCGCGGCGGCCGTGGCCGGGAGCGCGTCCTCGTGCCGCGGGCCGGCCCGGAGGTGTCCGTGGTGGGATGCCGCGGACGGCTCAGAGCTTTCGAAGTCCATCGATGACTGCCTCTATCAGTGCCAGGTCGGGAAGTTTGGCGGGGGCGACGGGCGGGCGGGAGAGCACGTGGCCGTCGGTGATCAGGTCGCCGAGGAGCACGGTGACCACGCTCACCGGCAGGCCGAGGTACGCGGATACCTCGGCCACCGAGAGCGGCGACTGGCACAGCCGCATGATCGCCGTGTGCTCGGGCTGCATCCCGGGTTTGGGCCCCGACTTGGCGATGATCAGCGTGACCAGGTCCAGCGGGGCCCGTGAGACCGCCCCGCTGCGCCCGCCCGTGATCACGTACAGCCGCTCGGGAGTGCCGTCTTCCCAGTCCCGGCCCGGGTTGCTCACGCGGGCTGCCCGTCGCGCCGGGGCGGGCTGCTGAGGTGCTCTCCGATCCGGGCGACGAGGTCGCGCATCCGCTGTCCCATCAGTCCGGCGTCGACGCCCTCGTTCGCCAGGACGGCGAGGTAGGCGCCGGCGCCGGCCGCCATGAGGTAGAAGAACCCGCCGTCCATCTCGATGACGACGAGCCGCATCCGGCCGCTGCTGTGCGGCAGTTCGGTGGCGACGGCGCCGGCGAGGCTCTGCAGTCCGGCACAGGCGGCGGCGAGCCGGTCGGCGGTGTCGGTCTCCGCGCCGTACTGGGCCATGCGCAGGCCGTCGGCGGACAGGACGATGACGTGCCGGGTCTGCGGAACGCTCTCGGCCAGGTCCTTGAGCATCCAGTCCATGTTGCTCTGCTGCTGACTCACGGCTGTTCCCCCTTGCTCGCCGGGTTCGGCGAGGCGTCTGTGTTCTGGCTTGCTGCGCCGCTGCGGCCCGCGACGGTCCTGCTGCTGGTCTCTCCGGTCAGGCCGCCCTGGAAGGCGGCCAGCCACATGCCGGGCTGTACTTCGGGCTGCGGCGCGGCCGCCGGTGCGGCCTCGGCGCGGGCCGCGGCGGCCGCCGCCGCGTCGATGACCGGGTCGGTGCCCGTGCCGGTGCCGGTGCCGGTGCCGGGCAGGTCAGGCCCGGTCATACGGCTCCGGCGGTGGCGCTGCGGGAGGCCGGTGGAGGTCCGCTCGGTGACCACGGGCACGTCGTCGATCTCCAGCGGGTGCTGCGGTCCGGTGGCGGGACGGGGGCGTACGGCGGGTTCGGCGGGCGCGCCCGCCATGGCCGGTGCGCCGACCGGGCCGGTCCCCTGCGGCAGGGCCGCCCGGGGGCCGGAGGAGGTGCCGATGCCGTGCGCGACGCCGGTCGCGGACGCGGCCGTGGTGATCAGCGCCTGCGGGATCACGAGGACGGCGCGGACGCCGCCGTACGCCGACGAGCGCAGGGAGACCTGGAAGTCGTACGCCTGCGACAGCCGGCCGACGACCGCGAGGCCGAGACGGGGCGTCTCGCCGAGGTCCGTGAGGTCGATGCCCTGCTGTGCCTGGCGGAGCATGCGCTCGGCCCGCCTGCGGGCCTCCTCGCTCATGCTCACGCCGCCGTCCTCGATCTCGACGGCGATGCCCGAGTTCACGTCCACCGCGGTCAGGTGGACCTTGGTCTGCGGCGGCGAGTAGCGGGTGGCGTTGTCGAGGAGCTCGGCCAGAGCGTGGATGAGCGGTTCGACGGCCGGGCCGACGACGGCGACCTGGGAGACCGAATGGAGCTCGACGCGCTGGTAGTCGATGATCCGCGACATGGCGCCGCGGAGCACGCTGTAGAGCGGGACGGCCTTGGACCACTGCCGGCCGGGGCGGGCACCGCCGAGGACGGCGATGGAGTCGGCGAGCCGGCCGATGAGGGCGGTGCCGTGGTCCAGGCGCAGCAGGTCGCCGAAGACGTCGGGGCTGCGGCCGTGCCGGTCCTCCATCTCCCGGAGCTCCTGGGCCTGCTGGTGCACAATGGCCTGAACTCGACGGGCGATGTTGACGAAGGCGCGCTGCGCGGAGTCGCGCAGGTCCTCCTCGGCGACGACGGCGTCGAGGACGGAGCGGAGCACGGCTTGGTGCGCGGCCCTGAACTCGGGAGTCAGGCCGGGCCCGTGGGTGCCGGGCTCCTCCAGGGAGGTGAGCACCTCCTCGGGGAACTCGCCCTTGCGCAGCCGCTCGACGACGTCGGGCAGCAGTTCCTGCGCCAGCCGTACGGTCTCCGCCTGCTGCCGGGCGAGCGCCGCCTCCTGGGCGGCTGCCACGGCCCGCAGGGCGGCCATGGCCTTGCCCCGGCGGGCGGCCTCGGCGCAGGCCAGGGCGACCGCGACACATGCGACGGCACCGACCCAGGCCACGGGCGTGCGGGCTGGTGCGGACACCAGCACCAGGGACACGACCGTGGCAGCGGCGGTTGCCAGGACAGGAAGCGCCCATACAGCGGGTGAGGTGGCCCCTGGACTTCCGGGCGACGATCCCACGCGAACCATCAGAACCCTCAAACGATCGAAAGCGAATGATCATATGACAACGGCCCGGAATCTTAGCGGCTTTGAACACTGCTCTTGACAGCAGGTCACGTTCCGGACACAGCAAGCACGTTGGGGGCTCCAGTTCCGGCCGAATCCCGTTTGTGAGCCGGTCGAAAGGGGTTCGCACGCCCGTCCGGTTCACAGGCCCACCCAGTGCGGAACAAACCCTTCCCCCCGTGGACAATGACCATCGACCGGGCAAGATCATCCCCAGTCCGGCACCCCATTCAGGACCGAACCACGGAAATGGAACAGGAGCGCACGCGTTGAACCGTCAGGCGCGCGAACACGCCCAGAACTTCTTGCACCAGGGCGAGCGGCTGATCGCCGCATGCGGCTACGAACTCGGCCCCGGCGTGCCCACCCCGCCGGAGGACCTGATCCCCCCGGCGGAGGCCGCCACGATCAACCGGCGCATCGAGGAGCGGATACCGGGCCCGCTGCGCCGGCTGATCGCCTCTCAGCTCGACCCCCGGCACTCCCGGCCGGCCGCCGTCGCGAACGCCGTCGACCGGATGCCGGACGCCGTGGACAACCTCGGCACGCGGATGGTGCACGGCACGAGCATGGAGGGCGGCTGGCAGAGCGCGGCCGGACACTTCCTCATCAGCCGGGCCGGCGCCCGCGGTTCGGTGGAGGGCGTCCTCGCCGTGACCGACCGCCGCTGGATCGCCCTGACCGACGTCTCGCCGCTGTGGCGGTCGACACCCGCCATGAAGCAGTACTGGGAGGCCCCGCGGGCGGCCGTGTCCGCGCTGCGCGCCAACCCGAAGGGGATGCTGCAGAAGGGCCGGGTGGACATCGAGTTCACCGACGGCTCGTGGGTCGCGGTCCTGGCCACGCCCGCCGTCAGCGCGGCGCCCTTCGCGACGGCCGCCGCGTACCACCGCTGATCACCGCGCACCACCGCCGATCACTGCGCATCACCGCTGATCACCGCTGATCACTGCTGATCACCGCCACATGTCAGCCGAGCGCTGCGACCGGGCTTCAGCGCTCGGCCCGGTCCAGTTGCCCGTCGAGCGCCATGGCCGCGGTGATGAGCGCCAGGTGGGTGAACGCCTGCGGGAAGTTGCCCAGTTGCTCGCCCGTCGGGCCGATCTCCTCGGCGAACAGGCCGACGTGGTTGGCGTACGTCAGCATCTTGTCGAAGGCGTAGCGGGCCATGTCGAGCCGCCCGGCCCGGGCGAGGGCGCTGACGTACAGGAACGTGCACAGGGAGAACGTGCCCTCGTCGCCGGGGAGTCCGTCCTCGGACAGCGCGGGGTCGTAGCGGTGCACCAGGCTGTCGGAGACCAGGTCCGACTCGATGGCGTCCAGGGTCGACAGCCACCGGCGGTCCTTCGGCGACAGGAAGCCGACGGTCGGCATCAGCAGCAGCGAGGCGTCCAGCACGTCGCCGTCGAGGTACTGCACGAACGCCTGCCGGGCGGTGCTGTACCCGCGGTCGATGACCTGCTGGAACACCGCGTCCCGCGCCGCCGTCCAGCCGGCCACGTCGGCCGGCCGGGCCAGTTCGCCGGCCAGCCGGATGCCCCGGTCGAAGGCCGTCCAGCACATCAGCCTGCTGTAGGTGAAGTCGCGGCGGCCGCCGCGGGTCTCCCAGATGCCCTCGTCGGGCCGGTCCCAGTGGCCGGCCAGCCAGTCGAGGAGCCTGCTGAAGTTCAGCCAGCCGTCGTACCCGGCCAGCTGGGCCGGGTCGGCGGCGTGGCTCAGCGCGTACACGGCCTCGCCGTAGATGTCGAGCTGGAGCTGCCCGGCCGCGCCGTTGCCGACCCGCACCGGGAACGATCCCCGGTACCCCTCGAAGTGGTCGAGGATCTCCTCTTCGAGGTGCGGGTCGCCGTCCACCCGGTACATGATCTGCAGCGGCTCGCCGGTCACCGTCCGGCCGTGCTGCACCCGCGCGCCGAGCCAGCGCCGGAACGCCGCCGCCTCCTCCTCCAGCCCCAGGTCGACCAGCGCCTTCACCGACAGCGACGCGTCCCGCACCCAGGTGTAGCGGTAGTCCCAGTTCCGCTCCCCGCCGACCCGCTCCGGCAGGCCCGCGGTGACCGCGGCCACGGGCGCGCCCGTCGGCGCGTACGTCATGAGCTTCAAGGTGATCGCGGACCGGTTGACCATCTGCTGCCAGCGGCCCCGGTACCGGCTGCGCCGAATCCAGCGGTGCCAGTACCCGTACGTGCCGAGGAACGCCCGGCGCACCCCCGCCTCGGTCGGCGGCTCCGGTACTCCGGCCCCCGGGTCGTGGCACACCGTCAGGACGGCCGCGGCGGTGTCGCCCGCCCGGAGGACCGCCTCCCCGCGTACGCCCGCCCCGTCCGCGGCAAGCCGGACCGGGCCCCCGGTCTGGAGGAAGGCGGTGAGGTCCGGGGTGGTGAAGTGGGCGGTGTCCTCGGCGACGGCCAGGCCGTGCTCCTCGCGCCCGTAGTCGAAGGCGGGCCGGCAGTCGAGCAGGAAGCGGACGGTGCCGCGGGTGACCCGGATGATCCGGATGACCAGGTGCCGGTCGCCGGGGGCCTCGGCCTCGCCCAGCGGCATGAAGTCGATGACCTCGCCGACCCCCTCCTCGGTCATGAACCGGGTGACGAGGATCGCCGTGTCGGCCAGGTAGAGCTGGCGGGTGACGGCCTCGGGATCGTCTGCGGTGACGGCGAAGTACCCGCCGCGGTCGTGGTCCAGGAGCGACGCGAACAGGCTGGGCGAGTCGAAGCGCGGGGCGCAGAACCAGTCGAGGACCCCGTCCGAGGAGACCAGGGCGGCCGTCCGCAGGTCTCCGATCAGCCCGTGGTCCCCGATCGGCGGATACCGGCGCATACGAGTCCCTTCGCCGTCGCGGCCCGTCCTCCCCCTCCCCGCCTCAACGCTAAGGCCGCGGGCGGCGCCCGGCACGCGGGCCGGGGCGCCCCCGTCCGCGCCCCGGGCGGGCGGGGCCGGGCGGGGTGGGGTGGGGCGGGGTGGGCTCAGCGGAGGCGGGCGGCGATGTCCGCGACCAGGGGGGCCTCGTGCGGGACGAGGTAGAAGTGGTCGCCCGGGAAGGAGCGCAGGTCGAAGCGGCCGGGGCCGGTCAGCTCCGCCCAGGCGCGGACCGCCTCCTCGGGGCAGGTGGCGTCGTCGCGGCCGGTGTATGCGGTGATGGGGGTGCGTACGGGTACGGGGGCGGCGGGCAGGTAGGACTCGATGAGGCGGTAGTCGGCGCGCAGGGCGGGCAGCAGGAGCTCCCTCAGCTCGGGGATGAGGTAGACCTCCGACTGGTAGTCGCCGAGCCCGCGCACCGTGGCGATCAGCGCCGCGTCGTCCCCGTCGGCCGCCCCGACCGGGCGGGCCCGGTGCGGTGCGACCCGCCCGGACACCAGGAGCCGCTCGGGGTGCAGGCCGCGGGCTTCCAGGCGGCGGGTCACCTCGTAGGCGACGGCGGAGCCCATGCTGTGGCCGAACAGGGCGACCGGGAGGTCCAGGTGGGGGGCGAGGGCCTCGGTGACGGCGTCGGCCATGGCGTCCATGGCGTCGAGGCACGGCTCCGCGAGGCGGTCCTGCCGGCCCGGGTAGCGGACGGCGAGGAGCTCCACGTCGTCGGGGAGGTGGGCGGGCCAGCCGTGGAAGAGCCGGGCGGTGCCGCCGGCGTGCGGGAGGCACACCAGGCGCAGCGCGGCCCGGGCCCGGGCGCGGTGCACCCGGAACCAGTGGTCCGGGGTGCGGCGCGGGGACGCGGGGTGTACGGGCGGCAGGGCCGTCGCCGGACGGGGGAACGTCATGGTGGGGGTTTCTCCTCGGGGAGCCGGCCGGGGGCCGGCCGGGCTGGCGGATCGCGCTGGACTGCCGCGGGTTCAGCGGGGAGAGGGAGTACGGGAGCTTGTCCACGGCCCGCCGGGGATCCGTTCCTCGTCGGCGTACCGGGTCGGCCACCGTGTGGCCCGGGGGTGCCGGACACGCCGCCGCCGGTGGCGGCGGTCACGGGGCGGCCGGCTCCCCGCCCGGGCCGTCCATCGCCTCGACGAGGCTCTTGGGCCGCATGTCGGTCCAGGTCCGCTCGATGTACTCCAGGCAGGCGGCGCGGCCGTCCTCCGGGTGGGCGACGGTCCAGCCGGCGGGCACGTCGGCGAAGGAGGGCCACAGGGAGTACTGGGCCTCGTCGTTGACGAGCACCAGGTAGGTGGCGTCGTCGTCCTCGAAGGGGTTGTTCACGGCGGGTTCTCCTCGTGGTCGGGGCGGGTCGGGTAGCGGTGCCGGCCGGGGATGCGGTGCCGTCGGCGCTGCGGCAGGAGGAACCGGCCGGCTCGCGCGCCGGGCGGGGGCGCGGCGGACGAGCCGGGACCGGGAGGGGCGGCCCCGGGGGGCGTCAGGACCGGGAGGGTGCGGGCCGGGGGGCGGGCCGGGGGGGGGCGGGCCGGGGGGCGGGGCGGCGGGATCCGGCAGGTTCGGCGGCGCCGGGCGGCAGGGCGGTGCGGGCGGGGGTCGGGCGTACCGCGGGCCGGTCGGCTCTCTCGCCGGCCTGGAGCCGCCAGAGGGACGTGTAGAGCCCGTGCCGGGAGAGCAGGTCGCCGTGGGTGCCCTGTTCGGCGACGATGCCGCCCCGGTCGAGGACGTAGATCCAGTCGGCGTTGCGGATCGTCGACAGGCGGTGGGCGATGACGATCAGGGTGCGGTCCCGGGCGAAGGCGCGCAGGGCGTGCCGGACGGCCGCCTCGGTCTCGTTGTCCACGGCGGAGGTGGCCTCGTCGAGGATGACGACAGGCGAGTCCTTGAGGATCGCCCGGGCCAGGGCGATGCGCTGGCGCTGTCCTCCGGACAGGGCGGAGCCGCGCTCGCCGATGTGCGTGTCGTACCGCTCGGGGAGTTCCGCGATGAAGGAGTGGGCCTCGGCCGTCCGGGCGGCGCGCTCCACGTGCTCGTCGGGGGCGTCGAAGCTGCCGTAGCGGATGTTGTCGGCGATGGTGCCGTCGAACAGGAAGGGGTCCTGGGCGACGAAGCCGACGGCGCTGCGCAGGCCGTTCCGGGACAGGTCGCGGACGTCGCGGCCGTCGAGGAGGACCCGTCGTGTTGCACGTCCTGGCCGAGCCTGCGCCAGGTGACGCCCGCCGCGTACGAGAGGCCGGCGACGGCGGCGCAGGCGGCGGCCGCGAGGAACCACAGCTGTGAGGAGGCGCTGGTCAGGCCGAGCGCGAGCAGCGGCGGGCACTCCCCCTTGATCAGCACGAGCGCGGTCCAGCCCAGGAAGAGGCCGAGGGTGACCTCGACCATCTGGCACACGGCGGACAGGCCGGAGGCGAGGCCGAGCCGGGCCTTGTGCGGGCCGATGATGTCCAGGAAGGCGCGGAGCGAGGAGCGGCGGCCCGGCGGCGCGTCCCCCGCCGCCCCGGCGGCGGCCGCACGGTCGGCAGCGTCACCGGTGTCGGTGTCGGTGTCGGTGTCGGTGTCGGGCCCGGGGACACCGGCCGCCTTGCGCACGGCGCGGCGTACGACGACGGCGGTGGCCGCCACGACCGCGCCGAACACCACGAGGGGCTTGCGCAGGAGCTTGCCGGGCGCGAGCACGGCGGCGGCCGCGGTCGCACCGCCGGCGACGGCGAGCACGGCTCCCGGCACGCGCCCGGCGCCGGCGGAACCGCCGGCGGTGCGAGGGGCGGCTCCTGCGGCGGGCGAACCGAGGGAACCACCCGGATTCTCCGCGCACCGGTGGATCGCCGAGAGGACGTCCTCCAGGACGTCCCGCATATCGGCCGCCGGGCCGGAATTCTCGTCGTACAGAACGAGAACCGTACCCGTCACATGGTTCGCACGTGCGGACCTGATCCAGGCAAGGCTTTCCAGCGCCTCCTGGAGGACCTCGGCCAGGTGCCGCTTCCCGACCGTCTCCGGAATCCTCCAGCGTTGCCGGCCGGGAACGGCGGAGCACATCGTCAACGCGTATGCGTCCGCCGGCGGCCGGAGAGGCTGTCGAAAGTCCGCAGGTCCCACCAGCAGTGTCATTTCTCCGCAGTTCCTGAACGTTTCTCGTGCCCTTTTCGGCAAGGGCTACCGGGCGGCGCGGCGGCCGGAAGCGGGACGGGGCGTCACGCCTCGGCGGGTGCGACGGCGGGGCCGCGTCCCTTGGGCTGCTGCGGGGCGGAAGCCGTCTGCTGGTCGGCGCCGGAGGTCATCTGCGAGGCGACCACGTCGGCGGTCACCTCGGCCGCGAGGTCCTGCAGGCTCTCGCCGGCTTCGTGAGCTGCCCGCTTCACGTCCAGCACCAGCCCGACGGAGGTCTTCACGATGCCGCGCACGAGCGGCTTGGCGATGCGCTTGGCCAGAGGCGCGGCAATGAGTCCGATCAGGAACGGGGGAAGGACGGGCGGCATGGTCCGCTACCTCTCTGCATGGGATGGACGAGCGTCGTCGAACGGAGCGGGGGTCTCGGGCGGGAACACCGGGCGGTGGAAATTGCCGCGCGCAAGGCAACACGCCGACCGCCGGCACATCGTCAGCGAAGAAGACGGCCAAACCGATGCGCATATCGACGCATCTCTCTCAGGCTAGCGGCAGCGAAACGCGCCGTTCGTGCACCGTCACCCGGGATGAGTAACGCGGGGGCGGAATACCGCCGGTTTTGCGCCGGCAATGCCGACCCCGACGGCCGGGCCATCACCTTCCCGCCCCCCGCAGCAGAGGGATCCGCCGCGATTTCTCCCCGGACATCGCACGGACGGTGGGGACGTGTATTCGCCTCTCACCACACAGGTGAACCCGCACCCCGCGTGTGACGCGGGGTGCGGGCTCGGGGGGTGGGGGTGGGAGCGGGGCCGGACGTGGGGTCAGGGGGCGTTGCCCGGGGCGGGGACGTTGCCCGGGACGTTGCCCGGGGCGTTGCCCGGGGCGGGGGCGGTGGCGGGGGCGGAGGTGAGGGTGTCGTGGAGGAAGCCGCCGGACTGGTGCTGCCACAGGCGCGCGTAGGCACCGTCCGAGGTGAGGAGTTCGTCGTGCGTGCCCTGTTCGATGATGCGTCCGCGGTCGAGGACGGCGAGGCGGTCCATGCTCGCGACCGTGCTCAGCCGGTGTGCCACGACGAGCGCCGTCCGCCCGTCCATGAGCCGCCACAGCGCCTCCTGGACGAGGATCTCGCTCTCGGAGTCGAGTGCGCTGGTCGCCTCGTCGAGCAGCAGGATCGGGGCGTCGCGCAGGATCGCCCGGGCGAGGGCCACCCGCTGGCGCTGCCCGCCGGACAGTTTGACGCCGCGTTCGCCGACCATGGTGTCGAAGCCGTTCGGGAGGGCATCGGCGAACTCGGTGACGTGCGCCGCCTCTGCCGCGCGGCGGATCTCGGCGTCGGTGGCGTCCGGCCGGGCGAACGCGATGTTCTCCCTCAGGGTGCGGTGGAACATCGCCGGGTCCTGGGGCACGTAGGCGATCAGGCTGCGCAGGTCGGCCTGGGCCAGCCTGCTGATGTCCTGGCCGCCGATCAGGATCCGGCCGGCTTCGATGTCCGTCATCCGCAGCAGCAGCCGCGTGAGCGTGGTCTTGCCGCCGCCGGAACGGCCGACAAGGCCGATCTTCGACCCGCCGGGGACGTCCAGGTCGAGGCCCTGGAAGAGCGGCTTCCCTCCCCCGTGGGCGAAGGTCACCCGCTCGAAGCGGACATCGGCGGACGCCCGGGACCGCAGCGGCTCCGGTGACGGCGGGTCGAGCACGGTCGGCGGTGTCAGCAGCAGTTCGGTGAACTGTGCGGCCTCCGTCATCGAGCTCTCCAGACGGCGGTAGATCTGGTTGAACTCGAACATGATCCGGGTGGCGCTGGAGTAGTAGGAGAAGGCCACGATGACCGCCTCGACCCCGTGTTCACCCGCACCGAGCGCGACGGCGACCAGCAGGCCCAGCGCATTGGTCAGGACGGACATGGGCGCGACCAGCGTGTCGATGCGCAGGTTGCCGTAGTCCCACGAACGGAGCATGAGCCGCCGGGACTCCGCCACGCGCGACCGGTGCTCGGCGGCCTCGCGTTCCTCGGCGGCGAACGCCCGGACGGTGTCCATGTTCATCAGGCTGTCGGCGACGTGGCCCGACACCCGGGCGACGGCCTCCTCGCGCTCGTCGACGAGGGCCTGGCGGCGGCGGATCAGCGGCGCCGCGCACAGGGCCGTCACGGCGATCATCACCAGGAGCCCCACGACGAGCAGCGGCTCGTAGAACCACAGCACGACGGAGGCGAAGGCCAGCGGTACGAAGCGCCCCATGACCGAGAAGGTCATGGTGTCGACGAACTCCTCGAAGCGGGAGGCGAAGCTGAGGACCCGCTTCGTCAGCGAGCCGGCGAAGTTGTCGTGGAAGAACGCGGCGTCCTTGGCGAACAGCTCGTCCATCCCGATCACGTACAGGTGCTCGATGCCGTGGGCGTCGAGGCGGTTGAGGCAGTGCAGGCCGATGCGCCACAGCACCTCGGCGAGGAGCAGGACGCCGCCGAAGCCGAGGACGTAGGGCAGCATCGCCCCGATGTCGATGTCCTCGTCTCCGGCCATCCGGCCGACGAGCTTGGCGACGATCAGCGGCGCAATGTAGTTGATGCCGATGTTGCCGAGGGCCGGCGCCAGCATCGCCGGCGCCGTCAGTCGGCGGAGCCGGGCGAGCTCCCTTGCGTAGTAGCGGAGCGCGAGGAGCACCGAGCCCCTGCGCGGTGGACTTTCGGGTGTTTCAGGCGATCCCATCGCAACCCTGTGCTGTTGGACCGGCAGGACAGGGTCCGCAGTGTCCCGCAGGGCAGCCCGGGCCGTCCAAGCGTTTTTCTTTCGGGGGTTGGGACTCGGCCCGGGCCCCCGCCGTCACCGCTCCTGTGGTCCGTCGAGGCGCCGCAGGGCGACTCCGTGCTCCGCCAGCGCCTCCGGGATGCGGGCCAGGGCCGGGAGCTGCTCGATGTGGCGGACCCCGGCGGGCAGGGAGCCGGCGAGCAGCTCCCGGGTGACGTACGCCGCGACCAGTCCGGTGACGCGGCTCTGCGCCCGCCCGGTGAGCGCGTACGCCGCGCGGCGGTCGCCGCGCCGGGCGTCGGCCCGTACGGCGAAGCCGTCGCCCCCGGCGTGGACCCTGCGCAGGACGGCGGTCAGGGCCTGTCGCACCGCCGGCCGGCGGGTGGCCCGCCGCAGCGCGAAGAGCGTGGGGGTCAGCGCCCTGGAGTCCAGGCACAGGCGGGTGGTCACCTGTGCGGTTCCGAGGGTGCGGGGCAGCGTGTACTGGTCGGAGAAGGGGAAGGCGTACGCGGTGCGCGGGCCGTATCCGGGCAGTTCGACCCGCAGCGGGCGGGCGGCCGCGGGTTCGGCCAGGTGCTCGACGGTCCAGCGGACCGCGTCGGCGCCGTGCCGCTCGCCGGCGCCCAGCAGCACCGTGAGGTCGATGCGCTCCGCGCCGCCGACGGCCTCGTCCGCCCGGCGGGCGAGGAGGTTCGTCAGCCCGGGGGCGACTCCCACGCTCAGCACGGCCGTGGCTCCGCTGCCCGCGGCGAGGCCGTCCAGCTTCCCCACGCCGTCGAGCAGCCGCCGGGTGGCACCGACGTCGACCAGGTGGACGCCGCGTTCGAGGCAGGCGTGCGCGATCCCGGCGTCGGGCGGCTCGACGCACATCACGACCGCCGCGATGTCGCCGAGGCCGTCGAGCGTCCGCCGGAAGCCGTCCGGATCGGTGACGTCGACGCGGACGCCGCCGAGCCGCAGCGCCTTCGCCTCGTCGCGCCCGGCCACGACGATCCGCCCGGGGAACCAGTCGCCGAGCGTGTCGGCCACCGTCGCGCCCACGGCGCCGTAACCGCCGACCACCAGGATGCGACCCAAATTCACTGTAGTCATACTCCAGTGAAATACACTGTAGTCTCACTACAGTCAAAGTTCCCGGGACCCGAGGAGAACCGGTGGCCGCACCCCTGACCCGCGCGGAGAAGGCCCGCCGCACCCGGCAGCGGATGCGCGACGCAGCCGCCCGGCTGTTCGCGGAGAAGGGCTGGACCGGAACGACCGTCGAGGACATCGCCCGCACCGCGGAAGTCGGCGTGCAGACCGTGTACTTCACGTTCGGCAGCAAGCGGGCGCTGCTGAAGGAGCTCCTGGACACGGCCGTCGCCGGCGACGCCGACCCGGTCGCCACCCTCGACCGCCCCTGGGCCCGCGAGGTCCTCGACGCACCCGGCCCCGCCGCCCAGCTCGCCCTCCAGGCCGCGGGCGCCCGGCACATCCTGGAGCGGGCCGCACCGGTCCTGGAGGTCGTACGGGGTGCGGCGACCGCCGATCCGGAGCTCGCCGAGCTGTGGCGGCTCAACCACGAGCAGCGCCACGCCGTCCAACTCCGCTTCGCGCAGGCGCTGTACGAGAAGGCCGGCGGGTCCCTGCGGCACGGCCACGACAGCGCGGCGGCGGCCGACATCGCGCTGACCGTGCTCGGCCCGGAAACCTACGACCTGCTCGTCACCCGGCGCGGCTGGACCCCCGCCCGCTGGGAGGAGTGGGCCGCGGACGCGCTCGTACGCCAGCTCCTGCCCTGACCCGTACCGGCCCCCGCCCGGCCGCCTCCCGGACACCGCCGCGTCCGGCCGCTACGGTGGCGGGATGGAACAGCGGATCAGCCTGATCACCCTGGGCGTGACGGACCTCGCCCGCGCCAAGGGCTTCTACACGGCCCTCGGTTGGCGGGGCACGGAGGTCCAGGAAACGGTCTTCCACCAGGCGGGCGGCCTGGCCCTGGTCCTGTGGGACCGCGGGAAACTGGCCGCCGACTGCGGGCTCCCCGACACCCCGCCGCCCGCCGGCTTCGGCGGCATCGCCCTGGCCCACAACGTGCGTACGGACGCCGAGGTCGACGCCGTCCTCGACGCCGCCGCCCGGGCCGGCGGCACGGTCACCCGGCCCGCCGCCGTCAACGCGATCGGCTTCTACTCGGGCGTCTTCACCGACCCCGACGGCCATGCCTGGGAGATCGCCCACAACCCCGGCTTCACCCTCGCCGAGGACGGCTCCCTGACCCTCCCCGACTTCAACGCCTAGCGTCCGCCGGGCTCTAGACTGTGCAGCCCGCCGCCGACCCCGGCAGCGGCAGCCGGCCCGGTCCGCGGAAGGGAGGGCGGCGGGTGCACACCGTGCCCTGGTTGCACGTGGTTCCGGAGCACGGCGCCGTGCCCGTCGATCTGCTGTTCCCCGCGACGGGCAGGACGTACGCAGCGCGGCTCGACGGCCGCGAGATGCGCGACACGGACGCCGCCTTCCGGCAGTTCTACGACGGTTTGCGGCTGCCCGATTACTTCGGCTGGAACTGGAACGCCCTCTACGACTGTCTGCGCGACCTGAACTGGCTTCCTGCGGACCGCCACGTACTGATCATCGAGGCCGCGGACGAGGTACTGCCGGACGATGCCTCCGGACGGTGGGCGCTCTTCACCTGCTTGCTGCGGGCCGGGAAGCGGTGGTCGTACACGCAGAAGCCCGAGGGCGTCGAACTCGGCAGGCTCGTGGTGGTCCTGTCGTGCGACGCCGCATCCGTCGCACCCCTGAAGGAACAGCTGCGGTCATACCTGGAAGAGACGCCCCGGCCGTAGGGGCTTCCTTCGCCGGCAGGTGGAGCCCCTCCGACCGCCAACCCCTCCGTTTCTGCCGCGAGTTCCGACTGCCGCGAGTTCCGAATCAGCCGGTTTGCCCGGCTCGTTCCTGAGTCGACCCTTCGGGCTTCCTTAAGGGAACCTGAAGAACCCCTCCAGATGGGTTTTTCCGCTGGTCACCGCCCTAGGCTCGGACGGAGTTCCGCTCCCCCTGCTCTAGTGAGGTGTTACCGGCATGAGCCGCAGCCGAACCACCGGAACCCCGTCCCGCGTCGAGGCCCGGCGGAGGAAGACGGCGCGTACCCGCATCGTCCTGTCTGTCACCGCGGCGGCCGCGGCGGTGGCGGTCGGGGTCGCCGTGGCCGACTCCGACGGTGACGCCCGCGTCGACAAGCGGGCCGGCGGGTCCGCCGGCAAGACGTCCGCGGCGAGCACCGCCGACGGGTCCGCGACCGCCACCCCGACCACCGCCGCCCCCACCACCGAGGCCTCGGCGTCGGCGAGCCCGAGTCCGTCCGGCTCGCCCGAGGCCGGCGCCTCGGCATCCGCCACCCCCTCCGCCCCCGCGGGCGAGGAGAAGGACACCGCCGCCAAGTCTGCGCCGAACCAGGGCGGCAACAAGCCTGCGGGCAAGCCCGCCTCGGGCTCGGGCGGCGGCTCCGGAGGCTCGGGCGGATCCAACGGGTCCGGCGGGTCCGGCGGGTCCGGGAGCTCCGGCGGCACCGTGAACGCCGACGCCGAGTCCGCGGTCCTCGCCATCGTCAACAAGGAGCGGTCCGCCGCCGGTTGCGGCCCCCTCAGCACGAACGCCAAGCTGAGCGCCGCCGCCCGGGGGTACAGCGACACGATGGCCCGCGCCGGCGTCATGTCGCACACCGGACCGGACGGGTCCACCATGACCAGCCGGGTGGAGGCCGCCGGCTACAAGTGGTCCAACCTGGGCGAGAACATAGCCCGCGGCCAGGCCGACGCCGACGCGGTCATGAAGGCGTGGATGAACAGCCCCGGCCACCGGGCCAACATACTCAACTGCGCCTTCAAGGAGATCGGCATAGGCCTCCACAAGGGCGACGGCGGCCCGTGGTGGACCCAGAACTTCGGCGCCCCGAGGTAACGGACGGGCCCCCCGGCCACGGACCCACCCCCCGTACCCCTGTACCGCCACCCCCCATACCCCCACCGCCACGTCCTCCGACCCGTCCGCGGGTCCGGAGGACGTCGGCGTTGGCCGGCTCACGGGTGCCGCGGGCTCCCCCGCCCGCTTTCGGGGGAGCCGGTGACGCGCCGGCCGGCGCGTCGGCCAGTATGGGGCCGTGCCCCGTCTTCCGCGTTACCTGCTCATATGGCTGTCGTGCACGGCCGCCAGCGTGACGGCCGTGCTCGCCACGGTCCAGTTCGTGGTCGGCACGACCCGGCATACGCCCCCGGTCGCGCGGTCCGCCCCGACGGTCATCGAGACCCCTCCGGCCTGGCAGGCGGGCCAGGAGTCGCCGTCGGGCTCGCCCTCCCCGTCCGCGTCCGCGAGCCCCTCCCCCTCGGCTTCGCAGCGGCCCTCCCCGTCGGCCGCGAGCGCCACCCCCGCCAAGGCCCCTTCCGGAACCCCCCGAACCTCCGCGCCCAAGGCGGACGTCGACTGCGAGGGCGGCGGAGTGGGCCTGCACACCGTCCCGTCACAGGGCGGCAAGGCCACCGTGCGGTACGGAAGCCGGGGCGTGTGCCTGATCTCCGCGATCCCCGGACGCGGTTTCAAGGCGTCCACCTCGCAGACCGCGGACGACACCCTCACGGTCACGTTCACCAGCGACAACCACACGTCGGTCATCACGGCGACGATCGACCCGGGGCCGCGGGCCGGCGTCCGCGAAACGTCGTTCTGAACCGATCCGCACCACTCGGCCGTTCCGGTCCCTTTCGCGGGGTTAACCGCCTTGTGCGCGGTCGTGGGCCGAGCTCCGGCGAAGCGGAAGGTGAGCTGTTCCTTAGGGCAAGCTGAAGACCGCGCCGAGACGGTTCCGGCGGCCCCGAGCGGTCCTATGCTCGCGTCAGCCGAGCGGCCCTCGGCGCCGGGGACGGCTCCCCGGCGGACCGTGCGGGCCGCCGTCCCACCGAGCGGGGGGCATCCGCAGCCCGTCCCGCAGTCCGAACCGTGCCTTGGGGTGTCTTCGCCATGAGTTCCCGCATGCTCCGACCCGTCCGCGCCGACCGCCGTACGACGACGCCGTCCCGCTCCGCCGCCCCGCTCGGGATACGCCTGCCGCTGGCCGCCGCGGCCGTGGTCGCGGTGGGGCTGACCGCCGCCTGCGGGCCGTCCTCGCAGCCCGTCGGATCGGCGAAGCCCACCGCGGCCCGCCCGGCCGCGGAGTCCCTCCCCTCCGCTCCGGAGCCGGCCGGCGCGTCCGCCGAGGCGTCCCCGTCCGCGTCCGCCTCGCCGTCCGCCTCCGCCTCCGCTTCCGCGTCGGCATCCGCTTCCGCCGGGTCCTCGCAGTCCGGGACGGGGGCCGCCGCCCCCGCCCGGACGTCGGCGAAGCCGACGTCCCGTTCGTCGGCCGCGCCCGCTCCGGCGGCGGTCCCCGGCCCCGGCTACGACAGTTCGGCCGACGCGCAGAAGCAGATCGACGCGGCGCTGCGCGCGGCCAAGGCGGACGGGCGGATGGTGCTGCTCGACTTCGGCGCGAACTGGTGCGGCAACTGCAAGGCCGCCGACAAGGTGTTCGCCCAGTCGCAGACCGCGGCGATCCTCGGGGCCTCGTACCACATGGTCAAGGTGGACATCGGCGGCAACAGCTCCGCCAACTCCGCGCTCCTGAGCAAGTACAGCCCCTCGGGCGGCACCTACAAGATGCCCGTCCTGGTCGTCGTCTCCCCGTCCGGCACGGTGCGCACCGACACCCACGTCACGGGCAATCCGTCCCTGACCTCGGAGGGCCTGAACGCCTTCCTCCGCAAGTGGGCGTCATGAGACGAGCGGTGCGGGCCGCGGCGGCCGGCCTCGCGGTGGCGGCCGGCTGCGTCCTCGCCGGCGTCCTGACGGACGGCGGGGACGGCGGCAGCGGCGCCGGCGCACCGGACGGCGGGCGGGCGGGCTCGGTCCGTACGGCGGCCCGGGCGGCGGTCCTCGACCCCGCCGCCCGGCAGGACGCGCCCGCCCTGGCCGGCGAGGACCTGGACGGGAACCGGGTCGGGCTCGCCGAGTTGCGGGGCAACGTCGTCGTCCTCAACGTGTGGGGGTCCTGGTGCGGCCCCTGCCGGGCGGAGGCGGACGACCTGGAGCAGCTCAGCCGGCAGACCCGGGCCGACGGGGTCCGGTTCCTCGGGATCAACACCCGGGACCGGGACCGGGCCGCGGCCCGGTCCTTCGTACGGGCCCACGACGTGACGTTCCCCAGCCTCCACGACCCCGAGGGCGAGCTGCTGCTCCGCTTCCCGCCCGCCCTGCTCAACCCGCAGGCCGTCCCCTCGACCCTGGTGATCGACCGGCGCGGGCGCATCGCCGCCGGAATCGGGGGCGCCGTCACGGACGAGCAGCTGCGGCCCCTGCTCGCGCGCGTGGCGGGGGAGCCGTCATGACACCGGTCGCACACGGCGTGCTCGCCGCCGCCGCGGACGCCCCCTCCCTCGTCAGCGGAACCCTCCTGATCGCCGCGCCCGTGGCGCTCGTCGCGGGGCTCGTCTCCTTCCTCTCCCCCTGCGTCCTGCCCCTCGTACCGGGCTACCTCAGCTACGTGACCAGCCTGTCGGTCGCCGACCTGGCGGACCCGCGCAGCGGGCAGCGCGGCCGGATGGCCGCCGGCGCGCTGCTGTTCGTCCTCGGCTTCACGGCGGTCCTGGTCTCCGGCGGCGCCCTCTTCGGCTATGCCGGCCGCAGCCTGCTGGCCCACCAGGAGGCGGTCACCCAGGTGCTCGGTGTGTTCACCGCGCTCATGGGGCTGTCCTTCATGGGTTTCCTGCCGGGCCTGACCCAGCGGGAGCTGCGCAGCCACCGGCGTCCCGCGCTGGGGCTCGCCGGGGCGCCGCTGCTGGGGGCGGTGTTCGCGGTCGGCTGGACCCCGTGCATCGGCCCGACGCTGGCCGCCGTGCAGGCGCTCGCCTGGTCCGAGGCCAGTGCGGCCCGCGGGGCGCTGCTGATGGCCGCGTACTGTCTGGGGCTGGGGTTGCCGTTCGTCGTGGCCGCGCTGGCCTTCCGGCGGGCGCTGGGCGCCTTCGGCCTGGTCAAGCGCCACTACCCGTGGGTCCTGCGGACCGGCGGGAGCATGCTCGTCCTGGTCGGCGTACTGCTGGCCACCGGCGTGTGGAACGACCTGGTGTACGGGCTGCAGGTGTGGAGTGCGGACTTCGCCCCGGCCCTCTAGAGCCGCGGTTCGCCCCCCGTACGGGCGCCCTCCGACCGCCCGCCGCGCCCACCGCCCGCCCGAGAACCGAATTTGATCCCGTGACACGTGACATTGAGGCACATATGAACGTTTCCCCGCAGGCCGGACAGGCCCGGAAGACCCGTATCGCGGCCGCCCTTCTGGTCGCCCTGACGGCCCTCACGGCGTGCGGCGGGCAGCCCGCGGCCAACGCCGGCGCACCCGCAGCGGCACCCGCGCCCGCGTCCGCGCCCGCTTCCGCATCCGCGTCCGCTCCGGCTTCCGGAACCACGACGAGCTTCAGCGAGAAGGGCGTCACCGTCACCCTGTCGGTGTCCGGCTGGCAGGCCTCGAAGGGCACCCTCACCGCGGTCTTCACCCCCGAGGAGAAGGGTTTCCACCTCTACAGCACCGACCTGCCGGCCGACGGCATCGAGGGCGTGGGCCGCCCGACCGCACTGTCCGTCACCGGGGCCCTCAAGGCGGAGGGCAAGCTGACGGCCGCCGCGAAGGTGCGGTCGATCAGCGTGCCCGGCGTCGGCGCCCCGGTACCCGTCTACCCGGACGGCCCGGTCACGACCACCCTGCCCGTCCGCGCCGACGGGAACGGCGAGGCGACGGTGCTGCTCGGCTACGCGAGCTGCAGCGAACGCGACGGCTGCACCATCCCGGTCTCCGACCGCCCGGTCCGCCTGCGCATCACCGCCGACGGCCCGGTGTTCGATGCCCGCTAGGCTGCCCGAACCCTCCGCCGGACGAGCCCCTAAGGTGTCCCCATGCCCAGCGTCCTGGTCGTGGAAGACGACCCCAGCATCCGCCAGTCACTGATCGAGGTCCTGGCGGAGCACGGGTTCGCCGTGCGCAGCGCGGCCGACGGGTTCGGTGCGCTGCGCGAGGTCACCCAGACGCCCGTCGACGCGGTGGTCCTCGACCTGGGGCTGCCCGATCTGGACGGAGGAGACGCCCTGCGCATGATCCGCGGCATCTCCTCCGTGCCCGTCCTGGTGGCCACCGCCCGCGACGACGAGCGGGAAATCATCAGCCTGCTCAACGCGGGCGCCGACGACTACCTGGTCAAGCCGTTCTCCGGGGGGCAGCTCATCGCGCGGCTGTCCGCCGTCCTGCGGCGCACCGGCCAGGCCCCCGCCGCCGGTCCCGCGGCGGCGGGTGCGCCGGTGGCGGCAGCGGCTTCGGATCCGCTGCGCGCCACCACCGTCGGCGAGCTGACGGTGGATCCGGGCGCGCGCACCGCCTGCCTGGCCGGCCGGGAGCTGCGCCTCACCCGGCGGGAGTTCGACCTGCTGGCGTTCCTCGCCCTCCACACCGGCCAGGTCGTCTCCAAGCGGCGGCTGCTGACCGAGGTCTGGCGGGAGCCGTATGTGGACGACCAGACCGTCGACGTGCACCTGTCGTCCCTGCGCCGCAAGCTCGGCGAACGCGCGGCCGCCCCGCGCTATCTGCTGACCGTGCGCGGTGTGGGCATCAAGCTGGTGGCTCCCCGTTGAGACGCTCGCTGGCCGGAGTGGCGCTCGCCGTGACCTCCATGGTCGCGCTGTCCTTCCTCATACCGCTGGCCGCCCTGGTGATGTCGCTGGTCAAGGAGCAGGGCGTCACCGCGGCCGAGCAGCGCGCCGCGGCCCTGGCACCCGTCCTCACGCTGACCACGGACCCGTCCGCGCTGCGGGAGTCCGCGGCGAGCCTGGACGCGGCCGAGCACCTGGTCGTCCATCTGCCGGACTCCGGCCCGCTCGGCAGCTCCAAGGCCCCGGCCGCGCTGCTCGAACGGGCGCAGAAGGGGCGGGAGTCCATCTCCCGCGAGATACCGGGCGGCTGGATCTGCCTGCAGCCGGTGGTGCTCCCCGGGGAGCAGGTCGCCGTCATCGAGAACTTCGTTCCCGAGGAGGAGCTGACCCGCGGGGTGATGGAGTCGTGGGCGGTGATGTGCTTCCTCGCCGTGGGGCTGATCGCGGGTTCGGTGCTGGTCGCCGACCGGCTCGGCGCGAAGGTCGTACGGTCATCGAAGCGGCTCGCGCAGGCTTCACGCGCCCTCGGCGAGGGCGATCTGGACACCCGCGTGGACCCGATGGGCCCGAAGGAACTGCGGGACGCGGGTGTCGCCTTCAACGCGATGGCCCACCGGATGACCGAGCTGCTGGCCGTGGAACGCGAACTGGTCGCCGACCTGTCCCACCGGCTGCGCACCCCGCTGACCGCCCTGCACCTGGCGTCGGAACGGATGGCCGGCACCCCGGAGTCGGCGAGGGTGGAGGCGGCGGTCGGCGAACTGGAGACGGAGCTCCAGGCCATCATCGCCGCGGCGCGCACACCGCTCGCCGTGGGCCCCATGGGCCAGGGCATGCTCGGTGCGGAAGCCCCCGCGGGCCGGCCGGCCTCCGGTGCGCCGGAAGGGGCCGGGCCCCGCTGCGAGGTGGCCGAGGTCGTCCGCCGCCGCACCGCGTTCTGGGCGGTCCTGGCCGGACAGCAGGACCGGTCCTGCTCCGTCGAGCTCAGCCCGGAGCCCACTTCCGTGGGCCTCTCGGACGACGACATCGCCGCTGTCGTGGACGCGCTGATCGGCAACATCTTCCGGCACACCGGGCCCGGGACCCCGTTCGCCGTCCATGTCGTCCGCACGGCCCAGGCCGTGGAACTGGTCGTGGAGGACGGCGGACCGGGCATCCCCGAGCCGGAGCGGGCACTCTCCCGCGGGAGCAGCACCGGCTCCACCGGGCTGGGCCTCGACATCGCACAGCGGGCGGCGACGGCCACGGGCGGGTCGATGCGCATCGGCCGCAGCCCCCTGGGAGGGGCGCACATCACGGTGACCTTCGCGCTGGCCGCGCCGGCCCTGTCCGGGCGCCGGTCCCGCATCTCCCGCCGCCGCCCGTCCCGGCCGCGCAACCGGTAGCCCGCACCCGGGCGGCGGCCGGTGGACGGGCCGCGCCCGGAGCGCGGGCGGCGGCCGGTGGGCCGCGGGCTCAGTCGACGAGCACACCGGGGTTGAGGATGCCCCGCGGGTCGAGCGCGCCCTTCGCGGCGCGCAGCGCCAGGGCGAAGGGGTCGGGGCGCTGGCGGTCGTAGTGGGGGCGGTGGTCCCGGCCGACGGCGTGGTGGTGGGTGACGGTGGCCCGGTGGCGGTGCAGGACCTCGCTCGCGACGGCCTTCAGCTCGTCCCAGACGGCGGCTTCGTCGCCGGGCCGCCCGGCGGCGAGGACGGTGAAGTAGGGCGCCGCGCCGTCGGGGTAGACGTGGGTCAGCCGGCAGTTGACGGTCGCGGGGTGCCCGGTGGCCTTGAGGGCCGCCGCGCCGACCTCGGAGCGCACGGCTTCGATCAGGGCGGGGATCCGGTCCCAGGTGGCCGCGGTCTCGAAGGTCTCGGCGACGGCGCCCATCCTGGCGAGCCCGTCGCGCAGGTACGGCATCCGCAGGAAGGCCGTCCGCCAGGCGCTCACGGCGGCATCGGCCGGGGCGTCCTGCCCGGCAGCCGGTGCCGTACCGCTCCGGCCGCCGTGGGCGCGGGCCAGGTCGACGGCCTGCGCGAGCCGGGCGGCGACCGGCGCGTCCGCCGACTCGAAGCCCAGGACGAGCACGGCGGACCCGTCCTGCGCGGCGCCGGCGAGCCCGGCCTCGCCGGCGTCCAGCAGGCGGCAGTTGGCGGGGGCCAGGTCGGACTGGGCGACGGCCTGCACCGCCCGGAGCGCGTCGTGGAAGTCGGCGAAGGCCACGGAGGCGGACGCCTTGTGGACGGGCCTCGGCTGGAGGCGGACCCAGGCTTCGGTGATGACGCCGAGGGCTCCTTCCGAGCCGAGGAACAGCCGGTCCGGCGAGGGCCCCGCACCGGAGGCGGGCAGCCGCCACGAGGCGCTGGTCCCGGCCGGGGTGACGACGTTCATGGACTGGACGAAGTCGTCGATGTGGGTGCGGCCGGTCGCGTAGTGGCCGCCGGCCCGGGTGGCGAGCCAGCCGCCGAGCGTGGAGAACTCGAAGCTCTGCGGGAAGTGCCGCAGCGTCAGCCCGTGGGGCCGCAGCTGGTCCTCCAGGCCGGGGCCGAGCGTCCCGGCCTGGATGCGTGCGGCCCGGCCGGCGGTGTCGACCTCCAGGACCCGGCCCATGGCGGTCAGGTCGAGGGAGAGTACGGCGCGGTGGGCGTTGCCCCGGTACTCCACGCCGCCGGTCACGGAGGACCCTCCGCCGTACGGGACGACCGCGATCCCCTGCTCCCCCGCCCAGTCCAGCAGGTCGGCGACCTCCCGGTCGTCCGTGGGGCGGGCGACGAGGTCCGGTATCCGTCCGGGCTGCCCGCGCAGGGCGCGCACGATGTCGCGGTAGGCCTTCCCCATCGCGTGGGCGGCGCGGTCCTCGGGGTCGGCGGTGACCAGGTGCGCGAGGCTCGGCGGGGCCTCGGCGGCCGGGGCGCCGATGCGCAGGTCGCGTATGCGCGGGACGGGCAGGGGGCGGGCGAGGGTGCCGGGGAGCAGGGCGCCCATCGCGCGGCATGCGTCGTCTGCGGGGTGGGCGTCGGCCCAGCCCCAGCCCCACCAGGAGCGGGTGCGGGGCCTCGGCTGCGCGGTGGTGCCCGTGATGTCTGTGGTGCCTGTGATGCCTGTGGTGCCGTCCATGCGATGCACTCCAAGGGTCGCCGGCGGAGGGAAGAGTGAATTTACCGAGCGGTAAATTACTTACTGATAATATTCAGGCATGGCAACCCCTTCCCCGAGAGCCGGCACCAAGGGCGTCCCGCGCGAGCAGCGCCGGCAGCAGATCCTGGCCGCCGCCACGGAGGAGTTCGGCACCCGCGGCTACGCAGGGGCCTCGCTGGCCGCGATCGCGGCCCGGGTCGGCGTCACCAAGACGCTGCTGCACCAGTACTTCGGCACAAAGGAGGACCTGTACACCGCCTGCCTGGTGCCCGTCGGGGACCGGCTCCTGGGCGCTGTCCGGGACGCGATGGCGGCGGGCGGAACGGGTACGGAGACGGCGACCGCGCCGCCCACGCCCCTGCGGGTGCTCCATGGGATCTTCACCGCCCTGGAAGGGCAGCGGGAGGCGTGGTTCGTCCTCTACGACCCCTCCCTCCCGGCGGACGGCGAGGCCGCCCGGCGTGCGGCGGACTTCCGGGCACCCATCGACCGGCTCGCCGCCGACGGCACCGCCGACGTGCTGCGCGCGGCGGGTTCCACCGACCCGCTGGACGCGGACGCCCTCAAGTACGTCTGGCGGGACCTGGTCTCCACCCTCGTCCGCTGGTGGGTGAAACACCCCGAACAGTCCCCGGAGGCCATGACGCAGCGCTGCGCCCGCCTCTTCGCGGCCGCGGCAGCCCTCACTCCCGGTTCAAGTGCCGTTCACGCGGGGCTCGTCGAAGATCCCTGACCTCCCCGTGTCCGCCCCCGACCGGAAGGAAGCCCGGTGTCCTCCACCGCCTCCGCCCGCCGCGCGGCTCTCCCCGCCGCCGTCCTGGCCGCCCTGCTCATACCCTCCGCGCCCGCCCACGCGGCCGGCGCCTCCGTCACCGCGACCGTGGAGACCGCCCCCGTCTCGCACAGCGGGGACGCCGCGGACGACCCGGCGATCTGGGTCCACCCGACCGACCCGGCCAGGTCCGTGGTCATCGGCACGGACAAGAAGGGCGCGCTGGAGGTCTACGACCTGACCGGCGCGCGCATCCAGCGCATCAGCGGCGACCACGGCAACAACGTCGACCTGCGCGGCGACATCGCCGTCTCGGCGGACGACGAGGCCGCCGGCGGCAGCGGCGCCATGCACGTCTACCGGATCGACCCCGGCACCCGGAAGCTGACCCACCTCAAGGACGTCCCGACCGAGGTCACCGCGCACGGCATCTGCCTGTACACCTCCAAGGCCTCGGGCAAGCTGTACGCGTTCCCCAACTCCACCTCGGGCCGCGTCGAGCAGTGGGAGCTGGCGGTCAGCGGGAACTCCGTGACCGCGACCCCGGTCCGCCTGTGGGACGCGGGCTCGGCCGTCGAGGGCTGCTACGCCGACGACACCACCGGCAAGCTGTACCTCAGCGAGGAGGACGTCGGCGTCTGGATCCACGGCGCCGAGCCGACCGCCGGAACCGCCCGCACCAGGCTCGACTCCACCGGGTCGGGCGGCCACATCACCGCCGACACCGAGGGCATCACCGCCGCCGGGAACCGGATCTACGTGTCCTCCCAGGGCAGCAGCGACTTCACCGTCCACGACCGCACCACCCACGCCTACCTGGGCCGGTTCTCCGTAGCGAACGGCACCGCCGCCGACGACTGCGAGGACACCGACGGCATCGACGCCACCGCCGCAGGCCTCGGCCCGGCCTTCCCGCAGGGCGTCTTCGTCTGCCAGGACGGCGCCAACGGATCGCCCGGCACGAGCGGCAACCAGAACTTCAAGTTCGTCCCGCTCCAGCGCATCACGGCGCACTTCGGCTGACCGCCCGGGGCGCCGACGCCCGCGTCGGCGCCCGCGTCGGCGCCTGCGCCCCCGGCGCCGCCGGTCAGACCAGTTCGGGCTGCGCTTCGCGCCGCTGTTCCGGCAGCTGCACCGGCGCGGCGTCCTGCCGGTCCCACCGCCGGTCGGCCCGTGCGTAGCCGTAGGCCACGGAGGCCATCGCCAGCAGGATCAGCGGCCCGAACACCCACGGGTGTCCGGCCATCTCCACCGACAGGAAGCGGTACGAGGCGAGGAGCGCGACGAAGACCGCGGTGCCGTGGCAGACCAGCCGGATTCCCTGCCGGTCCCAGCCGCGGTCGAGCGAGCGCATCGCCGCGTCGATCGTGAGCGTGAACACGACTCCGGCGACGATGTCCGCGCCGTAGTGGTAGCCGAAGCCCAGGGTCGCGCCGAGGGTGGTGATCAGCCAGAAGACGCCCAGGAAGCGCAGGGCCAACGGGCCCTTGCGGGAATGCAGGAAGATCGCGGTGGCCCACGCCGTGTGCAGGCTGGGCATGCAGTTGCGCGGGGTGACCTCGTCGAACGGTATCGGGCCCGGGGTGCCGACCGCCGGCGGCGTGTTCGGCCACAGGTCGGCCAGCGCCCACTGGTCCCCGTCGGCGCCGTAGGCGAAGATCGGCCCGACCACCGGGAAGATCATGTAGATGCCCGGTCCGAGCAGGCCGATGACCAGGAAGGTGCGGACCAGGTGGTGGCCCGGGAAGCGGCGCTCGGCCGCCACGTTGCGCAGCTGGTACAGCGCGACGATCACCGCGGCCACCGCGAGCTGCACGTAGACCCAGTCGAGGACGTGCGCGCCGACCGAGCCGGTGGCCTCGACGATCTTCCCCGCCACCCATGACGGGTTGCCCAGCGCGTGGTCCGCGGCCGCCACGTACGGGTCGAGCACCATCGGGCGGGTCTTCGACGTGATCAGCAGCCACGTGTAGCCGGTCTTGCGGCCGGCCACCAGCAGCAGGGCCAGTCCGACGCCCTGCAGCAGCAGGACGCGCTCCCGGCCGGTGCGGCGCGCCACGGCGACGACGGCACAGGCCAGCGTCACCCACAACGCGCCGTTGCCGTACATCATCTCGGCGCCGACCAGCCACCGCACGAGCCAGAAGACCAGGTCGATGCCGATGGCGGCGCCGACCGCGATGAACCGCTGCCGCCAGGTGAGCACCACCAGCATCAAGGTCATGCTGGCGTACAGCACCGTCCCCGACGCGGGAGCGAAGATCACCTCGCGCGCCTGGGCCGTGATCGGGCCCGGCACGCCGTAACCGCGCGCGGCGACCTCCAGGGCGACGAGGAATCCGAGGGCCACCACGCCCGCCGCGGCCCACAACACCACCCGTGGACGACGCCACACAGCCGACTCGACTCCCCCGTCGATGCGCGCGCGCACGCGCGAAACCCCAGATATCAATTCTTCAGCCGATGTTCATGATTCAACTTGGTCAGTGTTGGCTCGAACATGCTAGCGGAGCGGTTGGGGCGACACCCAGGGCAGCGGCGCTTGCTCAGTGGGTCCACACGTCCTGGCGGACGGCTATACCGGGGATAGTACGTAGCAGCTGTTGGGCAAGCCCAGCTGCGCTTGAGTGCCCGGAACGTCGTCGCGGAAGTCGTGGAACTGGTACTGGGCAGCCTTTCGCATGATCGACACGGCGTCCTTCGAGACCATCAGACAGAGGTGCTTCCTCAGCGGCGCCAGTCCGCTCGCGCGATGAAGCACCAGGCTGCCTTCGTAGCGGCCCTCGGCGAAGCCCCATCCGACAGCATTGAACAGCAGCAGGGGCTGCTGCGGCGCGCTTTGACTGACCAGGAGGGGACTCGGGTCTGCCACCCGCTGGTACGTGAGGTCATGAGCGGCAGCGTCATAGGAGAAGGAACCCGTCTCATCCCAGAAGAAGGCAGGCTGCTTGGCCCCGCCCGTTACCGGTCTCAGCTCAAGCTCGATCTGGGTGATCACCTCGACCCGCTCGGTCTTGACCCGGGTGGACAGTGTCGGCTGGAAGTACAGCCAGGTGTCCTTGCCCTGGGCGATACGGGTGATGTGCGGCAGGGCAACGTCGACCGTGGGCTCTCGCTGAAGGGCCAGCAAGTTGTAGACCGACAGCCCGAGGGCTACGACGCCGACCAATGTCCCGATCCACGCTTGCGCCTGCTCGTAACGTCTTTTCGAGCCGGGCGCGTCGGGCGCCGGCTCTTCCGCCGCATCCTCGGGCTCGCCTGCCGAGGGGTTACCAGTGAAGCCCATGGCCTCAGCGTCCCGCCATGGTCACTCTCCGGCACGCAGAACTGCATCACCGGAGTGACGGCCCAGGTTGGGTGCGGAAGGTATGGCTGTACGACGCGCGGAATGTGCCACGCGCTTCCGGAAACGATCAAGGGCCTTGTCTCACGTGTGTGAAACAAGGCCCTCAGCTGCGACTGCGGAGCGAGCTCCCAGTCGGGACGACAGGATTTGAACCTGCGACCCCTTGACCCCCAGTCAAGTGCGCTACCAAGCTGCGCCACGTCCCGTTCCGCTCCGGAGGGCTTCCCACTTGGGGTTTTGCCGTCCCGGCGGCACATGCAGAACATTACCCCACGTTGAGGGGTGTGTATGCACGGGTATCCGCCGCGGGGCAGGATGGCCGCATGGACGGACGGGACCGGGACACCGGCGGGCGGGCGCGGAATGCGCGGCCGCGGGACGGGCTGGGGCGGCCGCTGCCCTACGGGGAGCCCGGCGTGCCGCGCCAGCCCGAGGGGGTGGTGCGGACGCCGGCCGAGACGGTCGGGGAGGCGCAGCGGCTGCTGGACGCGGGGATGCCGTTCCACGCGCACGAGGTGTTCGAGGACGCCTGGAAGTCCGGGCCCGCGCCGGAGGCGCCGCTGTGGCGCGGGCTCGCGCAGCTGGCGGTCGGCCTGACCCATGCCGCCCGCGGGAACGCCGTGGGCGGGGCGCGGCTGCTGCGGCGCGGGGCCGACGCCCTGGATCCCGCCCCGGTGCCGGAGGCGTACGGGATCGATGTGCCGGGGCTGGTGGTGTGGGCGCGGGAGCTGGCGCGGCGGGTCGAGGCCGGCGAGCCGGTCGACGCCGCGGCCCAGGCCCCGCGGCTCGCCCCCGCCGCGCCGCGGGCCTAGGACTCCGGGGCCGGGGCCAGGGCCGGCTGGAGGAGGTCCCAGCGGTTGCCGTACAGGTCCTCGAAGACGGCGACCGAGCCGTACGCCTCGTGGCGCGGCTCCTCCAGGAAGCGGACGCCCTCCCCGGTCATGCGGGCGTGGTCGCGGGCGAAGTCGTCGGTGTGGAGGAAGAAGCCGACGCGGCCGCCGGTCTGGTCGCCGACCCGGGCCCGCTGGGCCTCGTCCTTGGCCCGGGCCAGCAGCAGCGCGGATTCGGTGGCGCCCCGGGGGCGGACCACGACCCAGCGGGAGCCGTCGGGGCGCGGGGTGTCCTCGACGAGCGTGAAGCCGAGCGCGCGGGTGTAGAAGTCGACGGCCTCGTCGTAGTCGCGGACCAGGAGGGCGGTGAGGGCGATGTGTGCGGGCATGCGTCCTATTGTGCGGAGGCGGTGAGCAGGACGACGTCCAGGGTCCGGGGGCCGTGCACGCCCTCCACCCGGTCGAGTTCGATGTCGCTGGTGGCGGAGGGGCCGGAGATCCAGGTCAGCGGGCGGGCCGGGTCGAGGCGCTCCAGCGCCTCGGGGACGGAGTCCACCAGCTGCCCGGGGACGCGGACCACGCAGACGTGGTGGTCGGGGACGAGGGTGATGCGCCGGCGGCCCTGGTCGGGGCCGCCGTCCAGGACGATCGTCCCGGTCTCCGCGATGGCGAGGGCGCAGCCGGTGACCACGCTGTCGACGGCGTCCAGTTCGTGCGGGGTGGCCCCGGCGAGGTCGGGTACGCGCTGCTGCCGGGCGGCGCCGAGCCAGTGCGGGGGCAGGCCGGGCGGGACGAGGACCGTCCGCGCGCCCCGGTCGGCCAGGAGTTCCGCGAGGAGGGCGGGAAGGGCGGCTTCGTCCGCGCGGTGGACCCGGGCCCGGTACTCGGCGAGGTGGGCGGCCAGCAGGTCGGCGCTCTCGGCGCGGCTGCGGTCGTCGGCGTGGACGCGCAGGTAGTCCCGCGGGATGCGGTCCCGGTCGGCGCGGGCCCGGTCCTCGGACGCGCGGGCCCGGTCCTCGGACGCGCGGGTCCGGTCCGGGCGGGGTAGGCCGGGGTCCGCCACTGCACGGCGGATCCGGCCCAGGATGACGTCCCTGTCGGTCATGCCCGTCCCCCTCGGTCGCGGCCGCCCCGTTCGCGGGTCCACCAGTCGCGGAACGGCTCGGCCGGCGGCTGCGGCAGCTCGCGGCTGTCGGTCCAGGCCCGGCCCGGCCCCGGCAGCCGGCGCGGCCGGATGCGCCGGGCCCGGGCCAGCAGGCGTTCCCCGGCGCGCAGCGCGCCCGGGCGGTCCAGGAGGAGCCGGGCCGCGCGCAGGGCGGCCCGCTCGGCGGTGTGGCCGTGGGCGGGCCGGATCCGAACGCGGATGCCCTCGCGGGTCACCGGGCCGCCCTGGACGATCCGTTCGCGCAGGTGGACGAGGATCTCCGGGATGTCGATGGCGACCGGGCACACCTCGTGGCAGGCCCCGCACAGGGTGGACGCGTAGGGCAGCGAGGCGTCGATCGCGCTGCCGGTGCCCCGCAGTTGGGGGCTGAGGACGGCGCCGATCGGGCCGGGGTAGACGGAGCCGTAGGCGTGGCCGCCGGCGCGTTCGTAGACGGGGCAGACGTTCAGGCAGGCGGAGCAGCGGATGCAGCGCAGTGCCCGGCGGCCGGTCTCGTCGGCGAGGGCGTCGGTGCGGCCGTTGTCGAGGAGGACGAGGTGGAAGGCGGAGGGGCCGTCGCCGTCGGTGGTGCCGGTCCACATGGTGGTGTACGGGTTCATGCGCTCGGCGGTGGAGGAGCGCGGCAGGGTCTGGAGGAAGACCTCCAGGTCGCGGAAGGTCGGCACGACCTTCTCGATGCCCACCACCGAGATCAGGGTGTCGGGGAGGGTCAGGCACATCCGGCCGTTGCCCTCGGATTCGAGGACGACCAGGGTGCCGGTCTCGGCGACCATGAAGTTGGCGCCGGAGACGGCGACCTTGGCGCGCAGGAACTTCTCGCGGAGGTGGCGGCGGGCGGCCTCGGCGAGTTCGCGCGGGTCGTCGCCGAGCCCGTCGGGGGCGGGGCGCCCCCAGCGGCCCATCTCCCGGGCGAAGACCTCCCGGATCTCGGCGCGGTTGAGGTGGATGGCGGGGACGAGGATGTGGGAGGGGCGGTCGCGGCCGAGCTGCACGATGAGTTCGGCGAGGTCGGTCTCGTAGGCGGCGATCCCGGCGGCCTCCAGGGCCTCGTTGAGGCCGATCTCCTGGGTGGCCATCGATTTCACCTTGACCACCTCCCGCTCGCCGGTGGCGAGGACCAGTGCGGTGACGATCCGGTTGGCCTCGGCCGCGTCGGCGGCCCAGTGGACGGTGCCGCCCGCGGCCGTGACGGCCTCCTCCAGCTGCAGCAGGTAGTGGTCGAGGTGGCGCAGCGTGTGGTCCTTGATCGCCTTGCCTGCCGCGCGGAGCCGGTCCCAGTCGGCGAGTTCGGCGACGGCGCGGGCCCGTTTGTCGCGGATGGTGTGGGTGGCGTGCCGCAGGTTGGCGCGCAGGACCTCGTCCCGGACGGCCTCGCGTGCGGCGGCGGGGAAGGCCGGCATGCCGATGAACGTGCCCGTCATACGAGGGGGTCCTCCTCCGTCGAGGCGAGGATCTCGGCGAGGTGCAGGGTGCGCAGCGGGGTGCCGCGGCGGCGCAGGACGCCGTCGAGGTGGGCCAGGCAGGAGTTGTCGCCGCCGCAGAGCACCTCCGCGCCCGTGGCCGCCGCGGCGGCGGTCTTGTCGGCGCCCATGGCCGCCGACACGTCGGGGTTCTTCACGGCGAAGGTGCCGCCGAAGCCGCAGCACTCCTCGGCGCCGGGCAGCTCGACGAGGTCCAGGCCCTTGACGGCGGCGAGCAGCCGGCGCGGCCGGTCGCCCAGTCCGAGACCGCGCAGGCCGTGGCAGGAGGGGTGGTAGGTGACGGTGTGCGGGAAGTACGCGCCGACGTCGGTCACGCCGAGGACGTCGACGAGGAACTCGGTGAGTTCGTACACGCGCGGGGCGAGGTCGGCGGCGAGCCGGGCCGCCCCGGGGCCGCGGCCCTCCCGTTCCGCGAGGCGGCCGATGCGCGGGTAGTGGGTGCGGATCATGGCGGCGCAGGAGCCGGAGGGGGTGACGACGTAGCGGTGGCCGGCGAAGGCCTCGGCGGTGCGCCGCAGCAGGGGTTCGGACTCGCGCCGGTAGCCGGTGTTGTACTGGGGCTGCCCGCAGCAGCTCTGGGCCGCGGGGAAGTCCACCTCGACGCCGAGCCGCTCCAGCAGCCGTACGACGGCGGTCCCGGTGCGCGGGTACAGCGCGTCGTTGACGCAGGTGACGAACAGGGCGGCACGCATGGGGGGCAGAATAGCCGCGTGAAGAAGTTCTCAGTGATCGGCATAGGCGCGGGCGACCCGGACCACCTGACCCTGCAGGCGGTCAAGGCGATCGGCGCGGCGGACGCGTTCCTCATCCTGGAGAAGGGCGAGGAGAAGGCGGACCTGACCGGGCTGCGGCGTGAGATGCTCACCGCGCACGCCCGCCCCGGCCACCGGCTCGTGGAGGGCCGCGACCCGGACCGGGACCGGACCCCGGCCTCGTACGCGCCGACGGTCGACGGCTGGCGCAGCGCGCGGGCGGAGATTTTCGAGCGGTTCATCGCCGAGGACCTCGCGGACGGTGAGACCGGCGCGTTCCTGGTGTGGGGCGACCCCTCGCTGTACGACTCCACTCTCGCGATCCTCGACGAGGTGCTGGAGCGGGGCCGGGTGGCCTTCGAGCACGAGGTCGTGCCCGGTGTCAGCAGCATCTCCTCGCTGCTGGCCCGGCACCGCACCACCCTGAACCGGGTGGGGCGGCCGGTCCAGATCACCACCGGCCGGCGGCTGGCCGAGGGCTGGCCCGCGGACGCGGACGACGTGGTGGTGATGCTGGACGCGCGGCACGCCTTCACGGCCCACCTGGACCAGGACCTGTACATCTACTGGGGCGCCTACGTCGGCACCCCGGACGAGATCCTGGTGCAGGGCAAGCTGGCGGAGGTCGCGGGCCGGATCGAGGAGCTCCGGACCGAGGCCCGCGCCCGCAAGGGCTGGATCATGGACACGTACCTGCTCAGGCGCGGCTGAGACAGGTCACTTCAAGAGGGCGGGCAGGACGGCGGCGAGGCGTTCGTATTCCTCGGGGCGGTTGTACAGCTGCCCGCAGACGCGGATGCCGCCGCCGCCCGGCCACGGCCAGATCAGCACCCGGATGCCCTGCTCGGCCGCGATCCGCTCGCGCAGGGCACGGGCCTCGTCCGGGGTCCCGGCCGACCCGGGCGGCAGCCGCAGGGAGCGCATCGCCAGGCCCTCGGTGTACGGGAGCGGGGTGATCCCGGGGAGTTCGGCGAGCAGGGCGGCGCCGTAGGCGGCGAGGGCGGCGTTGTGGGCCCGGGCCTTGGCGGCGTCGAGCCGCTGCAGCAGGTCGAGGCCCTCGGGGGCGGCGAGCCAGCCGGTGTAGTCGGCGGTGGCCCGGTTCTCCACGGAGCGGGGGAATCCGTGCGGGTCCTCCCAGGAGGGGACCAGCGCGCGGACCCGGCCGCGGTGGGCGGGGGCCACGGCGAGGACGGCGCTGCCGGAGGGGGCGTACCCCCATTTGTGCAGGTTGCCGAACCAGAAGTCGGCGCCGACGGCGAGCGGGTCGGCGAGCATGCCGGGGGCGTGGGCGCCGTCGACGACGGTGGTGATCCCGCGCTCGGCGAGGTCGGCGAGCAGCCGGGGCGTGGCCAGGACCCGGGCGGTGGGCGAGCTGATGTGGTCGAGGACGGCGACCTTCGTACGGGGCGTCAGGGCCCCGAGCACGGTCTCGCGTACGGCGTCCTCGTCGGGCAGGGACGGGTCCAGGGCCACGGTGGTGACGGGGGCCCGGCGGGCGGCGGCCGCGGTGACGGTGCCGTAGCCGTGGTCGGTGACCAGGATCTCGTCGCCGTCGGCCAGCGGTACGGCGGCGAGGGCGAGGTTGGCGCCCTCGGTGGCGTTGGAGACGAACGCGATGCCGTCGGGGTCGGCCGCCAGGTGGGCGGCGATCCGGGTGCGGGCGGCGGCGATCCGGTCGGGGGCGCCGATGAAGAAGGCGTCGGGGTCGGCGTGCGCCTCCTCGCGCAGTGCGGCCTGGGCCTCCTGGACCGGGACGGGAACGGCGCCGAACGAACCGTGGTTGAGGTGGGCGATGGCCGGGTCCAGGCGGAACAGCCCGGGCCCGCCGGGGAACACGGCCGGGGCCGGGGTTCCGGTCGGGCGGCCTGTCGGATCGCCGGTCGGTGCGTCGCTGGTCGGCTGGGTCACGGATCCTCCGCGGAGTGGACGGTGCGGTCGTCCTCCGGATCATCGGCGGCGGCGGGGCGGCCCGGAAGGGCCAATCCCGCCAGGGTGGCCCACCTCGCGGCGGACGGCCATCGCGCGGCGGCGAGCCACCGGAGCCGGCCGGGGGCCCCGCGGTCCTGCTGCCGTGGGCCCGCAGCCGTGGGCCGGGGGCCGAGGGGGCCCGCAGCTCAGGCCCGCGGGCCCGACGGCCTCAGCTGCGGCCGCTGGTGACGGCGTGGTATTGGAGGTCCTGGACCTCGACCGTGCGCTGCACGGGGCGCGGCAGCTCCGCCCTGGCGCCCGTCTTCCCGCCGCGGACGACCTCCGCCGCATTCGTGCCGGTCCGCAGCGGCAGCAGCTTGGAGTGGAGTCCGGCCGGGGCCTCGTACGTTCCCGTGGCCGGTCCCGTCCGGGTGCGGACGGTCGCCGGGGCCTTCAGGAAGCTGAGCACCTCCACCGCGTCGCGGGCCGCGGCGCTGCCCCTGCGCAGGGACATCACCAGGGACTGGTCGCCGGTGGGGTCGGCGGCCGCGAACTGGGTGCGGGCCGTGACGTACAGGGTGTCGCGGACGATCCTCGGCCAGCTGCCCGTCTTGAACCGGGTCAGGTAGTACGAGGTCAGGTCGAGGTAGGCGTGGCCGTTGTGCACGGAGGGCGCGAACTGGGTGCCCTCGGAGTAGTCGTTCCAGGTGGTCAGCTGCACCCAGTCGGCTCCGTCCTCGATGGCGCGGTTCCAGGTGGTGCGCAGGGTGGCGGTGTTGCCGGCCTCGTCGAAGACTCCCTGGTTGGGGCGGACGTCCTGGACGGAGACGGGCTGCATCCACACCTTGCCCAGGTCGTGCGCCCGCCGCACGTCGCGGGCGGCGCCCTCCTGGCCGACGTAGCTGCGCGAGCCCCATTCGGAGAAGCCGTGGCTGATCGGCGCGAACCGCTCGCGGTGGGCGTCGAAGTCGAGGAAGGTCGGGACGAGCGCGGTGCGGATGCCGTGCCGGGACGTCAGCAGGCCGGTGAAGCGGCTCCACCAGGCCGGGTCCTTCGCCTCCGCCTTGAAGGGGGAGACGACGAGCCGGCCGTCGCCGAGGCGGTGGGCGGCGGGGGACGCGCCGAGGGCGGCGACGGCGTCGGCGAGGACGGCCGGGTCGTCGGTCTTCAGCGAGGTCATGTCCGGCATCAGCATGATCTTGAAGCCGGGGTCGACCGAACGGGCCGCCTCCATCAGGAGGTTGGCCCGGTCCCAGTTCTGCCCGTTGAGGGAGAGCAGGTCGAGGGTGAAGCCGTCGAGGCCGGCGGTGCGGGCGGTGAGCACCTCTTGGCGGAGGTTGGCGAGCTCCCAGTTGCCGCTCTTGGGCTTGACGGGCAGGGGCCGGTCGCGCAGCAGGCCGCCGTACTGCTCGTGTTTGCCCTTCTCGCCGTCGGGGTTCAGGTAGTTGCGGGTGTAGTAGTCCTTGTCGGCGCGCACGTTGTCGAGGGACAGCGGGTACGGGGTGAAGTAGTGCGCGAACACCAGCTTCCTGCCCGCGCCCGCCGCGGCGCGCAGGGCGGCCGGCTCGGGCATGTCGAACGGGAGGGCGCCCGCGGGCCGGTGGTCGCCGGTGTCGCCGGCGTCCGGGGCCGGGGCCGGGGCCTTGCCGGTCCCGGCGCCGCCCTGGTCCGTACCGGGGGTGGGAGCCGCCCGGCCGCCGGAGCCGGAGCCGGAGTCGCCGGGTGCGGCAGACCGGGGTGCACCGGTGCGGTGCCCGGCGGAGTCCTGCCCGGCTCCGGCGGTGAAGGGGTCCAGGGCCATGCCGGCCGTGCACACGCCGAGGAGCAGGAAACCGGACAGCAGCAGGGTCACCGGGGTCCGGCCGCGGAAGCCCCGTCGGCGCCGGTGCGAGGCGCGCGGCCGCTCGGATCGGGTTCCGGCCTGCCGCTGTGCGCGGCGGCCCGTTCTCCGGTCCGCTCTCATCGTGGTGCCCTCCCTGAAATATGCCCGGACGTCCGGACTGAAGAGCAGTAGAGCCGATTACCGGCTTCCGGACAACCGTTCCTCCCGGCGCGTACAGCCCTCGGCCCAGCAGGGTTACGTCGGCCGTCGACAGGCGGACCGTTTCTCCGGATTGCGGCATTCCCCTGGCACTGCGTCAGAACTGGCGGATAATCATCGACACGCGGCCCGATTCCACCCTTGGCCGCGCATGGACACGCATGCAATGGGGGGCATCGTGCCGATGAGGGGATCAGGCGGCCGGGCCGGGACGCTCCCGGCGACGTCCGACGAACTGTCCAGGCTGCTGACCGCCGTCCGGCGCGGCCGGGTGCTGACGGTCACCGGGCGGTTCCGGGAGCCGCGGAGCCTGCTGGTGCGGGAGATCGCCGAGCGGCTCGCGTCCAACTTCTGCGACGGCGCCGCCGTCGTCCGCATCGACCGCGGCGGCTTCGGGATCCGCGAGCTCACGGCGGCGCTGGGCTGCGTTCCGGGGATGGCGTTCCTGCCGTGCGGGGCGGCGGGCACGCTGTCGTGGCTCGCGGAACGGGACATGCTGCTCGTCCTGGACGGCGGCGAGTTCCTCACCCCGCAGGCGCTGTCCTGGCTCGGGGAGCTGCTCGCCGCGGCGCCCGGGGTGCGGATCCTGGCCGCCGGGCGGGGGCCGCTCGGCCTCGCCGGGGAGCGCGTCCACCGCCTCTGACGGAGGTACGCGGCCCCGGCCCGGACGTACGGGGCCCGGTCAGCCGCGGTTCCTGGCGAGCACCCGCCGCAGCAGCCGGGCGGCCGCACCGGCCTGCCGCGCCGGTACGGGCGGCACCGGCCGCCGGGCCCGGAGCTGCGCCCACACCACGTCCGGGCAGCGGCCCTGGGGGCGGGACTTGAGGAACCTGCGGTACGGCACCACGCGCGGCTCCCGGCCTATCTCCACCCAGTGCGGGCGGCCGGACACCTCGTCCCAGCCCGTGTTCGGGATCCGGATGTGGTCGCGGCGCCCGTCCTTGTCCTTGCTGGTGATCTGCGCGACCTGCGCCCCGCCGGAGCCGGTCTCCAGCACCACGCAGTAGTGCCGCAGCTGCCGCTCGGGGTCCTCCCGCAGCGGCACCATGGCCAGCCACACCTCGCCCGGGAACGGGCGCGCCCCGCGCCGCTTGTCCCAGCGGCGTACGGCGAGGTGGACGGCGAGGGCCGCCAGCCCGGCCGCGAGGCCCTCGACCGGGGCCCGCACGCTCCACGGCTGCCCGGCCACCCGCGCCTCGGCGTACAGCACGACCCCGGCGACGGCGGCCAGCAGGACGGCGGCGCGCAGCAGGAACAGCCGCCACAGGAACCGCCCGCCCCGCCCCGCCACGGCGGTGAGCACGCACGCCGCGGCGACCGGGATCCCGTGGACCACGGCCCACTGGCCGGCGCCCTCCACTTTCAGCGGCGGGGCCTGCTCGGCCAGCAGGTCCGGCAGCAGGACGGGAAGGGCCAGCAGGCAGCCGACCAGCCCCACGACGGTGAGCAGCAGGTAGCCCGCGCAGCCCGTTCCCGCGCGGGAACTGTTGTCGCGACGTGCCACCAGGCCTCCCCCAGCTCCCGGGCCGCACGCTAATGCACGCGCAACACCCGCGCCAGGGGCCACTGTTGGCCAGCGGCGGCTCAGCGGAAGCACCCCGGCCGGGGCCGGAAAGGGTTTCCGCGCCCACGGATACGGGTCCGCCCCGGCCGGCTGCTGCCGGCCGGGGCGGACCCGTGGATCACCTGCGCATGGCCTGCGGAGCCTCAGAGCGAGGCCCGCGGGCTTCAGGCCAGGGTCGCGAGCGCCTGGTTGAAGGTCGCCGACGGACGCATGACGGCGGCGGCCTTCGCCGGGTCGGGCTGGTAGTAGCCGCCGATCTCGGCCGGGGAGCCCTGGACGGCGATGAGCTCGCCGACGATGGTCTGCTCGGCCTCGGCCAGCGTCTTGGCCAGCGGGCCGAAGGCGGCCGCCAGCTCGGCGTCGTCGGTCTGCTTGGCCAGCTCCTGCGCCCAGTACATGGCCAGGTAGAAGTGGCTGCCGCGGTTGTCGATGCCGCCGACGCGACGGGTCGGCGACTTGTCCTCGTTGAGGAAGGTGCCGGTGGCGCGGTCGAGGGTGTCGGCCAGGACCTGGGCGCGGGCATTGCCGGTGGTGGTGGCCAGGTGCTCGAAGGAGGCGGCCAGCGCGAAGAACTCGCCGAGCGAGTCCCAGCGCAGGTAGTTCTCCTTGACCAGCTGCTGGACGTGCTTCGGGGCGGAGCCGCCGGCGCCCGTCTCGAACAGGCCGCCGCCCGCCATCAGCGGGACGACCGACAGCATCTTGGCGCTGGTGCCCAGCTCCAGGATCGGGAACAGGTCGGTCAGGTAGTCGCGCAGGACGTTGCCGGTCACCGAGATGGTGTCCTCGCCGCGGCGGATGCGCTCCAGGGAGAACGCGGTGGCCTCGACCGGGGACAGGACCTTGATCTCCAGGCCCTCGGTGTCGTGCTGCGGCAGGTACGCGTTGACCTTCTCGATCAGCTGCGCGTCGTGGGCGCGGCCGGAGTCCAGCCAGAAGACGGCCGGGGCGCCGGTGGCGCGGGCGCGGGTGACGGCCAGCTTGACCCAGTCCTGGATCGGCGCGTCCTTGGTCTGGCAGGCGCGGAAGATGTCGCCCTCGGACACCTCCTGCTCCAGGACGACGTTGCCGGCGGCGTCGACGAGGCGGACGGCGCCGGCCGCGGCGATCTCGAAGGTCTTGTCGTGGGAGCCGTACTCCTCGGCCTTCTGCGCCATGAGGCCGACGTTCGGGACGGAGCCCATGGTCGACGGGTCGAAGGCGCCGTGCGCCTTGCAGTCCTCGACGACGGCCTGGTAGACGCCGGAGTAGCTGCTGTCCGGGAGGACGGCGAGGGTGTCGGCCTCCTGGCCGTCCGGGCCCCACATGTGGCCGGAGGTGCGGATCATGGCCGGCATCGAGGCGTCGACGATGACGTCGGACGGGACGTGCAGGTTGGTGATGCCCTTGTCCGAGTCGACCATGGCCAGGGCCGGGCCCTCGGCGATCTCGGCGTCGAAGGAGGCCTTGATCTCGGCGCCCAGGCCGTTCGGGACGGAGTCCAGGCCGTTCAGGATGGCGCCGAGGCCGTCGTTCGGGGACAGGCCGGCGGCGGCCAGGACCTCGCCGTACTTGGCGAAGGTCTGCGGGAAGAAGGCACGCACGACGTGGCCGAAGACGATCGGGTCGGAGACCTTCATCATCGTGGCCTTGAGGTGCACGGAGAAGAGCACGCCCTCGGCCTTGGCGCGGGCGACCTGCTCCGACAGGAAGGTGCGCAGGGCGGCGACGCGCATCACGGAGGCGTCGACGACCTCGCCGGCCAGGACCGGGACGGACTCACGCAGGACGGTGACGGCGCCGTCGGCGGCGACGTGCTCGATGCGGAGGGTGCCGTTCTCGGCGACGGTGGCGGACTTCTCGGTGGAGCGGAAGTCGTTCTCGCCCATGGTGGCGACGTTGGTCTTGGACTCGGCGGTCCAGGCGCCCATGCGGTGCGGGTGGGTCTTGGCGTAGTTCTTGACCGAGCCGGGGGCGCGGCGGTCGGAGTTGCCCTCGCGCAGGACCGGGTTCACGGCGGAGCCCTTGATCTTGTCGTAGCGGGAGCGGATCTCGCGCTCTTCGTCGCTCTTCGGGTCGTCCGGGTAGTCCGGGAGCGCGTAGCCCTGGCCCTGGAGCTCGGCGACCGCGGCCTTCAGCTGCGGGATGGAGGCCGAGACGTTGGGCAGCTTGATGATGTTGGCTTCCGGCGTCTTCGCCAGCCGGCCGAGCTCGGCGAGGGCGTCGGCGATGCGCTGGCCCTCCTCCAGGTGCTCGGGGAAGGAGGCGATGATGCGACCGGCCAGGGAGATGTCACGGGTCTCGACATTCACACCGGCCGTCGACGCGTAGGCCTGGATCACAGGCAGGAAGGAATACGTCGCGAGGGCCGGGGCCTCGTCAGTGTGCGTGTAGATGATGGTCGAGTCAGTCACCGGATGCTCCGCTCCACAGTCTGCGTCTCACGTCTGCAAGATTGCTCGACATCAAGATATCTCGTGATCGGGCCGGTCTGGACAGCCCCCTGCCCGATGCGTCGCGAGACGCTTGTCACCCCTGTGCCCGGTGCGGCCTCCTGACCGGCGGCTTCGCCGGCTCCGGAGACGGCGAGAGCGCCGCCCGCGGCTGTCTCCAGCCGGGGGCGGCGCTCAGGCGTTCGGACGTACCGGCCTGCCGGCCGGCGTGCGGCCGGGTCAGGCCTGGAGGGCCTTCGGGTTCGGGCCGTACTGGTTCGGCTCCGACTGGCCCTCGGTCGCGAACAGGACGAGGAGCCAGATCGAGCCGACGAGGGGCACCAGGCAGATGAAGTACCACCAGCCGGACTTGCCGAGGTCGTGCAGGCGGCGCACGGACAGGGCCAGCGTGGGGACGATGATCGCCAGGACGTAGAGGCCGTAGAGGAACATGTTCGCGCCTATGACGGCGTCGATGATCCCGACGACGATCGCGACGCCCATGTTGAGCAGGAAGAACATCCAGAACTCCTGCCGGCGGGCGCGGCCGGAGAAGGTGGCGTACTTCTTCAGAACGTCGGTGTAGTGGTGCATGGGTCCCCCCAGAGGACGGATCGACGGCCCGTCCTGCTGGAGCAAGCCGGGGCAGAACTTATGCCCCCCTTACGTCGAGGTCAAGCCACTTTCAGCGCGGGCGGAATGACAGATTCCGGCTCCACAGGCGGTCAATTCCGCCGCCCCCTGGGGCCACTTGGAACACGCTGACGACATCCGGTCACGCGGCGTGACGAAATGGGGTGGCGGAAAGTGCTCGGTGGGGCACGCGTGCCGGTTTGCCCCCTTCGCCGGGTGCCGCGACCCGCGGCCGCTGTCGGCCCGGGCAACCCGCGGACCGCATCCCCCCGTTGCCCACATCGTTACGCCGCC
The DNA here is from genome assembly GCF_044769385.1 of Streptomyces sp. NPDC090445. Classification (NCBI taxonomy): domain Bacteria; kingdom Bacillati; phylum Actinomycetota; class Actinomycetes; order Kitasatosporales; family Streptomycetaceae; genus Streptomyces; species Streptomyces sp. NPDC090445. Next base: position 731,137 of record NZ_JBIVXV010000001.1, on the reverse strand, counting down.
GCGATCTCACCGTGGCCTGCTCCGCCGGGGCCGTACCGAGAGCCGCCGGTGTCCGTCAGAGCCAGCCGTTGCGGCGGAACCCGCGGTGGATGAGGAAGCACGCCAGGGCCATCACACCGAGCACCGCCGGATACCCGTACGTCCAGTGCAGTTCGGGCATGTGGTCGAAATTCATGCCGTAGACCCCGCAGACCATCGTCGGCACGGCGACGATGGCCGCCCACGCCGTGATCTTCCGCATGTCCTCGTTCTGGGCCACCGTCACCTGGGCGAGATGCGCCTGCAGGATGGAGTCGAGCAGGGCGTCGTACCCGTTGATCTGGTCGGTCGCGCGGGTCAGGTGGTCGGCGACGTCGCGGAAGTACGCGCGGGCCTCCACCGGGATGGCCTGTATCGGCTGCGTGGCCAGCTGCTCCAGGGGGCGGGCCAGCGGGGCCACCGCCCGGCGCAGCTCCAGCAGTTCGCGCTTGAGCTGGTAGATGCGGCCCGCGTCGCCCCGGGCTCCGGTGTCGCTGAACACGGCGGTCTCGACGGCGTCGATGTCGTGCTGCACGGCGTCCGTGACGGCCACGTAGTCGTCGACGACGTGGTCGGCGATGGCGTGCAGAACGGACGCCGGACCCTTGGCCAGTTGCTCCGGATACGCTTCCAGGCTCTCGCGGACCGGGCCGAGCGTGCCGCGGCCGCCGTGCCGGATGGTGATGACGAAGTCGTCCCCGGTGAAGGCCATCAGCTCGCCGGTCTCCACCACCTCGCTGGTCGCGGTGAGTTCCTCGTGCTCCACGTAGCGCACGGTCTTGAAGACGGCGAACAGTATGTCGTCGTACCGCTCGACCTTGGGGCGCTGGTGGGCGTGCACGGCGTCCTCGACGGCGAGCGGGTGCAGGCCGAACAGCTTGGCCAGCCCGGCGAGCTCCTCCTGCGTCGGCTCGTGCAGGCCGATCCACACGAAGCCCTCGCCCGTCCTGCGGACCCGCCGCAGTGCCTCCTCGACCTCGGCGCAGCCGTCCTGGCGCACCCCGTCCCGGTAGACGATGCAGTTGACCACCGCGCTGCCGAGCGGGGAACGGGCCGGGTGGCTCAGGTCGACGGCCCGCCGGTAGCCGCGGCGCACCGCCCGGCGCAGATTGCTGAACATGGACAACGGTGTACTTCCCTTCGGCGGATCACCGGCCAGTCTGCCACCGCGGCAGCCGGCCCCCGCCCGCGCGTCCGCGCGTCCGCCCGCGCCGGGTCAGGCGCGGTCGACGAACACGCTCGTCGCCTTCACCCGGGCCACGGCCCGCGCCCCCACCTCCAGGCCCAACTCCTCCACCGCCTCGCGGGTCAGCAGCGACACCACCCGGTGCGGCCCGGCCTGGATCTCCACCTGGGCGTCCACGATGCCGAGCTTCACCGCGGTGACGATGCCCGGGAAGGAGTTGCGGACCGAGGTGTTCGGGGTCTCCTCGGCCTCGGCCGCCTCCTGCGCGACCCGGACGCAGAACGCGGCGAGGTCGGGCCCGTCCACCATGCGCCGGGCGCCCTCGCGCCGGGTGGGGAACCGCTCGGCGTCCGCCCAGCGCCGGGCCGTGTCGACGCTCACGCCGAGCAGCCGGGCTGCCTGGCCGATCGTGTAGGAGTCCATGGCCGCAGCCTACGGTCCGGGCGGGGCCTGGGGTGCCGCCCCGGGCCGGAGCTCCTCGGCCGCGGTGGCCGCGACCACGTCCGCCACGAGCGACAGGGCCGGCGAGTCGAGCTTCCACTGCTGCCAGTACAGCGGCACGTCCAGTGGGCGCCCCGGCACCAGCAGGACCAGCCCGCCCGACCGGAGCAGCGGCTCCGCCTGCGGCTGCGGCACCAGCCCCCAGCCCAGTCCGGCGGCGACCGCGTCGCGGAACCCCTCCGATGTGGGCACGTGGTGCCGCAGCGGACCGGCCCCGGCGTCCTCGTCGCCCGTCAGCGCGCGCAGGAACACGTCCTGGAGCACGTCCCGCCGGTCGAAGACGATCACCGGCGCCCGGCGCAGCGCCTGCGCCAGCGCCGGCTCCGACTGCGACTGCGGCTCCGGCTCCGGTTGCGACTGCGGCTCCGGCTCCGCCCCCGCGAGGTGGCGGGCGACGAACGCGGGGCTCGCCACCGGCAGGTACCGCGCCAGGCCCAGCCGCCGTACGCTGCAGCCCGCCACCGGATCGGGGGAGGAGGTGACGGCCGCCATGACCTGGCCCTCCCGCAGCAGGGCGGTGGTGTGCGACTCGTCCTCCCGGTGCAGCTCGAAGAGGACCGGAGGGTCCTGCGGGACGCGGGTCAGGGCGGGCAGGAACCAGGTGGCGAGGGAGTCCGCGTTGACGGCGATGGGCAGCCGCACCGGCCCGCCCTCGTCCTGCGCCATCCCGAGCTCGGCTCGGGCGTCGCGCTCCAGGCGGGCCAGCTGCCGGGCGAACCGGACCACGACCTGCCCGGACTCGGTCGCCCGGACCGGCTTGGTGCGCATCAGCAGGACCCGCCCGGTCCGCTGTTCGAGGGCCTTGACCCGCTGGCTGACCGCCGACGGGGTGACGTGCAGGGCGGCCGCGGCCGCGTCGAACGTGCCCTCGTCCACGACGGCGAGGAGGGTGCGCACCTGGTCCAGGGGAAGCTCGTCCATCACGAACGCTAAGGGTACGTAAAAATCTTTAGCTGTACTGCACCCCACGCCGTTCATATGGTCGAACGCATGACACACGGCATCATCGCGGCGGCTCTCGCCGGCTTCGGCACCGGACTCTCCCTCATCGTCGCCATCGGCGCCCAGAACGCCTTCGTCCTGCGGCAGGGGGCGCGCCGCCACGCCGTTCTCGCCGTGGTCGCCATCTGCGCGCTCTCCGACGCCGCCCTGATCACCCTCGGCGTCGCCGGGGTCGGCGCCTTCGTCACCGCCTGGCCCGCCGCACTGACCGTCGTCGGCCTCGCCGGCGGCACCTTCCTGGTCTGCTACGGAGTCCTCGCCGCCCGCCGGGTGCTGCGGCCCGTCCCCGGCGCCGCCCTGGACACCGAGGGGGCCACCGCCGCCTCCCGCCGCCGGGCCGTCCTGACCTGCCTGGCCATGACCTGGCTCAACCCGCACGTCTACCTGGACACCGTGCTGCTGCTCGGCTCCCTCGCCGCCGACCGCGGCGACCTGCGCTGGGCCTTCGGCATCGGAGCCGGGCTGGCCAGCCTGATCTGGTTCACCACCCTGGGCTACGGTGCCCGCCTGCTCAGCGGCCTGCTCTCGCGCCCCAAGGCCTGGCGGGTGCTGGACGGCTTCGTCGCGGCGACCATGGTCACCATGGGCGGAATGCTGCTGGCCCGCGCCTGACCGCCGAAGGCGCCGGGGCGCCGGGCCGGGCGTGACCCGGCCCGGCGCGGGGTACGCACACCTCCGCCTCCGCACGACCACAGGAGCCCCCGTGCCCGACACCCCGTCCGACCGCCCCTCCCCCGAGCAGGTGCGCGCGTACTACGCGGACCGGCCGGCCCCGCTGGTCGCCGCCACCGGCCTCGTCCTGGACGACACCGGGCGGGTCCTGGTCCTGACCCCCTCGTACAAGGCGGGCCGGGAGCTGCCGGGCGGCACCGTCGAGGGCACCGAGACCCCGGAGGAGGGGCTGGCACGCGAGCTGAAGGAGGAGCTGGACCTGAGCGTGCCGGTCGGCCGGCTGCTCGCGGTGGACTCGCGGACCCCGGGATCCCTCGGGCGCTCCCTCGTCGTGCACGTCCACCTCGTGGGGCCGCTCGCCCCCGCGCAGGCCGCCGCGCTCTCGTTCCCGGACGGGGAGGTCGCCGAGGCCCACTGGCTCGCGCCGGAGGAGGCGTACGCGGTGCTGCCCGCCCGGATCGCGCCCCGGCTGCGCGCCGGGCTGGCCGCCCTGCGCGCCGGTTCGATCGCCCACCTCGTCGACGGCGTGCCCCAGCCGGGCTCGCCGGCCGGCCTGGACCCGGAGCGGCGTACGGCGCTGGAGCACGCGGGCCTGTTCGACGCGGCGAGCCACCGCGCCGCCCGCCCCAAGGCCCTGACCGCGGCGAGCATGCTGTGCACCGACGAGGCGGGCGGCGTCCTGCTGGTGGAGCCCGCGTACGGCAGGCCGGGCCGCTGGAACCTGCCCGGCGGCGGGATCGACAGCGACCTCGGCGAGACCCCGCGCGCTGCCGCCCGGCGGGAGGCGCACGAGGAGCTCGGCCTCGAACTGGAGCCGGGCCGGCTGCTCGGCGTCAACTGGGCCCACAAGCCGGGCTTCCCGGCCCGGATCCGCTTCCTCTACGACGGCGGGGTCCTGGACGCCGGCACGCTGGCCCGGATCCGGCTGGCCCCCGGCGAGCTGCTGCACTGGCGGACGGCGGCGCCCGGGGAGCTGCGCGGCCTGGTCAAGCCGAACCTGCGCCGACAGATCGAGGCCTGCCTGCGGGCGCGCGCGGAGGGCACGGGCCCGCTGGAACTGCACGCCGGCCGCCCGGCGGCCGCCGGGGAGGCCGGGACGGCTGGGGCGGGCGGGGCGGGCGGCCGGAAGCGGTAGGGGCCGCTCCCGGCGGGCGCAAAGGCGGCCGGGCACAAAGGCCGGGGGTGAAGGGCCCCGGGGCGAAGGGCCCGGCGCAAGGAGACGGGCCGAAGGGACGGGCGCAAGGAGACGGGGCCGAAGGTGCGGGCGCAAGGGGGCGGGTGCGGGCCGCGGCAGTGGCTCGGCCGGTGGTGGGAGCGGGTGCCCCGCTGGTCCATCCGGGCGGCCCCGTGGCGTGGCGACGCGCGGACGGCGGGCCCGTCTCACGCATCGTCGAAGCAGACAGTCCCCCCACGCCCACACGCTCTCGCCTGCGAGAACGAGCGGAACCCATGGAGTCCACCATGTCCGCAGAACCGACCGGCTCAGCCCCCGGACCCGGCACCGGCCCCGGAGGCGGCCCCGCCACCGGCACCGCCCCGGCCGCCGGCCCCGCCGCCCCGCCCGACCCGCGCCGCTGGTGGGTCCTGGCCGTCATCGGCCTGGCCCAACTGATGGTCGTCCTCGACGCGACCATCGTGAACATCGCCCTCCCCTCCATCCAGGCCGACCTGGGATTCACCGACCACCAGCGGCAGTGGGTGGTCACCTCGTACGCGATCGCCTTCGGCAGCCTCCTGCTGCTCGGCGGGCGCCTGGCCGACCTGGTCGGACGCCGCCGGGCCTTCCTCACCGGCCAGCTCGGCTTCGCCGCCGCCTCGGCCCTCGGCGGCGCGGCGGCCACGTTCGGCGTCCTCGTCACGGCCCGCACCCTGCAGGGCGTGTTCGCGGCCCTGCTGGCCCCGGCCGCGCTCTCGCTGCTCACCACGACCTTCTCGGCGCCCGCCGAACGCGGCAGGGCCTTCGGCGTGTTCGGGGCGCTGGCCGCCTCCGGGGGCGCGGTGGGCCTGCTGCTCGGCGGGGTGCTCACCGAGCACCTGAGCTGGCGCTCGACCCTGTACGTGAACGTCCTGTTCGCGGCCGTCGCCGTCACCGGTGGCGCGCTGCTGCTGCGCCGGACGGCGCCTGCCGCCCCGCCCCGGCTGGACCTGCCGGGCACGGTCCTGGCCTCGTCGGGGCTGTTCTGCCTGGTCTACGGGCTGGCCACGGCGGGCCCGCACGGCTGGCGGTCGTTGGAGCCCCTGGGCCTCCTGACCACCGGTGCGGTGCTGCTGGCCGCGTTCTTCTGGTGGCAGCGGCGCAGCACGCACCCGCTGCTGCCGCTGCGGATCGTCCTCGACCGGGTCCGGGCGACGGCCCTGATGTCCGTGTTCATCACGGGCGTGGGCATGTTCGGGGTGTTCCTGTTCCTGACGTACTACCTCCAGCACACCCGCGGCTACAGCCCGGCCAGGACCGGCCTGGCGTTCATGCCGATGTCCGGCTGCACCATGCTCAGCGCGATCGGCAGCAACCTGGGGCTGCTCGGCAAGGTGGGCGGCCGGCCGCGCATCGTCACGGGCATGCTGCTCTCGGCGTGCGGGATGGCCTGGATGTCGAACCTGTCGGCCTCGGGCCCGTACGCCGTCGAGGTACTGCCCGGCCAGGTGGCGACCGGTCTGGGCATGGGGCTGATCACGGCCGCGGCCATGAACCTCGGCACGGCGGGCATCGACCCGCGGGACGCCGGGGTGGGCTCCGCGACGGTCAACGCCATGCGGCAGGTCGGTGGATCGGTCGGGACGGCGCTCATGAGCACCCTGGCCGCCGGCACCTTCGCCCGCGTCCTGGCAGACGGGCAGCCCGCGCCGGAACTGATGGCGCGGGCTGCCCTGGAGAGTTACCACACGGTGTTCACGGCCTCGGCGGCGATCTTCACCGCCGGGGCCGTGCTGACCCTGTTCCTGCTGCCGGGCGGCCTGTCCATGGAGCGCGCACACGGCGCTCCGGGCGGCCGCCGTCCGTCAGGCCCCTGAGCCCGAGGGGCGCGCCGGACGCTCGGGCGCCGCCGGCTCCTTGGGGGACGAGGAGGAGGCGGACGGCGCCGAGGGGGAGGAACCCCCGGGAGCCGCGGCGGAACCCTCGGGAGCCGCACCGGAGCCCTCGGAGACCGCCGGCTTCGCCGGGTTGGCCGGAGTCGCGGAGTTGGCCGGGTTCGCGGGGGCGGCCGGGTTCGCGGGGGCGGCCGCCGAGGGGGCCGTCGGGGTCGTCGGCGCCGGGGCCACCGTGCAGTTCGCGATCGAGCTGCGGACCCGCTCGCCGGTCGAGAAGTGCTTCATCTTGCAGGCGTTGGTCCCGAGGCCGCCGTCGACCTGGCCGTAGCCGGGGCCGATGACCAGGACGGTGTCGGCCTGGCCGCGGACGGTGTCGTTGCCCGGGCCGCCCTGGACGATGCCCGCGGACTCCGCGCCCACCGACTTCGGCTCGATGATGTCGTGCTCGCTGCCGCCGAGGATGCGGCCGCCGAGGTCGACGTTGCCCGTGCGGATGGTGTCGCTGCCGTCGTTGCCGAACACCTGGCCGCCGCCGCGCTGGTACTCGCCCGGCTCGCCCAGCACGCTGCCCGTGGTGATCTTGTCGGCGCCGTGGTCGCCGTAGACGGTGGCGCCGTGCGCGGCGGTGCCCACGACCAGCGCGGTGATGATGGTGTCGTCGCCCGCGCCGCCGCGGACGGACGAGTTGCCGCCCCGCGGGTAGAGGTTGTTGACCTGGACGGTGTCGTCGCCCTCGCCGCCGAGCACCTGGGAGTCGACGACCATGCCCTTGACCCGGATGTTGTCGTTGCCTCCCATGCCGTCGATGATGACGTTCTCGACGTCGTTCTCGCACAGGATCGTGTCGGCGCCGGACGTGCCTCTCACCACCGTCATGCCGGACCGGGCCTCGACACCGTTGATGTAGCACCAGTAGGACGGCAGGGAGTCGGCGGCCTGGGCGGCCGGGCCCGCCGCCAGGGCGGCAGCGGCGACGACCGTGCCGGCCAGGGCGTACGTGGCGGTGCGAAGTTTGCGGCGAGTGCGCAGCATCAATTCTCCCGAGCGTGGGGTGGGTGGTGGTGAGTGGCGCGTACGTGACGCATGAGATGTGGTGCGTGGTGCGTTGGTGGTCGGTCAGGACAGCTCGTGGCGCAGCGGCGTGAGCTGTTCGATGTCGTAGCGGGCCCGCAGTTCGCTGACCGCGGCGGGATCCGGGGAGGTGCTCGCGTCGAGCAGGGCGAGGAGCTCCTCGAAGTACCGCTCGTGGTCGGGCGGCGGTGAGGCCTGGAAGAACATGCGGGCCGGCTGGCCGGTGGGGTTGGCGAAGGCGTGCGGGCAGCCTGGCGGGACCACGATGACCGTTCCGGGGGTGGCCCGTACCACCTGGCGCCCGTCGAGCGACTCCCAGTGTCGCCAGTCGTCGCCGCTGCGCACGCGCGGCTCGAACGCCATGACGTCGAGTTCACCCTCCAGGACGTAGAACAGTTCTTCGCTGCGCACGTGCCGGTGGGCCCCGACGTCGAATCCGGGCGGGACGACGACCTCGAAACTGGAGGCCACCGTGGAGTGCTCGCCGGTGACCTTGAAGGTGACCTGCTGGGCGTCGGTGTTCAGGGTGCGCCCGTGGCCTGGCGGGACCAGCAGGCCGTCACGGACCACGTGCGCGGTCATGACCAGGTCACCGGCAGGCCCTCGGGGCCGCGGATCAGCGCCCCCGGCCGCCAGCGCAGTTCGTCCGGGGGGACGGTGAAGCGGATGTCCGGGAAGCGGTCGAGCAGCGCGTCGACGAGCAGCTCGGACTCCAGGCGGGCGAGCATCGCGCCGGGGCAGAAGTGGGGGCCGTACCCGAAGGAGACGTGCGGGTTGGGGCTGCGCTCCAGGTGCAGCTCGTCGGGGTCGGGGAAGACGTCCGGGTCGCGGTTGGCGGCCAGGTAGGAGACGTAGACGGCCTCGCCGGCCTTGATGAGGTGGCCGGCGACGGTGACGTCCTCCAGGGCGATCCGGGAGAGCCCCACCGCGTTGCGGTGCGGGATGTAGCGCAGCAGCTCGTTCAGGCCCGCCGGCCGCAGGGCGGGTTCGTCGCGCAGCCTCTGCATCAGGTCCGGCCGGGTCAGCAGGATGTAGACCATGTTGCCGACGTTGTTGGTGACGGCCTCGCCGCCGATCTGGATGAGGAGGCCCAGGCCGGTGGCCTCCTCCAGGGTGACCTCGCCGTCCCGGACCGCCTGGTCGAGGAGTCCGATGACGCTGTCGTCGTGCGGCACGTCCCCGGAGCGCAGGCGTGCGGCCAGGTAGGCCAGCGCCTCGTCCTTCGCGCGTTCGCTGCGCTTCGCGCCCTGGGCGGAGGAGAGGATGAGCGAGGTCCATTCGTGGACCATGGGCCGGTCCTCCTCGGGTACGCCCATCAGCTCGCACACGACGGCGAGCGGGAAGGGCGCGAGGAGGCGCTCGGTGAGGTCGGCGGGCGGGCCGTCGGCCAGGATCTGCCCGACGATGCCGTCGAGCATCTCCCGGGCGCGGCGGCGGAGCCGCTCGACCCCGGTGGTGGTGAACGCGGCCGCGACGGTGCGGCGCAGCCGGGTGTGGTCGGGCGGGTCCTCGAAGCCGACCGCGCCCGGTGCGGGGATGAAGTGGGGGGCCAGCCGGGTGACGTCGTGTTCGGCGACGAGCTTGCGGCTGAACCGGGGGTCGTTGGCCACCGTCCGCACGTCGTCGTACCGGCAGACGAGCCAGGCCCAGCCGGACCCGTTGGGGAGGCGGATCCGGGTGACCGGTCCCGCCTCCATCAGGCCGGCGAGGACGGGGTCGAAGTCGACCCCGTCCAGGGCCGGGGTGGGCCAGTGCGTGATGGGTGGCCGTGCGGTTGCGGGGCCGTCCTTCAGCATGCTTCGGATTCCTCCCTCACCCGGTTCCTCATTGCGAGGTCCAGCTGCCCAGTGAGATTTCTGCGGTGATGCCCGGGCCGAATCCGGCCAGCAGGCCCTTCGCGGCGTCGGCCGTGCCGTTCTCGTCGAAGAGTCGGCGCAGTGCGTCCAGGACGACGGCGCTGGCGATGTTGCCGTATTCGGTCAGTGTGGCCCGGCTGAAGCGGAATGCCTCGGGTGCCACACCGAGGTACTTGCTCAGGTCGTCCAGGATGCGCGGGCCGCCCGCGTGGATGATGTAGAAGTCCAGGGCTGCGGCGTCCCATCCGTGGGCCTTGGCCAGCTCCTTGAGGGACGGGGCGAGCGGCTCCATGGTGCCGGGGACTCGCCGGTCCAGCTTGAAGTGGAACCCGGTGGACCTGACGTCGTACATGATCCAGTCCTCTGTCCTGGGGATGATGTACGAGCTGTTGCGGTGGATCTTCATGCCCGTGCCGCCGCGGCCGCGGACGACCGCTGCGCCCACGCCGTCGCCGAACAGGCCGTTGGAGAGCAGGTTGCCGACCTCCAGGTCGCTCGGCTGGTAGCACAGCGAGCAGAGCTCGCAGGAGACGATCAGGGCGTTCGCCTCGGGGTACGCGATGCAGAAGTCGTGCGCCCGGTTGACCGCCGCCCCGCCCGCCGCGCAGCCCAGCTGGGCGATGGGCAGCTGCCGGGTGTCCGTCCGGAAGCCCATCTCGTTGATCATCCACGCGGTCAGCGAGGGCATCATGAAGCCCGTGCACGACACGTAAATGATCATGTCGATGTCCTTGGCACGCAGCTGCGCGTCCTCCAGCGCCTGCCGCACCACCGCGGGGACCCGCGCCTTGGCCTCGGACTCGTACACGGCGTTGCGCGATTCGAAACCGGGGTGCTTGAGGGTCTCCTCGATGGGCTGCACGATGTGCCGCTTCGCGACGCCGGTGTTCCGGATGAGACGCAGGGCCAGTTCGAGCTGCGGGTGGTCCGCGTGGACGGACCGGCACAGGTCGAGGGTCTGCTCCATCGTGATCACGTGCTCGGGCACGGACACCGTTGGCCTGCACAGAGTCGCCATGGGTGGCTCTCCTTTCGTGTCTGACACAGCCTCACGGACCCCGGGCGGAAGCGCGCGCGGGACTACGGCGTTGGTGGACATGGGCCAATCCGGTGACGATGCCGGAGGAAGGCAGCGACCGGTGTGGCGAACGGGAAGGGATGGGCTGGTCGATATGTCCGCGGACGTCCGGTTTTCCGCGGGATCGCGGCCGCGGGGGGTGCCATCCACGCAGGGAGATGTGAACGATGACGTCAGACCCGCACACGGCCGTGGAGCCCGGGAAGGGCCCGGACACGGACGAGACGGTGCACTTCTGGAGCCTGGACGACTTCGAGGCCCTCGAGTTCGACCCGTTCCTGCACGACCGGCTGAAGGAGAGTCGGGCCGCCCGGATCCAGCTGCCGTTCGGCCAGGGCAGCGCGTGGCTGATGTCCCGCTACAGCGATGTCAAGGCGGCCACGACGGACCCCCGCTTCAGCAGGGAGGAGCTGGTCGGCCGGTCCGTGACCGCCTCCTCCCCGCACGCGATCGCCTCGCAGAAGGCGTCCCTCAACTACGCCGACCCGCCGCGCCTGAACAACATGCGCCGGGTGGTGGCGCGGGCCTTCACCGGCAAGGCGATGAACAAGCTCCGCCCGACGGTGCAGAAGACCCTCGACGGCCTCCTGGACACCATGGAGCAGCACGGCTCGCCCGCGGACCTCGTCGAGCACCTGCACGGCCCGCTCCCCCTCGCGGCCGTGGCGGACCTGCTGGGCATGCCGCAGAAGATGCGCGCGGGCATGACGTCCTGGGCCAACGTGGCCATGACGCCGGGCCCGGCCCCCGCCCAGAGCGTCGACGCCCTCAAGACGGTCCGCGAGACCGTCGTGGCCCTGCTCGACATGCGCCGCAAGAAGCACAGCGACGACCTCGGCGGAGTGCTCACCGCCGCCGCGAAGGCGGGCGAGATCACCGACGACGAAGCCGTCTCCCTGGCCACCGCCATCCTGGTGAGCGGTGCGCACGCGGTCCGCAACAACAGCGCCAACATGGTGTACGCCCTTCTCACCCATCCGCAGCACCTCGAACGGCTGCGCACCGAGCCGCAGCTGATCCCCCAGGCCGTCGACGAGCTGCTGCGCTTCATCCCGCACCGCAGCGGAGTGGGCCTGCCGCGGATCGCGATGCGGGACGTGGAGGTCGCCGGGGTCAGCATCAAGGCGGGCGAGGCGGTCTACTCCTCGTACCTGGCCGCCAACCGCGACCCCGAGGCCTTCCCCAACCCCGACACCCTGGACTTCGACCGCGGCCCGATCGCCCACATGGCCTTCGGCAACGGCCCGCACCACTGCGTCGGCTCGATGCTGGCCCGGATGGAGTCCGAGCTCATGCTGGCCACCCTGCTCAACCGCTATCCGCGGCTGGCCCTGGCCATCCCGCCCGAGCAGGTCGAATGGCAGACCGGCGGACTGATCCGCGGCCCCAAGGCCCTCCCGGTGTCCTGGTGATACGCCGGCACCGGATCAAGGTGGTCAAGGGCCGCCCCGACCACATAGAACTGGCGGCCCTCACGGCCGCCCTGATGGTCCTGGCGCGCACGGGCGCGATGGCCGTGCCGCATCGGCACCACTCGACCCGGCGCCACCGCGCCCACTGGGACCGCAACCTGCCGTCCCTGACCGACCATCCCGTGCACTCCTGGCGCGCCCGCCCGCCGTCCCCGTTCGTCCACTGAGGGCGGCGGGGCCGGACGGGTCGGCGCCGGGGCCGGCGGTGGCCGCGTCTACGCGGCCGCCGCCGAAGCCGCGGGGGCGGCCGGCTTCGCGGGGGCGGCCGGAGCGGCCGGGGCCGCGGGCGGCGTGGGGGCCGCCGGGGACTGCGGGTCGCAGGTCACCTCGTCCCGGGGGATGTAGTGCGTGCGGGACGTCTCCCGCTTGACCTCCTGCCCGCCCCGGACGAAGATCCGGTCGACGGCCACGTCGAAGCCCTCCAGCGGGGTCTGCACCTCGCACTGCGGGCCCGAGGCCTCGATCTTCTTCGGCGGGGTGACGTGGGTGCGCGGGCCCTTGGCGGCGCGGATCTCGTCGTACGCCTTCGTCCCCAGCAGCCTGATGGTCACCGAGGAGTCCGTGGACTCGGCCTGGACGTAGACCGCGCTGCCGGAGTCGTTCTTCCAGCGCAGGTCGAGGGTGCCCCAGGCGACGGTGGCCTCGCGGCCCTCGGGGTAGCGCTCGATGTAGAAGGAGTGCGCCCCGTGCTCGACCGGCTTCAGGCCGGCGAAGAACATGGCGTTGTACATGGTCGTCGCGACCGCCGAGACACCGCCGCCGGGCGACTTCACGAACCGCCCGTCGTTGATCATGATTCCGTCGACGAAGCCGTTCTCCTCGGTCCGCTCGCCGACCGTCTTGTTGAAGCTCCAGGTCTCGCCCGGCCGGACCACGGAGCCGTTGATCAGCTCCACGGCGCGCCCGATGTTGGTGGTGCGGTAGGGGGCCGCCGGGAAGTTGACGGTGAAGGACGACAGCTTCTCCTTGATGCCGAGCCGCCGGGCCTCCTGCGCGGTCAGCCGCGGCGGGACGGCCGTCGTGGCGAGTTCCGCCGTGCGGGCGTCGCCCGTACGGGTCAGCAGCGGCAGGACGGCGTCCCCCAAGGCCTTGGCGGTGACCTGGACGCCGCTGCGGGCGTCCTCGGCGACCACCGCGCGGCCGGCGGCGTCCACCTCGAAGGTGACCCCGCGCGAGGGCGCGGTGATCGCGGACACCTGCCGGGCGACGTCCGGGTCGGCCAGCAGCCCCGCAGAGTCGAGCTTCGGGACGAGCCGGCCCGCGCCGTCGGCCTTGAGCGCCAGGTGCCGGCCGAGGACCTCCGGGGTGAGGACGATCCGCTTGGCACCGACGGTGAGGGTGACGGGCCCGGACATCGCGGGCTCGGCGAACTCCTTCATGGCCCGCGCGGTCTCCTGCGCGCCGACCGCCGGCTGCGTGAGCTCCACCGGCAGGGCCGCGGGGCCGGCCTGCGGGCTCAGGTAGACGGCGCGGACGACCTCTGCCGCCCGGTCGGCCTGTACGGTCACCCCGGTCGCGGGGGCGACGGACCGGGCGGTGCCGTCCTGGAAGGTGACGGCTCCGTCGCGGACCGGGCTCCCGGCGGAGTCGGCGAGCCGCTCGGCGGCCTGCGCCCGGTCGGCGGCGCCGTCGGCGCGGACGACGGGTTCGACCTCGCGCTTCTCCGCGGGCGTGACCAGCCGCCCGATCACGGTGAACGGGTCGGAGCCGGACTGCGCGGCGCGGTCGACGGTGGCCTCGGTGTCGAGGGACAGGCCGAAGGCGGCGGGGACGGCCTGCGCGGTGCGGCCGCCTTCGACCTTCAGGGTGATCGGCGCGGCAGCCGCCTGGCCGAGGCCGCGGTCGAGGGCGGCCCGGGCTTCCGTACGGCTCATGCCGCCGATGTCGACGCCGCGCACGCTGGTGCCGTCGGCGATGCTGTCGCCCGCCGCCGCGAGGCCGGCGAGATACAGGCCGCCGAAGCCTAGTACGACGGCTCCGCCCGCGAGGGGCAGGGCCGTACGCCAGTCGTTCAGCAGGCGGTGTGCGCGTCGCATGTCTCTCCCGTGGCGGCGGTGTGCCGTGTCGCAGTCGTGGCTGTGGCTGTGGCTGTGGCGGCCGGCGATCCACCCGAGACACGAACCGTGCGCCGGACCGCCCTCCAGCATTCACCAATTCGGGCGAAAAGGAACAAAAATGTGCGTGTTCTCACGCGCGGGCCCATGTCGGACAGCCGGCCGGCGCAGAAGTAAGGCCACTGACCCGGAATTGGCCCTGTGCCCACCCGGAGCAGATGCCACACGGTGTGGTCCATCGGTCTTTGGCTCCCAGGAAAGGCACCGTCCGTGTCCACCGCCCCACCCCCCGCACGCCCCGCGGGACGCCTCCCCCGCCGGCTCCTCCAGCTCTACGCCGGCCTCGCCCTGTACGGCGCGAGCTCGGCGCTCCTGATCCGGGCGGGGCTCGGGCTCGGCCCCTGGGACGTCTTCCACCAGGGCCTCGCCGAGCGCACCGGGTGGACCATCGGCGCCGTGTCCGTGGCCGTCGGGGCACTGGTGCTGCTGCTGTGGTGGCCGCTGCGGCAGCGGCCCGGCCTGGGCACCGTCTCCAACGTGTTCGCGGTCGGCCTGTCCATGGACGCCACGCTGGCGGCGGTGCCCGACGTGCACGGCCTTGCGGCCCAGGCGGGTGCGCTGGCGGCGGGCGTGGTCCTCAACGGCGTCGCCACCGGCCTGTACATCGCGGCCGCCTTCGGGCCGGGCCCGCGCGACGGCCTCATGACGGGGCTGCACCGGCGGACCGGGCGGTCGGTGCGGCTCGTGCGCACCGGGATCGAGCTCACCGTGCTCGCGGCCGGCTTCCTGCTCGGCGGCAGCGTCGGCCTGGGCACCGTCGTCTACGCCCTGGCCATCGGCCCGCTCGCCCAGTTCTTCCTGCGGGTCTTCGCCCTGCGCGGGACTGCCGGACGGGATCGGCCGTCGCCCGTGCGCAGCACGCCGCCGAAGGCCCGCCCCTCGTCCCCGCCGGGTCCGGCCGGCCCGGGCGGTACGCCCAGCGGCACGCCGGGCGCTTCGGCGGGAGTCCGGTGACCCGGGTCGGGCACCGGCCGGCGGAAGCGGCCCGCGTGTACCCGGAGGAACCGCCCGCACCCTGAGAGCGTCTCCCCCGTATCCCGGCCGTCGCATCCCGGCCCCGGCATCCCGGCCGTCGCGGCACGGCAGGAGGACGGGGGCCGGGCCCGGTGGCACGAACGAAGCAGGGGGAACCGATGACCGGACGGCAGAGCGGCGCCACGGGGCGCCGGCGGTTCCTCGCCCTCCTCGGCGGGGCCGCACTGGTGCCCCTCGGCGCGACGGCCGGCTGCGCGGAGCTCCGGCCGAACGAGGACCACCTCCGCGTACGGACCGGCATCGAGCCGCTGCGCGAGCGGTTCCCGGCGCTGGGCGAGCTGTCCGACGCGCACTGGCTCGGGTACGACCTCGACGAGGCGGGCAAGCGCCAGACCATCCCGGGCCCGGACTCGCGGATCCGGCTGGTCGGCGTGGCCCGGCTGGCCGCCGGCGCGGTGGCCGCCACGCTCGCGGCGGCCCCGGCGGGGGAGCGCTTCGAGACGGTGGCCCTGCCCGCCGACCTCCCCGCGCCGCTGGCGAAGCACGTGCCCGACCGGGCCGGCTGGCGGGCGAGTACGGCGTACGACCTGCGGGTCCTCGCCCGGGAGCCGTCGCAGTCCCCGTCCGGCGAGGAGGCCGAGGGCCGGTTCCTGCTGCACGAGAAGGACGACCGGGTCTGGTTCGACACGGTCTTCCTGTACACCTGACGCTCAGCCCTCCGCCGTACCACCCGCCGCCGCCGTCCCCGGCTCCGGCTCCGGCCCGGTGAAGACGCCTGCGCGGGCGGCCGCCGCGGCGGAGCGGGCGGCACGTTCGGCCGCGGCCGCGTCCGGCGGTGCACCGGTCGTCAGCAGCCGGTAGTACAGGGGTGCGGAGACGAACCGGATGACCTCCTCCGCGTCCGTGCCCTCCGGCAGTTCGCCGCGGTCCACCGCCTGGCGGACGCACGGCGCCCACTCCCCCACGCGTACGGCGTAGAAGCGGTGCAGGGCCTCGGCCGCCCTGGGGTCCGTACCGGCGGCCGCGATCACGGCCCGGAAGAGCGGGCCCTGGCGCGGGTCGGCCAGGGTGCGGCGGACCAGGTCGGCGTTGGCCAGCAGGTCGCCGTCGAGCGAGCCCGTCTCGGTGCGGGGCGCGGACTGCTCGGCCATGTCGCCCAGCAGGTCCGCGACGAGCCCCGACGGTGTCCCCCACCTGCGGTACACGGTGGTCTTGCCCACCTCCGCGCGCCGGGCCACCTCCGCCAGGTCCAGCCGGTCGAAGCCGGCTTCGGCCAGCAGGTCGCCGGCCGCGCGCAGGACCGCGGCCCGCACCCGGGCCGTGCGGCCGCCGGGCCGCAGTGTGCCCGGTTCCACGGCACCCTCATCCACCATAACGGTTCTCCAGTTCCATTAGTTCGCTCCGGCTGTTACGGTGGAGCCAGCTTAAGGGGTCCACAGTTCCATTAACCCGTCTTGAGGGGGCTCGTCATGGAGTACAGGCAACTCGGCGCTTCCGGTCTCACCGTTCCCGTCCTGAGTTTCGGCGCCGGCACGTTCGGCGGCGAGGGCCCGCTGTTCGGGGCCTGGGGCAACACCGACGCCCGCGAGGCGCGCCGCCTCGTCGACATCTGCATCGACGCCGGGATCACGCTCTTCGACACCGCCGACGTCTACTCCGCGGGCGCCTCGGAATCCGTCCTCGGCGCGGCCGTGCGGGGCCGCCGCGACCGGGTGCTGCTGTCCACCAAGGCCGGCCTCCCCCTGGGGGACGGCCCCGGCGACGCCGGCACCTCCCGCTCGCGCCTCATCAGGGCCACCGAGGACGCCCTGCGGCGCCTGGACACCGACCACATCGACCTGTTCCAGCTGCACGCCTTCGACGCGGCCACCCCGGTCGAGGAGGTCCTGTCCGCCCTCGACCAGCTCGTGCGCGCCGGGAAGATCCGCTACGTCGGCGTCTCCAACTTCGCGGGCTGGCAGCTGATGAAGTCCCTGGCCGCGGCCGACCGCCACGGCTTCCCCCGGTACGTCGCCCACCAGGTGTACTACTCCCTCATCGGCCGCGACTACGAGTGGGAACTGCTGCCGCTCGGCCGCGACCAGGGCGTCGGCGCCCTCGTGTGGAGCCCGCTGGGCTGGGGCCGGCTCACCGGGAAGGTGCGCCGCGGCCGCCCGCTGCCCTCCGGGAGCCGGCTGCACGCGACCGCGGACTACGGCCCGCCGGTCGACGACGACCTGCTGTACGACGTCGTCGACGTACTCGACGACGTGGCGCGGGAAACGGGCCGGACCGTGCCCCAGGTCGCCCTCAACTGGCTGCTGGGCCGGCCCACCGTGTCCTCCGTGATCATCGGCGCCCGCAACGAGGAGCAGCTGCGCCAGAACATCGGGGCCGTCGGCTGGAGCCTGACGCCGGAGCAGAGCGCGCGCCTGGACGCCGCCAGCCACCGCCCGGCGCCCTACCCCTACTTCCCGTACGAGCGGCAGGAGGGGTTCGCCCGCCTCAACCCTCCGCTGACGGCCCCGGCCCCGGGCAGGCCCGCGTAGGGACTCCGGGCGGCGGCACCGGCCGCCGTCCGACCGCCCGCCAGCCGGCGGTCGCCCGTCAGCCGGCGGTCGCCAGGCGGTCACGCCACCAGTCCACGGTCGCCTCGACCTGCCGGTCGAGGGGCGTGGCCCGGACCGCGAACTCGGCCTCGTAGGCACGGGAATCGACCACGAACGGGTGGTCGAACTGGTAGCGGACCTCCTTCAGCTCGCGGAGCAGCGGCGAGAAGAGCGAGGCAGCCGCCAGCACGGCCGGGGGGAGCCTGCGCACCGCGACCGGCCCCGTCCCCGACCGCTCGGCCAGGCGGCCGGCCATCTCGCGGACGGACAGCGCGGGCTCCGTCGGGACGTGCCAGGCGCGCCCCCAGGCCCGCTCCTCGCCCGCGACCTCCACGAGGGCGGTGGCCACGTCGGGCAGATAGGTCCAGCTGTGCGGGGCGTCCGGGTCCCCGAGGGTGGAGACCGGCCTGCCGCGCAGCAGCGCCGGCACGACCCGGGCGGCCAGGTGTCCGCCGTCGGTCACGCCGGGTCCGAAGAAGTCCGAGGCCCGCACTTCGACGGCCCGGATGCGGCCCTGCTCGTGCAGCTTCCGCGTCTGCTCCCAGGCGGCGGCGCGGACCCGCCCCTTGGTGCCGGTCGCCGCGAGCGGCAGCCGCTCGGTCAGGGGGCCGTCCACCGGGCCGTAGCCGTAGAGGTTCCCGAGCACGGCCAGGACGGCCCCGGTCGCCTCGGCGGCGGCGCAGAGCGACGCGGACAGCGCCGGCCATTCGCCCGCCCAGCGGTGGTAGGGGGGTGCGGCGCAGCCGTACAGGGCGGCCGCGCCCTTCGCGGCCTCGGCCAGCAGCCCGGCGTCCCGCGCGTCGAGCGCGATGTGCTCGATCCCGGGTTCCGGGCGGCGGCCCGACGCGGTGACGACCCGTACGGACTTGCCCTGCGCGGCCAGCAGCCGGGCGGTGGCGGCTCCGGCGGGCCCGAATCCCACGACAACATGAAGGTTCACCGTACGCACCCTAACCTGCGGGCCCGTTGTGGCCGGTCGCGCAGTTCCCCGCGCCCCTTCGGGCGCCGCCGAACCGCAGCCATGTGACTCCGTTTCAGGTGCGGCCGGGCAAGGCACCGGCGAGCCGGCTGCGGCGGGATGTGGCCGAACCCCGCCGGAATCCGGCTGCCGTTCGCCTGGCGTATCCCCCGCGGCCACGCCAGGCTCCCTCTCCGGTCCCCCGGGCCCGCTGTGCTGGGGGCGCTCCGCACCCCCTCAACCGCAGAGGTCATCCGCCATGGCAGAACTCAACCGCCGCCGGTTCCTGCAGCTCACCGGTGGCGCCGCCGCCCTGAGCATGCTGGGCGACAGCATCGCGCGCGCTGCCGCGATCCCCGCACAGGGGACCACCGGCACCATCGCCGACGTCGAGCACATCGTGGTGCTCATGCAGGAGAACCGTTCCTTCGACCACTACTTCGGCACGCTGCGCGGTGTGCGCGGCTTCGGCGACCCGCGCCCGGTGACCCTGCCCGGCGGCAAGTCCGTCTGGCACCAGGCCGACAACGCGGGCAAGGAGACGCTGCCGTTCCGGCCGCCGTCGGACGACCTCGGCATGGAGTTCCTGCAGGGCCTCAACCACGACTGGGCGGGCGGACAGAGCGCCTTCAACAAGGGCAAGTACGACAACTGGGTGCCCGCCAAGACGCCCGCCACCATGGCGTACCTGACGCGCGACGACATCCCGTTCCACTACGCCCTCGCCGACGCGTTCACCATCTGCGACGCCTACCACTGCTCGTTCATCGGCTCCACCGACCCCAACCGCTACTACCTGTGGTCGGGCCACACCGGCAACGACGGCAAGGGCGGCGGCCCGGTCCTCGACAACGCCGAGGCCGGCTACGGCTGGACCACCTACCCGGAGCGCCTGGAGGCGGCCGGAATCTCCTGGAAGGTGTACCAGGACATCGGCGACGGCCTCGACGCGGCCGGTTCCTGGGGCTGGATCAACGACGCCTACCGCGGCAACTACGGCGACAACTCGCTCCTCTACTTCAACAACTACCGGGGCGCCCAGCCCGGCAACCCGCTCCACGACAAGGCCCGCACCGGTACCAACGCCAAGGCCGGCGAGGGCTACTTCGACCGGTTGCGCGCGGACGTCCAGGCCGGCAGGCTGCCCCGGATCTCCTGGATCGCCGCCCCCGAGGCCTTCAGCGAGCACTCCAACTGGCCCTCCAACTACGGCGCCTGGTACATCGCGCAGGTGCTGGACGCCCTCACCTCGAACCCGGACGTGTGGGCCCGTACCGCCCTGTTCATCACCTACGACGAGAACGACGGCTTCTTCGACCACGTCGTCCCGCCGTACGCCCCCGCCGACGCCAACCAGGGCCTGTCGACCACGCCCACCGCACTGGACGTCTTCGGCGGCAAGCCCGGCTACGTCGCCGGCCCGTACGGCCTGGGCCCGCGCGTGCCGATGCTGGTCGTCTCCCCGTGGAGCACCGGCGGCTACTCCTGCTCCGAGACCTTCGACCACACCTCGGTCATCCGCTTCATGGAGAAGCGCTTCGGCGTCCTGGAGCCCAACATATCGCCCTGGCGCCGCGCCGTCTGCGGTGACCTGACCTCCGCCTTCGACTTCGCCCGCAAGGACACCGGCGAGGTCCGGCTGCCCGACACCGGCGGCTGGCAGCCGCAGGACCGCGAGCGCCACCCCGACTTCCGCGCCGTCCCGCCGGCGGTGGGCAGCATGCCCCGCCAGGAGAAGGGCCTGCGCCCCACCCGCCCGCTGAAGTACGCCCCGTACGTGGACGGCACCGCCCTCACCGGCGAGGGGAAGTTCCGGCTGGCCTTCGGCGCCGGCCCGGGCCTGGGCGCGCAGTTCCACGTCACCTCCGGCAACCGCACCGACGCCCCCTGGACGTACACGGCCGAGGCCGGGAAGTCGATCGCGGACACCTGGAACACCCGCTACTCGGCCGGGGTCACCGACCTGACCGTGCACGGCCCGAACGGCTTCCTGCGCCGCTTCCGCAACCCCGGCACCACCCCGGGCCCGGAGGTCACCGCCCGCCACAACACCACCACCGGCAACCTGGACCTCACCTGCACCAACGCCGGCGGCTCGACGGCCACCCTCACGGTCGCCAGCGCCTACGGCGGCGACCCGAAGCGCCTCACGGTCGCCCGGGGCGCCACGGTCACGCACACCGTCTCCTCGAAGAACAGCCGCCGCTGGTACGACGTGACGGTCACCGCGTCCGGGACCCCGGACTTCGTACGCCGCTTCGCGGGCAAGGTCGAGACCGGCGCCGCCGGCCTCTCGGACCCGGCGATCCTGACCGACCCGTCGTCCTGACCCGGGGATCAGCCGAGTCCGGAGGCCCGGAACACGGACTCGGCTGCCTCCCGGTCGACGCGTGCGGCCAGTCGCCGCAGCGCGGTCGCCCCGTACCGCAGCGTGCCGCGCCGCACCGAGGCCCGGGCATCGGTGTCGAACCGGTGCCACATGAGGGGGTTGGCGACGAGCACGCCGGGGTCGATCTCGGCGTGCCGGCCGCCGGTGTCCTGGAGGAGCAGGCGCTGGGCGACGCCGTCGGACCAGCGGACGGACACCAGGGCGTCGGTGCGGACCGTGCACGCGCCGCACAGCGTGCGCACGGTCAGGCGGCCGGGCTCCACCCGGACCAGGGGCGGCAGCAGGACGGCGAAGACCAGCAGGCCGAGGCCGGCCCACAGGGCGGCCCGCGGCCAGGAGGCCGCGCCGCCGGCCGTGTCGACGGCCAGCAGCGATGCGGTCAGGAGCCCGGCGGCGAGGACCGCGGTACGGCGTTCCCCGGCCCAGCGGGTGTCCTGTGCGGCAGTGCCGCGGGAGCCCACCGACCCCGGATGCGGACGTGCTCCCTGCCTCGCGCCCGGCCTCGCACGCCCCGCCGCCGGTCCGGTGAATCCTCGTTCCATGAGCAGGACGCTAGAGGCGTCTGCCGGGGATCCCGCCGCTCCTGACGCCACGCTTACGCCCCTCTGGCGGAATCGGTACGGTCGGCCCGGCGCCGAGCGGCACCGCGCCCTCGCACCGGGCGAGTTCACGCAGGTCGAGCGGCCGCCGTCAGGCGTTGCGGCGGCGGGCCGTGCCGTACGCCGCCTCCAGCGGGGACGGGGGCACCGCTGCCCGGTCCGCCGCCCGGGGGCTGCCACGCCAGTACGGCGCACAGCTCCGCCTTCCGCATCCGCGCCACCATCCAAGGACGGGAACGGAGCGCGCGACAGCGGCGCTGACGGCCTTCTGACACGGTGGCCGACTTCCTGGCGCGTTCCTTACGGGGCGGGTGTCAGCCGACGTGGACGTGCGGGCGGCGGGCCCGGTCCGGTTCGGCCTCGCGGACCACCTCGCGGGTGACCGGGGCGACCTCGCCCTGCCCGAAGAGGAAGAACCGCAGGAAGTTGGCGAGGGGGTTGCCCTCGGTCCACTCGAAGTAGATGTGGGGGCGCTGCCCGGTCTCGTCGCGTATGTGGAGCAGCAGGGCGGCGAGCGCGTTGGGGATGGAGGAGGACTCCAGGGTCAGGACGCGGTGGCGGTCGTGCATGACCTCGCCCTTGACCTTGAGGCCGGCCTCGAACTCGGACGGGTCGAGGACGGTGACCTCGACGAAGAGGAAGTCGTCGCCGGGCGGGATGTCGTTGTCGGCCCGGATCTGGTCGATCTTCTCCCGGTACTCGGCCGTGTCGCGGTTGTCCGGCTCGTTGGCGATGAAGCGGATGGTGCGGGTGGCCGTGTCCCGGATGAAGCGTTCCGCCATGTCGTCGAACTCGACGTGGGTGACGCGCAGTTCGAAAACGCGGGCCAGGCGGGAGAGGAGCGACAGGGCGATGATGCCGGCGATGAAGCAGGCGCCGATCTTCACGCCGTCCGGCCGCTCGATCACGTTCACGGCCGTGGTGTAGATGAAGACGGCGGAGATGACGGAGAAGGCGATGGTCCAGCCGCGTTCGCGGGCGCGGCGGGCGGCGATGGTCACGGCGACGGCCGCCGAGGTGATGAGGACGAGGACACCGGTGGCGTACGCGCCGCCCTGGGCGTCGACGTCGGCGTTGAAGATCCAGGTCACGAGGAAGGCGATCAGCGTGAACACGATCACCATGGGCCGCAGGGCGCGGGCCCAGTGCGGGGCCATGCCGTAGCGGGGCAGGTAGCGCGGCATCAGGTTGAGCAGGCCGGCCATGGCCGAGGACCCCGCGAACCACAGGATGAGGATCGTGGAGATGTCGTAGACGGTGCCGAAGCCCGAGCCGAGGTATTCGTGCGCCAGGTAGGCGAGGGCACGGCCGTTGGCCTCGCCGCCGGACGTGAAGGCGTCGGCCGGGATCAGCAGCGTGGTGATGAAGCTGGAGCAGATGAGGAACACGCTCATGATCACCGCGGCGGTGGTGAGGAGCTTCCTGGTGCCCTTGGTCCGGCCGGCGGGCCGGTCCGGGGCGTCGCCCGGCTCGCCCTTGACGTGCGGCATCACGGCCACGCCGGTCTCGAACCCGGACAGGCCCAGCGCCAGCTTGGGGAAGACCACGAGCGCGATGGCGATCATCATGACCGGGTTGCCGTAGTCGGTGGTCAGCGCGTTGGTCCAGTTGGTGATCACCTGCGGGTGGGTGGCCACCTGCCACAGGCCGACCGCGACGACGACCGCGTTGAGCAGCAGGTACGAGACGACAAGGGCCACGGCCAGGCCGATCGCCTCGCTGAAGCCCTTGAGGAACACGGCGCCGAGGAGCGCGATCAGGATCAGGGTGATGAGCACCTCGTGCCCGTGCAGGGTGCTGGTGAGGTGCGGGTTCTCCACCATGTGCGCGGTGGCGTCGGCGGCCGACAGGGTGATGGTGATCAGGAAGTCGGTCGCGGCGAACCCGAGGAGGGTCAGGACGAAGAGCTTGCCCTTCCAGAACGACAGCAGCCGCTCCAGCATCGCGATCGAGCCCTCGCCGTGCGGGCTCTCCTTGGCGACGCGGCGGTAAACGGGCAGGGCGCCGAACAGGGTGAGCAGCACCAGCACGATCGTCGCCAGCGGCGACAGCAGCCCGGCCGCGAGCGCCGCGATGCCGGGCTGGTAGCCGAGGGTGGAGAAGTAGTCGAGGCCGGTCAGGCACATCACGCGGTACCAGGGCTTGCCCTCGTGCACGGTCTCGGGGTGCTGCTGCTGTTTGTGGCGGCGGTCGGTCAAGCCTTCCAGCAGCCACGCGCGCAGGCGCGAGGAGCGGGCAGGGGTGGCCATCGTGGGGCGCTCCTGTCGTACGGCACGGATTCAGCCATCGACGTCGACGGCTGAGCCAGCGTACGCAGCCGGAACCCGGCCAGTACGTCCATATCGTCGTCTGACGAAATCCTGACGCGCCCTTAACGCCGCACCCTCCGGACGGCCCGGGAACCCACCCGCGGGAGACGTCGGAGCGCCGCCAAGGGGTGCGTCAGCGGGTGTCGGCGGTGAGGGTGATGCGGAAGCGCAGGCGGCAGATGACCGCGTCGGTGTCCCGGCGTACGGCGTGGGCGACCACCGAGCCGCGCTGGTTCTGCAGGATCCGCTGCCAGACGCGTTCCGGCTCGGTCTCCGGGATGAGGACGGTCACCTGGGTGTCCGGCCGCTGCTCGGCCGGCCCGCGGACGTACCCGGACACGGGGCGGCCCGGTGAGCGGGTCGGCGAGGGGACTGCCCGCCGAGGACCGGCGCGTGCTCGCCGCCTTCGCCGCCCAGGCGGCCGTCGTACTCGACCGGCAGCGGCTGGTCGGCGAGGCCGAGGAGGCGCGCAGGCTCGCCGAGGGCAACCGCATCCGCACCGCACTCCTCGCCGCCGTCAGCCACGACCTGCGCACCCCGCCGGCCGGCATCAAGGCGTCCGTCACCTCGCTGCGCTCCGAGGACGTGGAGTGGTCGGAGGAGGGCGCCGACCGCCTCGCCGCGCTGATCGGGAACCTCCTGGACATGTCCCGGCTCAACACCGGCACGGTCGTCCCCCTCATCCGCGAGACCGACCTCGACGAGGTGGTCCCGATGGCGCTGGGCGGCGTACCGGAGGACAGCGTCGACCTCGACATCCCCGAGACAATCCCGATGGTCGCGGTCGACCGCGGCCTCCTCGAACGCGCCGTCGCCAACATCGTCGAGAACGCCGTCAAGTACAGCCCCGACGGACACCCGGTCCTCGTCACCGCCAGCACCCTGCACGACCGCGTCGAACTCCGCATGGTCGACCGCGGACCCGGTGTCCCCGACGACGCCGAGGACCGCATCTTCGAGCCCTTCCAGCGCCACGGCGACGCCCCGCGCGGCGCCGGCGTCGGCCTGGGCCTCGCCGTCGCCCGCGGCTTCACCGAAGCCGTCGGCGGCACCCTCACCGCGGACGACACCCCGGGCGGCGGCCTGACCATGGTCCTCACCCTCCCCCAGGCCGTCGGCTCACCCCCGACACGGCCGGAACTCCCCCACGCGGTCCTCACCTGACGCCGCACCGGCACAGGCCGATTTCCGACGGCGGGCCGCCTCCCGCCGCACACGCCCTGGCATGATCGCAACCACCGACCAGAACGCAGATCCGAGGACCGCCATGGGAATCACCCACTACCTCGCCCTGCCGATCGCCGCGATCGCACTGCTGCTCGCCGCCTCCGGCACCGCCACCCTCAGCCGGGGCTGGATACTGCCCTGGCAGCGCCGCCACATCGTCCGCCTCCGGCTGTTCGGCTGGGCCCAGCTGCTCATCGCCGCCGGGCTCGGCGCCCAGCTGGTCGGGCTGCTGGCCGTCGACGCCGCCTACCGGCCGGTGATCACCATGCCGGGCGTGGTGGTGCTCCTGTTCTCCCTGGCCCTGGCCACCCGAGCCCAGCACCTGCCGCGCACCACGCGCTGACGCACCTTCCGGGCACCGACAGGCCGCTCGGCGGAACCCGTCCGGCATGCCGTACCGAACGGTCACAAGATCGGGTAGGAGGGAACGAGTCGTGCGCTGCGCACATCTAGCAGTACGGCGCGGCCCCACCGGGGCATCGCCGTACGGTATCTGCACAGTGTGAGCGGCAAGGCGGGGCTGGGATGAAGGCGATGACGGTCGCGGGCGGTTCTCCGGACGACCCGGAACTCGGAACGAGCACCACCGCGGGAGCGGGCCCCGACGACACGCCCACGGAACCGGACACCGCGGACGTCGCCGAGACCGGGGACGACGAGCCCGAAAACACGCCTGCCGTCGCATCGCCCGCGGCCGACGACACGGACCGGCGGAAAACGGATGCCGGGGCCGACCGTGAGGACGCGGCAGCGCCGTCCGCACCCGCCCCTGCCGCAGGCGGCGACGAAGCCGCGCCCAGCGGGCCGAAGGCCCGGCCGTCGGCGGGCGGTCAGGCCGACACCGAGGCGGAACCCGGCAGGAGGACCAGCCGCACGCAGCCCGCGCGCGGCACCGCCACGTCCGGCGACACCCCCAAAACCGAGCCCGAGGCCGAGCCCGAAACCGAGGCCGACACCAGGGGGAAAGCCGACCGTTCACCCGCCCTTGCGGGACCTCCGGCCGACGACACGGCCGAGCCCCATTCCGAGCCCGAGGCCGACGCCGAGGCCGAGGCAGAAACCGAGGCCGAGCCCGAGGCTGGCACCGAGCCCGAAACCGAGGCCGAAACCGAGGCCGAACCCGAGGCTGACGCCGAACCCGAAGCCGAACCCGAGGCTGATGCCGGGGCAGCGAACGACACGGACGCGGAAGCCGGGGCCGCGGGCGACACGGCGACGGAAGCCGGGGCCGGGGCCGGGAAGCGGGACGACGACACGCACGTGCTCGCCGTGCCGGCGCGTACCGCCGCCGCCGCGCCCAAGAGAGATACCGGGACCGATGGCACGGGTGCCGTCGCGTCGCCCGCGCCCAAGGCGTCCGCACCGGGCAATGAGCCCGCGAGCGGGACGCGACCCGCCCCTGACGCCGAGGCCGACGAGAAGGCCGATGGGAAGGCCGATGGGAAGGCCGACGGCGGGCCGAAGCTCACCCGGCCCGCATCCGACAAGCCGGGGGCGGGCTCCAAGGCCGGGTCAGAGCCTGCATCGGACACCGAGGAGCCGAGCGCAGCCGACGACGCTGCCGCGGCGGGCAGCGAACCCGGGCGCGGGACTCGGCCCGCCGCCGGCACCGGAAAGGACACCGGGCCCGAGCCGGATGACGCGCCCGCACGCCGCACCGGGAAGACCGCAGCCGGAACCGCATCCGACGCCGACGCCGACGCCGACGCCGACGAGATGGCCGACCGCACGCTGGCGATCCCCAAGCTGCCGCACCACGGGGCCAAGGCCGGGACCAAGCGCGCGACGCGCACCGACGCGCCGGGGGACGGGACCGAGGCCGCCGCCGAGGGCGACGGCCGGAGGGTGCCCGCGTGGGCTCGGGGAGAGGGGGAGGAAAGCGACTCCGAGCGGACGAGCAAGCTCGTCGCCCTCGTGCCGCCCGACGTGCCGGCTCCCGCCGCGCCGCGGCCCCGGCCGCAACCCCAGTCCTCCACGCCCTCCACGCCCTCCACGCCCACGACGCCCCAGGCACCGCTGGATCTGCTGGCCGAGCTCACCAACACCCCTCCCCCGCCGGAGACCCCCCGCCGGACCGCGCTGCGCCGCGTCAAGGTGTGGACGCCGATCCTGCTGCTCCTCACCGGGGCCTTCGTCGGCGCCCAGTTGCTGCGTCCGCTCCCCGCCCCCCGGCTCGTCGCCGCCGAGACCGCTCACGCCGTCGACGGGCAGTTCTCCATCCCCTGGCCCGCCAAGGGCCAGGGGGCCGTCCGCATCCCCGGTTCCGGCGACGTCGGCACGTTCGGCGAGCAGAAGCCCGTCCCCACGGCCAGCGTGGCCAAGGTGATGACGGCCTACGTGATCCTCAAGGGCCACCCCTTGCGCAAGAACGAGCCGGGTCCCGCCATCACGGTCGACGCGAAGGCCGTGGCCGACGGCAACTCCGAGAGCGAGTCCCGGATCCAGGGGCTCACGGCCGGGTCGAAGTTCGGCCAGCTGGACATGCTCAAGATGCTGATGATCCCGTCGGGCAACAACGTCGCCCGCCTGCTGGCCCGTTGGGATGCAGGCAGCGACTCCGAGGCCGCGTTCGTGGGGAAGATGAACGCCGCCGCCAAGGAGCTCGGCATGAAGGACACCACGTACACGGACCCGAGCGGCCTGGACGCCGGCACCGTCAGCACGGCCACCGACCAGTTGAAGCTGGCCGAGGCGGTGATGAAGGACGAGGTGTTCCGCACGATCGTCGCGATGCCCAGCGCACCCGTCAAGGGCCTGGCCGAGCCGCTCATCAACAACAACGACCTGCTCAGCGTGCAGGACCTCAGTGTCCGCGGTATCAAGACCGGCTCCAGCACACCGGCCGGCGGAACGCTGATGTGGGCGGCGTACAAGTCGGTCGGCGACGAAACCCCGCTGATCCTCGGCACGTTGATGGATCAGCGCGTGGACGGCCCGGACGAGAGCGGGCGGAAGAGCCTGGCCCTGGTGCTGGCGAACAGCAAGAAGACCATCGAAGCGGTGCGGACGGCCCTGGCGTCCACCCCGCTCGTCCGCAAGGGCGACACGGTCGGCTACGTGGACGACGGTCTCGGCGGCCGCACGCCGCTCGTGGCCACCAAGGACCTGAGCGTGATCGGCGTTCCGGGCCAGCAGCTCAAGCTGACGATCGCCGCCGGTGCCTCGCCGCTGCCGCACAAGGCGAAGGCCGGCACGGAGGTCGGCACCCTGACGGCCGGTGACGGTGAAGGGGCCAAGAGCATCCCGGTGGCCGTTCGAAGCGCCCTGATCGAACCCTCCGCCGGAGCCAGGCTCACCCGCCTCGGCTGAACGACCGTGAACAACATCCGGTTGGGGCTGTCCGAGCTGCGCGAGCACCGACGCGGCAAGGACGGCCCCGGACCGCCCGGCGGCGCGGCCCCGGCGGCCTACGGGGCCTTCAGCACGGCGGAGAGCCGCTCCAGGGCAGCGGGCAGGACCCAGTAGTAGACCCAGGTGCCGCGGCGTTCGCAGTCGACGAGGCCGGCCTGCCGCAGCAGCTTGAGGTGGTGGGAGATCGTCGGCTGGGACAGTGCGAAGGCCGGGGTCAGCTCGCACACGCAGACCTCGCCGCCGTCCCGGGAGGCGATCATCGACAGGAGCCGCAGCCGGACCGGGTCGCCCAGGGCCTTGAACACCTTCGCCAGGTCAGCGGCCTGGTCCTCGTCCAGCGGAGCGGCCGCGAGCCGGCCGCAGCAGCCTTCGGCGTCCTGGCCGAGAACCACGAGCTCCTGTTTTGACATGTCTCTATGTTGACGTCCTTCGATTCAAGGCGCAAGGTTGAAATCAGCCTCTTCCTGCCCTCGACGGGCAGGACATTCGTCCGTTGGGAGTCATCGTCATGAGCGAGCAGCCCACCGACCTGCGCGAGACCGTCCGCCGCCACTACGCCGCGGCAGCCGTCGAGGCCACCGGGGGCGGCACCGCATGCTGCGGGCCCGAGCCGGTCGAGGTCGACGCACGCTTCGGCTCCACCCTCTACGCCGCCGACGACCGCGAGGCGCTGCCGGCCGAGGCTGTCGCCGCCTCGCTGGGCTGCGGCAACCCGACCGCCGTCGCCGACCTGAACGAAGGCGAGCGCGTCCTGGACCTCGGCTCGGGCGGCGGCATCGACGTCCTCCTCTCCGCCCGCCGCGTCGGCCCCACCGGCAAGGCGTACGGCCTGGACATGACCGAGGAGATGCTCGCCCTCGCCCTCGCCAACGCCGCCAAGGCCGGAGCCCGCAACGTCGAGTTCCTCAAGGGCACCATCGAGGCCATCCCGCTCCCGGCCGCGACGATCGACGTCGTCATCTCGAACTGCGTGATCAACCTGTCCACCGACAAGCCGGCCGTGTTCGCCGAGACCTTCCGGGTCCTGAAGCCCGGCGGCCGGATCGGCGTCTCCGACGTCGTCGCCGACGACACCCTCACCCCGGAACAGCGGGCCGAGCGCGGCGACCACGTCGGCTGCATCGTCGGCGCCCTGTCCTTCACCGAATACCGTCACGGGCTCGAATCCGCCGGGTTCACGGACGTCGAGATCACCCCGACCCATCAGGTCGCCGAAGGCATGCACTCCGCCATCGTCCGCGCCGTCAAGCCCGGCCCGGCGGCATCCGGGGAACCCTCGGAGGTGTGCTGTGAGGCGCCTGCCGGCTGCAGCTGCGGGAGCTGAATCCACGGCACCGGGCTCCTCGACCGGCTCGCCCGCCGGCACCACGCACGAACAACGCCCCGCACCGGCGGGTGATCCTGACGATCCGTTCACCGGACTCGTCTTCTGCGCCGATCCGACGGCCGACCACCGGGTCCGCACCAGGTCCTCGAACGACTCCATCAACTGCCCGAAGAAACCGGCGTCCCGCAGATCACCGTCCACGAAACGAGCCGCCCGGCAACGCGGCTGCGACCACCATGGCTCCGGACACGCGAACGGCCGTCCTCTCGTGGATGAGAGAACGACCTCCGACCTGCTAAAAGCACGGTCGGGACGACAGGAGTTGAACCTGCGACCCCTTGACCCCCAGATCGATGGGTCGGAGGGAAAATCGTGACATACGCCCCAATCTCAGGGCGCACAGCGTGTACTTATGTACCTGCCGTGCGCCCACCGACGTGGGCGGTGGTCCCCAACTGGTCCCCAAGGCCGCTCCCTCTCGGCCCGGCGGCGAAGGTCGCTGACGACCTCACGCCAACGCCACCTTCCCTCCCAGCTGCCGTTCTCGTGGCCGCCGGGCTCCCAGTCCGCGAGCTCTTCCAGCCGCTTGAGCAGGGCATCCGGTTCGACAGGAGCGCGGTAGGTGCGCTCGTCGTCGAGCTGGCCGGCGATGTCGTGGAGTTGGTGGGCAGCGCGGTAGTAGGAGAGTTGGGTGTCGGTCAGCCGGCGCGCAGAGTAGCCGCCGCACTTGCTGCACCAGTCCCAGTCGTCACGGGCCAGCAGGTCGGAGACGCTCAGGAGATCGTCGCTGTGCGCGAGACCACGGTCCCGCGTGTGCCGACAGAAGGGTGAATGTCCCTTGCCTTCGAACGCGGGATCCGCGTTCGTGGCGTAGATCTGCACCGGTCCCAGTACGCCCAGCGGTAGGCCGCTACCGCCGCGCCAGCGGTCGGTGCTGGGCGGTCGGAACGGCGTCAGGTCCAGGGGGCCGGGCGTGAGCAGGCCCTCCCAGACCGTGACCGACAGCACGCCGGAGCGTCCGGTGTCGAGGCTCCGCAGGTCGGGAACGCCGCGTGCCATGGCGAGCGTACGCAGATTGTGCTCCTTCGCCCGCTCCCCGTGCGCCCACCGGACGACTGCCTGAGCCCCGGCTGCAAGACCCAGGTCAGTCCCGGAGCAGTCATCCTGCCCTGCGCCGACGTGGCCCGGGTGAGGGCCCTCGTCAGCTTCCGATGTGGGGTGGACCTCCTTCATCCACGGTTTGATCACGCTGTCGGGAAGGTCCGACGCGCCAGCGACGATGACGCCGAGCCAGCCCTGCTCGACGCGCTTCTCGATGACCTCGAGGGGCAAGACCTCCGCTCCTCCGCTCGTCGAGAAGACGATGTAGAGCTGGTCGGCGGCGTACGAGAAGTTCCGCAGCGCTCGCAAATGAGCAGGGGTAACGGGCTGGCGGTCGAAGACAGCGGTGTCGTCGAAGACCCCGGGCACCACGGAGCCGGGTTGTGCCTGGAGGACGGCCTCCGCCGGCGCGGCTTCGGCCCCGCTCTCGCATGCGAGGGCGCTCGAAGATCCGAGGAGTCTGTCAGCGACGAGGGTAGGTACCTTCAGCGTCAAGGTGCGTCGGCTCCAGTCGGCGGTCACGGTCCAGGTCACCACCACCCCAAGGGTCCACCGATCCAGGCCGTCCAGGGCATCACGTGTATTCCCGCGCGAAGGCTCCTCCGTGTCCTCCGGCAAGCGTGCCGTGACCCACACCGTCGGTGTCGAATCCGTCGTCGCGGCAGCGGCGCGGGCCTCGTCCTCCCAGGACTGGATCAGGCGGGCGGCTCCTTCCAGAGCTTCCGCGTGCCCCTTCTTGTTGGACCTGATGCCCTCCACCAGTTCATAACGCCTGAACGCCCGGGCGGCCGGTCCCTCCCAGCCGCCTTCGGCCGCGTACTGCCACCTGCGCCATAGCGCGCTCAGGCCAGTGGAGATCTGACTGCGGTTGCCAAGCACCGCGAAAGCAGGATCGTCGGCGGGCAATGTGGGCGTTTCCAGTGCTGCAACTGCAGCGGCTACGACGAGACCGGCCGGCTCCACGAAGAGGGCTGCCTGCGCCCGGAGACTCTCAAGGTAACCCTCCTTCGCCAACAGCTTCGGCCGCGCCCAGTCCGTCAGCCAAGGGAAGTGGGCGATGACGGCCTGCGCTCGGTGAAGGCTCCCCGCGGCATGACGCCAGCGGGACAAGACCTGCTCCTGCAGCTCGTCAGCCTCCCTACGCGCTTCCCACCGCCCGCCATCTTCCTCGTCGCCCTCGTCCGCAGCATCCCGTTCCGAGCGCAGGAGCTCGACTGCGGCCCGCACCTCTTCCTGCGCCCAGTACACGTCCTCGTCCGGCTCCGCATAAGCCTGCAGCTGGTGAAGCAGTCCCGCCCCGCCGAGCGCCCCCATGAAGATGCCCAGCCCAGACGTCGGCCGCGCCCTCGGCCCCCAGTCCGCACAACCCGAGCAGAACCGGTCCACGACGTCCGCACCCAACGGGACCTCGGTCGTCGTCACGTTGGTCGTACGGAGCTGGCCGCATTCCCTCCGGACATGCAATCTGGCGTTCTTGCCCTTCGCCGAATAGACGGTGATCTTGGTGCCCTCAAACGGTCCGAGCGGTACATCAGCTGTCAGCATGCGGTCGCGCACAAACTCCCCCTTCTCCTGCCTCGCGAGCTTTGAGCCGAGCAGTGACACACGCCGCCAGACGATAAATCTCCAACCCCTCCAATCAACCGGCGCACAAGTGCACTTGCCTGTCGGCCAGAGTGACGGCGCGCTGCAACGCCCGCCGACACCAGGCGCGGGGAGGATGCCTTATGCGGACCAAGGCGAGGTTGTGAGCCGACTCCGCTCCCTCACCCTTTGCCCCCCCAGCAGGTCACCTCGAGTATCCGCCCATAACAGACTTAATCCGGGGGCGAGTTGTGCATGGAAGGCCCCGCCGTGCGCCATCACACACCACATGGTCCGCAACTGGTCCCCACGGACGCCTCGCAGAGGCGATTCCGACAGGAGTCTCCGAGTCAGTCTGGGCGGGCAGTAACGCACCGAAACTGCAGAGGAGCCTGCTGAAGACGCACACCATCCGCGCCGTCGCCGGAGCCGCAGCGGCGTGTCCGGTCAGAACCGGAACCCGAACAGCCCGCCGTCTTCGTACTCGTCGTTGAGCTTCGGCTCAATCATGTACGGCGCCGGATCGAAGCCGCCGTCACGCGCCCGGTGGAGCTTGTCCGAGTTAAAGGTGGCGATGTACTGGAGCCCTTCCAGCTCGGCTACCTCAGCAGCAAGCCGCAGCGCCTCGGTTACCTGGCGGTCATCGACGCCATCGAACAGGTGGCTGTCGTGGACGAGGAAATCGGGGCCCCTTCCGTGCCGGTGCGCCAGTACCGCTGCCGTCAGGTCCAGGCAGAAGATCACCATCTTGTTAATGCCAGTGCTGTCCCGGCTGTCGACATGAGCGGTGATCTCCAGGCTGTGCGTGCCTGCGTTGATCCGCAGATACGCCTCACGGTCCTGCCCGTACAGACGGCGGGCGAACCGGGAGAACATCCAGGTCGCCTCGCGTGTCTGCTCCGCGCGCTCCTCCAGATCAAGGGCAAGCTCCTCCTGGAGCTCGGCACGCCGGACCGCGATCTCCCGCCCCGTCGACTCTAGGACCTGCGCGGTCTCATGCTGCTTCCGGAGCGCTTCAAGGGCCGCCTGCTTCTGGGCGAGGACCTGTTGCAATCCCGTCAGGCCGTCAAGAGCCCCGCCTTCCCTCAGAGACTTGAGCGTGGTAGCGAGCTCCTCCCCCAGGCGCTGGCGCTCCCGTACCCGCTCCGCAAGACGCTGTTCCGTCTCGTCGATCTCGTCGGCGAGATAGCGCCGGCGGTTGCGGACGACGGACGCGTGGAAGCCACGAACTTCGTCAAAAGTCCGGTGCACCTGGCCGGGAAGCACCACACCGAGCTCGCGGTAGGCGGCGTCCAGATATGCGGTGTCAGGGTCGTTGGCCTCCGCGACTGCTCGCCGAAGGTCAGCCAGGTTGCGCCGGTCGATGACATCGTCCTCTGGCAGGGCGCGTACTTTCTGGTCCAGTTCGTCGGCCCGCCGCTTGAGATCTTCGTAGGCGGGCACGACCCGGAAGGACGCGATCTCCGCCTTGAGGTTTTCGACGTCGCCCTCGGCAACGATGATCTTCGCCCTCAGATCCGCCGTGGAACCGACGACCTGGCCCCAGGCGGGGTCGTTCAGGGCCGCCTTCAGCTGCTTGCGGGTTGCCTCCTGCACGGCGATGGCTCGGTAGCCGCCGGCCAGTCTCCAGTCGAGGCCGAGCAGATAGGCCAGGTTGGCAGCGGCCTCCGAAGGAGCCTGCTGCGGGAAGGTCCTTACCGGATCGTTGAAAGCGTGTGACCCTACCCGGCGCATGAGCAGCGCCAGCATCGCCCGCCCCGAGATCCCAGCGTGGTCGGCGGGCAGCCGAAACAGTTCCCTCTCGATTCGCGCCGACCACTCCGCCAGCGGCATCTCCGCCATGTGGCGGAAGGAAAAGAGGTTCTCGCCGCTCTCCGCACCGGCGAGAACCGTCCGTACCAGATTCGGCTTCGCACCGCACCTGGACACCTGCACGGGTTCGTCGAGACCGGGCCAGTCCAGGAGGAGAGAGAAGGCCGTGGTGCGCAGCGCGGGCCGGGCCGGGAGAGATGTCTTTTTCACTGCCGCGCCCAACAGGAAGTGCAGCAGCTCGACCACGCTGGACTTACCGGTTCCGTTGCGGCTGTCGGTATGGGCGGAACCAGGCGTCGCCTCTGCCACAAGGAGGTTCATTCCCGGCCGGAAGTCGACGGCACGGAAACGCGGGTCGTTAGCTGTCAGCCGTCGCAGCATCACGCCTCCTCCGGGTCAGCAGGTCGTCACGGAGCTCGACGACGCCGAGCGAGTAGAGCACATCGAGCCCCAGGACAAACCACTGGAACGAGACCGGGGAGTGGTGTCCGAGACGGGTACGTTCGGCCCGGAACCTCGACCACGTTTGGGTCACGGTCATGGGAGTGTCGAGGACCCGGGCAATCTGGGCGCCGACGGCGAGCAGGGAACGGTCGGGGGAGATCCCCTTGGTGGGGGTGATCACGGTTGACTCCTCACAACCCCATCCGGCACCCAGCCCTCGGGCGGGACGTCATACACATCGCACTGCTGGAAGAAGTAGGCGATCACGATCCAGGCACAGTACATGGAGCTCAGACTCGGGTTCGCGTTGCCTAGGATGTACTGCTGCAGCGCCGCCCACAGCTTCTCGTCGTCAGGCGTTCCCGCTCGGACCTGCTCGTAGTAGACCCGGAATCCCCCTGCCACCCGGTCGTACTCGTCCGGCGAGGCGATCCCCTGGTAGTAGCCGTCCACCAGATAGCTGTGCTTCATCCCCTGGATCAGGGCACTGTGCACATCGCCGGTCAGCCCGTTCCACTGGATCTTGTATTGGTTCACCTCGGGAATGGCGGCCAGGGGTTCCGAGACATGGCGCTGCTCACCCAACTGAGCGAGCAGCACCTCCAGATCGTCAGTGAGGCCGATGCCGTACGTCATCGCCTGCACGGGAAGCTCGCATCCGAGCAAGTCCTCCGCTGCCATCCGATCGAGGCGCATCACGTCGGCCCACAGGGCATGCCATCCGTAGGGGATCACTCGCCGCGGGCGGAGCTTCTCCTGGGCCTCCGTCATGAGAACACTGAGCTCGGGATGAATCCCCTTGAGGTCATTGACAGCAAATCGGAACGTGTCGAACGCATCGGGCCGCTTGGCGAGCGCCTTTTCCAAGTCCGACCGGAATTTCGCCTTGACCTTGTTGATGTCCTCCGTCTGCGGCGAGTAGCAGGCCCAGAGCTCCCGCTCCCACAGGAGGAGGCCGTCGGCTCCCATGTCACCCAGGTTGCCGTGAGTACGGACCGCCACGAAATCCGGATACCGAAGACTCAGGAGGTGATGAATCAGCTTCTCGAACTGCTCGCCGGGCATATCGGTGAGGTGACTGCGCAGGGTAAGGCGCGCAAGCATGCGCTGAGTGAAGTCCACGGTTCAGACCTGTGTGATCTGCCGCTCACACCCTGGCGCGGAGATCCGCGAGAGGCGTGCCGCCGTCAGTGCACCACACGGCCCACCCGTTGATCTTGCACCGGGCCGCCGCCTCGCAGGCGCCGGAGGGCGAGTCGCAGACCACGCCGTCCTCCAGCCGCATCCGGCCCTCCTCGGTCACCTGGGCCGCGTACGTGACGCCCAGGTGCCGGCGCTGCCAAGTGAGCCGCTGGCCGGGACGGACGAGGCCCTTGGCGAGCAGGGGCGCAAGCGAGGGCTTCCGCCGCCGATGGCCAGCACCGCTTGGACCGTCCATTTTGAGGATTCTGCGCAGGACGCTGTTCGGAGTGTCCACCAGCGGCTGCGCTTCGCGCTGGAGCCGCTCGAAGACCTCGTCGTCCACCGTGATGGCATGTCCGGCCATGGTGATCCCCCGCCGCCCTGATTCGGAAATTCGGATGAAGCTTACGAGACTCCGAAAGTGGTTGTCCATCGCCCCCCTCGCCGCCGCACCACGGCTCCGCTGTCAGCCCTCCTCGATGTAGGCGCACCACGGCATGGCGCGAGACGGCTGAACCTTCCAAGGATGAGGGGGAGTTCCTGCGATGCCCGCCCTGTGACGGGAGAGCCTGTGGTGGCGAAGGGCACGGAAGAGAGGACGTCGAAGTCGACCCCAACATCTTCGACCGACCCTCTACCATGGTTGGGTGATCACGTAGGCCGTCTCCACCACCATTGCCCCACGGGCACGATGGCGGCGGCAGCGGTCCAGAATAGGGGGACTAGTGGAGATCGGTCTGGCGGAGACCATCAAGGCACTGCGTGGTGAATTGGCGCAGGCCATGGCGGACGGGGAGGGCCAACCGGTCCGGCTTCGGGTGCAGTCCGTGAAGCTGGACGTGCAGGTCGCCGTGACGGCATCGGCAGAGGCCCAGGGCGGGGTCAAGTTCTGGGTGCTGTCCGCCGGCGGGAAGACGACCGGGGGCGTCTCCGCCACCCACACCGTGTCTTTGGAGCTCTCGGCCGAGACGGCCAACGGCGGTTCGGTCCTGACGAATTCGGGACGTGGAGCCGTTCTGGAGGACTGACCTCGTGGATGAGTCGGTCCTCCGAGAGCGGCATCGGCTGTGGCTGGTGTGATCGCCGCGCAGCAGGCCCTGGAGCGCGTGGCCATGGTGGTGCGCCGCGGATCCGACGACGCCCCTCGATTCAGCGCGTCCGGATTCATGCTCGCCTCACGACTGGCCATCTGCGCCGGCCACGGCTTTACCCAGCCCGGTGACCGCTATGAGGTGAGACTTCCAGGGCAGCCGACGCAGAGGCTTCAGGTCACCGCGGTGCTACGGCACCGGATCGACAAGGTGGACCTCGCCCTCCTGGTTCTCGGGGAGGGCGGGCCCCTCATCCCTCCCGCCCGGTGGGGCGTCCTGCCTCGGACCGTGGAGGCGGTGCCGTTCGTGGCGATCGGGTTCCCGGATCACGCATCGCATCAGGATGCTCCCAGAACCCGTCAGTTGACCGGGGAAATCCTTCTGGGCTCCTTCCTGGGGAGCCACGAGTTGGAGCTCTCACTCAGCAGCCCTGCGCCGCTGGAGTCGAGCGGTTCTCCCTGGGGAGGGATATCCGGGGCAGGGGTCATCACGCACGACGGCGTTCTCGTCGGCGTGTGCACGAGCCATCACGTTCCATCCGGCGCAGCGAGCCTCACCGCGACCGACCTCTCCCAGGTGTCCCGAGATCCTGAATTCGTGCGCCTGCTGGCCGAGCACGAGGTGGAGCCGGTGCCGCCGAGGGACATCGTGCCGACGCCGTTCGACCCAGCCGTGCGCGGCCGCGTAAGCGCCCATGCCGAGGTCATGCGGCGCCTGCTCGGACGACGCAGCTTTCTCGACGAGGAGCACCTACCCTTCATCCATCCAGGGATGGACCACCCATCGCATCCGGACCGCCTGTTCGCCCGGCTGAGCACTGGCAGTTCACGAGGGGCACTGCTGGTCGGACCAGCCGGTTCGGGCAAGACGCGGACATGCTTCGAGGTCGCGCACCGGGCAGACCGCGCGGGCTGGCAAGTCCTGCACGTCCAGCCCGACAGCGCCGTGACAGTCGACGACGTGTCCGCTTCCGTCGTCTCGTGCGGCCGCCGACGGGTGCTGCTGATACTGGATTACCTCGACGCCTGCCCACAGGTCGACCTGCGCGTCCTCGCCGAAATGCTGATCCCGGAGGCCAAGCAACGTGGCGTGACCGTGGCGTGCCTGGCCTCCGTGCGGCCCGGATCCCTGCACACGGTTCAGCTCCGTGGCAGCAGCCGGGTGCTCGACGAGATCTATGTACGAGAGGACTGGCCGCACCAGTCCGCGATCATCGACCAGGTAGTCCGCCGCGCGGCACCGGACACAGTACGCCGATGGGGGAACGAGGCGGTGTCCCGGATCTGCGGGCGGCGTCCCGTGATCGCGCTGTTGATCGCGCGGGCGATCGAGGAGCAGGGACTGGCCCACCGCGCACCGGGGGTGGCGGCATCGGTCCGGCCCGGCGAGCTGCTGGACTGGCTGCGCGAGGGCATGCGCCGGGACGCGCTCGCCACGAGTCCCGCACTCAGCCCCTCCCCCTTGGGTATCACCACGCCTGCCATCGAGCAGCTGGCCTTCACCGTGGCGGTCGCAGCGAGCCCGCAGTCCCGGATGGTCGTCGAGCAGGCCATCGACACCTTCCTCAGGGTGGCTGGCGGGCTGGCCGCTCCGTTCGGAGGGCGGCGCGTCGTCGACACGCTGATCTCACTCGGGTGGCTCGACGAGGTCGGCGGTCAGCTGGTCGTGGTGCACGACATCGTCACCGACGAACTCCTGCTGCAGTCGCTGATGCCCTCTCCCGGATGGAGCATCGACGCAGCCGCTGCCGGTGCGCTCCTTGACGCGTTCACGCGGCATGCACGTACGTTCTCCGTATTCACCGGCCATCTCCGTCGGCTGGCCGTCGACATGGCAGCGCATGGCCCCGCCCATCGGATCGCCGCCCTGGAACGCTTTTGCGGGGAATGGCTCACGGCCCAGGTGGGTCCGCTCGGCCGGCTCTTGGCGGACGCCCGTGACGACGGCGGCCAGGCACTGCTAACGATGGTGACGAGCCCACCCTGGCAGGGGTTCGACCGCTCCGTGTGGAACACGCTGGTTACTCCCTGGCTCTCCAGCGCCGAGGCCAACCACACCGCGCAGCCGTTCCTTACCGCCGCCCTGAGAGGCATGGATCCCGCTCCCGCGTTCCTTGTCGAGGCGTGCGTCGGATGGCTCGTCCGCCGGGGCGGACAGACCGACACGGAGCATCTTCTGCTCGCGCTGATCGAGCGCCCCGGTCTTTCGCCGAGGACCGAGGACCTGGTGGTCGACTGCACCCTCACTTGGGTGTCGTTCCGGCCCGACTGGCGTCATACGCCCGCGCTGTTGAAGCGCCTGCTCGCCATGGACCACGCCGGGGATCGACTGGAGAGAGTGGTCGCGGGCGTCCTGGCGTGGCTCACTCCGTACCGGTCCGTCGGGGTCGCACCCGTGGTCCGTGCCTTCCTCGGGCGTGCGGACATCGACACTGTCGCCCGCCGGAAGCTCGTGGACCGCGCCCTCGTGTGGCTGCGTTCCGATGTGCGCCCTGGCTGGAACATCGGTCCGGAACTGTGTGCTCTGCTCGAAGACGACCACCTCCCGGACCCGGACCGCGCGACGTTGATCCGAAGCGCACTGGACTGGCTGGAGACGGGACAGGTGTACCCGAGCACGGGCCGGGTCGTGCAGAAACTCCTGTCCACCAACGGGTGCCCGCCGGAGCTGCGTACCCGGATGATCGCCGTCGCCCGCTGGTGGGCGGCTGAGGGCCCTGCCGACCAGCCGGCAGGCTCCCGCATCCTGGGCACGCTGCTGTCCACCGACAGCGTGGCGGACGCCGCCGCCCTTCTCCTGGAACGACTGGGGTCGCAACCTGACTCCCCGTCCGGCCCGGCCATACTGCTTCGCCTGCTCATCCACTGCGAGGAACTCACCCAGGACCAGGCTCGGACCGTCGTCACGCTCGCCTTCACGTGGCTCGACAGCCACCCGGGGCACGAGGCGTTCGGTGCCGTTCTGGGCGCCCTGCTGCGCGTGCCGGACCTGCCGTCCGCACAGCTGGAACGTGCCATCCGACTCGGATGCGCCGCGCTCCTCGCACATCCAGATGATCACGTGCTCATGGCCGTCATGCTCAGCCAGCCCGATGGACTGACGCGGGATCAGGCACGGTCCCTCGCGGACGTCAGCCTACGGTGGCTCGCCTACCACGGCGGCAAGGTCCAGCGCCCGGTGCTCGCCTCCTTCCTCACACGCCCGGACCTGTCCGCCGAGCAGGCACGCACCGGCATCGACATCGCTCTGGACCGTCTGAGCACCGACCGGTCGATGAAGTCACGCTCCGTGCTCTCCGGTGTCCTGCGCCACCCAGACCTCGACGAGGACCGACGATCCCACGCCGTCGACAGCGCCCTGAGCTGGCTCGAAGAGCACGACATGGGGCCGAAGGTACGTCTCGTCCTCGAGGATCTCCTCGCTCTCCCGGCGCTCTCGCCCATCCAGAGAGTCCACGTGATGCGCCTTGCAACCGACTGGTTGACCCGGCACGAAGACCTGCCGTACGCAGATCGCCTCCGCTCGGCCCTCGACGCGGAAACGCGGCGCGACGCCTCGCGGGAACAAGTCGGAGTCGACTCAGGATCGTCCGCCCCGCGCTGACCGGTCTGAAGCCCCTACGACAAGGCCGCCGATGTCTACTGCGATGGGCAGGCGCTCCGTCCATGCCGCAGACCTGCGGCCTGTAGCGCACCTTGACTGGGTCAAGAAGCGTTGCGGAACTGAAGACTGGTCCCCAACTGGTCCCCAAAAAAATCAAGGGGC
Source organism: Streptomyces sp. NPDC090445 (assembly GCF_044769385.1). Taxonomy (NCBI): domain Bacteria; kingdom Bacillati; phylum Actinomycetota; class Actinomycetes; order Kitasatosporales; family Streptomycetaceae; genus Streptomyces; species Streptomyces sp. NPDC090445. The sequence continues at coordinate 690,435 of NZ_JBIVXV010000001.1, read as the reverse complement.
CGTCTTGGAGTGCTCCAAAACGGCCCCTGATCTGCGACTCTTTCGAGTCGGGACGACAGGATTTGAACCTGCGACCCCTTGACCCCCAGTCAAGTGCGCTACCAAGCTGCGCCACGTCCCGATGCCCGCTGACCTGGGGTTTCCCTGGCCGAACGCGCATGAGAACAATACCGCACTTCCCGGGGTGGTTGCGCGCGGATTTCGGTCGTCGGATTGCGGGGCTTGCAGTTGACCTCAACCGCACTTGAGGTTGCATGATCCATGCATGACACAAGGAACCGCGGACACGGAGTTCCGCCACCAGGATCTGGCGCGTCTCATGGCGCTCATGACGGGGGCCGAGAAGCACGGGCCGGCCGCCACGTCCACCCTCGACGTGCTGTGGGTGCTCTACGACCGGGTGCTGCGGGTCGGGCCCGGGACCGCCGAGGACCCGGCGCGGGACCGCTTCCTGCTGTCCAAGGGGCACGGGCCGATGGCGTACTACGCCGTGCTCGCCGCGAAGGGGTTCTTCCCCGTGGACTGGCTGGGCGGCTTCGGCTCGTACGACTCCCCGCTCGGCCACCACCCCGACCGGGTGCTCGTCCCCGGCGTCGAGATCGCCAGCGGCTCGCTCGGGCACGGGCTGCCGCTCGCCGTCGGCAGCGCCCTCGGGCTGCGGGCCCAGGGGCTGGCCGATCCGGCGGTGTGGGTGCTGGTCGGCGATGCCGAGCTCGACGAGGGCAGCAACCACGAGGCACTGGCGTACGCGGGTGCGGCCGGGCTGGAACGGCTGCACACGGTGGTGATCGACAACGACTCGGCGACCCACGGCTGGCGGGGCGGGATCGCCTCCCGCTTCGAGGCTGCGGGCTGGTCCGCGGTGACCGTGGACGGCCGGGACCACGAGGCGCTGTACGCCGCGTTCACCGCACCGCATCCGGGACGGCCGCACGCCGTGGTCGCCCGCGTCGAGAAGAAGGCTTGAGGGGAGAAGACCATGGACAACATGCGGGAGCGGTTCATCGCGGTCACGTCGCGGATGCTCGACGAGGACCCCCGGCTGGCCGTGGTGCTGGCCGAGATCAGCATGGACGGGTTCCGGCCGGCGCAGCGGCGCCATCCGGACCGGCTGATCAACGTCGGAATCCGGGAGCAGCTGCTGGTCGGCGTGGGCGGCGGGCTGGCGCTCACCGGGATGCGGCCGGTCATGCACACCTTCGCGAGCTTCCTCGTCGAGCGGCCGTTCGAGCAGCTCAAGCTGGACTTCGGGCACCAGGGCACCGGCGGGGTCCTGGTCAGTGCGGCCGCCAGCTACGACTGGCCGGCCGGCGGCTTCACGCACATGTCACCGGGTGACGTGGCGCTGATGGACACCCTGGACGGCTGGACGGTCCACGTGCCCGGCCACCCGGACGAGGCCGAGGCCCTGCTCCGGCACGCCTACGCCGCGGGCGACGACAAGGTGTACGTCCGCCTCTCGATGCAGTCGAACGCGGCTCCGCGCACGGTGGACGGTCTGCGCATGCAGGCCGTGCGGGAGGGCGCTGCCGGGGTGGTCGTCGCCGTGGGCCCGCTGCTCGACGAGGTCCTCGCCGCGACCGAGGGGCTGGACGTGACGGTGCTGTACGCCGCCACCGTGCGGCCCTTCGACGAGGAGACGCTGCGCAAGGCCGTCGGCCGGGCCTCGGCCGACGTCGTCCTCGTCGAGCCGTACCTGGCCGGGACCTCGTCGGCGGCCGCCGGGCAGGCGCTCGTCGACGTGCCGCACCGGGTCCTCGGGCTGGGGGTCGGCCGGGCGGAGCTGCGCCGCTACGGCACGATCGAGGAGCACACCGCGGCCCACGGCCTGGACGCGCGGTCCCTGCGGGAGCGGATCACCGCGTTCCTGCGGTGATCCCGCCCCGCGTGCCCCGCGCGCCAGGCCCGGTCACTCCCCCGCCGGCTCCGGATGGGCCTCGGCCAGGCGCTTGGGGGCCGCCTGCCGCCAGGAGTCGACCAGGATCGCGCGCAGCTCGGCCGTGTCCTCCAGCGCCCCCAGGCGGACCCGGAGCCAGGCGTAGTCGTCGTGGCCGGTCCGGACGAAGAACCGGCCACGTCGGCGACCGTAGCGTCCGGCACTGACGATCGCCCCGACGGCGGCCGCCCGACCGGTGCCCGCTCAGCCGGCCCGCGCCGCGTCCTCGCGCGCCCGGACGAGGTTCGCGAGCTCCGCCGCCAGGGACTTCACGGTCGCCAGGCCCTCGGTCCCCCACCGGCGGGGCGCCACGTCCACCGCGCACACCGTGCCCAGGACCATCCCCTGCCGGTCGGTCAGCGGCGCGCCCGCGTAGGACCGCACCCCGCTCTCGTCGACCACGGCGTTCCCGGCGAACCGCGCGAAGTCCCGTACGTCCTCCAGCACCAGCGCCCGCCGCCGCACGACCACGTGCGGGCAGTACCCGTGGTCCCGCGGCAGTACCCGCGCCGGGTAGCCGCTGAGCGGCGCGTCCGGCGCGTGGTGCAGGCCGGCGAAGAACTGCCGCTCCTCGCCGACGAAGTTGACCCCCGCGTACGGGGCCTGCAGCACCTCGGCGATCCGCCGGGCGAAGGCGTCCAGCTCGGTGTCCGCCCGCTGCCCGAGGCCCAGTTCGCGCAGCCGGACGGCGCGCGCGGGCGCCTCCCGGTCCACCGGCGTGAGCAGCAGGTGTCCGGTCGACTCGTAGTACGTCATGACGGTTCCCCCCTTACGAATACCGATTCAGGCATACCGATCCGGCTGCTGCGGTGCGGCCGGGAACAGCAGATGGCGGACGAGGGCGGCCAGCACCCCCGTACCGGAGCCCGGCAGCCGCGCGTCGCACCGTACGACGGGGATGCCGGGCGCGAGGCCCACCGCCTCGCGGACCTCCTCCGCGGTGTAGCGGTGGCCGTCGTCGAACTCGTTGACGGCGACGATGAATCCGATGCCGCGCCGCTCGAAGAAGTCCACGGCCGGGAAGCAGTCGGCGAGGCGGCGCGTGTCGGCGAGCACGACCGCGCCGAGCGCCCCGATGCACAGCTCCTCCCAGAGGAACCAGAAGCGCTGCTGGCCGGGTGTGCCGAAGAGGTAGAGGACGTGGCGCTCGTCCAGGGTGATCCGGCCGAAGTCGAGGGCGACGGTGGTGGCCGTCTTCGTCTCGACGCCGTCCAGCGGGTCGGTGGCCTCGCCGATGCCGCTGAGCAGTTCCTCCGTGCACAGCGGCTCGATCTCGCTGACCGCCCCGACGAAGGTCGTCTTGCCCGCCCCGAACCCGCCCGCGACGAGGATCTTCAGCGTCACGGGCAGCGCGGCGGTGGCGGCGGCCGCGCGGGGGTGGGTACGGGTGTCACAGTCGTCGGCGTAGGCCATCGAGCACCGCCCGGAGCAGGGTCTGGTCATCGGCTGCGGCGGACGTTCCGCCGCCCGGGAACCGCGGCGCCTGCGCCGTGACGGCCCCGGATTCCATCAGGTCGGACAGGAGCACCTTCACCACCACCACCGGGAGCCGCAGCTGCCCGGCCACCTCGGCGACGGTGACGGCCGCGGTGCCCGCGCACAGGCGCAGTGCCAGGGTGTGCTCGGCGCCGAGGGCGGTACGCGGCCGCACCCCGGTCGCGGTGACCAGGGACAGCAGGTCGAGGGCGACGGCCGGCCGGGTCCGCCCGCCGCTGGCCGTGTACGGGCGCATCACCCGCCCGGCCGAGTCGTCGAGCCAGGGCGTCGTCTCGCGCGGGGCTCCCCTGCCGTGCGCGGCCCGGGACCGCATCACTCCCGGCCGGCGGCGGGCCGCCGCGGCGGGGCCGCCAGGTACGGCCGGACGCTCTTGACCAGCATCGCCATCTCGTAGCCGAGGACGCCCGCGTCGGCCTCCCGGTCGGCGAGGACGGCCAGGCAGGTGCCGGATCCGGCGGCCGTGACGAAGACGAGCGCGGTGTCGAGCTCGACGACCACCTGCCGGACCTCCGCGCCGTCGCCGAAGCGGGATCCGGCGCTGCGGCCCAGGGAGTACAGGCCGGAGGCCAGCGCCGCCAGGTGGTCGGCGCTGTCGGAGTCGAGGCCGTGGAGGCAGGTGACGAGGCCGTCGGTGGTCAGGAGCACCGCGCTGCGGGTGTACGGGACCCGCTGGACGAGGCCGCTGAGCAGCCAGTCGAGATCGGCGAGCCGGACGGCCTGCGTGGTCGGGGTCGTGGTGGTGGGGATCGTGGTGGTCGGGGTCCTGGTCGCCGCCGGTGCCGGGGCCGCTGCCGCTGCCGCTGTCGGGGCCGTCGTGGTGGCCGTTTCGCCGCCCATGGTGGTGCGCTCCTTGCCGGGGTGGGGGTTCGGGGTCATACGTCGTCGTTCTCCGACTGGGCGAGGCCGAAGCCGCGCCGGAAGGCGGCCATCAGGCCCGGGTCGTGAACGGGCTGGTCGGGGGTGTGGGCCCGCCGCGGGGCGGGGGCGTCCCGCAGCTCGGGGGCCAGGTGGGCCTGGGCCCGCCGGCGGGGCAGGGGCGGCCGGTCCGGGTCGGTCCGGGCGGCCGGCACGGACGCGGCCGCCGGTGCCGTGTTCCGGGCCGAGCCCCCTGGCCGGGCCCCGGCCACCGGCCAGGGGTCCGCCGGGTGCGTGCCGAGCCGCGGATCCGGTCCGAGGCCCGGGCCCGCCCCGGGAGCGGGCCTGCGGTCGGGCCGCGCCGCCGGGGCGGGAGCCACCCGCCCCGCACCCGGAGCCGCTGCCCAGGCCTCGGCGGCGTACGGAGCCTGCGGCTGCGGCGGCTGCACCACCGCCGGAGCCCGGACCGGGGCAGGTGCAGGTGCCGGGTGCTGGACCGGAGCCGGCGGCGAGGCCACCGGTCCCGTCGGCCCCGTCGGCCCCGTACGGCCGGTCCGCGGCCCCGGGGCAGCCGTCGCCCAGGCCGGTGCCGTCGGCCGCTGGGCTGCGGGCTCCGGCCGGGGCACGGACACCCGCGCGGGCTCCAGCAGCGGCATCCCGGGCGCGGGCGCGGGCCCGGCCCCGGGCTCCACTGCGGCCCCGGCCCCGTGGCCAAACGCGGCCCCAGCCCCCGCGCCCGTCCCCCACGAGGTGGCCCGGGAGCCGCCGATCGCGTCGGCGGCGCCGGGCGCCTCGGCACCGAGCAGGTCCTGCGGCAGGACGAGCACGGCGAGCACCCCGCCGTAGATGTTGGACTTGAGCTCGACGGCGATGCCGTGCCGCCGGGCCAGTGCCGAGACCACGTACAGGCCGATCCGCCCGTCCGCCAGCAGGTGCCGCACGCTGACCTGGTCGGGATCGACGAGGAGGGCGTTCATCCGGTGGTGTTCCGCGGCCGGCATGCCCAGCCCGCGGTCCTCGACCTCCACGGCGATGCCGGCGGTGACCCGCTCCGCGCGCACGACGACGTCGGTGTCCGGGGCGGAGAACACCGTGGCGTTCTCGATCAGTTCGGCGAGCAGGTGCACCACGTCGGCGACGGCGTGGCCGCGGACGGTGCCCCCGGCCGGCGGGACCACCTTGACCCGCGTGTACTGCTCGACCTCCGCGACGGACGAGCGCAGCACCTCGCTCAGGTCGATGGGGCGGGTCCACTGGCGGCGGGAGCCGGCGCCGCCGAGCACGGCGAGGTTCTCGGCGTGCCGGCGGATCCGGGTGGCCAGGTGGTCGACGTGGAAGAGCTCCTTCAGCAGGTCGGGGTCCTCGACGGTGTCCTCCAGCCCGTCGAGCAGCGAGATTTCGCGGTGCACGAGGGACTGGAGGCGCCGGGCGAGATTGGCGAAGACCTCGACCTTCCGCTCGCTGTCGCAGGGGGTGGCGGGCCCGGCCAGCCGTACGAGGGCGGCGTGCGCCTGTTCCCGGGCGCCGCGCAGCTCCTGGGACAGCAGCCAGAACTCGTCGACCTGCCCGGGGTCGGTGCCGGGCGGCGGCGCGGTCGGGCCGCCGCGGACGGGCCGGGCCGGCTGCTCGCCGCGTTCGAGCCGTTCCGCGCTGGTCCGCAGCTCCTGGCGGCCGCGCACGCTGGAGCGGCGCAGGTCCTCGCAGCGGTCCCGGACCGCCTTGGCGCTGCGCTGCGCGCCGAGCAGGGCTGCGGCGAGCGCGCCGACGACGAGCAGGGCGCAGCCGAAGAGGACGGGCCAGAGCCGGGCGTCCCGGTGCCCGCCCCCGCCGCCGAGCTGCAGGGTGAAGATCACCGCGGCGGTTCCGCTGAGACCGGCGGCGAGGGTGGGCAGCACGGCGGCGCGCACCATCTGGGGCCGTATCTGCCGCTCCGGACCGGCGGCGGCATGTCTCGACGGGGTGTGGCGGGCGGCGCGGGGTCCGGACATCGGCGTCCTCAGGTGTCCTCATACATGGGCCCGGGCCCCCATGGATTCCGGGCCCGGTGTTGATCACCGGATACCCACGCTAGACCGCAGAATCCCGCCGTCGGCGCCCAGTTGGGGAACTTCACCGGGGTGCTTCCCGCTCCCGAGGGGGCGCTCGCACGGCAGCCCGAATCCGCCGCGAGCGCGTGTTCGGGCTGCCGTACGAGCGCCCGCGCGCGGCCCCCGACGGCGCCCTCCCCTCCCACCGGCGGGGTGACGGTCGGCTTCGCGCGTTCTCCACCGCCGCCCGGCTTGCACGCCGCGGCCGCCCGGCGCCTGCGCGAGGCGGTCCGGCAGCAGCACGCCGTCCGTACGCCCGCCACCCGGACCGCTCTCAAGGGCGGCACCTGGGCATCACCCCCCTGCGCCTTCAGCGTGATGAGCATCGGACAGCTCATCTCCTCATCTCCTCGCGAGAGGAAGCGATCAGAAGTACAGGGGAAAGCAAGCCAAACGCTCGCCAGTGTGCAATATGGCGCAAAGGTCGCCCAATCCCGAACATTCGGCCGGCACTGACATGCCGGTGCTATGAAATGAGGAAGTGGGCGGCCCCGTTCAGGTTCATCCTCACGGCATCAACCGCCGGGCCCGATCAGCTGGAAGCACCTTGGAGAGCCATGGGTCTCATCGATCGAGCGCGCGGGATCGGCAAGGAGGGCCTCCAGCGGGCGAAGGAGCAGGCGGCGTCGGCCGGTGAGCGGGTGGCAGCCAAGGACCCGGAACGCTACGAGCAAGCGACGGAGCTGGCCCGCCGTGCGGGCAGGGGGGCGAAGCAGGCCGGGGCATCGGTCGCCGGACTCGGCAGCCTTGTCGTACAGGCCTGCGGGGAGACCGAGACGGGCGCCCGCATCGGCGACCGGGCGCGTCGGCTGACCCGTGGCATGGCGACACTTCCGGGTGTGACCCTCGCGACCGACGTCATCGGCGAGCGACACGGCCTGTCCGCGGTCATGGCGAGGCTCGTGGAGGCACCGGACGACCCGCTCCGCAGCCTCAACCTCGCCGAGGTCCTGATGGCCGTCGAACACGACCGGCGGATCTACTCTGCGGCGCGGAGCGTCATCGACCCCACGCAGCTCGTGACGCGGGCCCTGATCCAGGGGGTCACCGGGATGGCCGCCGAAGACCAGGCCTCTCCGTCGGAGCATCTGCTGAAATGCGCCATGCTGCTGTCCGTTGAGGCCCTCAAGCGAGACCCGGGAGACGCTGCGGCCGTGGAGGTGCTCACGCGGATCCAGCTGATCAGGGGAGATCACCGCGCTGCGCTGCGATACGCGAAGCTGGCGATCGACACCTCCCCGCCGGACCGCCGAGGTTCCCCGTTGGTCACCCTCGCCCGGGTCTACCAGGTGGTGGGTGACACCGCCTCGGCAATCGCGGCGTCCGAACTGGCACTGCGCGGCGGGCACTCGCTGGGTCTGCAGGTCATCGCCGACATCCGCTTCCGGCAGGCCGAGCGCGAGCAGCGTCAGGCCGAGTACGTGCAGTTGGTCGGGCGGATCAGAGGCGCGGACAGGGTCGCGTACTTCGGGTTCGACTTCGATGCCCGCACCTTCGCCAAGGCCGTGGCCGCCGGCCAAACGCGGAAGGCGCACGACACCTTCCGCACGGTCAAGGCGGCATCCAAGCGGGTGTTGCCGGGACGCCGGCCTCCGGAGCCGATCGCCGGCCCCGATTCGACTGAAGGGAACAGCTGACGATGTTCGACGAGATCCATGACGTCACCGAGCACGTGCTGGAAGTGGTGCAAGACCTCGGGGACCAGATCGAACTCGGCCTGGACGCCCTCGCCGACAGCCTGGAGTCACTCGGGGTGCTGCCCTGCGCGGATGCGTACGACATCGACCCCGCTTCGCTCACCGCGGCGGATGCGTCCGACGACTACCTCACGGGCCTTCAGGTCGAGCCGCCCACCGGTATGGACCCGGCCGTGCTCAGCGGGATGGTCCAGTCCGTCATCTACACCCAAAGTCAGATCGTCGCGAATATCGACCCCTTGGCCTCGTCGCCGTATCCACCGTTCTAGCACCCGGATCGCCGTGGTGGAGCGGGGCCGGTGCCATCCGCCGCCGCACGCCGTGCGGCGGCCGACAAGAGGGAGCAACATGGCTGACAGGCAGGCATCCGGCCCGGATGGGACGCGCCCCGGCGACGACCGTGCACAGCCCTGGGGGCAGCCGACGAACACACCGCCCCCCACGCTGCCGTCCGGCGGCACTGCGGCCCTCGTCGGCGCGGGAGCCCTCGCCGTGGGCGGCCTGATCGCCGTCAAGGTGCTGCGCGGCATCGCATCCGCTCTGCGCAACCGCCCGCAGACTCCGGCCGACGCTCTCGGAGCGCTCGCCGAGAGCCACAAGCGGGAGGTCGCCGAGCTGGCGAAGACCGACCCGGCGGCCGCGGCCGCGCTCAAGGTCCGGCGGGAGCAGGAGCTGTCCCGCCTGCGTCAGCAGCTCGTCGACTCCAGCCTCGCTGCGAGCAGAGCCATCGTCCGCAACATGAACCCCCATTCACCTTGGTGCACCTGCTGTCGCTGATGACACCGGCGCACGGCCCCTGGCGATCCGCGCCGGACCGCGAGAGGCGGCTCGGCGCGGGCGTCGATCACAAGCCGCAGTCAGCGTTCGGGGGAGCCGTCCCCGTCGTCCCACCCGCCGGCGGGCGGCCGGCTCGGGTCGTCCCTCGCCCGGCCCGCCCGCCGGCCGGGTCGTCGGCTCTCACCCGGGCCGCCCGCGCGGCGGGGCCGTCACCTCTCGCCGGCGAGGTCCAGGTCGCGGTCGGTCGGGGGGACGGCGCCGGCAGCCGCCCGGTCCGCCGGCGCGGGCTGCCGCCACGGGCGGTCGATGGGCCGGGTCACGGGGCGCCACCAGGGGTCGGTGGGGAGGACGCCGCCCGGTTCGAACGGCTCGCCCGGCCGGGGGACGGCGACCGGCTGCTCCGCTTCCGCGCCGGCGTCGAGGGTCCACTCGCCCGGCTCCGCCCACGGGTGGAACGCGAGGTTGAAGGTCCCCCAGTGGATCGGCAGGAGCACCCCGTGCGGCGCGGCCCCCTGGAGGTCGAGGTGGGCGCGGACGCCCTCCTCGGGGGTCATGTGGATGTCCGGCCAGTACTCGGAGTAGGCACCGATCTGGATCATGGTCGCGTCGAAGGGGCCGTGCTCGGCGCCGATGTCCTTGAACCCGGGGAAGTAGCCCGTGTCGCCGCTGTGGAAGATCCGGTGCTCGTCGCCGGCGACGACCCAGGAGGCCCACAGGGTGTGCTGCTCGTTGCGCAGCCCGCGCCCGCAGAAATGGCGGGCCGGGGTGGCGGTCAGCGACAGGCCGGCGATCTCGGTGGTCTCGTTCCAGTCGAGCTCGCGCAGCCGGTCAGCGGAGACGCCCCAGTGCTCCAGGTGCGCGCCGACGCCGAGCGGGACGGCGAAGACCGTGTCGGTGCCGGCCAGCTGCTTGACGGTCGGCAGGTCGAGGTGGTCGTAGTGGTCGTGGGAGATCACGATGGCGTCGACCGGCCCCAGTGCGGCCAGCGGCACCGGCACGGGGTGCAGCCGCCTGGGCCCGGCGAAGGGGAAGGGAGAGCAGCGCTCGCCCCACACCGGGTCGAAGAGGATCCGGCGCCCGTCGATCTCGGCGAGGACGCTCGAATGCCCCATCCAGGTCAGGCGCAGCCCGCTGACCGGCGGCTTTGCCAGGTCGGCGAGGGTCGTCGGGTGGACGGGGATCGACGCGGCGGGGCTGCGCCGGATCCGCTGCTCCTTGTGGAAGTAGACCTTGGCGAATTCCAGCATCGAGGCGGAGGGCCTGGTCCGGGCGCCTACCGGGTTCCGGAAGGAGCCGTCGGCGAAGTTCGGCGAGCGCCGGATCCGCTCCAGCCGTGCGCCGGACGGATCCGCGCCGAAGGCTTCGGGGCGCAGGGCGCGCAGCCGGGGACGCAGGGGTTGGGAGCCGGTCAAGGCGCCTCCTGGGAGGGTGGGGCGGGCGGTCGCAGGCCGTGGCCGGCAGTCTGCTTCCTACTGGTCTACCACCACCAACGCGGGGCGGCCCCGGAGGATTCCGGGGGCGCGCCCGCACCACCCCTCGCAGCAGCCTCAGTGCTCCGCGGGGGTGCTGGTAAGGACCGGCGATCGTCTGCGGGCCGGTGGTGGCCGATCGCGCAGTTCCCCGCGCCCCTTCGGGGCACTACAGGGGCAGCAGGTCCGGTCGCTTCGCCTCGACGTGGTCGCCGGAGGACTCCCCGCGCAGCCGCCGGCCGATCCACGGCACGAGGTACTCGCGGGCCCACTGGATGTTGTCGCGGGTCACGTCCACCGAGCCGCGCGGCTGCTGCGGCGGCCACGGCTGGTCGGGGTCGGCCGGCACCTCCAGCCCGAGCACCTGGGCGGCGCGCAGCGCGACCCGGGTGTGTCCCTCGGGCGAGAGGTGCAGCCGGTCGTCGTCCCAAGCTCGGCGGTCCTGTACGGACTTCAGCGACCAGAGGTCGAGGACGGGGCAGTCGTACCGGTCGGCGATGGCGCGCACGTGCGCGCTGTACGTGGCGACCTTGCCCCGCAGGTGCTTGAGGACGGGCACGCCGCGGGTGTCGAAGCCGGTGGTGATCATGACCTGGCCACAGGCGGCGGTGAGGTCGGCGACGGCGGCCTCGAACCGCTCGGCGACGTCGTCCGGGTCGCTGCCGGGCCGGATGATGTCGTTGCCGCCGGCGCAGAAGCTCACCAGGTCGGGGGCGAGCTCCCTGGCCCGGGGAACCTGCTCGGCCACGATCTGGTCGAGCAGCCGTCCGCGCACCGCGAGGTTGGCGTACCGGAAGTCGCCCTCGGGGCGCTGGTCGGCCAGGAGCACGGCCAGCCGGTCCGCCCAGCCGAGAAAGAGCCCGCCGGGCCCCGGGTCCCCCACACCCTCCGTGAAGCTGTCCCCGAGTGCCGCGTACGAGCCGATAATCCGGTACGCCTGTTCTGTCGTCTCTGTCATCGTCGTCGCTGCCACGGGACCATATCCTTCACCGCGGGACGTGACCTACGCCACCGTAGGAAGGGGTTGACGGACCGTGATCTATACCACCCGGTCGGTGCGGAATAACAGCGCGTGAGGCCGGGACCCCCCTCGGGCCCCGGCCTCACGCGGGTCTGCCGCCCGCGGCGGCGGCGCGAGCCGTCAGATGGTCACGCCCTTGGAGCGCAGGTAGCCGATCGGGTCCATGTCCGAGCCGTACGAGGGACCGGTGCGGATCTCGAAGTGCAGGTGCGGGCCGGTGGAGTTGCCGGTGGAACCGGAGAGGCCGATGGTCTGGCCGCCGCTCACGCTCTGGCCGACCGAGACGGAGAGCTGGGAGAGGTGGCCGTACTGGGAGTACTTGCCGTCCGTGTGCCGGATGATGACCTCGTTGCCGTACGCGCCGGCCCAGCCGGCGGAGACGACGGTGCCCGCGCCGACCGCCTTGACGGTGGTGCCGGAGCTCGCGATGAAGTCGACGCCGGTGTGGTAGCCGCTGGACCACATGGCGCCGGCGGTCCGGTACTGGGTGGAGACGCCGCCGGGGACGGGGGCGGTGAAGCCGGCCGCGGTGACCGCACCACCGGCGGCAGCGGCCGCGCTCTTCTTGGCAGGCACGGGCACGGGCGCGGACGCAGGCGCGGGGACCGCGGCGAGCGGGGAACCGGTGGTGGCCGGGGCCTTCTTCTTCGGCTTCGGCGCGGGGGCGGGCTGCTCGGCCGGAGCCTGCTCGGGAGCCGGCGCGCCCGGGGCGCCGAGGGTCAGCTTCAGCCCGGGGTGGATCAGGGAGGGGTTGTCGCCGACGGCCTCGCGGTTGTCGGCGTAGAGCCGCTGCCAGCCGCCCGGGAGGTCGCGGTCGGCCGCGATGACGGAGAGGCAGTCGCCCGTCCGGACCGTGTAGACGGCCGCCTCGGCCCGGGCGGCCGCAGGGGCCTGCGGGGCCGCGGCCGGGAGCGCGGTGGCGGCGGCCTGGGCGGCGGTCTCGGCGGCGGCCGGGGCGGCGGACGCGTGGGCGCCGGCGGCGCCCATCAGCGGCAGGGCCAGGGCCGCTCCGCCGGTGCCGGCGACGGCGGCGAAACCGCGGGCTGTGAAACGGTACTTCGGGCGGCGGTGCTTACCCTTTGCCGGCATGGCGCATTCCTCTCCGGCGCCTGCGAGGTGAGCTGTCGGGTTCGGATGGGAGATGTCCGGCCGTCCGTGTTGCACGTCCACGCGCAACACGGACGTGCGCGTGAAGTGAACGGAACACGTACGGCTTCACCCCTGGCTGCTCCGGAGCGGAACTCCGGCGCAGCGGCTTACCTGGTTCCCCCGCTCCTGCCGCGCGAGTTCGGTCGAGTGCTGTTTCCGGACGGCGGCAGGATTAGGCGGTCCATCCGGATCGGTCGCGAAGGTAATCCAGCGGGACCGCACGGAACAAGCCGCGAATTTCCTGACGGATTCACAGGGGCGGGAGTCCGGCGGAATTCCGGTCACCCTGCGTCCATTCCCCGCCGCCAACAGCCGTTCCGCCCGGGCCATTCGCCTTTGGCGATCAGGCACTCAACGTCACCGTATGATCTGGCTCACGGGGCTGTGCCCGATCTCGCCTCCGGCACCGGCAAGTTGGTCCCAAGCAGAGCAATTCGGACACTCGATGACGATGTGGAGGATTCCCTCGTGACCCAGCAGATACCGCCCTCTTCGCCGAATGTCCCGCTTCCGGAGTCCGATCTGTCCGGTGTGCGCAATTTCCGCGACGTGGGCGGCCTGCCGACCACGGACGGGCGGAGGGTCAAGGCGGGACGACTCTACCGAAGCGGACATCTCGCACATGCCACCGAAACCGATGCAGAATTCCTCGCATCGCTCGGCCTGCACACCGTCTTCGACTTCCGCAATGCGGCCGACCAGGCCCTCGAAGGTCCCGACGTCGAGCTCCCCGGGGTGCGCAACGTCAACATTCCGCTGTCCGATCCGGCCGCCGGCAAGGAATTCTGGACCATGGTCCGCAATGGAAACCTGGATCAGCTCCGCGGAATCCTCGGCGGCGGAAAGGGCTCCGCCCGGATGGTGGACTCGTACCGCTCGATGGTCGTGGACCGCACCGCCGAGCACAGCCGGGTCCTGCACGCCCTCGCCGAGGACAGCCTCCCGGCGCTCATGCACTGCGCCGCCGGCAAGGACCGGGCCGGCCTGTCGGTCGCCGTCACCCTGCTCGCGCTGGACGTGGAGCGCGAGGCCATCGTCGCGGACTACCTGGAGTCCAACGCCCCGCACCGCCGCTACCGGGTCCGCCGCGGCAGCGACGCACCCGAGGCCCGCTCCCCCGAGGTGATGGAGCTGCTCGCCCCGCTCTTCGACGCCCGCGCCGCCTACCTGACCGCGGCCTTCGACACCATCGACGAGCACTGGGGCGGCGTCGACCGCTACCTCGCCGAGGGCCTCGGCCTGACCGCCGGGACCCTCGGCCGGCTGCGCGGGCGACTGCTCGACTGAGCGCACCGCGGGAGGTGCCGTGACGGGCCGGCGATCACCTGCGGGCCCGTTGCGGCCGGCCGTCAGCCGCCCGCGACGGCCTGCCTGACCAGCGTCCGCCCGAAGTCCCACAGGAGCCCGCCGCCGGCGTGCGCCTCGTCCATGACCGCCCGGAAGGCGCCGACGAACCGGTCGACGTCCGCCTCGTCCACGATCAGCGGCGGGATCAGCTTGATCACCTCCAGGTGGTCCCCGGAGACCTGCGTCAGGATCCGGTGCCGCTGCAGCAGCGGCACCACCACCATCTGCGCGAACAGCCCCTTGCGGGCCGCCTGGAGCACGGTCCACCGGCTGCGCAGCCGCAGCGAGGACGGCCGGCCGAACTCGATGCCGATCATCAGGCCCCGGCCCCGGACCTCGTGCAGCAGATCGTACGCGTCCACCAGCGCGGCGAGGCGCCCGCGCAGCAGGTCGCCCATCGCGCGGGCGTTCGCGACGACCGACTCGTCCTCCATGACGGAGAGCACCGCCAGCCCGGCCGCCATCGCCTGGGCGTTGGACCCGAAGCTGGCGGAGTGCACCAGGACCCGGTCCATGGACGAGTAGACCTTCTTGAAGATCCAGTCACGGCCGAGGGTGGCGCCGACCGGGACGTAGCCGCCCGACAGCGCCTTCGCCACGCACACCAGGTCCGGCTCCACGCCCGGCTCGTGCCGGTACGCGTAGAATTCGCCGGTCCGTCCGAGGCCGGTCTGCACCTCGTCGGCGATCAGCAGCGCCCCGTGCCGGCGCAGCAGCTCCTGCGCGGCGGGCAGGAAGCCGGGCGGGGCCGCGTGCACGCCCTTGCCCTGGATCGGCTCGACGACGAACCCGGCGACGTCACCGCGCTTCAGCTCCCGCTCCAAGGCGGCCAGGTCGCCGAGCGCGATCCCGGTGTCGGGCAGCAGCGGCGCGAAGCCGTCCCGGAAGCCGGCCTCCCCGTTCACCGAGAGCGAGCCGGTGGTCAGCCCGTGGAAGGCGTGGTCGCAGTAGAGGATCCTGGGCCGCCCGGTGGCGTACCGGGCGAACTTCAGGGCGGTCTCCACGGCCTCGGTGCCGCTGTTGCCGAAGAAGACCCGGTCCAGGTGCGGGCTGTACGCCAGCAGCTTCTCGGCCAGCAGCCCGGGCAGCGGCTGGCAGTCGAAGCGGGTCAGGTCGGCGAGCTGTGCGTCGAGCACGTCGTGCAGGGCCCGGCGGACGACCGGGTGGTGCCGGCCGAGACCCATCACCCCGAACCCGGACAGCATGTCCAGGTAGTCGTTGCCCTCGGCGTCCCAGAAGTGGGCGCCCTCGGCCCGCTCGTAGACCTTGTCGAAGCCGATGGTGTGCAGCATGCGGGGCAGTTGCGGGTTCAGGTGCCGGGTGTGCAGCTCGTACCGCTCCGCGCCGCGCTCGGCCAGCAGCGCCTTGAGGTCGAAGCCTCCGGACGCGGTGGTCATGCCGAGCCGCCCAGGTTGCCGGAGACCGTGTCGCGGGCCGCGCGCAGGGATTCCTTGAGGGAGCCCATGGTGGCGAGGACGGCGGTGGGCTCGTAGCCGCAGTGCGCCATGCAGTTCGCGCAGCGCGGGTCCTTGCCGCGGCCGTACCTGCTCCAGTCGGTCTCCTCGATGAGTTCGCGGTACGTCGTCACGTACCCGTCGCTCATCAGGTAGCAGGGGCGCTGCCAGCCGAAGAGGGAGTAATTCGGAATGGCCCAGGCGGTGCACGGGAAATCGGCCTTGCCTTCCAGGAAGTCCAGGAAGAGCGGGGAGTGGTTGAGCCGCCAGCGGCGCCGGTTGCCGCCCGCGAAGGCCTTCCGGAAGAGTTCCCGGGTCTGTTCGACGCCGAGGAAGTGTTCCTGGTCGGGTGCCTTTTCGTAGGCGTAGGCGGGCGAGATCATCATTTCGTCGACCTTCAGGTCGTCATTGAGGTAGTTGAGCACCTCGATGACGGTCTGCGGGGTGTCGGTGTTGAAGAACGTGGAGTTCGTGGTCACCCGGAATCCGCGCTCCTTCGCCTCCTTGATGGCGGCGACCGCCTCGTCGAAGACGCCTTCCTTGGCCACGGATTCGTCGTGGCGTCGGCGCAGTCCGTCGATGTGCACGGCGAAGGCGAAATAGGGCGAGGGGGTGAACTTCCCGATCTTCTTGCGCAGCAGCAGGGCGTTGGTGCACAGGAACACGTACTTCCGCCTGGCGACCAGCTGGCGCACGATCTCGTCGATCTGCGGGTGCATCAGGGGCTCGCCGCCCGCGATGGACACCATGGGTGCGCCGGACTCCAGGACGGCGCCGACCGCCTGGGCCACCGGCATGCGCTGCTTGAGCACCCCGGCGGGGTGCTGGATCTTCCCGCAGCCCTCACAGGCCAGGTTGCAGGCGTAGAGCGGCTCCAGCTCCACGATCAGGGGGAACTTCTCACGCTTGCGGAGCTTCTGTTCGAGCAGATAGGTCCCGACCCTGATGGACTGTCGCAGCGGCATGGCCATCTGGCTCACCTCCTGGGGAGCGGCAAAGAACGGTGCCAGTCATAGAACGCGGGCAATACGGCACGCAGTACGCGGAAGGCCGATATTCCACCGCGGACCGTGCCGATGCGGACGAGCTCGTGCTCCGGGGCGTCCACGACCACCCGGACGGCGGCAACCGGGCGGGGCTCGACGGCCGGGGCGGCCGCTCCGGCGGCGGTTCCGGCGGCGGTTCCGGCGGCGGTTCCGGCGGCGGTTCGGGCAGTGGCGCCGGCGGCGGTTCGGGCAGCGGTCCACAGGGTGGCCGCCGATTCCATGTCGACGGCGATGGCTCCGGTGGCGCGCAGCCGCGCGCGCTCCTGGCCCCGTACGACCCGGTCGGAGCCGGTGAGTGCGCCGGTGTGCACGGTCCGGCCGGGGGCGGCGCGGGCCAGCGCCTCGGCGAGCAGGGACGTTCCCGCACAGGTGACGGTGCCGCGGGGGTCCCGGGTCTCCTCGGCGACGACCAGGTCTCCGGGGTGCATGCCGGGTACGAGTCCGGCGCAGAACCCGGTGGCGAGGACGGCGGCGCCCGCCAGGCCCGGTGCGGCGAGGGCGCGGGTGACGGCCCGCTCGGCGGCGCGCGGACCCATGCCGGTGCGCAGGACCGTGTACCCGAGGGGGGCGCCGCGGTCGCCGCCGCTGCACAGGGCCGCCTGCTCGATGCGCAGGGCGCAGGCGACCAGCAGCGGCCGGGGCCCGGGGCCGGCGGGCCGGGCGGCGGCCATCAGGGCGTCCCGGGCGCGAAGGGTTCCCCGTGCAGGTAGCGGCCGAGCGCGGTGAGCGGGAACACCTGCCGGTACAGGTGGTAGTTGATGGAGAAGTCCCAGGGGAAGCCGGTGCCCGTGAAGTGCGGTTCGTCCCAGGAGCCGTCCGCCAGCTGGGTCCCGGTCAGGTAGGAGACGCCCCGTTCGACGGCCATTCCGTCGCGCTCCCCCGCCGCGAGGAGGGCCATCAGCGCCCATGCGGTCTGCGAGGCGGTGGAGTCGCCGCGGCCCGCCCAGGCGGCCGGATCCCGGTAGGAGCGCTGGTCCTCGCCCCAGCCCCCGTCTGCGTTCTGTACGGATTCCAGCCAGGCCACGGCCCGCCGGACCGCCGGGTGGGCGGGGGCGATGCCCGCCGCGACCAAGGCCGGCACCACCGACCCGGTCCCGTACACGTAGTTGGTGCCCCAGCGGCCGAACCAGCTTCCGTTCGGCTCCTGTTCGGCGAGGAGCCAGGCGGTGCCGCGCCGGGTCCGCGGGTCGGCGGCCCGGCCCTCGACGGCGAGCATCTCCACCACGTGGGCGGTGACGTCGGCCGAGGGCGGGTCGACGACCTCGCCGAAGTCGCAGAAGGGCAGCCGGTTGGGCAGGGGGCTGGTGTTGTCGGCGTCGAAGGCGGCCCAGGCGCCGTTCCTCGACTGCATGCCGAGGATCCAGGAGACGGCCCGGGCGATGGCGGCCTCGGCCCGGGCCGGGTCGGAGTGCCTGATCCGGCGCAGGGCGAGGACGACCTCGGCGGTGTCGTCGATGTCGGGGTAGGTGTCGTTGTGGAACTCGAACGCCCAGCCGCCGGGGGCGAGTCCGGGCCGGCGCACCGCCCAGTCGCCGCTGCGGGTGATCTCCTCGTCCAGCATCCAGTCGGCCGCCTTGACGAGGGCCGGGTGGTCGGGCGGCAGCCCCGCGTCGGCCAGGGCGATGGCGACGAGGCAGGTGTCCCAGACCGGGGACTGGCAGGCCTCGACCATGCGGACGGGCCCGGCGCCGCCCGGCCGGCCTTCGGGGCCGGGGGCGGTGTCCTCGCGCCAGACGGCGAAGCGGTCCAGGGATTCCAGGCCGGCCCGCATCACGGGGTGCCCCAGGTCGTAGCCGAGCAGGTGGAGGGCGATGAGGGAGTACACGGCGGGCGGCTGGATCCCGCCCCAGCAGCCGTCGTTCTCCTGCCGCTCGATGATCCAGCGGGCGGCGGTGGCCATGGCCGCGGCGCGCAGCGGGCGGGGGGCGAACCGGCGGTAGACGTGCAGGACCTTGTCCATGCGCTGGAAGAGCCCGTTCCAGGTGCCGAGCGGGGCGAGCCGGGCGGCGGGCGCGGGGCGGCGGGCGTCGGTGTGCAGCTCGTCCAGGGCGAAGGGGGCGGGACGGACGGGGCGGTGCGCGGAGACCACGGTCAGCGGGACGATGGTCTGGCGGGCCCAGCAGCCGAAGTCGTAGATGTTCAGCGGTACCCAGGGCGGCAGGAAGACCAGTTCGGGCGGGAGTTCGGGGAGGTGGTCCCAGCTCCACCAGCCGAAGAGGGCGAGCCAGATCCGGGTGAAGACGCGGGCCCGGGCGATCCCGCCGTGGGCGCGGATCCAGGCCGAGGCGCGGGCCATGTGCGGGGCGTCGGGGGTGTCGCCGGCCAGGCGCAGGGCGACGTACGCCTCGACGGTGGCGGAGAGTTCGGGGGGTCCGCCGTGGAAGGTGGCCCAGGTGCCGTCGGCGCGCTGTTCGCGGCGGATGTGCCGGGCCGCGGCCCGGGTGGTGGCCTCGTCGCGGATGCCGAGGAACTGGCGCAGCAGCAGGTCCTCGGCGTCCATGGTGACGTTGGTCTCCAGGTCGCCCTTCCACCAGCCGGCCGGGTCCTGCTGCCGGAGCAGGTGCCGGGTGGCGCGCTCGACGGCCTCGCGGACCCCGGGCGGTGCCGCGGCCGCGACGGCGGGCGCGGTCGCCCCCGGGTTCGCGGCCGCGGCTGCTGCGGCGACCGCGCCTGCTGCGGCGACCGCGAGGGCCGCGGCACCGTCCGCGGGGGCGGTGGTGTCATCCGGATCGGCGCCCCGGGGGCCGGCGCCGTCGGTCGTCGCTGTCATGGCTTCCCCTTAACGTGCAGTGGCCTGTGCTTCTGCTGTGCTGGGGTCTGCCGTCGGCCGGCGCTACGGGCTGGTGGCGCCGGCCGGCGACTCGCGCGTCATATCCGTACCCGGGTGACGAAGGCGGGGATCACCTCTTGCGTACGACGACGAAGTCGGCGAGGGCGACGAGCTGTTCGCGCACCCGCCGGGGCATGTCGATGTCGTCGAGGGCGCGGATGGCGATGGCGTGCTGGCGGCGCGCCTCCTCGGCGGTCCACTCCCGGCCGCCCGCTTCCTCGATGAGGGCGGCGCGGGCCGCGAACTCCTCCTCCGAGAAGTTCTCGAAGTCGTTGCTCTTGGCGTCGGCGGCGAGCAGCGTGCCGAGCTTCTCGGCGGCGGGGCCGCCCGCCGCGAGGGCGGCGACGACCGGCAGGGACTTCTTGCGCTGGCGCAGGTCGCTCCAGGTCTGCTTGCCGGTGGACTCCGGGTCGCCCCAGATGCCGAGGAGGTCGTCGACGGCCTGGAAGGCGAGGCCGAGGTGGTAGCCGTACTCCTCCAGCTTGTCGGCCGTGCGGTCGTCCGCGCCGCCGAGGACGGCGCCGATGGAGATCGCGCAGGCGAGCAGGGCGCCGGTCTTGTTGCCCTCCATCTCCAGGCACTCCTCGACGCTGACGCGCTCGCGGTGCTCGTAGGAGATGTCCTGGGCCTGGCCGTCGATGAGCTTGCGGCTGGCGGTGGTGAGGCGGCGGGTGGCGCGGCCCGCCTCGACGGTGCCGAGTTCGAGGAGCACCTCGTTGGCGAGGGCGAAGAGCGCGTCGCCGACGAGGATGGCCTGGGCGGGGCCGTGGACCTTCCACACGGTGTCGCGGTGGCGGCGCTGCTCGTCGCCGTCCATCAGGTCGTCGTGCAGCAGCGAGAAGTTGTGGACGAGCTCGACGGCGACCGCGCCGGGGATGCCCACCTCGGCGGGGGCCCCGGCGGCCTCGGCGGACAGCAGTGCGAGGGCGGGGCGGACGGCCTTGCCGCCGTCGCCGTCCGCGGGGTTGCCCTGGGCGTCGATCCAGCCGAAGTGGTAGGCGGCGACGGTGTCCATGGGCGCGGCGAGCCGTTCCACCGCGGCGCGCAGTGCGGGAGTGGACAGGGTGCGGCCGCGGTCCAGGAGGGCGAGGGTGTCCGCGACCTCCGTCTGCGCCGCTTCCGCCGCTCTGTTACCGGCTTCGCTGTTCTCGACGGCCGGGTTCCCCGGGTTCACTGGCTCTCCTCTGTTCTCCGTGTGTGCTGTGCCGGTGGTGTTGGTGATCGTCATGCCGCCTCCTGCAAGGGATGGGCCCGGTGGCGGCCGAGCGCGGCGAGCGCGGCGTGTGCCGCGCTCAGGCCGCTCCGGACGGCACTCTCCATGGTCGCGGGCCAGCCGGTGGCGGTCCACGCACCGGCGAGATAGAGACCCGGCGTGTCGGTGCACGCCCCGGGGCGCAGCCGGCCGACGCCGGGGGTGGGGGCGAACGTGGCGGTGCGCTCCCGGGTGACGAAGAAGTCGCGCACCTTGGCGCCGCGCGCGGCGGGCAGCAGCCGCTCCAGTTCGGGCAGGTACTTGCGGCGCAGGACGGTCACGGGCTCGTCGATGTCGTGGTGCGCGACGGACTGGGACAGGGCCAGGTACTGGCCGCCGTCGGGCAGCCCGGAGGACTCGGTGCGGTCGAAGACCCACTGGACGGGGGTGCCGAGCGCGGCGAAGAACGGGCGGCGCAGCACCTTGCGGTCGTAGACGACGTGGACGTTGAGGATCGGCGCGGTGCCGATGTCCAGGAGCTTGTCGGGGTCGGCGAGCGCGCCGGGCGGGAGCAGCCCGTGGGCCTCGCGCTGCGGGACGGCGAGCACGACGGTGTCGGCGTCGAGGGTCTCGGACTCGGTGGTGACCTGCCAGTTCCCGTCCTGTGTGCGGGAGACGGAGGTGACCCGGGTGCGCAGGGCGGTCCGTACGCCGGCGGCGTCGAGCGCCGTGCGGGCGAGGGTGTCGTGGAGGTCGCCGAGGGGGACCCGGGCCCAGCCGATGTCGGCGGCGCCGTTCTCGGAGAGCAGGCCGGTCTTGAAGACCATGGCGGCCAGTCCGAGGGAGGACTGCTCGGCGGTGGCGTTGAGCGTGGCGATGCCGACGAGGTCCCACAGGGCTTCGACGGTGCGCGGGCTCTGGCCGTGGCGGCCGAGCCAGGTCGCGAAGTCGAGCCCGTCGAGGGCCGGGTCGGCGGGGTCCAGGGCGCGCAGGGCGAGGGCGGCGCGTCCGACGGCGGCCCGCTCGGCGAGCGACAGGTGCGGGTAGCGGGCCAGCGATCCGGCGAGGTGCAGGGGGACGGGCAGGGCGCTGCGGCGCAGCCGGCCCAGGCGCGGCCCGCGGGGGTGGCCGACGTCGAGTACGGGGACGTCGAGCCGGTCCTGCAGCGGGGCGAGGGCGGCGCCGTCGATGCGGTCGAGGAACCACCGGTAGGCGGTGCAGCAGCGCAGGTAGACGTGCTGGCCGTTGTCGACGGTGAGGTCGCCGCGCTTGAAGGAGAACGCGAGGCCGCCGAGCCGGGGGCGTCCTTCCAGGAGGGTGACGCGCAGTCCGGCGTCGGCGAGTTCCAGCGCGGTGGTGACGCCGGCGAGGCCGCCGCCGACGACCACCGCGTGGTGTGGGTGTGCGGCGGCGGTCACGCGGTCCTCCCGGTGCGCCGGCGCGAGACGGTCCGCGCGTCGAGGCCGGACAGGCCGCGGACGGCGACGTACGCCTTCTCGTGCGGGGGCAGGGAGACCCGGCCGCGGAGCACGGCCTCGGGTTCGCGTTCGATGCGGTCGAGGAGGCGGCGGTAGATGCCGGCCATGGCCGCGACGCAGGCGCCGCTGCGCCGGTCGAGCATGGGCAGCAGCCGGTAGCCGTCGGCGAACAGGGCCCGGGCGCGCCGGACTTCGTGGTGGACGAGGCCGGCGAAGTCGGCTCCGGCGGGGAGCCGGCCGGCGGCGAAGCCCTCGTCGCAGCCGAACTTGGCGAGGTCCTCGGCGGGCAGGTAGGTGCGTCCGTTGCCGGCGTCCTCGCGGACGTCGCGCAGGATGTTGGTGAGCTGGAGGGCGAGGCCGAGGGTGTCGGCGTACTCGCTCGCGCGCTCGGCGTCGGCCGCGCCGGCCGCGGTGCCGAACACGCCGAGGGAGAGCCGTCCGATGGCCCCGGCGACGCAGCGGCAGTAGACCTCCAGGTCCTCCCAGGTCTCGTAGGTCTCGCCGCGGACGTCCATCAGCACGCCGTCGATGAGCTCGTCGAGGCCGCCGAGCGGGATGGGGAAGCGGCGCGCGGCGTGGGTGAGGGCGACGGCGACGGGGTCGGTGTCGTCCTCGTCGACCCGGCCGTCGCGGATCCGGCCGAGCAGGGCCCGGGTCTCCTCCAGGCGGGCGAGCTTGGCGTCGGCGGGGAGCGTGCCGTCGCCGATGTCGTCGACGCGCCGGGAGAAGGCGTACAGGGCGGACATGGCCTGCCGCTTGTCGGCGGGCAGCAGCCGGATGCCGTACGCGAAGTTGCGGGCCTGCGCCCCGGTGACGGCCTCGCAGTAGCTGTAGGCCGCCAGGACCGGCGCGGACGGCGCGGTGGTGTGTGCGGAACCCTCCACGGTCGGGCTCACCCCTTTCTCGGCGCGGTGCGCAGGACGGCGGCCACCTCGCGGAGCAGGCCGCTCCGGGTGGGCCGCGGCGGGCCGGGGAGTACGTCGAAGCCGGCGTGGGAGACGGCGCGCAGGGCGGCGCGGCCGCCGCCGGTGAAGCCGGCGAGCAGCAGCCGGAGCCGGCCGTGGACGCTGCCCACGAGGGGGGTGCCCTCGTCCAGGAGGTCCCGGGCGCGGGCGGCCTCGTAGGCGATGAGGGAGCGTACGGAGGCGCCTGCGGTGGGGGCCTTGAGGTCGGCTTCGGTCACGCCGAAGCGGCGCAGGTCCTCGGCGGGGAGGTAGATCCGGTCCCGGCCGAGGTCCTCGGCGACGTCCTGGACGTGCTCGACGATCTGCAGGGCGGTGCAGACGGCGTCGGAGCGGCGGATCCGCTCGGGGGTGGCGGTGCCGGTGAGGGCGAGGACGAGGCGGCCCACGGGGTTCGCGGAGAGCTCGCAGTAGGCGAGCAGGTCGCCGTACGTCTCGTAGCGGCTGACGTGCTGGTCCTGGCGGTTGGCGGCGATGAGGCCGAGGAACGGCTCGGGGGTGAGGCCGTGGGCCCGGACCACCGGCCGGAGGGCCTGGAGGAGGGGGTGGCGGGGGCCGCCGCCGGCGGTGCCGAAGACGCGCCCGAGGTCGGCTTCGAGGGCGTCGAGCAGGGCGAGCCGGTCGTCGGCGGCTTCGGGGCCGAGGCCGAGGAGGACGGCGTCGCGGCCGCCGGGGGCGAGGTCGCCGTCACCGATGTCGTCGACGAGGCGGGCGTAGCCGTACACCGCCATCAGCCCCTCGCGCCAGGCGCGGGGCAGGAAGGCGGGGGCGACGGGGAAGTTCTCCGTCCGGGCCTTGCCGAGGGTGGCGCGCGCGTGGGCGTCGGGGGCCGGGGTCTGCCGGGGACGGATGCCGTGCGCCGGGGTCACCGCCCGCCGCCCGCGGCGCGGACGGCCGTAATGCCTGGGGGCCGGAGAATTCCCGTAGCCATTGCCGTCACATCTCCCGTTCTACACTGCCGACGCAATACATCCTATTTCGGACACGCCGCCGGACTTTCTCCATGCTGTCCCAGGCCGTTCACCTGCGGTGAATCGTCCCCTCCTGCCGCGGATCAGGACCGGTCCAGCTTACGCTGCACAACCCCGCGGAACCTTCCGGGGTATTCGCACCGCTGCCGAATGTCGGCCCGAATTGCCCCGGACGCTCCCCGGAAGACACGCCGGGGACACGCCGGGAACAAGCCGGGGGCGCACCCGGGACGCGCCGGGGCACACCCGGCACGCGCGGGGGCACACCCGGCACGCGCGGGGGCACACCGAGGCCCCCGCCGCACGGGGCGACGGGGGCCTGCGGTGCCGCCGGTCAGTGACCGGATGCCTTCTCGTAGGCCGAGACGACCTCTTCGGTCGGCCCGTCCATCAGCAGCTCGCCCTTCTCCAGCCACAGGACGCGGCTGCAGGTGTCGCGGATGGACTTGTTGTTGTGGCTCACCAGGAAGACGGTGCCCGCCTGCTTGCGCAGCTCGCGGATGCGGTCCTCGGAGCGCACCTGGAACTTGCGGTCACCGGTGGCCAGCGCCTCGTCGATCATCAGCACGTCGTGGTCCTTGGCTGCGGCGATCGAGAAGCGCAGGCGCGCGGCCATGCCGGAGGAGTACGTGCGCATCGGCAGGGAGATGAAGTCGCCCTTCTCGTTGATGCCCGAGAAGTCGACGATGTCCTGGTAGCGCTCGTGGATCTGCTCACGGCTCATGCCCATGGCCAGACCGCCGAGGACCACGTTGCGCTCGCCGGTGAGGTCGTTCATCAGCGCCGCGTTGACACCCAGCAGCGAGGGCTGGCCGTCGGTGTAGACCTTGCCCGCCTCGCAGGGCAGCAGGCCCGCGATGGCGCGCAGCAGGGTGGACTTGCCGGAGCCGTTGGAGCCGATCAGGCCGATGGCCTCGCCGCGGTAGGCGGTGAACGAGACGCCGCGCACGGCGTGGACCCGCCGGACGCCCGGCGCATCGCCCTTGCCCCTGCGGAGTATCTTGCTCAGCGCCGCCGTGGCGCTGCCCTTGCCGGAGCTGCCGGTGTTGACGCGGTAGACGATGTGGACGTCGTCGGCGATGACGGTGGGGACGCGGTCCCTGTTGTTCTCAGCCACGGCCGTAACGCTCCTCAGCCTTCCAGAAGTACACGAATCCGCCGAGGCCGATCACGACGGCCCAGCCGACCGCGAAGGCCCAGACGTGCGGCGGCAGGTTCTCGCCGCCGTAGCCGTCGATCAGGGCGAAGCGGATCAGGTCCATGTAGATCGCCGCCGGGTTCCACTGGAGCACGTCCGCCATCCACGGGGACTTCTCCTTGAGCATCTCGTTGATCGAGAACATGACGCCGGAGGCGTACATCCAGGTACGCGTCAGGAACGGCATCAGCTGCGCGAGGTCCGGGGTCTTGGCCCCCATGCGCGCGAAGATCAGGGCGAGGCCGGTGTTGAAGACGAACTGCAGCACCAGTACCGGCAGGACCAGCAGCCAGGAGAGCTGCGGGTAGTTGCCGAACGCCACCACAGTGACGAACACCACGATCATCGAGTACAGCAGCTGCTGGAGCTGCTGCATCGAGAAGGAGATCGGCAGGGAGGCGCGCGGGAAGTGCAGGGCGCGGACCAGTCCGAGGTTGGACGGGATGGCGCGCACGCCGGCCATCAGCGAGCTCTGGGTGAAGGTGAAGACGAAGATGCCGATCACCAGGAAGGGGATGTAGACGTCCTTCCCCATCCCGCGGCCCGCATCCATGATCAGGCCGAAGATCAGGTAGTAGACCGCCGCGTTGAGCAGCGGCGTCGCCACCTGCCAGATCTGGCCGAGCTTGGCCTGGCTGTACTGAGCGACCAGCTTGGCCCGGGAGAACGCCAGGATGAAGTGGCGCCGGTCCCACAGCTGCCGTACGTATCCGGCGAGGCTGGGCCGGGCGCCGCTGACGGACAGGCCGTACTTCCTGGCGAGCTCGGCGGGGGACAGCCCCGCGTCTTCGGACGGCGGCTTGCTCGTGGCGAGGGCGCCATCCTGGGTTGTGTCACTCACAAGTTGAAACTTTCCGTCTTCAAGATGCGGCAGTAGGTGGCATCGGGCGTGGGGCGCACGGACCGTGACCGCGCCATGTTCTCAGACGCCGACGCGTCAGATGACAGGCGGTCGCCCCAGCCGGGTCAGCCGCCAGACCGTACGCCACCTCATGGGGCGCCGGGGACCGCAGGGGGTGGTCCATCCCTCCTTGAAACCGCCGAACCAGGCCTTGAGGGCCGGGACCGAGGGCCTGCGCAGGAGCGTCAGCAGCAGCCAGACGCCCACGTAGACCGGCACCAGCGGCGCGGGCAGGTTGCGGCGGGCGAGCCACACCCGGTTACGGGCCACCATACGGTGGTAGACCGCGTGCCGGGAGGGGGCGGTTTTCGGGTGCAGCAGCACCATGTCCGCCCGGTAGTCGATCGACCACCCTGCGTCGAGGGCCCGCCAGGCCAGGTCGGTCTCCTCGTGCGCGTAGAAGAACTCCGCGGGCAGGGCCCCGACCTGCGCGAGAACCGGGGTGCGCACGGCGTTGGCGCCGCCCAGGAAGGTCGTCACGCGGGAGGAGCGCATCGGGTCCGAGGCGCGCAGCCGGGGCACGTGCCGGCGCTGGGTCTCACCGGTCTCCGGGTCGGCGATCCGGAAGCTGATGATCCCGAGCCGGGGGTCCTCGGTGAAGGCCTGCCGGCACAGCTCGGCGGTGTCGGTGCGCTCCAGCAGCCCGTCGTCGTCGAGGAAGAGCAGGATGTCGACGTCGCGGCCGCCGGGGCCGAAGGCCTCGATGCCGACGTTGCGGCCGCCGGGGATGCCCAGGTTCTCGGGCAGGGTGACGGAACGCACACCCGCGGGAAGTCCGGTGACCTCGACGCCCTGGCCCACGACGACGACCTCGACGGGGTCGCCCTGCTGGCGGGCCACGGAGTCGATCAGCGCCTTCAGCTCGTCGGGGCGGTTGCCCATGGTGATGACGACCGCGCCGACGCGCAGCGGGGCGCTCACCGCAGCCTGCTGGAGACGAGGACGGACACCAGGTGCAGCACCGTCTGGAGCAGCGCGATGCCGGCCAGGACGGCCACACCGAGCCGGGTGAAGAACAGGTCGCCCCGCATCTGGTCCACGACGGCCAGCACCAGGACGAGCAGCGACGCCTCGATGCCGAGGATCAGCCGGTGGAACTTCAGCGCGGACGCGGCCCGGCGGGCGAGCGCCATGCCGGACGAGCGGGGCTCGGCCGCGGCCTCCTTGACGGGGGCCATGCCGGCCTGGTGGCGGGCGACGCCGACCAGGTCGGTCTCGGCCTTGATCAGGATCGCGCCGAGCGCCGCGAGGGTGCCGAGGAAGGCCCACAGCCAGTCGGTGCGGCCGCCGCCCCACAGGTCGGCGGCGCGCAGGCCGAGGCCGACGAGCACGGCCGCGTCGCACAGGTAGGCGCCGACGCGGTCCAGGTAGACGCCCGAGAGCGAGTACTGCTTCTTCCAGCGGGCGAGCTCACCGTCGACGCAGTCGAGCAGCAGGTAGAGCTGGACGAAGACCACGCCGAGGACGGCTCCCCAGATCCCGGGGACCAGCAGGGCCGGGGCCGCGAGCACGCCGCACAGGGTCATCAGGTAGGTCAGCTGGTTGGGCGTGACCTTGGTGTCCGCCAGCAGGCGGGTGATGCGCAGGGAGACCTCGCGCATGTACAGGCGGCCGCCCCAGTGCTCACCGCTGCGCCGGTCCTTCACGCCCTCCGGGTGAACGACGGGCCGGAGTTCAGCTACGGATGGTCTTGGCATAGTCGGCGTACGCGTCCCTGATATCGGTGGCGGACAGGTTGAGGTGCTCCAGGATCGTGAAGCGTCCCGGGCGGGTCTGGGGGGCGTACTCGACGGCGGCGACGAACTCGTCCACGCTGAACCCGATCTCCGCGGGCAGCACGGGCATCCCGTGGCGGCGCAGCACCTCGACGAACAGCCCGGACTGCTCGGCCGCCCCCCGCAGGTGCATCGCGAAGGCGGCGCCGAGGCCCACCTGCTCGCCGTGGAGCGCGGAGCGCCCGGGGTGGAGCAGGTCGAAGGCGTGGCTGATCTCGTGGCAGGCGCCGGAGGCGGGCCGGGTGTCCCCGCTGATCGACATGGCGATGCCGGTGAGGACGAGGGCCTCGGCGAGCACGGTGAGGAACTCGTCGTCCCCGCAGCCGCCGGGGTGGCGCAGGACCGACTCTCCGGCGGTCCGGGCCATGGCGGCGGCCAGGCCGTCGACGTGTTCGCCGGTGGTCTTGTGCGAAAGCTCCCAGTCGGCGATCGCCGAGATGTTGGAGATCGCGTCGCCGATGCCCGCGCGGACGAACCGCACCGGGGCGTCCCGGATCACGTCGAGGTCGATGACCATCGCGATCGGCGTGGGCACCCCGTAGGAGCCGCGGCCGTTGTCGTTGTCGAGGGTCGCGACGGGCGAGCAGATCCCGTCGTGCGAGAGGTTGGTGGCGATCGCCACCATCGGCAGCCCGACCCGCGCCGCGGCGTACTTCGCCACGTCGATGATCTTGCCGCCGCCCAGCCCCACCACGGCGTCGTAGCGGCGGCCCTTTATGTCGTCGGCGAGCTTGACCGCCGAGTCGATGGTGCCGTCCGTGACCGGGAACCAGTCGGCGTACGGCAGGGCCGGCGCCAGCCGGGCGCGCAGGGCCCGGCCGGAGCCGCCGCTGATCGCGATCGCCAGCTTGCCGGAGGCGGAGATCCGCTGGTCGGCGAGGATGCCGTCCAGCTTGTCCATCGCCCCGTTGCTGATGTCGACGACGACCGGGGAGGGAATGAGCCTCGTCAGTACTGGCATGCGATCGTCCGGCCCTTGGCGAGGTCGTCGTGGTTGTCGATCTCGACCCACTTGACGTCGCCGATGGGGGCCACGTCGACGGTGAAGCCGCGGTTGACCAGCTCCTGGTAGCCGTCCTCGTAGTAGAGGTCGGGGTCGCGCTCGAAGGTCGCCTTGAGGGCGTCCGCCAGCTCCTCGGCGGCCTCGGCCTCGATCAGGGTGACGCCGATGTACTCGCCGGTCGCGGTGGCCGGGTCCATCAGCTTGGTGATCTTGCGGACGCCCTGGCCGTCGGCCGTGATGACCTTCATCTCCTCGTCGGCCAGCTGCTTGACCGCGTCGAGGGCGAGGATGATCTTCTGGCCGTTGCCGCGGGCGGCGAGCAGGGTCTGCTCGACGGAGACCGGGTGGACGGTGTCGCCGTTGGCGAGGATCACGCCCTGCTTCAGGACCTCACGGGCGCACCACAGGGAGTAGGCGTTGTTCCACTCCTCGGCCTTGTCGTTGTCGATCAGCGTGATCTTGAGCCCGTACTTGGCCTCCAGCGCGGCCTGGCGGGCGTAGACGGCCTCCTTGCGGTAGCCGACGACGATCGCGACCTCGGTCAGGCCGACCGCGGCGAAGTTGCCGAGGGTCAGGTCGAGGACCGTCAGGCTCTCCTCGTCGCCTTCGGGACCGACGGGCACGAGGGCCTTGGGCAGGGTGTCGGTGTAGGGACGCAGGCGGCGTCCGGCACCGGCAGCGAGGACAAGGCCGATCATGCTGGTTCTCCTTCGTCATGTACGGCGGGTGCCCCGGAGGAGACCCAGAAGCGGATGCTCTCCACGAGCACCACGAGTGCCACGAACACGGCGAGCACCGTGAGCGCGACGGGGAACGCGTCCCGGGCGAGGAATGCGGCCAGGACCACGGTCAGCAGGACCCGGCCGTCATGGCCGCCGATGGTCCACACCAGCCACCGCGGGGGCGCGCCGGAGCCTCCGCGGATGCGGTAGACCGTGTCGTAGTGATGGTAGGCGACCGCCGCGACCAGTCCGAATGCGGCCGGAAGGGCCCCGGGGACGTCCGCCTTGACGGCGAGCACCAGGATCGTGGTGTACTCGGCGGCCCGGAACAGCGGCGGCAGCAGCCAGTCGAGGGGCGCCTTGAGCGGGTGGGACACGGCCGCACCACTGGTGAGCACGTACAGGGCGACGGCCACGAACAGCAGCGGATCCCCGTACGGCAGCAGCCACGCGGCGCCGAGCAGGTACAGGACCGACCCCAGGCCCGCCGTCATCAGCGCGGGGGCGGAGCGGCGGGTGATGCGGCCCGCCCCGGCGGCGACGAGCCCGCCCAGCGGCCCGGTGTCGGCCAGGTCGGCGAGGGCGCGGGCAGCCCGGTCGGTGCGCTGCGCCTTGCGGGTCAGCGAGCGCAGGACCCGGCCCGCGGTGGTGTACAGCGCGCCGAAGGCGCAGCCGACGAGCAGGGCGTAGAACACGATCCGCGGGGTGGTGAACGCGGTCAGCACCGCGATCATCGCCCAGCGCTCGCCGATCGGGAGGATGATCATGCGCCGGGCCCAGACCGTCCAGCCGACGCTGTCGAGCCGGTCGGAGAGGGCGGCGGTGGGGCTCGTGTTGGCCGTGGCGTCGTGGTTGGCCTCGTTGAAGGAGAAGTCCACCACGTGCCGGCAGGTCATGAGGATCATGGCGCCGAGGGCGAGGGCCCAGACGTCGTCCCCGGTCCGGGCGGCGCCGAGCGCGAGGCCCGCGTAGAAGGAGTACTCCTTCGCCCGGTCGAAGGTCGCGTCGAGCCAGGCGCCCATGGTCGAGTACTGCAGGGAGTAGCGGGCGAGCTGCCCGTCGGTGCAGTCCAGGACGAAGGAGAGCAGCAGCAGCACGCCCGCGGTGACGTAGCCCCAGCGCTCGCCGGTGGCGGCGCAGCCGGCCGCGACGAGCGCGGTGACCAGCGAGGCGGTGGTGACCTGGTTCGGGGTCAGGCCGCGGCGCGCGCACCAGCGGGCGATGTAGCGCGAGTACGGGCTGATGAAGAAGGTGGTGAAGAACCCGTCGCGGGACTTCACGGCGGAGCGCAGCCGCACGGCCTCGTCGTCCACCGCGTCGACCGCGGCGGCGGCCGCCTCGCGCTCGGACCCGTCGGCGGGGACGGCGGCGACCAGGCTGCCGAGCTCGGGCCGCTGGACGGCGGTCCCGCCGGCCTCGACGGCGGCGGCGAGCCGGTCGGCGTACGGGCCGCTGCCGTTCACCGGGAGGGCGGCGGCCTCGTCCAGGGCCGCGCGGGCGGCGGGCTGGACGGTGAAGGCGCCGGTCACGGCACAGGCGTCGAAGCGGGGGTCGGTCAGCGCGAGCCGCAGCGCGTGGACGTGCCCGACGAAGGCGCTGTCCACCACGGCCACCCGCTGTCCCGCCGGTACGCCGGCCAGCACCGCGGCGGCGTCCTCGGGCGCGGCGGCGGGGCGGACGTCGAAGCCGAGGGAGCGCAGATCGTCCGTGAGTGGTGATCCGGGGACCGGCAGGCCGGTGAGGATGACGGTCGACAGACGAACTCACTCCTTGCAGCGAACACGGCGGCGGGCGGCGGGCGCCGCCCGCGGGGGCCTCGGCACGTCGGCAGAGGCTATCGGATGAACGGAAGCCGGGGTTCACCACCCGTTTGCTCCCCGACCAGCCGAATAACCCGGGGTCCGGGCCGGTGGGATCATCATCATCCGTGATCGCGTCGAGGTCCGACAAACCGTCCGGCTGTTAAAGTGGGACGGCTCACGCAGAATGCGTGTGATACGAGCGGCACGAGTGATCTGAGTGACAGGAGGTGGGTTGATGACCGTCGCAGCGGCCGCTGCCGAGCGCAGCGCACTCCGGTTCGTCCCCACCTTCCTCCGGGCTGCCGGCCGGGCCTGATCACCACGATCCGGCCCGTCGGCCGGTGCCCTCTCACCAAGGGTTCGCAGTGACCGACCACACCGGTTCCACTTCCGGTTCCGTCTCCTCTTCCGATCTCACCTCCGCGTTCTTCGCCCTGCACCGCGGGCTGCCCCGGCAGGCCCCCGGCTCCGACGCAACCACCCGGCACCTGCTCTCCCTGTGCGGGCCGCTGCCCGAACGGCCGCGCGCCCTCGACCTCGGCTGCGGTCCCGGCCGCAGTGCCCTGCTGCTGGCCGCGGAGGCCGGCGCGCACGGCGCCGAGGTGACCGCGGTCGACCTGCACGGGGACTTCCTCGACGAGCTGCGGTCCGCGGCCGCGGACCGCGGGCTCGACGGCCGCGTCCACCCCGTCCGCGCCGACATGGGCGCCCTCCCCCACCCCGGCGGGTCCTTCGACCTCGTCTGGGCGGAGGGCTCCGCGTACCTCATCGGTTTCGACACCGCCCTCGCCCGGTGGAAGCGGCTGCTCGCGCCGGGCGGCACCCTCGTGCTCACCGAGTGCGAGTGGACCGTCGACGAGCCGTCGGCCGGAGCCCGCGCCTTCTGGGACCCGCACGGCGGCCTGCCCTCCACCGCCCGCAACATCGCCGCCGCCCAGGCGGCCGGCTACCGGGTGCTGAGCATCCACCGCCTGCCCGACTCCGACTGGGACGCGTACTACGGCCCGCTCGGCGCTCGGGCCGACGAGGTCGAGGCCGGGGCCGCGGCCGGGTCGGCCCCGGATCCGGCGACGGCCGCCGCGCTGGCCGGCGCCCGCGAGGAGATCGCCGTACGGGCCCGGCACGGCCACGAGTACGGGTACACCGGCTACGTCCTGCGCCCGGTGACAGCCGGGGACGGCGGTGCCTGGCCGGCCCGGCCGGAGACCGCCGCCGACCGGGCCGCCGTGCGGGCCGTGAACCTCGCGGCGTTCGGCACACCGCTCGAAGCGGACCTCGTGGACGCGCTGCGCACCGACCCCGCCTGGCTGCCGGGCCTGTCGTTCGTGGCCGAGGCCCCCGACGGGTCGGTGGCCGCGCACGCCCTGCTGACCCGCTGCGAGGTCGACGGGGCACCGGCGCTCGCGCTCGCCCCGGTGGCCGCCGATCCGGCGGTCCAGCGCTCGGGCGCGGGCAGCTCCGTCGTACGGGCACTGCTGGCGGCCGCGAAGGAGCAGGGGGAGGCGCTGGTCCTCGTCCTCGGGCACCCGGCGTATTACCCGCGGTTCGGCTTCGTGCCGGCCTCCCGGTTCGGGATCCGGGCGCCCTTCGAGGTCCCGGACGAGGCACTGATGGCACTGGTGCTCGACGATTCCGTCCCCGTACCGCGAGGAACGATCACGTATCCGGCCCCCTTCGGGGTCTGATTCCGCAGGTGGCCCGCGTGTGCGTCGCACGCGGGCCGCCGCCCCCCGGCGCTTATCACGCGTCGGGGGGCAGACATGCGCGGATCGCCGAAGTGGGGACAAGACTCCCTTGTACGGCAGACTGAGGGCCAGAGTCCGAAGCGAAGGATGGGTATGCCGACCACACCAGCCACCGCCGCGAACAGCGCGTCCCACGGCACCGGCACTCAAGAACCGATCATGCTCGAACTGGTCGACGAGTCCGGCAACACCATCGGCACGGCAGAGAAGCTCTCCGCCCACCAGGCGCCCGGCCTGCTGCACCGGGCCTTCTCCGTGTTCCTCTTCGACGAGCAGGGCCGCCTGCTGCTCCAGCAGCGGGCGCTCGGGAAGTACCACTCCCCCGGCGTCTGGTCGAACACCTGCTGCGGCCACCCGTACCCCGGCGAGTCGCCGTTCGCGGCGGCGGCCCGGCGGACCCACGAGGAGCTGGGCCTGTCGCCCTCGCTGCTCGCGGAGGCGGGGACCGTGCGCTACAACCACCCGGACCCCGCGTCGGGCTTGGTGGAGCAGGAGTACAACCATCTGTTCGTGGGACTCGCGCAGGCCGCAGTGCAGCCGGACCCGGACGAGGTGGCCGACACCGCCTTCGTCACGCCCGAGGAGCTGGCCAAGCGGCATGCGGCAGTGCCGTTCTCGGCCTGGTTCATGACCGTCCTGGACGCGGCCCGGCCCGCGATCCGCGAGCTGACGGGCGACGCGGCCGGCTGGTAGGCCGCACGCCCGCCGGTACACAGGCCCACCGGTACACAGGCCCGTCGGCACGCCGGTACGCCCGTCAGCGCGCCGGACGCGGGAAGGGCCGGTCCGGGCCGGCGGCCGGGGCAGTGATCGGCAGGGCCGCCCAGATGACCTTGCCGCCGGTCGAGGTGTGCTCGACATCGCACACCCCGCCGGCCTCCCGCGTCATCTCGCGCACCAGGAGCAGGCCCCGGCCGCCGGTCTGGCCGAAATCGGCCTCCAGCGCCTTGGGCCGGTACGGGTGGTTGTCCTCGACGGCCACCCGCACCCACGCCCGGCCGATCGCGACCTCGACCGCGACCTCCGGCGAGAGCAGGGCCGCGTGCCGGACCGAGTTCGTCACCAGCTCGGAGACGATCAGCAGCAGGGTGTACACCAGGTCCCGGTCCGCGGGTACGCCCTGGCGGCCCAGCAGGTCGCGGACGGCCCGACGGGCCTGCGGAACGGATTCTTCAACAGCGGGTACGGTGAACCGCCACACACCTTCGTACGCGAGTGGGCCGGCCGGGGGCTCCGGCTCACCCACCTCGGCCGGCGGGACACTCCCGCTGAGATCCATCTTCCGGCCCCGTCCTTCGCACTCGATCGTCTCCACGCGTCCAGGGTGGGGACCCGACTGGTCCGGACCGGACCGCTGACAACAAGTCAGCGCCTATCGGGCACTTTTTGACCGCAGGCTTGTGGCGGTGTCAGCTGTCCGACTCTTCCTGCTCTTCCGTGGGACGCTTTCCGGCCGCACCACGCGTCCCGCCCGCCGCGTCCCCCGCTCCGGGCGCCTCGTCCTGCCTGACCACCCCCAGAATGCGGCGGCCTCCCAGACCCAGGGCCAGCAGACTCAGCCCGTCGAACAACAGGGCGACGGAGAAGAAGGTTCCGATCACGTAGACGCTGTTGCCCGGCCAGTTCGCCAGGATCAGCAGCCCCAGCAGGATCCCGAACGCGCCCTGCACCAGCATCAGACCGAACTGCGTGCCGCGTACCACCAGCGCTCCGACCAGCCGGAACACCCCGGCGGTGAGGAACAGCAGCGCGGCGAACATCGTCAGCGCCTCGGCGCTCGCCTCGGGGCGGCGCAGGATCACGAAACCGGCGGCGATGTTGATCGCGGCGACGACGACCGCGAGCCAGAAGTAGTCGGTCTTGCGGGACTCCACGGCGTGCAGCAGCCCCACCGCCCCGCCGATCAGCAGCAGCCAGCCGAACAGGAACATCGAGGTGAGGGCGGCCACATTGGCGTACACGAGGCCCAGCAGGCCGGCCAGCACCAGCACCGCGCCGAGCACGGCCAGCCAGGCGAAGCGGCGGCGCAGCCGCCCGGCTTCCCCGGCCCCGGCACGGTCCGCGCTGTCCGCCCGGTCGGGGCCGTCCGCGTGTGCCGGTCCGCCTGATCGGTCTGTCCGGTCTGCGCCCATGGGGGTCGCACCTTTCCGCAGCCCCCCGTACGGACTCCCTTGATCATAGGATCGGCGGCCCGGGATAGCATCCGGCGCATGGACGCAGCCCAGGAAGCAGCAAGCGAAGCGGCCCTGCTGCACACCGTCGCCGACGGGGTCGCCACGATCGTCATCGCACACCCCGCCAAGCGCAACGCCATGACCGCCGGAATGTGGCGGGCCCTGCCCGGGCTGCTGGCCGGTCTCGCCGCCGCCCCGGACGTACGGGTCCTCGTCCTGACCGGGGCCGGGCCCACCTTCTGCGCCGGCGCCGACATCTCCTCCCTCACCGGCAACGAGGACCTGCAGGCGCTGTCCGTCGCCGCCGAGGAGGCGCTGGCCGCGTTCCCCAAGCCGACGATCGCCGCCATCCGCGGATTCTGCGTCGGCGGGGGCAGCCAGCTGGCCGCCGCCTGCGACCTGCGCTTCGCGGAGGAAGGGGCCTCCTTCGGGGTGACCCCGGCACGGCTGGGCCTCGTCTACCCCGCCTCCTCCACGCGCCGGCTCGCCGGCCTCGTCGGCCCGTCCACCGCCAAGTACCTGCTCTTCTCCGCCGAGCTGATCGACGCGGAGCACGCCCTGCGCGCGGGCTTCCTCAACGAGCTCCTGCCCGCCGGCCGGCTGGACGAGCGGATCGCGGAGTTCGCCCGCGTCCTGACGAGCCGGTCGCAGCTGACGCAGGCCGCCGCGAAGGAGTTCGCCGACGGGCGGACGGACCGGGACGGCCACTGGGCCGGACAGCAGGCCGGAAGCGGCGACCCCGCCGAGGGGGTCGCCGCGTTCCTGGAGCGCCGTACGCCCAAGTTCAGCTGGACTGCGTGAGCGGGTTGAACTCGCGCAGCCGCGCCACCAGCCCGGCCGGGGCCTTCTCCGGGGAACCGGCGTCGTACGGCGGCTGAGGGTCGTACTCGATCATCAGCTGCACGGTCTGGGCGAACTCGTCGCCCGCGATACGGCCCAGCAGCGTCAGCCCCATGTCGATGCCGGAGGACACCCCGGCGGCGGTCACGTACTTGCCGTCGAAGACCACGCGCTCGCCGGTGGGCCGGGCGCCGAAGGCGGGCAGCCGGTCCAGGTACAGCCAGTGGCCCGTGGCGCGGCGGCCTTCGAGCAGGCCGGCCGCCGCCAGGAGGAGCGAGCCGGTGCAGACGGACGTGGTCCAGGTGGTGGTCGCGTCGACCGAGCGGAGCCAGTCGACGACCGCGGGGTTGTCCATCTGCGTCTCCGGGTGGGGCCCGCCCGGTACGACGACGATGTCGGGGCGGGTCACCTCGTCGAGGCCCTTCTCGGCGACGAGGGAGAGGCGGCC
Organism: Streptomyces sp. NPDC090445; assembly: GCF_044769385.1. Taxonomy (NCBI): domain Bacteria; kingdom Bacillati; phylum Actinomycetota; class Actinomycetes; order Kitasatosporales; family Streptomycetaceae; genus Streptomyces; species Streptomyces sp. NPDC090445. The sequence goes on along the minus strand of NZ_JBIVXV010000001.1, from coordinate 654,059 downwards.
GCTGTCGCAGCGGACGGGGCCGGGGCGCTCCGCGACGAACACGGTCTCGGTGTCGGGGAGCTGGACGAGGGTTTCGTACGGGCCGATGGCGTCGAGGGCGGTGAAGCCGTTGTAGAGCAGGACGGCTATTTGCATGTCTCCTCCGGAGGTGTGCGGTGGGGTTGTGGGTGGTGGGGGTGGGTTGTGCCGCCTGTGTCGGCCGGGGTTGAGTGCGCCGTTCCCCGCGCCCCTGGGTGGGGGGTCGTGCCGGTGCCCGGTCGGGTGCGGGTCTGCTTGGGCTGAGCGCGCAGTTCCCCGCGCCCCTGGCGGGGGCGTTGCCGGGGGTGGGCGTGGAGTCAGGGGTGGCCGAAGCGGCGGCGGTATTCGGCGGGGGGTTGGCCGAGGGTTTTGACGAAGGCGCGGCGGAGGGCCTCCGGGGTGCCGTAGCCGCAGGCCCGGGCGATCTGGGCGACGCCCTTACCGCCGTCCTCCAGCAGTCGCCGGGCGTGCTCCACGCGGACCCGCTCCACGTACCGCCCCGGTGTCACCCCGGTCTCCGCCTGGAAGGCCCGGGCGAAGTGCCGGGGCGAGAGCCGGGCGCGGGCTGCGAGGGCCGGCACGCTCAGGTCCTCGGACGGGTGCTCGGTGATCCAGTGCTGGACCTCGCGCAGCGGCTCCCGGTGGGCCGTCTGGGCGGCCAGCTGGGCGCTGAACTGTGCCTGGTTGCCCGGCCGGCGCAGGAAGACCACCAGCTGGCGGGCGATCTGCAGGGCGATGTCCCGCCCGTGGTCCTCCTCCACCAGGGCCAGGGCCAGGTCGATGCCGGCCGTGACCCCGGCCGAGGTGGCGACCTGCCCGTCCCGTACGTAGATCGGGTCCGGCTCGACCGCCACCCGCGGATAGTCGCGTGCCATCTGGTCGCACACGGACCAGTGCGTGGTGGCCCGCCGGCCGTCCAGCAGTCCGGCCTCCGCGAGGAGCAGCCCGCCCGTGCACACGGACACCAGCCGCTGCGCTCCACCCCCGTGGGCGCGCAGCCAGTCGGTGAGCCGTGCGTCGAAGTCCCCCGAGTACCGGCCGCCGGGCACCAGCAGCGTGGTGCCCGGGCCCGGCCGCTCGTTCGCCAGGTCCCCGTCCGGCACCAGCGTGAGCCCGCTGCCGGTCCGTACCGGGAGCCCGCCGACGGAGGCGGTCCGGATCGTGTAGCCGACCTCCCCGGGGAAGTGGGCGACGCCGGCGAAGACCTCCACCGGACCGCTCACGTCCAGGCTCTGCAGCCCGTCGTAGAGGAGGACGAGCACGGTGTGCGACGTCATGACCCCATGGTGTGAGACCGGCGGCGATGGCCGCAATGACGGACATCCCACCTATCCGGCCACCCCTCCGGCCGCCCCGGCAGCCGGCCGGACGCGGATAGGATCGGGGGACCATGACTGCAACTCTCGTCGCCAAGAACCTCAGCGCCGCACACGGTGAGCGCACGCTCTTCGCCGGACTCGACCTCGTCGTCGCGCCCGGCGACGTCATCGGCCTCGTCGGCGTCAACGGCGCGGGGAAGTCGACCCTGTTGCGGCTGCTCGCCGGCCTGGACGCCCCCGAGTCCGGCGAGCTGCGGCTGTCCCCGCCCACCGCCGCCGTGGGCCACCTCCCGCAGGAGCCGGAGCGCCGCGCCGGGGAGTCCGTACGCGAGTTCCTGACCCGGCGCACCGGTGTCGCCGCCGCCCAGGCGGAGCTGGACGCGGCGACGCAGGGCCTGGTGGAGGGGGCGCCCGGCGCGGACGACGCGTACGCGACGGCGCTGGACCGGTGGCTGAACCTCGGCGGCGCGGACCTCGACGAGCGGGCGCAGGAGACCGCCGACGAGCTCGGCCTCGCCGTGAGCCTGGACCTGCCGATGACCGCCCTGTCCGGCGGGCAGGCGGCCCGCGCGGGCCTGGCCTCGCTGCTGCTGTCCCGCTACGACGTGTTCCTGCTCGACGAGCCGACCAACGACCTCGACCTGGAGGGCCTGGAGCGGCTGGAACGGTTCGTCACGGGCCTGCGCGCCGGCACGGTCGTCATCAGCCACGACCGCGAGTTCCTGACCCGGACCGTCACCAAGGTCCTCGAACTCGACCTGGCCCAGCAGCAGATCAACCTCTACGGCGGCGGCTACGACGCCTACCTGGAGGAGCGGGCCCGGGCCCGCACGCACGCACGCGAGGAGTACGACGAGTACGCCGACAAGCGCGCTGCGCTGGAGGGCCGGGCCCTGATGCAGCGCAACTGGATGGACAAGGGCGTCCGCAACGCCCGCCGCAAGGCCACGGACAACGACAAGATCGGCCGGAAGCTGCGCGGCGAGGCGAGCGAGAAGCAGGCCGCCAAGGCCCGGCAGACGCAGCGCGCCATCGAGCGGCTGGAGGTGGTCGAGGAGCCGCGCAAGGAGTGGGAGCTGCGCATGGAGATCGCGGCGGCCCCGCGCTCCGGGTCGGTGGTCGCGACCCTGCGCGAGGCGGCCGTGCAGCGCGGGGACTTCTCCTTCGGCCCGGCCAGCCTCCAGCTCGACTGGGCGGACCGGGTGGCGATCACCGGTGCGAACGGTGCGGGCAAGTCGACGCTGCTGGCGGTGCTGCTGGGCCGGCTGGCCCCGGATTCCGGTGCGGCCTCGCTCGGCTCGGGCGTGCTGACCGGCGAGGTGGACCAGGCGCGCGGCCTGTTCCTCGGCGAGGAGTCGCTGCTGGAGGCGTTCTGCGCGGCGGTCCCGGACACCGAGCCGGCCGAGGTGCGGACCCTGCTGGCCAAGTTCGGGCTGAAGGCGGCGCACGTGCTGCGCCCGGCGTCGACGCTGTCCCCCGGCGAGCGGACCCGGGCGGCCCTGGCGCTGCTCCAGGGCCGCGGGGTGAACCTGCTGGTGCTGGACGAGCCGACGAACCACCTGGACCTGCCGGCGATCGAGCAGCTGGAGTCGGCGCTGGAGGCGTACGAGGGCACGCTGCTGCTCGTCACGCACGACCGGCGGATGCTGGACGCGGTGCGCGTCACGCGCCGCCTCCAGGTCGCGGACGGCAAGGTCGTCGAGCTCTGAGCCTGAGCGCTCCGCGGGAGGCGCCGCGACAGGCCGGCGATCGTCTGCGGCCCCGTTGTGGGTGATCGCGCGGTTCCCCGCGCCCCTTCGGGGCGCTACCGGGCCGCGGGCGGGCGGCGGGTGCGGGCCATCCTGCGGGCCACGAAGCCGCGCGGGAGGTGCCGGGCGGCCAGCGCGTACGCCCGGTAGCGGCGGCCGGTGATGCTGACCGGCCGCCGCAGGGCGAGGTCCCGCAGGGCCTTGGCCACCACGGCCTCCGGTTCCAGCCAGACCGCCTCGCGCAGGGAGCTCACGTCCATGCCGGCGCGCGCCTGGAACTCGGTGCGGGTGAACCCGGGGACCACGGCCAGCACCCGGACCCCGTACGGCTCCATGTCGACCCGCAGGGACTCGCTGAACGCGGTCACCCAGGCCTTGGCGGCCCCGTACGTGCCGGTCGGCAGCAGTCCGGCCACCGAGGACACGTTCAGCACGGCTCCGCGGCGGCGCTCGCGGAGCCCGGGCAGCACGGCGTGGGTGAGCCGCAGCGGGACCTTCACGAGCAGGTCGAGCATCCGCTCCTCGTCCTCGACGGGGCTGTACGGGAAGGGGGCGGCCAGCCCGAACCCGGCGTTGTTGACCAGGATGTCGACGGGCCGGGCCGGGTCGGCGAGCCGTTCGGCGACGGCCGCGCAGCCGGCGCCGTCCAGCAGGTCGGCGGGCAGCACCTCGCACTTCGTGCCGAACTCGCGGCCGAGTTCGCGGGCGACGGCGTGCAGGCGGTCCTCGTCGCGGGCGACGAGGACGAGGTCGCAGCCCTTGGCGGCGAAGCCGCGGGCGAAGGCGGCACCGAGCCCGGCACTGGCCCCGGTGATCACTACGGTGGTCAAGACGGCGTCACTTCCTGCTGTCGTACGGGTGGTTCAGGGCGCGAACTCGGCGGTGGCGGGAGAGCCGTAGGCCTCGGCCACGTCGACGAGGAAGCGCGCCTCGTCCTCCAGGCCGGCCTCGCTGCCGGCGGAGTGCTGCATGACGGCCGGGAGCACCCAGTAAGCGGCCTGCCAGGGCTTCCCGGGCTCTCCGGCGAGTTTCGCGCCGCGCGCCTCCTTCAGGACACAGGCCAGCGCGGCCGCCGTGCGCCGCGGCTCGGGGACCCCGCGGAGCGTGACGTGGCTGCGGGCGAGCTCCGGGATGCCGGGGGCGACGTACTCGCCGAGGATGAGGATCGCGTCGCGGGTCTCGATGACCTTGCGGTACACGAGCATGTTGCGCGGGACGGGCGGCCACAGCAGCTCCAGGAGCCGGCCCGCCCGCGGCCTGGTGAGCACGACGTGCGGAACGGCGTGCACGAGGTCGTGCCACAGCGGCCACAGCCGCCAGGCGGTGGCGGTGTCGGCGGCGGTGCGGCGCAGGATGAACACGGTCGGCACGAGGATGGCGGCGGCGCGCAGCAGCCCGTGCAGGTTCATCATCAGCGGCAGGGCGGGCATCGCCCAGACGGTGCCGAACAGGGCCTTGAGGAGGTAGCAGAACCAGAAGACGCCGGCGAGGGCGGTGCCCAGGCCGAACAGGCGCAGCCCGAGCGCCAGTCCCCTGCTCTCGGTGCGGCAGCTGTAGCGCCAGCACAGCGCGACACAGGTGGTGTTGGCGAGCAGGTGCGCGGCGATGAGGATCAGCCAGTACGCGAGGGAGGGCACGGGGCCGCCCCGCGGCGGGATGGTGTGCACGCCGTGTCCGGGCGCGGCCGTGTCGAGGACGACGAGGAGGCTCAGCCAGGCCACCGTGCCCGCCCAGGCGGCGTGTTGGAGGATGCGGCCGCGGGTGGTGGACGCCACGAAGTAGAGGACGGCGCCGGCGGACAGCACGCCGGTGAGGTTGCGGACGAGCCCGACGGCGTGGGCGTAGCCGGGGTCGCGCGTGGCGTACGCGACGACGTCGGGGAGGTTCAGCGTCATCGCGGCGGCGGCGGTGGCTACGGCGAGCCACAGGCCGCGCTGCTGCGGGGAGCGCAGGGCGGCGGGGGCGCGCAGCAGGACCGCGATCCACAGGCAGGCCACGCTGGGCACGGCGAGCCAGTCGCCGAGCGCGGTGAGCTCAGTGGCCACGGCGGCGCCGCTCGTATCCCATGGCGGACTCCAGCCGGGCGAGGGTGCCGCGGAGTTCGGCGGCCGGCTGCGGGCAGGGGACGGCGGTGCGGATGCGGATCATGCTGGCGAGCATCTCCGCCTCCTGCTCCTGGCGGGTGGTGTAGTCGGCGCGGCCGAGGACGACCGGGGCCCGGCCGTCGTGCTCCTCGCCCTCCAGGGAGTGGTGGCCGAAGAGGATGTGGCCGAGCTCGTGGAGGACGATGTGCTCGCGGTGCAGGGGGGTGGTCTTCTCCTCGTAGAAGACGTAGTCGACGCGGGCGGTGCCCACCCACAGCCCGCAGACGCCGGACTGCGCCGCCTCCTCGGGGAGCGGGTGGAGGCGGATGGGGCGGCCCCGCTGCTCGGCTATCCGCCCGCACAGCCCCTCCAGCGAGAACGGGTGCGGCAGATCCAAATGGCCGAGAATCTTCTCGCACCGTTTGCGGAGGCCGAGTTGAGAGTGGGACATGTGATCCCTCTTCGGACCCTTTCGCGGGCAGCGTCGGTAGGCATGGGCAGGCATGGGCATGGCGTCCTGTGCCGTCAAGGGGGCCTCGGGGAGTGCGGTCCTGAGGGAAACGGAACGCCCGTCCGCCTGACGACGAACGGGCGTTCCACCATCCCTACAGATCACGTGCGGGAGTTCGCAAGACGGGTCCCTCCGCGGGGTTCCGTTTCGGCCACCTCCGCGCCGTCTCCGCGCCGTCTCCGCGCCGCCTCCCGTACGCTCCGGCGACGCGTGCGGCCGCTACCGCCTGCGGCGGTCGTCGGAGCCGGGGCCCGCGAGCCCGGCCCGGCGCAGCGCGTCGGCCATGGCACTGTTCGCGGGGGCCGGGGCGCCGCCGCCCTGGCCGCCCTGGCCGCCCTGCCGCCGACCCTCGCCGCCGCCGCCGGACCGGCCGCCGCCGCGCCGGCCGTCCTGGCCGCTGCGCTGCTGCGGGGGACGGCCGCCGCCGCGCCGGTCCTGCCGGTCCTGCCGCTCCTGCCGGTCCTCGCGTCGGCGGTCCTCGCGCTGGCGGGGCGCGCCCGCGGCGGAGCCGGCCTCGTCGTCGAGCCGGAGGGTGAGCGAGATCCGCTTGCGCGGGATGTCCACGTCGAGGACCTTCACGCGGACGATGTCGCCCGGCTTGACCACGTCGCGGGGGTCCTTGACGAAGTTCTTCGACAGGGCCGAGACATGGGCCAGGCCGTCCTGGTGGACGCCGATGTCGATGAAGGCGCCGAACGCGGCCACGTTGGTGACGACGCCCTCCAGGACCATGCCGGGGGCCAGGTCGCCGATCTTCTCGACGCCCTCCTTGAAGGCGGCCGTGCGGAACGCCGGGCGCGGGTCGCGGCCCGGCTTCTCCAGCTCGCCGAGGATGTCGGTGACGGTCGGCAGGCCGAAGGCCTCGGTGACGTACTGCTCGGGCTTCAGCGAGCGCAGCACCGACGTGTTGCCGATCAGGGCGGCCACCTCGCTGCCGGCGGTCTTCGCCATGGCCCGGACGACCGGGTACGCCTCGGGGTGCACGCTGGAGAAGTCCAGCGGGTCGTCGCCGCCGCGGATCCGCAGGAAGCCCGCGCACTGCTCGTACGCCTTCGGGCCGAGCCGGGGCACGTCCTTGAGGGCCTTGCGGCTGCGGAAGGGGCCGTTGGCGTCGCGGTGGGCCACGATGTTCTCGGCGAGTCCGCCGCTGATGCCCGACACGCGGGCGAGCAGCGGTGCGGAGGCCGTGTTGACGTCCACGCCGACGCCGTTGACGCAGTCCTCGACGACCGCGTCGAGGGAGCGGGACAGCTTCACCTCGGACAGGTCGTGCTGGTACTGGCCGACGCCGATGGACTTGGGGTCGATCTTGACGAGCTCGGCGAGCGGGTCCTGCAGGCGGCGGGCGATGGACACCGCGCCGCGCAGGGACACGTCCATGTCCGGGAGCTCCTGCGAGGCGAAGGCGGAGGCCGAGTACACGGAGGCGCCCGCCTCGGAGACCATCACCTTGGTCAGCTTCAGCTCGGGGTGGCGGGAGATGAGGTCGGCGGCCAGGCGGTCCGTCTCGCGGGAGGCGGTGCCGTTGCCGATGGCGATCAGGTCGACGTCGTACTGCCCGGCGAGGCGGGCGAGCTTGGCCAGGGCCTCGTCCCAGCGGTTGGCGGGGACGTGCGGGTGGATCACGTCGGTGGCGACGACCTTGCCGGTGGCGTCCACGACGGCGACCTTCACGCCGGTGCGGAAGCCCGGGTCGAGGCCGAGGGTGGCCCGGGTGCCGGCGGGGGCCGCGAGGAGCAGGTCGCGCAGGTTGGCGGCGAAGACGCGGACGGCCTCGTCCTCGGCGGCGGAGCGCAGCCGCATCCGCAGGTCGATGCCGAGGTGCACCTGGATCTTCGTGCGCCAGGCCCAGCGGACCGTGTCGCCGAGCCACTTGTCGCCGGGGCGGCCGCGGTCGCCCACGCCGAAGCGGCGGGCGATCGTGCCCTCGTACGAGGACGGGCCGGGGACCGCTGCGGTGTCGCGGTCCTCCGGCTCCAGGACGAGGTCGAGGACGTCCTCCTTCTCGCCGCGCAGCATGGCCAGGACGCGGTGCGAGGGCAGCGCGGTGAACGGCTCGGCGAAGTCGAAGTAGTCGGCGAACTTCGCCCCCGCCTCCTCCTTGCCCTCGCGGACCTTCGCGGCGAGCCGGCCGCGGCCCCACATGCGCTCGCGCAGCTCGCCGATGAGGTCGGCGTCCTCGGCGAACCGCTCGGTGAGGATGGCGCGGGCGCCCTCCAGGGCGGCGGCCGGGTCGGCGACGCCCTTGTCGGCGTCGACGAACGCGGCCGCGGCGGCGGCCGGTTCCACCGACGGGTCGGCGAGCAGGCCGTCGGCGAGCGGCTCCAGGCCCGCCTCGCGCGCGATCTGGGCCTTGGTCCGCCGCTTCGGCTTGAACGGGAGGTAGATGTCCTCCAGCCGGGCCTTGGTGTCGGCCGCGTTGATCCGGGCCTCCAGCTCGGCGTCGAGCTTGCCCTGCTCCCGGACGGAGTCCAGGATCGCCGCCCGCCGGTCCTCCAGCTCCCGCAGATAGCGCAGCCGCTCCTCCAGGGTGCGCAGCTGGGCGTCGTCGAGCATCTCGGTCGCTTCCTTGCGGTAGCGCGCGATGAACGGCACGGTGGAGCCGCCGTCGAGCAGCTCGACGGCGGCCTTGACCTGCCGTTCCCGTACGCCGAGCTCTTCGGCGATCCTGCCTTCGATGGACGTCGTCACGATCGGGTCCCGCCTGCCTTCGTTGTGCGTTGGACGGCTGCCCATTGTGGCAGGTGGCGGTGGCGGCGGGCGGGAGCCCCGCGTCAGGCGGCCTTGCCGAAGGCGTTGGAGGGGAAGGCTCCGGCGCTGACGGCCTTCGCGACGAAACCGCCGCCGAGTTCGGTGAGGCGGGCCAGGCCTTCGGCGCCCAGGTGCTCGTACGGGGCGGCGTCGAGGCGGTCGGTCTCGTCCTCCAGGCGCTCGCGGACGGCCGTGCCCTCGGCGGTGAGGTCGCCCTCGGTGTCGAGGAGCCCGCGGGCGCGCAGCCGGGCGGCGGCGTCGTCGATGTCCTCCTGCTCCCAGCCGCGGACCGCCTTGATCCATTTGGCGTTCATGCCGCGGCCGGTCGCGCTGTGGGTGACCAGGGCTTCGAGCGGGTCCAGGCCGGCGAGGAGCAGCGCGGCGACGTGTCCGTCGCCGCGGTGCTCGCGCAGCAGGGTGGTGGCGTGCCACAGCCGCAGGTGCGGTTCCTCGGGGACGGGGAGGTCGGCGTGGGCGGCGTAGAGGGGGCGGGCGTGCCGGGTGCAGGCCTCGGTGGCGCGCAGGGCCAGGTCCGCGGCCTCGGCCATGGCCGGGGAGGCGACGGTGTCGTCCCCGAGCAGGCGGCGCAGGGTGCGGTCGGCGGCGCGCAGGCGGGCTGCGACGGCCTGCTCGGGGGTGATCGTGTCCCACACGGCGGGCAGGTGCCGGGCGAGGTGGTCGTAGCGGTAGTTGTAGAAGGTGGCGGCGACGGTGCCGGTGCCGACGGCGCCCATCGCGGCGGCCCGGGAGGACAGGGCGGCCCGGGTGTGGTCGTCGACGCCGAGGGCGGCGAACTCGGCGGTCAGGTCGGGCGAGAAGTAGATGGTCGCGTGGAGCGGGTTGATCGCGCCGTGCCAGGCGCGACGTGCGGCGTGCTCGGGAAGCGTCATGGGAGCAGGTTACCGACTGCTCAGTATGCCGGTCCGCCGGGCCCCCGGCAGGACCGCTCCCGGCGCAGGTGTTCGGCCTCGTCGCTCCAGGTGGTGGCGTGTTCGTCGAGGCGGCGCTGCAGGGTGCGGGGGCTGACGGCCGTGCGCCGGGCCACCGCGGTCGGCGTCGGGGTGTCGCCGTCGTGGACGGAGGCGAGCGCCGTGCGGAACAGGTCCAGCCGGCTGTGCAGCGGGATCGCGGCGGCGAGGCTCTCGTCGGCGTGCCGGCGGAGCACGTCCGGCAGGCCGGGCTGCGCGGAGCCCGGCACCCCGGGCTCTCCTCCGGGCCGGTCCCGGTCGAGGCCGGCGCGGGCGGACCCGTCCCGGGCGTGCAGGAGCGGATCGGCGGCCGGCCGGACTCCCGGCCGGCCCCCTTCCCGCCGCGGGAGGCCGCGGTCCGGTTCCTCGGCGGCGGCAACGACCGGGTGGGCGCCGGCCGGGCGGACGGGCCGGAGGAGCGGGACGGCGGCCGGTGGCCCCGCTTCGACCGGGACGTGACGGTCGGCTCGCTCGCCGGGATCGCGCAGCGGTCCCACCTCGACGACTGGCGGAAGGCCAGCTGCCCCACCCTGCTGGTCCTGGGGCAGAACGGGATCCTCCTCCCGGCCCGGGAGGTCGCCGACATGCGCGCGCCGCGGCCCGGCACGACGGCCGTCAGCGTCCCCGGGACCGGCCGCGACGTCCACCTCGAACGCCCGGACACGCTCCACTCCCTGCTGTCCGGATTCCTCCGCTCCGTGGAGCACTGACGGGGGTGACGCGGCCCCGCCCGGGATCGTTTCCGGCCGTCTTGCGCGGCCGTCCGGTCCCGGGCGGGCGGGGCATCGGCGCAGCTGCCGCTTCCGTGGCGCCGCTCGAACGCGGTTTTGCCATCCGGCGTGTGACGGCCGAATGGCGATCGTGTGACAGCAGGGGTCATGGACACGACGCGGGCGGCACAGCGTGAATACGGTCGAACAAAGCCACCCCCCTCACCACTTGGAGCCCTCGTGCACCGCAAAGTCATCGCCCCGAGCGTGCTCGCCGCCTCGCTGCTGCTGGTGGTCCCGGCATCGGCCGCGGGTTCCGCCGCGGGCACCCCGGGCATCGGCGACCCCTACTACCCGGCCAGCGGCAACGGCGGATACGACGTGTCCCACTACGACCTGCGCCTGAAGTACGAGCCGAAGACGGACCTCCTGGAGGGCACGGCCACCCTCCTGGCCACCGCCACCCAGGACCTGTCCCGTTTCAACCTCGACTTCGGACTCAAGGTCAGCGAGGTCCGCGTCAACGGCGCCAAGGCCGCGTTCGCCGCCTCCGGTGCGCACGAGCTGGAGGTCACCCCCGCCCGGGCCCTGCGGAAGGGCGGGCAGGCGACCGTCGTCGTCAAGTACGCGGGCAAGCCCTCGGAGTTCAAGGTCGACGGCTGGTCCGCCTGGCAGCGCACCCCGGACGGCGGGGTCGCCGCGCAGGAGCCGGACTCGGCCGCCTGGTGGTTCCCGAGCAACGACCACCCGCTCGACAAGGCCACCTTCGACATCTCGGTGAACGTCCCCGACGGCACGCAGGCCATCAGCAACGGCGTCCTGCAGTCACAGAGTTCCCGGCTCGGCTGGACCCGCTACAACTGGCGTTCGAACAAGCCGCAGGCCACGTACCTGGCCACCCTCGCCGTCGGCAAGTTCGACATCACCACCGACAAGACGGCGAGCGGCCTGCCCGTCCTCAACGCCTACAGCAAGGACCTCGGTGACAACGCGGGCGCGGCGCGCGCCAGCGTGGAGCGGACCGCCGAGGTCGCCGAATGGCTGGAGGGGGTCTTCGGCCCGTACCCCTTCAACGCGCTGGGCGGCTACGTGCCCAACGTGCCGACCGGCTTCGCGCTGGAGACCCAGACCCGCCCGTTCTACAGCCCCCGCCAGTTCGCGAACGGCGCCAACCTGCAGGTCGTGGTGCACGAGCTGGCCCACCAGTGGTACGGCGACAGCGTCTCCGTCGACGGCTGGAAGGACATCTGGATCAACGAGGGCTTCGCCCGCTACAGCCAGTGGCTGTGGTCGGAGAAGGAGGGCGAGGGCACCGCGCAGGAGCTGGCCGAGTGGGCGTACGGGCTGCGCGCCGCGGACGACCCGTTCTGGCAGGTCAAGCCGGGCGACCCGGGCCCGGAGAACCAGTTCCACGGGGCCGTCTACGACCGCGGGGCGATCGCCGTGCAGGCGCTGCGCAACGAGATCGGCGACGAGAAGTTCTTCGCGGTCCTCAAGGGCTGGCCGACCGAGCGGGCCTACGGCAACGCCAAGGTCGGCGACTTCGTCCGGTACGCCGAGAAGGTGTCGGGCAAGCCGCTCGCCCAGCTGTTCGAGACCTGGCTGTACACCCCGGGCAAGCCGGCGTTCGCCCCGCCGGCCGCCGCGTCGAAGGACTCCCGCTCGCTGCGGGCCCCGGCCGCCGCGGAGCCGGTGGAGCCGAAGTCGTGGAAGAAGATCGCCGCGACGGACACCGTCCACGACCGCGACCACAGCCGTGGCCACGGCAGCAGCCACGGCCGCGGCCGCTGACCCCGTACGGACCGGCGCGCGCCGGCGTCCCTCAGCGGGCGCCGGCGCGCCACTCCGCCCGCGCCCGGTAGGCGATGGGCAGGTACCGCACCCGCTCCGGCAGCAGCGGGACCAGCAGCCGTACGGCCGTGCTGAACCGCCGGAGCCTGCGCTCCTGGGCGGCGGTCCACTCCAGCCCGATCGCGGCCCGGGCGTCGGGCGGCATGTACCCGACGGTGACGAAGGCCCGGAAGCGCAGGAACGCCGCCCGCAGCACGGGCCAGAAGACCCGCAGCAGCAGCCGCACGGGCAGCGAACCGCCCGTCGGGCGCGGCAGGGGCACGTCGGTGGCGACGAGCTCCCGGGCGACCTTGGTCGGCTCGATCTCCTCGGCCAGCATCCGGCGGTAGTACGGCCAGTACTCCTCGATGGTCTGGGGCATGTCCCGGTCGTGCAGGCCGAGGATCCGCCCCACCTGGAGCCACTCCCGGTACAGCTGGCGCTCCTGCGCCGGGGTGAAGCGGCGCAGCAGGTAGCGCCCGGCGTACAGGTAGATCGGGAACCCGGTGGCGTGCACCCACGCGTAGCAGGCGGGGTCGAGGGAGTGGTAGCGCCGGCCCCGGGTGTCGATGCCCTGGATCTCCTTGTGCAGGCGGCGCACCCGGCGGCCCTCCTCGGCGGCCTGCTCCCCGCCGTACACCCACAGCTGGACGGAGCGCAGCGAGCGCTCGCCGCGCCCCCAGGGGTCGGTGCGGAAGACCGAGTGCTCGTCGACGCCGGCGCCGATGGCGGGGTGGGCGACCTGCAGGGTGAAGGCGGCGGGCAGCATCAGCAGCGCCCGGATGTCCCCCGAGATGGTCCACAGCACCCCTCCGGGGGCCGGCGGCTCCGGGTCGGCCCGGCGGGCGCCGGCCGGGCGCGGGCCGGGGCTCGGTGCGGCGGGCTGCTGTGCGGTGGTCATGTGCGTCCCCCTGGTTCGGTGTTCCGTACGTCCAGTATCGCCAACGGGTCACCCGTTTCCCCAGGTCGGCGGGGACGGCGGGGGAAAGCCGGTGGAGGCGGACCCGTACCCGGTGGTGTCATGGGGCGCATGCGCAACGACATTCCGGCGAGGGTGGACCGAGGCGGCTACCCGGAGGCGGTGACGCCCTGGGACGAGGAGCCGTGGCGGGCGGCGGTGTCCGCCTGGGTGGAGCGGGAGCTGGCCGCCCGCGGGCTGCGCGAGTCGGGCCGTCGCGAGGTGCGGCTGCGGCCGTGGTCGGTCCTGGTACGCCTGTCCGTCGAGGGAACGGCCGCCGAGGCGGTCGGGGTGGACACACCGGTGTGCTTCAAGGCCAACCCGCCGGCCGGCGCGTTCGAGGCCGGGCTGGCCGGGGCCCTGGCCCGCTGGGTGCCCGAGCACGTGCTCGCGCCGCTCGCGGTCGCCGCCGACCGGGGCTGGGCGCTGCTGCCCGACGGCGGGCCCCTGTTCCGGGACGTGCTGGACCGCGGCCCCGCCGACGCGGGCGCCTGGGAGGAGCCGCTGCGCCGGTACGCGGCTCTGCAGCGGACCCTGACCCGGTACGCGTCGGAGATCGAGGCGCTGGGCGTGCCGTCGGCGCGCACGGCCGCACTGCCGGAGGTGTTCGACCGGCTCGTCGGGGAGAACACCGCGCTGGAGCCGGCGCAGCGGGCCGCGCTGCACGCGCTGCGGCCCCGGCTCTCGGACTGGTGCGCCGAGCTCGCGGGCCTGGGCATCGCCGACACGCTCGACCACTCCGATCTGCACGAGAGCCAGCTGTTCGCCCCGCGGCCGGGCCGGTTCACCTTCTTCGACTGGGGCGACGCCGCCGTGACGCACCCGTTCTGCAGCCTGCTCGTCCCGGCCCGGGCGGCCCGCGCGCGGTACGGGGCCGAGGTGCTGCCGCGGCTGCGGGACGCCTACCTGGAGCCGTGGACGGGCAACGGGGCCACGGCCGGGGAGCTGCGCCGCGCGGTGTCCCTGGCGTGGCGGCTCGGGGCGATCGGCCGTGCCGCGTCGTGGGGCCGCGTCTTCCCGGAGGCGGCCGGAACAGGCGCGGCGAACGGCACAAACGGCGCGAACGGCCACTCCGACAGCGCCCGTTGGCTCCTGGAACTGCTCGCCGAGCCCGCACTGTAAGGCTGGCGTCAGAAACCCGTGTCACGGCTGTTACCCGGAGGTAACCGCGGCTGCTTGGATGACGGAGTCGGTCTCCCCCACGGATTCCTGGAGAGTTCATGCCTCCCGTCCAGCACACCCGTCGCCGCCGCGCCGCCGTTGCCGCCGCCGCCGCGGTCGCCGCCGGCGCGCTGACCGCCGCCACCGCTCCGGCCGCCGGCGCCGCCGAGAGCGCCGCGGCCCCCCGGCTCAGCGTCCTGACGTACAACGTGTTCCTGATGAGCAAGAACCTTTACCCCAACTGGGGCCAGGACCACCGGGCCGCGCAGATACCGCGGACCTCCTTCTACCAGGGCCACGACGTGGTCGTGCTCCAGGAGGCCTTCGACAACAGCTCCTCGGACGCGCTGAAGGCCAACTCGGCGGCGCAGTACCCGTACCAGACCCCGGTCGTCGGCCGCAGCAAGACCGGCTGGGACGCGACGGGCGGCGCCTACTCCACGACCACCCCGGAGGACGGCGGCGTCACGATCCTGAGCAAGTGGCCGATCGTCCGCCAGGAGCAGTTCGTCTACAAGGACGCCTGCGGCGCCGACTGGTGGTCCAACAAGGGCTTCGCCTACGTCGTGCTGAACGTGGGCGGCGCGAAGGTGCACGTGGTCGGCACGCACGCGCAGTCCACCGACCCGGGCTGCGGCGCGGGCGAGGCGGCGCAGATGCGCGCCCGCCAGTTCCAGGCGATCGACGCCTTCCTCGACGCCAAGAACATCCCGGCGAACGAGCAGGTCATCGTCGCCGGCGACATGAACGTGGACTCGCGCACCCCGGAGTACGCGTCCATGCTCGCCAACGCCGATCTGGCGGGCACCGACTCGCGCACGGGGCACCCGTACTCCTTCGACACCGCCCTCAACTCGATCGCGAACTACCGCTATCCCACGGACCCGCGCGAGGACCTGGACTACGTCCTGTACCGCAAGGGCAACGCCCGCCCGGCCGGCTGGGAGAACAACGTGGTCAAGGAGGAGTCCGCCCCGTGGACGGTCTCCAGCTGGGGCACGTCCTACACGTACACCAACCTCTCCGACCACTACCCGGTTGTGGGGTACGCGACGCAGTAACCATCCGAGCAGATCATTTGGATGTGTCGTCAGCCGGGCGCTTGTGCTGACCACCGTGGAGGGCGTCGAGCCCGCCACCGGGCGGTACCGGATCCTGGCTACGGCTGACGCGGATCGGATGACTCAGCCACCTCTCGGCCTTCGGGCCGGGAGGTGGCGTTTTCGTGCGTCCGGGGCCGCCCGTAGGCTGGCCGGGTGATCTGTACCGTGGTGTTGGACGTCGGCGAAACCCTGACCCGCGATGACCGCTATTGGGCCGCATGGGCCGACTGGCTCGGCGTGCCCAGACACACCCTGTCCGCGCTGGTCGGCGCGGTCGTCGTCGATGGCCGGGACAACGCGGACGCAATCCGCCTCCTGAGGCCTGGGGTGGACATCGCCGCGGAGTACGCCGCCCGTGACGCTGCCGGGCGCGGCGAACAGCTCGACGAGACCGACCTGTACGACGACGTCCGGCCCGCCCTCACAGCCCTCCGCGCTGTCGGGGTCCGGGTCGTCGTCGCAGGGAACCAGAGCGCGCGCGCCGGTGAGTTGCTGCGCGCGCTCGATCTGCCCGCGGACCTGGTGGTCACCTCTGCCGAGTGGGGCGTGGCCAAGCCAGACCCGCGGTTCTTCGCGCGGGTGCTGGAGGTGTCGGGGGCCCCCGGGGCCGAGACGCTGTACGTCGGCGACCATCCGGCCAACGACATCTTGCCGGCACACAACGCCGGACTGCGGACCGCGCATCTTCGCCGCGGCCCCTGGGGCCACTGGTGGGCTGACGATCCAGCGGTCCGGGCGGCCGCCGACTGGTCGATCAATTCCCTGGCCGACCTCGTCACCATCGTCAAGGCCTATTGCTAGGCGCAGCACCCCGCTCCAGGGGGCGATACGGTGCGTGCATGGCCGACCACATCGGGCAGCGCGGCGCAGAGCCAGACGCATGACCCAAGCCGATCTGGCCCGCGCGTCGCATGTCTCCCTTGTCATGGTGAAGAGCATCGAGCGGGGCGTCCGGACGCCGAGTCCGGTTCTCCTGGAGGCGCTTGCATCCGCGCTGGGTGTGGACGCCTCCCGGCTCGACCCCGCGTTCGCTGGCACGCACCACCGCGTGCACGCCGCCCTGCCCGCGATCTCCGCGGCCATTGCGGCATACGACCTCCCTCTCGCCCCACCCTCGCGTCTGCTGAGCTCACAGAAGCGGTGACCACCACGACAGGGTGGAGGCTCGCTGCCCAGTATGGGCAGATCGCCGACGCGGCACCCGGGCTGCTCACCGACTCGCTCGCCCATCTACATGCCGCGCGCAGCTCGACAAGCCTTGCCGGAGCCGCCCGCCTTGTCGTCACCGCGGCACGGGCGGCAGACGCCGTAGCCTACAAGTTCGGCGCGCACGACCTCTCCGCCAGGCTGATTGACCTGATGCGGTGGGCAGCCGCTCAGACCGATGACCCGGACATCGTGGCGACGTCGGAGTACGTCCGGGCCGAAACCTTCCTCGCTGCCCGCGCCCATCGCGCTGGGCAGGCCGCGTTGGAGCGCGCCTTGGATGCTGGCCCGGGCACGGGCACGGCGCGCGCGGCAGCAGTCCGCGGGGCCCTCCACATGCGCGCGGCGGTGGTTGCCGCGCGCGGGGAGGACGCCGAGGCTGCTCACGCCCATCTCCATGCAGCCGAGCAGCTCGCCGAGGGTCTGCCCGAAGGGGTTTACCTGGGTACCGCGTTTGGGCTGTCGAACGTTCGGATCCACGAGGTGGCTGTCGCCGTCAGCCTGGGCCGGGATCACATCGGCCGAGCCCTGGAAGTGGCGCGCGAGTGGCAGCCAGGGAGGGAGATCCCCGAGGAGCGCCGGTCTGGCTTCTACGTGGAGCTCGGGCGAGCGCAGCTGTGGTCCGGCCAGCCGGACGCCGCGTTCGAGTCGCTGAAGGTGGCGCGGCGGCTGGCGCCCCAACACGTGCGCGAGCACCCGTGGGCCCGGGAGGACATCGAGACCATCCGCCGGATCAAGCGCGCTGACGTCGACTCCCTGTCCTCGTTCGCGGAGTGGATCGGCGCCGTCTGAGAAACCTTGTCGGAGGGATACAGGCTGTATCCCTTGCAACCGTTGCCGCAGCCGATCCTCTATCTGCCCGCACCAATCGGGTAGAGAGGAGGAGCAATGAGCGTCAGCATCGCGAGACTTCACGGCGAAGCATGCTATGACTGCGGTGCCGTGCTGGGCGATCTGATCCCGGCTGGTGAGGTCACACACCCGGACTCGGGAAGGGTCTGGCCGATCCGCAAGTGCGGCGACCACGTCACCGGCTGGTGCAGCTGGCATTCCGGCCCGGCCACCAGTGCCCTCCGCGTCGTTGTCGCGGCCGCGAACTCCGGCCCCGGCATTCGTACGTTCGCGTGCGAAACGTGTCGTGAGCAGCGCGACCGCATGCCCATCGAGGATGCGCAGTGACCGCCGACACTCCGGTCTGCGCGAAGGCGCCCCTCCCGAAGGCCTTTGAGGAACTCACCATCGAGCAGGCCCGCGGCTACGCGTGCGTCGCCTGCGGCAAGCCCCTCGGGGTCGGTCGGGTCTATCGCGGCGTCGTGATGGGCTACGACGGCGGGTACCTCCTCGACGCGAACGTGTGGACCTGCGGGCCGGATGCCAGACAGTGACCGCGGGCCGCTGCTGCGCGCGCTGTCACCGCCCGCTCGGCCGAGACTTCGAGACGCACGCTCGCCGCCCTCCTCGTCGGCATAGCGCGCACCTGGCGTCTGCCCCACCCCCCCCCCCGCTGGTTCCATCCAGTGCGGGCGGGACACAACCCCGTCCCTTGCGGGACGGGCCCACCACTCACTCCATGACCGAAAGGAACATCGAGATGGCAGCTCCCACCCTGGTTCCCTCCGCCCGGCACCTCCTGTCCACCACGGGGTTCACCCGCGTGGTGCACCTGGTGCAGCGTGACAACGACGGCGTCGAGGACGCGATGGCCACGCGGATCGTCGACGAGGCGCTCAAGTTCGTCGCTGCCGCCGGCCGGTCCACCGGTCGGCACCTGCGGCCCTCCAAGACCGTGGACATGAGCTGGCATGCGCTCATCCTCCACACGGCAATGTACCGGGAACTGTGCAGCGCCCTGGGCCGCTTCGTCGACCACCGGCCGGAGGGCCCCGAGACACTGCGCCGCGACGCCGACACTCTCGGCCGCACCATGGAGGCGATCCGCGAAGCTGGCTACGAGCCGGACGCGTATCTGTGGGGGCCGCTGGCGGACACGGAAATCCAGGCCGGCGACTGCATGCACAGCGAGTGCACGGAGGGCGGGTCGGCGTGCGCCGCCCCACCCGCCTGACCCAGCGAGGGGCGAACCGGACGTCAGGCCGCTCGCGCACGGCTACAGTCGATGGCATTCCGCGCGGAGGGAGTTACTGTGAGCGAAGAAGCCGACGAGCGAGGACGGTGGGCTGACCCTCGGTTCCGCGACGTAGTGGCGAGCTGGGATACGACCCGGGTCGAGCGACGACCCGGGAAGCGGCCCCGCCGGATCTGCCCGCACGGGGTGGGGGTGACTCTCATGGTCGACCCGGAAACCCGCATTCCGAGGAATGTCCAGTGCGGAGACTGCCTGTCCGAAGCCTGAGCACGGCGAAAACGCCCATCCGACCGCTATTCGGTGATCGACCGATAGGCCCGCGCAGCGGGTTGCCCGGCCGCCGACCGCCCGCCCACGGCCCGGTGGCCGAGGGCGGGCGGGCCGAGCCGCGCTACGGGGTTTCGTGCGGCTCCGTGTACAGGGCCTCGATGAGGGCCGCGTACTTCTCGCGGACCACCCGGCGGCGGAGCTTGAGCGAGGGCGTCAGCTCCCCCGTCTCCGGGCCCCATTCCTCGGTCAGCAGCCGGTAGCGCTTGATCTGTTCGGTGCGGTTGAGGCGGGCGTTGGCCGCCTCGACGGCGCGGGCGACCTCCTCGCGGACCGCCGGGTGGCGGGCGAGTTCTGTGAGCGAGGCGGCTTCGATGCCGCGGGCCGCGGCCCAGGCCGGGGCCAGCTCCGCGTCCAGGACGAGCAGGGCGACGAGGTAGGAGTGGCCGTCGCCGTGGACCACGGCCTGGCCGATCAGGGGGTGCTCCTTGACGGTGTTCTCGACCAGGGTGGGCGAGACGTTCTTGCCGGTCGAGGTGACGATGAGTTCCTTCTTGCGGTCCGTCAGCCACAGGAAGCCGTCGTCGTCGAGCCGGCCGACGTCCCCGGTCGGGAACCAGCCGTCGGCGTCGTGCGCCGGCTCCAGTGAGCCGTCGGGCCGCAGGTAGCCGCCGAAGACGGTCTCGCCGCGGGCGAGGATCTCCCCGTCCTCGGCCAGCCGCAGCTCCAGGCCGTCGATCGGGCGGCCGACGGAGCCGAGGCGGAAGGCGTCGGGGCTGTTCACGGTGCAGACGCCCGAGGTCTCGGTCAGGCCCCACGCGTCCATGATCGTGATCCCCCAGCCGGCCCAGAAGCGGACCACGTCGGTCGGCATCGGCGCGGTGGCGCTGGCCGTCCACAGCAGGCGGTCCAGGCCTGCCAGGCCGAGCAGCGGGTCGAGGACCTGCTCCTTGGCCCGGGCGTACGAGGCTTCGAGCGCGGCCGGGACGGTCTCGCCGCGCTCGCGGTGCCCGGCCCGGGTGCGGGCGAGGCCGTTGGCCGCCTCGATGGCCTCCCGCTGCCCGGCCGGCAGCTGTGCGAGCACCGCCCGTACGGACGCGGCGAGCTTCTCCCACACCCGGGGCACGCCGAAGAACTGCACCGGCCGCAGTTCGCGGACGGCCGGCGCGACGGCGGCCGGGTCGGCGACCATGCGGACGTGCGCCGCCCGCAGCAGCGGCAGGTAGATCCCGAGGATGCGCTCGGCGATGTGCGCGAAGGGCAGGTAGCAGATGTGCTCGGCGTGCTCGGGGAGGTCGACGCGCCGGTCCAGGCGGACGGACTGGAGGAGGATGTTGCGGTGGGTCAGCCGGACGCCCTTGGGGTCGCCGGTGGTGCCCGAGGTGTAGACGACGGTCAGCGGGTCCTCGGGCCGGGTCTCCTGCCAGGCCTTCTCGAAGGCGTCGGCGCAGTGCAGCCGGGCCCCGCTCGCGTACAGGGAGCCGTACGTGCCGTGCCCGGCGGCGGCCGCGGCCTCGGCGTCGGCCACGACCAGCCGCTGCAGGGGGACGGCGGGGTCGGCGAGCAGCGGCTCCCACCGGGCGAGCTCGCGGGCGCCTTCGACGAGGGCGAGGCGGGCCCGGCTGTGGCGGGCGATGTGGGCGATCTGCCCGGGCGCGGAGGTTCCGTACACGGTGACGGGGACGGCGCCGAGGTGGACGAGGGCGAGGTCGCTGAGCCAGTGCTCGGGCCGGTTCCCCATCATGATCAGGACGTGGTCGCCGCGCTCGACGCCGAGGGCGGCGTACCCGGCGGCGAGGACGGCGACCCGGTGCCGGACCTCGGCCCAGCCGAGGGTGGTCCAGCCGGAGGAGCCGGGGCCGGAGCCGGGGCCGGAGCCGGGGCCGGGGTCGGGGTCGGGGTCGGGGTCGGTGGAGCCGGCGGTGTTGGTGCGCCACGAGAGGGCGGGGAGGTCGCCGTACTCGGCGGCGTTGCGGGCCAGCAGGGCGGGGAGGGTGAGCTCTTCGGGACGTCCGGGCAGTCGCAGTTTCGTGGTCATGGGCAGCTCCTGGCCGTTTCACATCGTTGGTGCGACAGCAATACTGTTGAACCGCGGTACTGGAACGGGACGTGCTGAGCAGAGAGCGGGGCGAGAGACCATGACCACCCGGGCAACCGAGCCCACGCTCACCGTCGACGAGCTGGCCTCCCGGGCGGGGGTCACCGTCCGCACCGTACGGTTCTACAGCACGCGCGGCCTTTTGCCCCCTCCCGTGATCGGACCCCGTCGCGTGGGGCAGTACGGGCCCGAACACCTGTCGCGGCTGGCGCTGATCGAGGAGCTCCAGCACCAGGGCATGACGCTGTCCGCCATCGAGCGCTACCTCGACGCCCTGCCCGACGACCTGAGCGCGCACGACCTGGCCGTCCACCGGGCGCTGGTGGCGTCCTGGGCGCCGGACTCGGCCGAGGAGGTGTCCCGGGAGGAGCTGGAGAAGCGGGCCGGGCGGCCGCTGCCGGAGGAGGACCTGCGCCGCCTCGCCGCGATGGACGTGATCGCGGAGAGCGGCGGCGGGTTCCGGGTGGACCTGTCGCTGCTGCGGCTCGGGGTGGCGCTGCTCGACGTGCCGATCTCCCACGAGACGATCCTGGCGGCGCGCCGGGTGATGCTGGAGCACGCCCGGGCGACGGCGCAGGAGCTGACCCGCCTCTTCCGCGACGAGGTGTGGGGGCCGTTCACCGAGGGCGAGGACGATCCGGAGCGGGTGGAGTCCATGAAGGCCCTGTCGGCGCACATGCAGCCGATGATGGTGCAGGCCCTGGTGACCGCGTTCCAGCGGTCGCTGCGGGAGGAGCTGAAGGCGGCGTTCGCCACGGGCGATTGACCCCGCCCCGCACGGAACGCCCAACTCCGCTGCGGGGAAGGTAGGTTCGGCCGTATGGCAGTGATCCACAGAACCACGATGACCCCCACCAAGCTGGAGCTCCTCGCCGCCTGGCTCCCCGGGCAGCCCTGGTACGCGGCCACGGGCGGCGCCCCGGAGCCGGTCAGGGCCGGCGGGTTCCGCCTCGACGACCCGGAGGGCGAGGTGGGCATCGACTTCATGGTCGTGGCCGACGCCTCCGCCGAGCCGCCGGTCGCCTACCACGTGCCGCTGACGTACCGGGGCGCCCCGCTCGACGGCGCCGAGGCGGGCCTGCTGGGCACCTCGGAGCACGGCGTGCTCGGCAAGCGCTGGATCTACGACGCCACGCACGACCCGGTGGCCGTGGAACGGCTGCTGGCCCTGCTGCGGGGCGAGGCCGAACCGCAGGCGCAGAGCGTCTCCGACACCCCCGACCCGAGCGTCGCCGCAGTGAACCCGGCCGCCGCGCTGCCGGGCCCGGCCCCGGATGCGGCCCCGCGGGCCGCCCACGGGCCGCAGGGCACCGAGATCCGGGTGGACGGGCTGCCCGCCGTCCTGTCCGTGCCGCGCGTCCTGCGGCCGGGTGCGCCGGCCGGCGGCGCAACCGCGGTCGTCGCCGGCTGGACCCTGCCCGACGGAACGGAGCAGCGCGGGGTGTTCGCCGCCCTGCCGCCCGGCACGGCCTGACACCGGCCCGAACACCGGCCTGACATCGACCGGCGAGCGCCGCACGCCGCGGCCGCTCCCGGGACCCCGCGGTTCCGGGAGCGGCCGCATTCCGCCTGCCGCCCGCGTCAGTCGGCGTACGTCTCGCCGCGCTCGGCCTTGGCGACCAGCGAGGCGGGCGGGGTGAACCGCTCGCCGTACTGGGCGGCCAGTTCCCGCGCGCGGGCCACGAAGCCGGGCAGGCCGCCCTCGTAGCCGTTGACGTACTGGATGACGCCGCCGGTCCAGGCCGGGAAGCCGATGCCCATGATGGAGCCGATGTTGGCGTCGGCGATCGAGGTCAGCACGCCCTCGTCGAGGCAGCGGACGGTGTCCAGCGCCTCGGAGAAGAGCATCCGCTCCTTCATGTCCTCGAAGGGGATCTCCGCGTCCGGCTTGGCGAAGTGCTCGCGCAGCCCCGGCCAGATCCGGACCCGCTTGCCCGCCTCGTCGTACTCGTAGAAGCCGGCGCCGCCGCTGCGCCCGGGGCGGTCGAAGTCGTCGACCATCCGGTCGATGACCAGGTCCGCCGGGTGCGGGGTCCACGAGCCGCCCTCGGCCTCGACGGCCTTGCGCGACTCGTTGCGGATCTTGCGCGGGAGGGTGAGGGTGAGCTCGTCCATCAGGGAGAGCACCTTGGCCGGGTAGCCGGCCTGGGCCGCGGCCTGCTCGATGGAGGCGGGCTCGATGCCCTCGCCGACCATCGCGACGCCCTCGTTGATGAACTGGCCGATGACCCGCGAGGTGAAGAAGCCGCGGGAGTCGTTCACCACGATCGGGGTCTTGTTGATCTGGCGGACGAGGTCGAAGGCGCGGGCGATGGCCTCGTCGCCGGTGCGCTCCCCCTTGATGATCTCCACGAGGGGCATCTTGTCGACGGGCGAGAAGAAGTGCAGCCCGATGAAGTCGCCGGGCCGGTCGACGCCCTCGGCCAGCCCGGTGATGGGCAGGGTGGAGGTGTTGGAGCACAGCAGCGCGTCGGGCGCGACGACGTCCTGGATCTCCTGGAACACGCGGTGCTTGAGGGCGGTGTCCTCGAAGACGGCCTCGATGACGGCGTCGCAGCCCGCCAGGTCGGCGGCGTCGGCGGTCGGGGTGATCCGGGCCAGCAGCGCGGCCCGCTTGGCCTCGGTGGTGCGGCCCTTGGCGAGGGCCTTGTCGAGGAGCTTCTCCGAGTACGCCTTGCCCTTCGCCGCGGCCACCGCGGTGACGTCCTTGAGGACCACCTCGATACCGGCGCGGGCGCAGGAGTACGCGATGCCCGCGCCCATCATGCCGGCGCCGAGGACGGCGACCTTGCGGACGGGGCGCGCCTCGATGCCCTGGGGGCGGCTGCGGCCCGCGTTGACGGCCTGGAGGTCGAAGAAGAACGCCTGGATCATGTTCTTCGCGGTCTGGCCGGTGACCAGCTCGGTGAAGTAGCGGGCCTCGATGGTCAGCGCCGTCTCGAAGTCCACCTGGGCGCCCTCGACGGCGCAGGCCATGATGTTGCGCGGGGCCGGGTACGGGGCCCCGTTCAGCTGCTTCTTGAGGTTCGCGGGGAACGCCGGGAGGTTGGCGGCGAACCGCGGGTTCGACGGCGTCCCGCCGGGGATCTTGTAGCCGGGGACGTCCCAGGGCTGCCGCGACTCGGGGTGGGCGTCGATGAAGGCGCGCGCCTTGGCGAGCATCTCCTCGCGGGTGGCGGCCAGTTCGTGGACGAGCCCGTTGTCGAGGGCCCGCTGCGGGGTGTACTGGGTGCCCTGGAGCAGGACCTTCAGCAACGCGTCGGTGATGCCCATGAGGCGGACGGTACGGGTGACGCCGCCGCCGGCCGGGAGCAGGCCGAGGGTGACCTCGGGCAGGCCGATCTTCGAGCCGGGCGCGTCGAGGGCGATCCGGTGGTGGGAGGCGAGGCAGATCTCGTAACCGCCGCCGAGGGCTGCCCCGTTGATCGCGGCGACGACGGGCTTGCCGAGGGTCTCGATGCGGCGCAGGGAGCGCTTGATCTCGGTGCCGGTGTCGAAGGCCAGCCGGGCGTCCTCGGGGCGCAGCCGGATCATGTCCTTGAGGTCGCCGCCGGCGAAGAAGGTCTTCTTGGCGGAGGTGTAGATGATGCCGCGGATGGAGTCCTTCTCGGCCTCGGCGCGGTCCGCGATGGCCGCGATGGAGTCCTTGAAGGCCTGGTTCATGGTGTTGGCGGACTGGTCGGGATCGTCGAGGACGAGGGTGACGACGCCGGTCTCGTCCTGCTCCCAGCGGATCGTGGTGGACTCGCTCATGTTCGCTACTTCCGTGTCGGCCGTGTCGGGGGGATCAGGGGGTGCAGGACGGTCAGAGGCGCTCGACGACGGTCGCGATGCCCATGCCGCCGCCGACGCAGAGGGTGACGAGGCCGTAGCGCTTGTCCTGGCGCTCCAGTTCGTCGATGACGGTGCCGAGGATCATCGCGCCGGTGGCGCCGAGGGGGTGGCCGAGGGCGATGGCGCCGCCGTTGACGTTGACCTTGTCGAGGGAGACGCCCATGTCCTTGACGAAGCGCAGGACGACGCCGGCGAAGGCCTCGTTGATCTCGATGAGGTCGATGTCGTCGATGGTCAGGCCGGCCTTGGCGAGGGCCTTGCGGGTGGCCGGGGCCGGGCCGGTCAGCATGATGGTGGGCTCGGAGCCGGAGACGGCCGCGGAGACGATCCGGGCGCGCGGGGTGAGGCCGGCGCGCTCGCCCGCCTCGCGGGAGCCGATCGCGACGAGCGAGGCGCCGTCGACGATGCCGGAGGAGTTGCCCGCGTGGTGGACGTGGTCGATCTTCTCGACCCAGTGGTACTTCTGCAGGGCGACGGCGTCGAAGCCGCCGAGCTCGCCGATGTCCGCGAAGGACGGCTTGAGCTTGGCCAGGGTGTCGGCGGTGGTGCCGGGGCGGATGAACTCGTCGTGGTCGAGGACGACGAGGCCGTTGCGGTCGGTGACCGGGACGACGGACCGGGCGAAGCGGTCCTCCTTGACGGCGGTCGCGGCGCGCTCCTGGGAGAGGGCCGCGTACTCGTCGACGTCGCGGCGGGAGAAGCCCTCGATGGTGGCGATCAGGTCGGCGCCGATGCCCTGGGGGACGAAGTTGACGTCCCAGTTCGTCATCGGGTCGTTGAACCAGGCGCCGCCGTCCGAGGCCATCGGGACCCGGGACATCGACTCCACGCCGCCCGCGAGGACCAGGTCCTCCCAGCCGGAGCGGACCTTGGCGGCGGCCATGTTGACGGCCTCCAGGCCGGAGGCGCAGAAGCGGTTCTCCTGTACGCCGGCCACCGTGTCCGGCAGTCCCGCGGCGACGGCCGCGACCCGGGCGATGTCGGAGCCCTGGTCGCCGACCGGGCCGACGACGCCGAGGACGATGTCGTCGATCGCGGCCGGGTCCAGGCCGGGGTTGCGCTCGCGCAGGGCGTGGATGAGGCCGACGACCAGGTCGATCGGCTTGGTCCCGTGCAGGGAGCCGCTGGCCTTGCCGCGGCCGCGCGGCGTGCGGATCGCGTCGTACACGTACGCTTCGGTGCTCACTGGTCAAGCCTTTCGAGGGAGGTTAGCCGAGCAGGGAACGACCGATGATCTCCTTCATGATCTCGGTCGTGCCGCCGTAGATGGTCTGGATGCGGCCGTCGGTGAACGCCCGCGCGACCGGGTATTCGGTCATGTAGCCGTAGCCGCCGTGCAGTTGCAGGCAGCGGTCGGCGACCCGCTTCTGGAGCTCGGTCGCCCACCACTTCGCCATGGAGGCGTGGACGTGGTCGAGTTCGCCCGCGGAGTGGTCGGTGATGCAGCGGTCCACGAAGGTGCGGGTGACGGCGCACTCGGTGGCCATCTCCGCTATCTCGAACCGGACGTGCTGGAGCTTGGACAGCGGCCGCCCGAAGGCCTCGCGCTCCTTGACGTACCGGGTGGTGGTCTCCAGCAGGTGCTCGGCGCCGGCGATGGCGGCCATCGCGATGCCCATCCGCTCCTGCGCGAGGTGGTTCATCAGGTGGACGAAGGCGCCGTTCAGCTCGCCGAGGAGGTTCTCCTTGGGGACGCGTACGTCGTTGAAGAACAGCTCGGCGGTGTCCTGCGCCTTCTGGCCGATCTTGTCGAGGTTGCGGCCGCGCTCGAAGCCCTCGGCGCCGCGCTCGACGACGAGCAGCGACAGGCCGTGCGCCCCGCCCTCCGGGGTGGTCCTGGCGACCACGATCACCAGGTCGGCGAGGATGCCGTTGGAGATGAAGGTCTTGGAGCCGTTGAGCAGCCAGTGGTCGCCGCGGTCCTCGGCGCTCGTGCGGATGCCCTGGAGGTCGGAGCCGGCGCCCGGCTCGGTCATCGCGATCGCGGTGACCGTCTCGCCGGAGCAGAACCCGGGCAGCCAGCGGCGCTTCTGCTCCTCGGTGGCCAGGTTGGTCAGGTACGGGCCGATGATGTCGTTGTGCAGGCCGATGGCCAGGCCCGGGGTGCCGGCCCGGGTGAACTCCTCGGCGATCACGGCGGCGTAGCGGAAGTCGGTGTTCCCGCCGCCGCCGTACTCCTCCGGGACGGCGAGGCCCAGCAGCCCCTGCCGGCCGGCGGCCCGCCAGACCTCGCGGCTGACGATGCCGTCCTTCTCCCACTGCTCGTAGTGCGGCAGCACCTCCTTGGTGAGGAAGGTGCGGACGGTCTCGCGGAACGCCTCGTGGTCGGCGTCGAAGATGCGGCGTTGCATCGGATCCCCCTACTGGAGCCAGCTCTTGACGGTTTCGATCAGCCGGGCGGGCTCGGGGCCGACGGGCGTCACGTTGAGCATGGTGACCCCGGCCTCGCGGAAGGCCTCGACCCGCTCGCGTACGTAGCCCGCGGGCCCGCACAGGGTCATGAGCTCGCAGAACTCGTCCGGCACGGCAGCCGCGGCGTCGCGCTTGCGGCCTGCGAGGTAGAGCTCCTGGATCTTCCGGGCCTCCTCCTCGTAGCCGTAGGCGACGGCGAGGTCGTTGTAGAAGTTCTTGCCGACCGCGCCCATCCCCCCGACGTACAGCGCGATCTGGGGGCGCGCGAGGTCCCGGGCGGCGGCCGCGTCCTCGCCGATGGCGAGCAGCCCGCCCGCGACGGTCTGCAGCGGGCCGAGCGCGGGGTCGCGCCGCGCGGCGCCCTCGGCGAGCGGGCCGCCCCACACGGCGTGCGCCTTCTCCGGGATGAACAGGGTGGGCAGCCAGCCGTCGGCGATCTCGGCTGTCATGCGGACGTTCGCCGGGCCGAGGGAGGCGATGTAGACGGGGATGGAGGGGCGCACGGGCCGGGTGAGGATCTTCAGGGGCTTGCCGTGCCGGCCGCCCTTCTCCTCCGGCAGCGGCATGTCGGTGATGCCGTGGTGGTCGATGGTCTCGCGGCGCCAGATCCGGCGGCACAGGTCGACGGTCTCGCGGGTCCGGCCGAGCGGCCGGTCGTACGGCTTCCCGTGCCAGCCCTCGACGACCTGCGGTCCGGAGGCGCCCAGGCCCAGCAGGGCGCGGCCGTCGGAGAGGGCGTCCAGCCCGGCCGCCGTCTGGGCGATGAGGGCGGGGGTCCGGGAGTAGACGTTGACGATGGCCGAGCCGATCTTCATGCGTTCGGTGCGGGCCGCGAGATAGCCCATGATCGTCGGCGCGTCGAAGCCCCAGGCCTCGGCCACCCACACCGCGTCGAGGCCGGCCGACTCCAGGGCGGCGGCCTCGTCGGCGGCCCGGCGCGGGTCGCCGGCGTAGTCGAGCATCATCGACAGCTCCATCAGGCGTCCCCGCCCTCTCCGGTCAGGCCCGGCACGTCCCAGTCGCGGGCCACGGATGCGGTGTCCGCCCCCGGCTGCGCGGGCCCGCCGGCCATCACGGCCGGGGTCGCGGAGAACCGGGGGGCGGGGGCGGGCTGGGTGATCCCGCCGAAGTCGGTGAAGGTGCCGCGGGCGGCGAGGTGCGGGTGGTGCGGGGCCTCGCGCAGCGACAGGACGGGGGCCACGCAGGCGTCCGTCCCCTCGAAGACCGCCGTCCACTCCTCGCGCGTACGGGACTTGAAGCGCGCGGCGACGGCCTCGCGGAGCTCGCCCCAGCGGGCCGGGTCCTTGCGGGCGGACGACAGGTCGGCGAGGCCGAGGAGCTCGGTGAAGCGGTCGTAGAACTGCTGCTCCAGGGCGCCGACCGCCATGTGGCCGCCGTCGGCGGTCTCGTAGGTGCCGTAGAAGGGGCAGCCGCCGTCGAGGAGGTTGGCGCCGCGCCGGTCCTGCCAGCCGCCGGCCGCCATCATCCCGTGGATCATCGCGGTGAGGTGGGCGGTGCCGTCGACGATGGCCGCGTCCACGACCTGGCCGGTGCCGTCCGGGGTCCGGGCGTGCCGGAGGGCGGCGAGGACGCCGATGACGAGGTAGAGCGAGCCGCCCGCGTAGTCCCCGAGGAGGTTCGCGGGGACGGCCGGGGGCCCGTCCGGTGTGCCGATCATGCCGAGGGCGCCGGTGACGGCGATGTAGGCGATGTCGTGGCCGGCGGCGTGCGCGAGGGGGCCGTCCTGGCCCCAGCCGGTCATCCGGCCGTACACGAGCCTCGGATTGCGGGCGTGGCAGTCGGCCGGGCCGACGCCGAGCCGCTCGGCGACCCCGGGGCGCATGCCCTCGATGAGGACGTCGGCCCGCTCGACCAGGTCCAGGACCTGCGCGGGGCCCTGCGGGGACTTCAGGTCGACCAGGACGGAGCGTTTGTTGCGGTTGGTGATGTCGTACGCGGGGTCGATCCCCAGGCCGGCGCCGCCGGGGCGGTCCACCCGTACGACATCGGCCCCGAGGTCGGCGAGGAGCATGGCGGCGAACGGGCCGGGGCCGATGCCCGCCAGCTCGACGACGCGCACGCCGGAGAGGGGGCCGCGGACGGCGTGCGTCCGGCCCCGGCCGTGGGCTTGGGCTTGGGCTTGGTCCTGCCCGTCCCGGTGTGCGTCGTGCCCGCGCCCGTGCTCGTGCCCGTGCTCGTGCCCGGCACCTGTCACTGCCATCGAGCCCCCAGCGTCCTGGTCTGCGAGTGTGACACAACTGATGTAACACCAGTGATGCTAGGAACGTGTTCCACTCAGCACAAGAGCAAGCGCTTAGCCGTTTGCCGCGATCCGCACGTCCAACTCCTTGACCTGCCGCTTCAGCGCCACCGTCCGATAGCTCTCCTCCACCCATTCGCACAGCACCTGGGCGGAGGGCGCGCCCTGCTCCTCCAACGGCACCGAGACCCAGCCGGACCGGCCCAGGCCGTAGCCGGTCGGCTCCGCCCCGGGGGCGGACATGGCGTGGCCGTGCAGCGCCTCGTCCTTCAGCTTGACGGAGAGGCCGACCGGCTGCGGGCCGTCGGTGCTGCCCAGGAAGACGAAAATCTTCTTGTTGACCTTCACGACGCAGTCCTCGGGGCCCCAGGGGAACTCCTCCACCGCCTCGGGAAGCCCCAGGGCGAACTCCCGCACCGCCTCCCACTTGCGCAGCGCAGCCTTCACGCGCACCTCCATTCACCGCCGTTCGCACGCGCCCGCGCGGGCGGGCCCGGGCTCACGCTAGCCCCGTCCACCGCCGCGGGCCGGGCAACCGGACCGTACTGCTCCGGCATTTGCCCTCCGGCCGCCGCAGCCGACGCCGAGGCAGCCCTGCAGGCCTCCCCGGCCGGCACCGGCGCCAACGCATGCACGCACGAGAACAACTGCCCCGGCAGCCGAACCACCTCACACCGGAACATCCGCACACGCAGGGGACGTCCACACCCGGCGCCCCGCCGGCGGCCCTCCGGGCCGACTGGCGGGGCGCCGGCCGCCACCCGCCCGCCGCACGCTAGCCTCGGCCACCGGTACGAGCTGGGAGGAGCCGTGATGGACGAAGAGGTTCGGCAGACCGAGCGGACGGGACCGGGGCGCGACCGGGCCTACGACGTCGTACTCTTCGGCGCGACCGGGTTCGTGGGGGCGCTCACCGCCGAGTACCTCGCCCGGCACGCCCCCGCCGGCTGCCGCTGGGCCCTCGCCGGCCGCGACCCCGGCAAGCTGGAGCGGCTGCGCGAACGGCTCGCCGCCCTGCACCCCGGATGCGCCGACGTGCCGCTGCTGCGCGCGGACGCCTCCGACCCGGCCGCCGTACGGGAGCTGGCCGCCGCCACCCGCGTCCTCGCCACGACGGTCGGACCGTACGTCCTGTACGGCACGGAGCTGGTCGCCGCATGCGCCGAAGAGGGCACCGACTACGTGGACCTCACCGGCGAGCCGGAGTTCGTGGACCGCGTCTACGTCGAGCACGACGCCCGCGCCCGCGAGACCGGGGCGCGCCTGGTCCACGCCTGCGGCTTCGACTGCATCCCCGCCGACCTGGGCACCTACTTCACCGTGCAGCAGCTGCCGGAGGGCGCCGCGCTGCAGGTCGACGCGTTCGTGCGGTCCAACGCCCTCTTCTCGGGCGGCACCCTGGCCTCCGCCCTCACCGCGATGGGCCGCGGCCCGCAGGCCATGGCCGCGGCGCGCGCCCGCCGGCTGCACGAGCCCCGGCTGCCGGGGCGGCGCGTGCGGGGGCCGCTGGGCGTACCGCGGTTCAGCCGGGAGACCGGCACCTGGGCGATGCCGCTGCCCTCCCTGGACCCGCGGGTCGTGACCCGGTCGGCGGCCGCGCTGGAGCGGTACGGGCCGGACTTCCGCTACCGGCACTACGCCTCGGTCAAGCACCTCCCGGTCGCCGTGGGCGGCGCGGTGGCGGTCGGCGCGACGGCGGCCCTGGCCCAGCTGCCGTCGGCCCGCCGCTGGATGTCGGGCCACTGGGGGCCGGGCGAGGGCCCGGACGCCGAGCGGCGGGCACGCAGCTGGTTCACGGTCCGCTTCGTCGGCGAGGGCGGCGGGCGCCGCGTGTTCACCGAGGTGTCGGGCGGCGACCCGGGCTACGACGAGACCGCCAAGATGCTGGCCGAGTCGGCCCTGTGCCTCGCGTACGACGCCCTGCCGCAGCGCGCGGGCCAGCTCACCACGGCGGTGGCGATGGGCGACGCCCTCCTGGACCGGCTCCAGAAGACGGGGATCCGGTTCCGGGTGGCGGCGGTGAACTGAGGGGCTGAGGAGCTGAGGAGCTCAGGGGGCCTCGGGGTTGAGGAGACGTCAGGCCTCAAGAGGCTTCGCGCAGGGCCCGGCGGCACAGGGAGTCGGCGTGCCTCGTCGTCTCCGGGATCCGGAAGCGGGGGCTCAGCGCGAGCGCGTGGGCGCAGGCGTTGTCGAGCGAGATCCGGTGGCCCACGGAGACGTACACCGGCTTGATCGCGTCCTGGGTCCGCAGGGCCCGCCCGACGACGGCCCCGTCGGCGGCGAGCAGCGCGGCGGCGTCCCCGCGCCGGGCCCCGGGCTCCTCATAGGTGAAGGTGAACGGGTTCTTCGCCACACCCATGCTCGGCAGCCCGGTCACCACCCCGAGGTGGCACGCCAGACCGAAGCCGCGGGGGTGGGCGAGCCCGTAGCCGTCGCAGACCACGAGATCCGGGGCGGCGGTCAGGGCGTCGAGGGCGGCCAGGACGGTCGGCAGCTCCCGGAAGGCGAGGAGCCCCGGCACGTAGGGGAAGCTGACGTGCCCGACGGCCGTCCTCTCCTCGACGACGTCGAGGGTGGCGGCGTCGAGGACGACGGCCGCGGCCGCGACCAGGTCCCGCTCGTCGTCGTACGCGACGTCCACCCCGGCGACGAGCCCGCGCCCGGGCAGCGGCCCGGGCTCGCCGAGCACGACCAGATTGCGCAGTTCATCCTGTATCGCCCGGGCCTCGGCCTCGTTGGCGGGGGTCTTCACACTCGTCATGATGGTGCGAGAGTAACCTGACGATCATGTTCGTCATGGAGCTCACGTACACAGCGCCCATCGAAGCCGTCGAAGAGGAACTGGACGCCCACATCGCCTGGCTCGACGGCTACTACGCCTCGGGCGTCTTCCTCGCCTCGGGCCGCAAGGTCCCGCGGGACGGCGGCATCATCCTGGCGGCGGGAGTCTCCCGCGCGGAGGTCGAGCGGATCGCGGAGGAGGACCCCTTCACGGCGGCCGGCGTCTGCGAGTACCGCATCACGGAGTTCATCGCCACGAAGACGTCGGCAGACCTCGCCCCGGTCCGCGAACACCTGGCGACGTAGGGCGGGCGGGCGGCGGCGGGCGCCGCCAGGCGAGCGGGCCGGCGGGCGGGCGGAAGCGCATTGCGCGCCCGCGGCACGGGGGGCGGCATCCCGGCCGACCGGGGTCGGAGGAGCATCCGGGGGCGTCCCGGCCGCCCATTGTCCTTCCGGGGCGGGCCGGCCTGTAAAGGGCGCTCCTCCTTCGTCGTCGCGTCGCTGAAGCGATGGCCTTCGGCCACCGACAGACCGACCCGCCCCGGAATGCCAACAGACAGCCGGGAAGCCCCGAAGGATGGCCAGGGGGGACCGTTCCCTACCGGCCCCATCAGCGACGCAGGGCCGGCGCTCCACCTCGCGGCGCCACCATGCCCCAGGACCACCACTGCCGGCCCGGCGCCGGGGCGCGGGCACGAAAGACGGCCACCAAGGCCGCAATCAGGGCCCGCTCGGGAGCAACGAGCCCCCAACCTGCACGAAAGGTTGACCAGAGCGTCATCAGGGCCGGTCAGACGCCCCAGATCGCTACGCGCTCCTCATTCTCGGCGGCCAGCGGCCGTCTGTGGCCGGGGAGCGCGACAGATCGCCACGTGCTCTTCGTTTCTCGGCGACTGGCCGCCGTCTGGGGTCGGGAGGAGCGGCAGATCGCTACACGCTCCTCACTTCTCGGCGACTGACGGCCGTCTGGGGCCGGGGAGCGCGACAGATCGCTACACGCTCCTCACTTCTCGGCGGCCAGCGGCCGTCAGGAGCCGATGGACGCAACAGATCGCTACACGGTCGCCGGCACTGCGGCAGGCTCGGCGGCTGGCAGGCGTCAGGGGCTGAGGGGCCACGGGAAGGCGGAAATCAATCGGGAGGAAGGTTTCTTCAGGTGTCTGCAGGGCTGGTACGAGCGACAAAGGCGCCCGGGACGCCCCCGCATGCTCCTCCGACGCCGGGTGCGTGTATCCCGCTCGCCGCGGCCGCCTCCGGCGGACCGGTGCCGCCCGGGTGCGTCCGCCCGCCGCAGCCCCCGCCCGGCCCGCCCGTGTCCGGCCCGCCTACCGCCCCCGCTTCCCCGGCTTCAGCGGCCCAACGCGCCGGCCCGCTCAATTCCCCGACCACCACCGCCGACCAACGTCAAACCACCCACCACCCACCAACCAACCCACCACCCACAGGAGCCCCCATGCACCCGCGCCCCCGTCCGGCCACCCCCGCCGACATTCCCGAGCTCATACGGCTGCGGGCCGTCGCGCTCGCCGCGCTCGGCGTCGAGCCCGGGCCCGCCGATGCCGCCTGGCGGGATGTCGCCCCCGGGTGGTTCCTCGAGCGGATCAGCGACCGGTCCGACGTGCACTGCCTCGTCGTCGGCGGAGCACCCGGCGAGCCCCTCGCGGCCACCGGGATGGCCTGGGTGACGTACCACCTGCCCAGGCCCCGGTACACCGACGGGCGTCGCGGCTACCTCGACGGCATCGTCACCGACGACGCCTTCCGCGGGCAGGGCCACGCCCGGCGGATCGTCGACGGGCTCGTCGAATGGCTGAACGGCATCGGGATCCGCTACATCCAGCTGCACGCCAGCGCTGCCGGCGAGCCCGTCTACAAGGCAGCCGGCTTCGTGCCCAGCCACTTCGGCAGCATGGACCTGTTCACAAAGCCGACCGACTGATCACCGGCACTCTGATCACCGGCGCTTCACTCACCGGCGTTCCAGCCGTCCCACCCGTCCCTTCTCCCCCGCCGCCCAGCAGGTGCCGTCGGCTGCGCAGTCGACGGTGTCGAACGAGCCCGGCTCCAGCGCCCGCCAGCTGCGGCCCCCGTCCGTGGTCACGTCCGTACCGGTCGGCCCCACCGCGAGGGCCGCGCCGCGGGTGTGCGGGAGCCAGGCCGCGCCCGACCGGTAGGCGGGCGGCGGGGTCCCGGACGGGCTCCAGTTGCGGCCCGCGTCGGCAGAGACGGCGGCAGCCTGCGGGGATGCCTGGCCGGTGCGGTAGTCACCGCCGACGGCGAGGCCTGTCGTGCGGTCGCGGAAGGCCAGGGCGAAGACCCCCTTGGCGGGGTCGCCGGCCGGGATGCCGGACTCGGCGGCCCGCCAGGTGCGGCCGCGGTCCGCCGAGTGCAGGATCCGGGCGACCGGGCCGCCGCCCGTGGCCAGCCACACGTCCCGGGAGCCGGCGCTCACCAGGCACTGCCCGCTCGCCGCGAAGCCGGCCTCGCCCGGCAGTGCGTCCGGCATGCCCGTGCCCGGCAGTACCGCCCAGCTCCGCCCGCCGTCGTCCGTCGACAGCACACGGAACCTGCCGTCCACCGGGTCGCTGACGGCCAGGCCGTGCCGGGAGTCGAAGAAGGTCAGGCAGTCGTAGAAGGCGCGCGGATCGGTGTTCCGGAAGGTCTCCGTCCATGTCTTGCCGCCGTCCTCGGTGCGCAGCACCCGCGAGGCCTCCCCCTCGCCGATCGAGAGGGCGACGGCACGACGCGCGTCGAAGGCTTCGATGTCGCGCAGCTCCAGCCCCTCGGCCGCCGCGGCCGGCGGCGAGACGTCCTGCCAGTTGCGGCCTCCGTCGACGGTGCGCAGCACCGTGCCCTTGGAGCCGGCCACCCAGGCCGTGGTGCGGCTGACCGCGGCCAGTCCGCGGAACCGGGAGTCCTTGCCGGTCTGCTTCAGCGCCCAGCCTGCACTGCGAAGATCCCTTAACTCCCTGGACTCCCCGGACTCCCCGGACTCCGCAGACTCTCCAGTCCCGGAGGCATCCTGCACCCCACGAACGCCCCGCGTCCCGCCGCTGTCCGCCTGTGCCGGAGCCACCACGGGCCCCACCGTCAAAGCCGCCGCGAGCATGCCAACTCCCAGAAGTCTCATGGCGCCGGAAGCTAATGCACCCCGGATTCGCCGTCCAGGGTGCGTCCCCGCCCCCGCCTTCCTACCGTGGCTACATGCCCTCCAAGCAGCCTGATCAGCCCACGCAGCGCAAGGAGCCCACCCACCACACCCAGTCCAACCGGCACACCCAGCCCACCCAGCCCAAGGCCTATCCGGGCAAGCAGATCACCGTCACGTACGAGACGGGCCGGTGCCTGCACGCAGCCGAGTGCGTGCGCGGCCTGCCCGAGGTGTTCGACACGGGGCAGCGGCCCTGGGTGCAGCCGGACGGCGCCGGTCCCGAGCGGGTCGCCGAGGTGATCCGGCGGTGCCCGTCGGGCGCGCTGCAGTACCGGCTCGCCGAGGGGCCGCCCGAGGAGCCGGACCGGCCGACGACGGTCGTACGGGCGCCGTCCGGCCGGCTCGTGATCCGCGGGGAGCTGCGCGTGACGACTGCGGACGGAACCGTCCGCAGTGAGACCAGGGTGATGCTTTGCGCCTGTGGAGTGAGCGGGAACCAGCCTTTCTGCGACCTCTCCGGACCCTGCGGCAAGGAGTGACCGCCCTTCGGGCGCAACCGCCAACCCGGTCACTCTGTGCGATCAAACGGATGCGTTCCAGCCAAGCGGTGACACAGCTCACGTCATCTGCCGTGCACGGATTTGCCGATTGCGGCGTCTATCCGGATGCCGGGTTCCACCCACGCCCGGCAGGAATTCCGCCGCAAGGGAGCGAGCCTTGATCACTGTTATCGAGCAGGCTGTGCAGGCACGTCTGGTGGCCACCGCGCCGAAGGTCGAGACCGTACCCGTCACTCTCTGCTACGACCGCGCGGATCCGTTCGCCGTGCGGATGGCCTTCCCCGCCCCCGCGACGCTGGAGGGCGTCGAGGTGTCGTGGACCTTCGGGCGCGAGCTCCTGGAGTCGGGCCTGGACCGGCCGACGGGCTACGGCGACGTGCGGGTGCGGCCGTACGACGTCGACCGGACCACGATCGAGTTCCACGCCCCCGAGGGTGTGGCGATCGTGCTGATGGCCACGGCCGAGCTGCACCGGTTCCTGGAGCGGGTTGCGGAGATCGTCCCGCCGGGGCTGGAGCACCTGTACCTCGACATGGACCACAGCCTGGCCGAGCTCATGCGCGGCCCCCACTGAGCCCGGCGCCCCGACCCGGATCACCCCTGCGCAGCCGAATCCGTCCCGGCCCCGCCCGTAAATCGTTTGCGGGCGGCTCCGGCCGCCCGTAGCTTCGTCGTTGCCCCTTCCCCGTCGAACGGAGCAGGACGTTGCTCTTCTGAGGCAGAGACGCCGACCGACACCCGCACCCCGGTCACGCAGCCGAACCCGCCACCGCGCCGCCGCATCGCCGCACCGCCCTACGACCAGACGTCGTACCGGTGCGCACGTCGCGCCGCTGCGCCGCCCGCGGGACCTCGCCACCGGGTCCGTCCTCGGCCGTCTCCCCCGTTGCACGCACCTTCACGCAACCCGGAGGCCTCCATGAGTACGACGTCCGCCGCTTTCATCACCTGCTCCGCCCTCTCCTTCGAATGGCCCGACGGCACCGCCGTCTTCGACGGGCTCCAGCTGGCCGTCGGCCCCGGCCGCACCGGCCTGATCGGCCGCAACGGCAGCGGGAAGTCCACCCTGCTGAAGCTCGTCGCGGGCGAACTGCGCCCGTCCGGCGGCCAGTCGGCCGTCTCCGGCAGCCTGGGGTACCTGCCGCAGAACGTCACCCTCGACACCTCCCTCCGCGTCGACGAGGCGCTCGGCATCCGTGCCGCCCGCGCCGCCCTGCACGCCATCGAGGCGGGCGAGGCGACCGAGGAGAACTTCACTGCCGTCGGCGACGACTGGGACGTCGAGGAGCGCGCCCTGGCCGCCCTCGACCAGCTCGGCCTCGCCGGGATCGGCCTCGACCGCACGGTCGGCGAACTCTCCGGAGGCCAGGGAGTGTTGCTGCGGCTCGCCGCCCTGCTGCTGGCCCGCCCCGACGTGCTGCTGCTGGACGAGCCGACGAACAACCTGGACCTGCGGGCCCGGCGCCGGCTGTACGCGGCGGTCGAGTCCTGGTCCGGGGTGATGCTGCTGGCCAGCCACGACCGGGAGCTGCTGGAGCGGGTCGACCAGATCGCCGACCTGCACGACAGCGAAGTGCACTGGTACGGCGGGAACTTCTCGGACTACGAGGCGCAGCTCGCCGCGGAGCAGGAGGCGGCCGAGCGGCTGGTCCGTACCGCCGAGGCCGATGTGGTGCGGCAGAAGCGGGAGTTGGCCGAGGCGCACCTCAAATTGGCGCGGCGCAGGCAGTACGGGCAGAAGATGTACGACACCAAGCGTGCGTCCAAGATCGTCGCGAACGGCAACAAGAGCACGGCCCAGGAGTCCGCGGGCAAGCAGCGCACGCTGCACACCGAGCGGCTGGCGCAGGCGAAGGAGCGTCTGGACCAGGCGGCGGAGGCCGTCCGGGACGAGGCCGACATCCGGATCGAGCTGCCGGCGACCCAGGTGCCGCCGGGGCGCCGGGTGCTCACCCTGAGCGGAGTGCAGCCGGCTCACGGCGCCGGGGTGCCGGGCGAGTGGGAGGTGCGCGGCCCGGAGCGGATCGCCCTGGTGGGCGGCAACGGCTCCGGCAAGACGACCCTGCTCCGCACGGTAGCGGGGCTGCTCGACCCGCTGTCCGGGGAGGTGGAGACACACGTTCCGGTGGGGTTCCTGCCGCAGCGGCTTGACGTGCTCGACGAGAGCCTGTCGGTCGCGGCGAACGTGGCCCGGTTCGCCCCGCACGCCTCGAACAACCTGATCCGGGCGAGGCTCGCGCACTTCCTGTTCCGCGGCGCCCGCGCGGACCGGGCGGCGGGCACGCTGTCGGGCGGCGAGCGGTTCCGGGCGGCGCTGGCGGCGCTGCTGCTGGCGGATCCGGCTCCGCAGCTGCTGATGCTGGACGAGCCGACGAACAACCTGGACCTGGCGAGCGTACGGCAGCTGGCGGGGGCGCTGGACGCGTACGAGGGCGCGCTGCTGGTCGCCAGCCACGACGTGCCGTTCCTGGAGTCGATCGGGATCACCCGCTGGCTGCTGCTCGACGGCACGATCCGGCCGACCACGGCCGAGGAGGTCCGGGAGACGCTCTGGACCGCCTGACCCGGCGGACCACCCCACCCACCCGTCACGCACCGCACCCGCCACGCACCGAGCACCACCCGCCGCACACCACCCGCCACACCCCCGAGCCGGCCCCGGCTCCCGGCTTCGACGCCGGGGGCCGGGGCCGGCTCGGCTTCGGCTCCCGCCGCCGGCGGCGGGGCGGTATCAGGATCGAGGTGATGTCGGGATCGAGGTGATGTCGGCGTCAAGGCGATGTCGCGGGACCACCTGCCGGCGTGACATTCGCCCCGCACTCGGCCGCGCACACGCTCACCAACTGCACAGATAACCGGACGTAACCAGTCATATGAACGCCTGGGGCTTGGCTCACCTTCACGGTCCGCTTAACCTACGGCGTCGTAGGCTACGGAACCGTAGGTAATTCGCTTTGTCCCCAGGAGCACCAGTGACGATCACCTCTCCCCACCTCGGCAGCTCGCAGGCGTGGACCGACGCCAAGCTGCTGTACGCGCTGGAAGAGGTGGTGGAGAAGGAGCTCAACCGCCACCTGAAGGTCACCAAGGACTGGATGCCCCACGAGTACGTCCCGTGGAGCGACGGCCGGAACTTCCCGGCGTTCTTCGAGGACGGCGAGGCCTGGGACCCGCAGCAGTCCAAGGTCACCGACGTCGGCAAGATCGCGCTGGTGGTGAACCTGCTGACCGAGGACAACCTGCCCAGCTACCACCACGAGATCGCCACGCTGTTCGGCCGCAACGGCGCCTGGGGCACCTGGGTGCACCGCTGGACCGCCGAGGAGGGCCGCCACGGCATCGTGATGCGCGACTACCTGCTGGCCTCGCGCGCGGTGGACCCGGACAAGCTGGAGAACTTCCGCATGCAGCACATGTCGGAGGGCTTCGAATCCGACAACCGGCACTCGATGCTGCACTCGGTGGCGTACGTCGCCTTCCAGGAGCTGGCGACCCGGATCTCGCACCGCAACACCGGCCACCAGTCCGGCGACCCGGTCTGCGACCGCATGCTGGCCCGTATCGCGCAGGACGAGAACCTGCACATGATCTTCTACCGGAACCTGCTGGGTGCCGCCTTCGAGATCGCCCCGGACCTGACGATGCAGGCCGTGCGCGATGTCGTGGTGAACTTCCGGATGCCCGGACACGGCATGCCCGGCTTCGAGCGGATGGCCGCCCAGATGGCGATCGGCGGGGTCTACAACCTGCGGATCCATCACGACGACGTGCTGAGCCCCGTCATCCGCTTCCTGAAGATCATGAGCATCGACGGCCTCGGCCCGGAGGGCCAGAAGGCCCAGGACGAGCTGGGCATGTTCATGGACGGCCTGGACTCTGAGGCGCGCAAGTTCGACGAGCGCCTGGCCGCCCGCGCGGCCCGCCTGGCCGCCCGCAAGGGCTGACCCCCGACCCGACCCGTTGACGGGCGCGTCCCGTCGACCGCCATGTCCCGTCGAATGGCCGGCCTCGCCTGGGTTGGCCTCGGCCCGCTCGTGCGGGCCGGGGTCAGCCGCGCTGGCGCAGGGCGTGGCGCTCGGACTCGGAGAGGCCGCCCCAGACGCCGAAGCGCTCGTCGTTGGCGAGGGCGTATTCCAGGCAGCCCGCCCGCCCCTCGCACGCGGCGCACAGGCGCTTCGCGTCCCGCAGCGAGGAGCCCGGCTCCGGGAAGAAGAACTCCGGGCCGGTCTGGGCGCACAGGGCGACCTCGTACCAGGCCGTGCCGGGGGCGGTCGCGGTGGCGGCGGACGTGCCGGGGGCGGACACGGCGGTGGCGGACGTGGTGGTGGTGACGGTGTTCATCGGCATGCCGGAGATCCTTACGGCCCCCGATGGACGTCCGATCAACGACTGATCAACACCCGTTCACCGTTCACCCCTGGGGCGGCGGGGCGCTGGTGATGACCGCGAACCGGGCCCCGTACGGGTCCGCCAGCTTCGCGAAGCGGCCGACTCCCTCCATGGAGACCGGGGCCAGCCGGACCTTGCCGCCCGTCTCCTCCGCCCCGGCCGCCGTGGCGTCGCAGTCGGCGACCTCGAAGTACGGGGTCCAGTAGGGGTGTTCGGCGTCCTCGACCGGGTCTCCGGCGATGGGTACGAGCCCGCCGAAGGCCTCCTTGTCGGCGGTGCCCGGCGGCTTGGCCATCTTGTACGAGCCGCCCTCGAAGGCCATCTCGGCGATCTCCCAGCCGAAGACGGAGCAGTAGAAGTCCCGCGCCGCGGCCACGTCGGACGTGTACAGCTCGGCCCAGCACAGGCTGCCGGCCTCCTGGACCAGGCCCAGGCCGGTGTGCCCGTGGGGCTGCCAGGTCGCGAAGGCCACTCCCTCCGGGTCGGCGAAGACGGCCATCCGGCCGTAGTCCAGGACGCCCGTCGGCGGGGAGAGCACCGTGCCGCCCGCCTTGGTCACGGCGGCCGCGGTGGCGTCCGCGTCGGAGCTCTGGAAGTACACCGTCCAGGCGGGTGGGCCCTGCTCCGCCGTGACGGCCAAGCCGCCCGCGACGGTCTTGCCGCCGAGGTGGAACATGCCGTATCCGCCGACCTCCTCGCCGCCCGGTTCGTAGTCCCAGCCGAACAGCCCGGCGTAGAACCCCGCGGCGCCCTCGGTGTCGGGCGTGCCGAGGTCCACCCAGTTCGGGGTGCCGTCCTTGTAGTCCGTGGTGAGCATGGCCGGTACTCCTTCCGTCCTCACTTCGAGCATGGCATCCGGCACTGACAGCGGCCCGGCGGCGCCGTCGGCACAGACTGAACGACCGTGCGTTCGCCTAGGATGGGCGGATGGCTGACGGACGCGTGGAGCGCGGCAACCAGACCCGGCGGACCGTTCTCGCGCGGACGGTGGACCTCGCCTCGGCGGAAGGCCTGGAGGGGCTCTCGCTCGGCAGGGTCGCGGGGGATCTGGGGCTGAGCAAGAGCGGCGTCTTCGCCCTCTTCGGCTCCAAGGAGGAGCTGCAGATCGCCACCGTCCGCGCCGCTGCGGCCGTGTTCGCCGCGCACGTCGTGCAGCCCGTGCACGAGGAGCCCGCCGGGGTCGGCAAGGTGTGGCGGCTGTGCGAGCTGTGGATCGCGTACTCGGCGCGACGGGTCTTCCCCGGCGGGTGCTTCTTCCACTCGGCCGCCGCGGAGTTCGACTCGCGCCCCGGCCCCGTACGCGACCGGATCGCCGCGGCCCGCGCCGAGTGGACGCAGTACGTGGAGCAGCAGCTGCGCGAGGCCGAACGGGCGGGCGGGTTCCGGGAGGACGCCGGGCCGCTGGACGTGCCGCAGCTGGCGTTCGAGATCATCGCGATGATGGAGCTGGCCAACTCCGCGTCCGTGCTGCACGACGACCCGGCGCCGTACGAGCGGGCCGGCCGGGGCATCCTGGGCCGGCTGCGCGCGCTGGCGGCCGCCCCGGACGGCCTCCCGGAGCAGCCCCCGGCCGCACCCCTGCCCGGCTGACGACGCCGCCCCGGCCGGTGCGGGCGGTACGGTCAGTCCTCGCGTTTGGC
This sequence comes from Streptomyces sp. NPDC090445, assembly GCF_044769385.1. Lineage (NCBI taxonomy): Bacteria > Bacillati > Actinomycetota > Actinomycetes > Kitasatosporales > Streptomycetaceae > Streptomyces > Streptomyces sp. NPDC090445. Next base: position 612,214 of record NZ_JBIVXV010000001.1, on the reverse strand, counting down.
GCGGCTCGGCTGGACCCGCTTCGGTTCGCCCGGCATCTTCGGGTAGTCCGGCGGGTACGGCATGTCGCCCAGGCCGTGGTCGTGCTCGTGGCGGTCGGCGAGTTCCAGTGCCGCGTCCAGGGTGAAGGCGTGGTCGTCCATGTCCGCGTGCAGGTCGCCGAGCTCGGCGTAGCGGGCGGGCATGGTGGTGATGTCGAAATCGCGGGGCTCGGCGGAATCGAGCTCGTCCCAGCGCAGCGGGGCCGAGACCGGGGCCTGCGGGCGGGGGCGCACGGAGTAGGCGGAGGCGATCGTGCGGTCGCGGGCGGTCTGGTTGTAGTCGACGAAGATCCGCTCGCCGCGCTCCTCCTTCCACCAGGCGGTGGTGACCCTGCCCGGCATCCGCTGCTCCAGCTCCCGGCCGATGGCGATCGCGCACCGCCGGACCTCGGTGAAGGTCCAGTTCGGCGCGATCGGCACGAAGACGTGCAGGCCGCGCCCGCCCGAGGTCTTCGGCCAGCCGCGCAGCCCCAGGTCCTCCAGGACGTCCCGCAGCTCGTGCGCGGCGATCACCGCGTGGTGGTAGTCGGTGCCCGGCTGGGGGTCGAGGTCGATGCGCAGTTCGTCGGGCCGGTCGGTGTCCGTGCGGCGCACCGGCCAGGGGTGGAAGGTCAGGCAGCCCAGGTTGGCGGCCCACAGCACGGCGGCCGGCTCGGTGGGGCACATCTCGTCGGCCGACCGCCCGCTGGGGAACGAGATGTGGGCGGTCGGGATCCAGTCCGGCATGGTCTTCGGCGCGCGCTTCTGGAAGAAGGACTCGCCCTCCACCCCGTCCGGGTAGCGCTCCAGGGTCGTGGGCCGGTCGCGCAGGGCCCGCGTGATGCCGTCGGCGACGGCCAGGTAGTACTGCGCCACGTCCAGCTTCGTCAGGCCCCGCTCCGGGAAATACACCTTGTCCGGGTTGGACAGCCGCACCGTCCGCCCGCCCGCGTCCAGCTCGATCGCATTTCCGGATGCACCCATGTGCGCCACGGTAGGCGGGCCCGGCCCGACCCGCATACCGGGCGGGCCGGTGCATATCACCGCAGAATCGTTGGCATGGATCTGCCCGTGATGCCGCCCCTGAAGCCGATGCTCGCCAAGTCGGTGTCCCGGATCCCGCCGGGTATGCAGTACGAGGCCAAATGGGACGGCTTCCGCGCCATCGTGCACCGCGACGGCGACGAGGTGGAGATCGGCAGCCGCACCGGCAAGACGCTGACCCGGTACTTTCCCGAGCTGGTGACCGCTCTGCAGGAGAACCTGCCCGCCCGCTGCGTGGTCGACGGCGAGATCGTCATCGTCCACGGCGGGCGGCTCGACTTCGACCGGCTGACCGAGCGGATCCACCCCGCGCCGTCCCGCGTCGCCCTCCTCGCCCGGACGACCCCCGCCAGCTTCGTCGCCTTCGACCTGCTCGCGCTCGGCGACGCGTCGCTCCTCGACACCCCGCTCGCCGACCGCCGCACCGCCCTCTCCGACGCCCTGTCCACTGCTCGGCCCCCCGTCCATCTCGCGCCCGCGACCACCGACCCCGCGCTCGCGCAGGAGTGGTTCGAGCGGTTCGAGGGCGCCGGGCTCGACGGGGTGATCGCCAAACCCCTCGATCTGCCCTACCGGCCCGATGCCCGCCTCATGTTCAAGATCAAGCACGAGCGTACGGCGGACGTCGTCGTCGCGGGATTCCGTTTCCACAAGAGCGGTCCGATTGTCGGATCGCTGCTGCTGGGCCTGCACGACGACCGCGGCGCCCTGCAGCACGTGGGCGTGTGCGCCGCCTTCCCGATGAAGCGCCGCGCCGAACTGGTGGAGGAGCTCGCGCCGCTGCGGATGGCCGACGCCGCCGGACACCCCTGGGCAGCGTGGGCCGAGGAGTCCGCCCACGAGAGCGCCCGCCTGCCCGGCGCACAGAGCCGCTGGACCGGCAAGAAGGACCTCTCCTGGGTGCCGCTCCGCCCCGAACGCGTCTGCGAGGTCGCCTACGACCACATGGAGGGCGACCGCTTCCGGCACACCGCCCAGTTCCGCCGCTGGCGGCCCGACCGGACGCCGGAGAGCTGTACGTACGCCCAGCTGGAGGAGGTCGTCGGCTACGACCTCGCCGAGGTGCTGGGACCGGGCCCCGGCCCCGGCTGATCCCGGCACAGCCCCCACACCGCCCCGCGCCGGGGTCGGCTCAGCCTGCCGTCAGCTTCTCCCACTCCGCCCGCTCCGGGCCCACCGCGTTCGGCACGTACCCCGGCCGTGCCGCCAGCCAGCGCGCCACCCGGGCCCGGATCTCCGGATCCGCGTACGCCCGCTCCGGCGGCTCGGCCAGATGCCGGACCCGCGCCCGGGCCCGCATCACCTCCGGATCCTCCAGGGCACAGTCGAACAGCGCGGCCGTCTCCCGTGCCGCTCCCGTCCTGACGGCCCGTGTCGCGAACCGCTCCCCGATGGCCGCGTCGGCGACGACCTGGAAGTCGAACCACGGCTTCAGCGTGCGCACGGCCCATGCGTGGTGCTCGGCGGCGTACCGGGCCGACCCCGGCTCCCGGCCGGCCGTCCGGGCCACCCGGAGCGCGGCCCACAGGGCCAGCGAGGTGCCCTGGCCCAGGGTCGGGTTGGTGTGGGTGATCGCGTCGCCGATCGGCACCAGCCCGGCCACCACCGGCCCCTGCTCGTCGACGAGCGCGCTCCACCGGTTGTCCAGGCTCGCCGTGGCCAGCACGTCGGACAGCGGCTCGGCGCCCAGGCCCAGCCAGGCCTCCCCGGGCGGGAAGGCGCGGGCGGCGCTTTCGAAGAGGGCGGGATCGCGCAGTGCCGAGCGGGTGCTGTCCCGGGTGTGGACGATCAGGGTCACGGCGAAGACGCGGTTGTCGGCCGGGAACACCGCGCACCCGGCGAACGGCCCGCCGGTCACCGCCCACGGGCAGCGCGGGCCCTCCTGCATCCCGTCGGGCAGCCGGTACCAGCGGCAGAAGTACGCGAGGCCGGTGCGGTGCCGTTCCACGACCGGCGGCCGGCAGCCCGCCTCGGCCAGCCAGCGCTCGGTGCCGCCGCGCCGGCCGGCCGCGTCCACGACGAGGTCCGCCGCGTACGGCCCGGCCTTCGTGGCCACTCCGGTGACCCGGACCGGGCCTGCCTCCGCCTGCGCCCCCGGCTCCGCCGTCAGCCCGGTCACCGGCTCCCCGTGCCGCAGGACGGCTCCCTCCTCGGCGCGCAGGGCCGTGAGCAGCGCGCTTTCCAGCAGGATGCGGCGGGCCTGGAGCATGACCAGGTCCTCGTCGCCGGGGCGCGCGGGCGGCCGTACGTCGAACCAGTCAAGCTCGTGGCGCTCGCGGGCGCCGAGCCGCAGCATCTCCGCGTACACGTCGGGGAGTTCGTCGCGCAGGAGCGTGCGCGCCGCGCCGAGGAGGACGTGCGGCTGGGTGGCCTGCGGGACGGTGGGCCGGTGCCAGCCGAAGAAGTCCCGGTCGAGGGCGGTGCCGGGGGCTCGGGTGTCGCGTTCGAAGAGTTCGACGGTGTGTCCGTGCCGTGCGGTGAGCAGTGCCGTCGCCAGCCCGCCGACTCCCCCGCCGATGACCGCCACGTGTGCCATTGCGCGCCCCCTGATCCCCGTACCCCGCCCCGCCCTGCCCCGCCCGGCACCGCACCACCCCGACCATGCGTTCCGCATGCCCATCGGACCGGACAGAGCCTGCACGGAAGCCTGCGCGGAAGGGCCCTGACCGAAACCCGCACACCAGTCCGAAGCGTCACGCCCGGCCGCGGCTGCTCCGGTACGCCTCCAGGGCCAGCCGGGTCTCCTCCTCGATCAGGTCGGCGTTCACGGCCACCGCCGCGCGCACCCCGGCCGCGGCCGCCTCCGCGAGCTGGTCCAGCGGGCTGGTGAGGTTCCCGGCCGCCCACACGCCCCGCAGCGCGGTGGCCCCGGTGGCCGGGTCGGCCTCCAGGCAGCTGCCGACCACCACCCCGTCCCGTTCGACGGCGGCCACCGGCAGCCCCAGGGCCGCCGCGACACCGGCGCGGGCGGTGAAGCGCGGTGCGACCACCAGGGCCCGGCACGCCACTGATCCGCCGCCGGCCAGGGTCACCCCGGCCAGCTCGTCCCCGTCGACGGTCAGGCCGGTCGCCTCGCCCTCCGCCACCGCGACGCCCAGGGCGGCGAGGAGCTCCCGGTCCTCGGCGGCCGGCCGCCAGGTGTGGGCGAGCAGCGTGACCCGGCCGGTCCAGTTCCGCCACGTCTGCGCCTGGTGGACGGCGTGCGGGCCGGTGGCCAGTACGGCGACGGGCCTGTCCCGGACCTCCCAGCCGTGGCAGTACGGGCAGTGCAGCACGTCCCTCCCCCAGCGCTCCCGCAGCCCCGGCAGCTCCGGCAGCTCGTCGACCAGCCCGGTGGCAAGGAGCAGCCGCCCGGCCCGGACCGCGGAGCCGTCGCCGCACCGCACCAGGAACCCGCCGTCCGCCGCCCGGTCCGCGGCGACGGCCGTGCCGGCCGCTCCGGACCGGATCCCGCCGCCGTACGCCGCCACCTCCGCCCGCCCCACGGCCAGCAGCTCCGCCGGGGACGCGCCGTCCCGCCCGAGGTAGCCGTGCAGGTGGGCAGCGGGGGCGTTGCGGGGGCTGCCGGAGTCGAGGACCAGCACGGAGCGGCGGGCCCTGGCGAGGGTCAGCGCCCCGGCGAGTCCGGCGGCGCCGCCGCCCACGACGACCACGTCGAAGGTGCGTTCCGCTTCGGCGGTAGTGCTCATGGCGTCGTCCTCACGGTCGTGCAGGGGTGGGTGGGACGAGCACGGGGGCCGCACGCGGTGGCACGGCACATCCCGTTGCCCAACGGGCAAGATGATGCACGAGCGCCGGATCCACCGGCCGCCCACGCCGTGCGAAGAAGGACGAGGAACCGCCGGATGACACCCAAGCCGCCCACGCCACCCGAGCCGCCGGTGCCGCCCGTGCCGCCCGCGCCGCTCACGCCCGCCGACCCTCCCGTGCCGGCCGCCGCCCCGGGGCCGGCCGCGGAGCGCCCCGAGCGGGCCGTCCCCCGGGCCAACGGCGTCGTCGGCGTCGGGCTCGTCGTGGCCGACTCCGCGGGCCGGGTCCTCCTCGGCCAGGCGCACGACGGCCGCTGGGAGCTGCCGGGCGGCAAGGTCGACCCCGGGGAGGGCTTCGAGCAGGCCGCGGCCCGGGAGCTGGCCGAGGAGACGAGCCTGCGGGTGGCCCCCGAGGACATCCGGATCCTCTCGGTCCGGATCGATGCGAAGTCCGGGGTCACCCGGCTGACCGCGGCGGCCGTCACCACCTCCGCCGAGGGGACGCCCGCGGTCACCGAGCCCCACAAGATCGTCCGCTGGGAGTGGTTCACGCCGGCCGAGATCCCGCACGCCCTGTACGCACCCTCGGCAGGGGTCCTCCACACCTGGCACCCCGAACTGGCCCCGGCCCTGCCGCCGGTGTCCCCGTACGACTACCCGACGGCGACCGCGGGGACCGAGGGGCCGCGGAAACCCGGGGAACAGGCCCAGCCGGGCGTTTCCTCCGGGTCATCCGGCTGACCGCGTCTAGCTGCAGTCCCACATGAACCGGCCTTCGAGGTGGTCCTGGCTGACGAAGACGAAGCCGCTTCCGTAGCCGAAGTTGAGGAAGAACGGGTCCTCCTCCCGTGCGCCGCGGTCCTCGAACTGGCAGAGGAACCGCCACGAGGCGTCGATGCCGAAGGCCTGGTCGTTGGGGTAGACGGCTTCGCCACCCAGGAACTCCCTGGGCTCTTCCCCCTCGGGGAAATCGGCCTTCGGGCCCCCGCCCCGCAGCCAACGGGAGAAGGCGGCGGCCCGGTTCGCTGCCTCGTCGAGTTCCGGCGGCATCGGAGTCAGGTCCGTCAGCCATTCGACGGGAACCTCCGCGTGGTCCGGGCCCCACCGCCACAGGGTTCGCCCCTGTGTGCCGGGGGGCCCGATCGACGCGAAGGACGGTATCCGCCCACCCGGCTGAACCAGAACGACGGCCTCGCCGTCCTCCGGTGTGTCGCCGCCCATGACCATGCCCTCCTCGTGCAGGAACAGGTACGCGAGGCGTACCTCGTCCCCCGGCACCCGGAACTGGCCGATGAACACCAGCGGCTCGCCCGTACGCGGATGCACCGGCCAGGCCGGTCCGTCCAGCCAGACCGGCTGCCCGCCGAACTTCGCCACCGGTTCCGTGACCGGCTCGGGCACGGCCCGGAAGGACATGCGCAGCCGGGGCAGGAAGGCGGCATCGTAGGGGCCTGCGGCCCGGCCCGTCGGCTCGGAGATCATGCCTTCGACGTTACGGCACCCCACCGACAGCGCCCGGCCCCGGCAGCCGACAGAGGCGCCGCAGCCGCGGCTGCCGAAGGAACTGCCGCGCGTGCGGAAGAACGTGACACCAGATGTGGCGCTGCCGAGGTCGGCCGGTACCCATGGCCAGGAGCGCGGCGACCCGGCGGCCGACGATCAGCGCAGGTAGCCGAGGCCGGGGTGGGCGGCCGCGTACCCGTCGAGGAGCCGCCGGGCCACGCCCACCGAGTCGACCAGCGGGTGCAGGGCGAAGGCCTTGACCGCCTCGGCCCGGCAGCCGCCGGCCGCGGCCGTGAGGACGGTGCGTTCGACCGCCTTCACGGAGGTGACGAGCCCGACCGCGTGGAGCGGCAGCGGGTCCACGGCCACCGGGTGGGCGCCGTTGGCGTCGACCAGGCAGGGGACCTCGATGACCGCCTCCCCGTCGAGGACGGACAGCGTCGAGCGGTTGCGCACGTTCAGGATGAGGGTGGTCCGCTCGTCGCGGGCGATGGCCCGCATCAGGGCGAGCGCGACCTCCTCGTAGCCGCCGGAGCCGGATTCCGCGTCGCTGTCGTCGCGGGCGCCGGCGCCGGCCGCCTCGCGGTTCTCGGCCATGTACGTGGCCTCGCGCTCGGCCCGGGTCCGGTCCCAGGCGGCCAGCGCCGCCCCGGGCGGCAGCGCGTCGCGGCCGGCCTCGGCGTAGAAGCCGCGCTGCTGGTCGCGCAGGAAGGCGCCGCGTGTCTGCTTCGCCTCCTGGTACGCCCGTACGGTGTCGCGGTTGAAGTAGTAGTAGTGCAGGTACTCGTTGGGGACCGCGCCGAGCGAGCGCAGCCAGTCGGCCCCGAAGAGCCGCCCTTCCTCGAAGGTCCGGAGCGCCTCCGGGTCGCCGAGCAGCCGGGGCAGTTCGTCGCGGCCGCCGATGCGCAGGCCGCGCAGCCAGCCGAGGTGGTTGAGGCCGATGTAGTCGATCCAGGCGTCCTGCGGGCGGGCGCCGAGCGCGCGGGCGACGCGCCGGCCGAGCCCCACCGGGGAGTCGCAGATGCCGATCACCCGGTCGCCGAGCACCTCGGCCATGGCCTCGGTGACCAGCCCGGCCGGATTGGTGAAGTTGATGACCCAGGCCTCGGGGGCGAGCCGGGCGACGGCGCGGGCGATCTGCCGTGCCACCGGCACGGTCCGCAGGCCGTACGCGATCCCGCCGGCGCCGACCGTCTCCTGGCCGAGCACGCCCTCGGCCAGGGCGACCCGCTCGTCCGCGGCGCGCCCGTCGAGGCCGCCGACGCGGATGGCGGAGAAGACGAAGTCGGCCCCGCGCAGGGCCTCGTCCAGGTCGGTGGTGGTCGACACCGAGGGGGCCGGGACCGCGCCCGGGCCGGCCTCGGCACGGCGCGCTGCCGCTGCCGCCGGCGCTGCGGCTGCCGCTGCGGCCGCCTGGTCGGCGAGGACCCGGGACACGGCGGTGAGCCGCGCCGGATCCTCGTCGTACAGGGTCACGTGGGACACCCGGCCTTCGGCCCGGTCGCCGAGCAGTGCGCCGTACACGAGCGGTACCCGGAACCCGCCCCCGCCGAGGATCGTCAGCCGCACGCCGTACCGCCCTTCAGCCAGTGCCGCCGAGGATGCCACGATCCGCGACATTCGGGCGGCGGCACACGAATGAGGGCTCCAGTGTCCCCTGCCGGTCAGTCCTCCAGCGCCGGCACGGCGCGCAGCCGCGGGCCCTTGCCGTGCGGTGCGGCGCCGCCGCGGCGGGCGGGTCCGGCCGCGGCGCCCTGGGGCGCCGAGAGGATCATGGTGATCCGGGTGAGCCCCATGGCGTCGAGCATGCGGCTCGATTCGGCCACGAGCCGGCACCGTACGGGACCGGTCTGCGGGTCCCAGTGGCGCACGGTCCGCACCGCGCCGTCGCGCTCGGCGGCCCCGGCCCCGTGGGTGGCGAGCCAGTGCGGCACGCCGTACCGGTAGGCCGCCTCCATGAAGGGGTCGCGGGCCACCTCCTGGCGGATGCTGCGCAGCCCCTCGTCCTCCGGGGCGGCCTCCAGCGCCGCCGCGAACTGGGCCAGCAGCGGCACGCACCAGGCCGGCTCGTGGTCCTCCAGGACGGCGGCCGCGTCCGGGTGGAACAGCACGAAGCGCAGGAAGTTGTCGTCCGGGAGGGCGGTCGGGTGGGGGCGCACCGACTGGAAGAGCCTGTCGAACGCCGAGTTGGTGAGCGCGACGTCCCAGCGGTGGTCCACGAGGAAGCTGGGATGGGGCACGGCCTCCATCAGGGCCGCGTAGTCGCACAGGTAGTCGCGCTGCGCCGGGTCGTCGGGCAACCGGTTCTCCTCGGCCGCCCGCCAGGTCGGCGGCGGATCCCGGTCGACCATGATGCGGAAGAGCCAGAAACACTGCCGCTCGCTCATTTCCAGGGCCTCTGCCAAGGCGAGCAGTTTGCGGTCGGTCCATTCCTTGACCAGTCCGCGTTCCCAGTTTCCGTACGCGCGAACGCTGATGCGCAGCCGTGCGGCGAGATCTTCCTGGCTCAGGCCCAGTTCCTCGCGGCGCTGGCGCAAAATCTCCTTGCGTCGCTCCGACCGCACTGCGCCGCGCGCGGACTCCTCGCCCGCCAGGCGCTCCTCACCGGCATGGGCGAGGCCATCGGACGGGCCCACCGCTGCGAGATGTAGCACCGAGAGCTCCCCCTCCTCACGGTCTGGATCTTCAATTTCCTCTGGCGATCCTGCTACCGACGTCATTCGAGTGTCAACTATCGTGGCAATTCCAGCCTCTTGACAGCTCATTCCCGCCACAGCTGTGGCAACTTCTGGCCCTGCGGCGGGAGAACGGATAGATTCCAAAAGCCGACCATGTGCCCGAACCGACTCGCCGCGATCTAGGAGAACCACTGGTGACAGACGGCTTCCCGGCTCCCGTCGCGGTGGCCAACCCGTCCCTGGCAGCCACCGTCACGCGCGTCGCAGAACTCGCGGGCAAAATGGGCCGCGACCCGAACAAGGTCTTCGACCTGCGCCGCCTCTCCGAGGCCTCCGGCGTGCCCATGGACGTGGTGCGGAGCCTGCTGGACGGCAGGCCGGCCGGCGAACCCTGCCTGCAGACCCGCTTCCTCCAGCGGCTCGACCTGCTCCGCCGTACGAGGCTGAAACCCAACGGACGCCGCTACACCCAGCAGGAGATCGCCGACGGCGCCGGGATGTCCCGGCAGCAGGCCGGCGCGCTGATCAACGGCGACCGGCGGCCCACGATGGAGCACTGCGACGCGATCCAGCGCTTCTTCGGCGTCCACGCGGGATTCCTCACGGCGCACGACGCGGACGCCCTCACCGACGCGCTGCTGCGCACCGAGCAGCAGCTGCTCCAGGACTACGCGGGCCGCACCCGGGAGCCCGTGCCCGCCGCCCCGGTCTCCCCGGCCGGCGACCCCCTGGCGAGACTCCTCCAGGACCACGGGGTGCGGGGCATCGCCTGGCGGGCCGCGCAGCTGCCCAGCGACAAGCACCGCGACAAGGTCGCCGAGTGGCTGGACATGCTCCTCGAAAGCGTCAAACCGACCGATTCCTGATCCCGGCCCAGTCGACACTCAGTCTGAGTCTGGGTCTGTCCGATCCTTGAGTCCTGATCCGGATCCACGCCGACGGGGAGAACGGTGAGCATAGGCAGAGAGCAGCGCCGGTTGTGCGGCGAGCTGGTGGCCGGCCTCCAGCTGACCGCGCCCGTGGAACCCGTGGACCTGTACACCGCCCTCTGCGCGGGCATGAGCAGGATCCGCGGCCGCCGGGTGGACTTCCGGATGGCCGCGTTCCCGCCCGGGACGGCGAGCGGCCTGTGGCTCGACATGGCCGACCGGGACCTGGTGGTCATCGAGGAGCGCACGGCCCCGGACCACCAGCTGGTGATCCTCGGCCACGAACTGTGGCACATGAAGGCGGGCCACTGCAGCCACCACGTCGACGGAGCCGCCGTCGCGGCCCGCCTGCTGTCCGACGAGGCCGACCTCGGCGAGACCGTACGGCGCGTGGCGGCGCGCACCCGCGCCGACATCCGCGAGGAGACCGAGGCCGAGACCTTCGGCTTGCTGCTGGGCAGTCGGTGCCGGACCTGGCTCGCCGGGTCGGCGAGCCACCGCGCGCCCGCACAGCGAGACCAGTTGGCGGGGCGCATCGAGGCCTCGCTCGGATACCGGGGGCACAGGAACGACCGTTGAACGGCCAGGACTACTACATCCCGGCAACCGCGCTGGGCATCGCACTCGCCTTCAAACTGCCGACGCTGCGCAGCAACTGGCGCGACCCCCTGCTGCGCGCCGTGTGCTCCCTGCTGGTCCTGGCCGGTTCGGTCTTCGCCTTCGCCGCCCCACCCACCATCGTGGCGGTCAACGGCCTGACCGGCGTCACCAACGTCTCCGCCCCGCTCGTGTACTGCCTGATCACCCTGTTCAGCGCCGCCTGCCTGGTGCTGATCGTGAACTGGCGCGGCGGGCCCGCCGAGGCGACCCGGCGCGTCTCGCGCCGGTGGATCGGCGGCTACTGCGGCGTCGTGGTGGTGCTCGTCGTGCTCTTCGCGCTGGGCGAGGCGCCCGTCGAGCGGCTGCGCGACTTCGACACGTACTACGCGAACGAGCCCTACATCCGGGAGATGATCGCCCTCTACCTGACGGCGCACCTGGTGGCGGCCGTCGTGATGGTGGCCATGTGCTGGCGCTGGTCCCTCCAGGTCCGCGGCTGGCTGCGGACCGGCCTGATGATCATCGTGGCGGGGTACGTCCTCAACCTCAGCTACGACGCCACCAAGATCGCCGCGGTCATCGCCCGCTGGACGGGCCACAACCTCGACGACCTGAGCACGTACGCCGCCCCGCCGCTCGCCTCCCTCGGCGCGCTGATCAGCGCCATCGGCTTCGTCCTCCCCCTGGTCTGCCAGCGGCTGTCCGACCACTGGCAGACCTGGACGACGTACCGGCGGCTCGGGCCGCTGTGGGACGAGGTGCAGCAGTGCGCGCCCACCGGCACCCCCTGCGTGAAGATGTCGTGGTGGGCGCCGCCCGAGCTGCGCATGATCCAGCGCGAGTCGGACATCCACGACGCGTTCCTGCACCTGGGCCCGTACTTCGACGAACGGCAGCGGGAGCGGGCGTACGGGCTCGCCCTGGCCGGCGGATCGGACGAGGAGACGGCCCGCGCCGTCGGCGAGGCGGCCATGGTCGCCGCCGCCGTCCGGGCCCGCGCCGCCGACCCGGACGGGGCCGCCATCGACGGCGAGGAGGGCGCGGACGGCGCCGCCCGGGCCACGCCCGGCCCGCGGGACCTCGTCCGCGTCTCCCGGGCCCTGCGGGATTCGCCGGTGGTCGCCTGCCTGCGGCAGCAGGGCACGGCCGGGGCGGTCTGCTGACCGACCGGGAGGCGGGAGCGGCGGGGCCGCGTCAGCCGGGGGCGGCGGGCCGCGTCAGCGGGCGGCCGCCGCCAGGGCCGCCTTCGGGAACAGGTCCTGGAACGGGCCCGCGGAATCGATCCCGTCGCGGCCGAAGGGCGCGTCGAAGCTCCAGACCATGAACAGCAGGAACACGATCAGCGCGCTGAACAGGCCCGCCAACAGCAGCTCGCGGCCGGAGCGGCGGATCTGGAGCGTGAAGATGAGGCCGACCGTCACCACACCGCCGGTCAGCAGCCCGAACCAGACCACGCTCGGCAGGGTCGACTCGTCGCTCTGGACGCGCGAGTGGCGGGCGTCGTCCGCGGCCGCGACGTGGTCCAGCAGCGGCTGGTAGGCCTGCGCCTGGAGCTCGGTGGCCGGGCTCTGGTGGGTGACGTCGCTGCGCAGCTTCGCGAGCAGCACGGCGCCCTCCGGGCTGGCCGGCTCGCCCGACGTCAGCCGCGGCCAGTCCACGGCGACGGTGTGGGTGACGTACGCGTCCACCTCGCCGCGGATCCGGTCGCGGACAGCGGCCGGGTAGACGTCGGCGCGCTGGCCGACCTCGTACAGCGCCTGCGCCTCGCGCCGCACGCTGTCCTCGGCGGAGCCGCGGGCCTCCCAGACGCCGGCGATCGCGAGGCCCAGCACGATCGCGTAGACCACCCCCACCATCATCGTCATGTACTCGATGACGTCGGGGGTCTCGCTGGTGTCCTCGTCGGGGGCGACCCGGCGGTGCCGGATGACCGTGCAGGCGAAGACGAAGGCGCAGACGAGCACCATGGCAATGGCCAGGATCAGCCATTCGGACACGAGGGATCTCCCAAGGGTGGATCGGTCAGGGGGTCAGCTGCTGCGGCTCTTCGACCGCGGGCGCAGTGCCGCCGCGGCGAGCACGGCCGGGGTGGTGACCACGGCCATGATCATCACGGTGGACAGGCCGCCCGGCTCCCGCCGGTCCAGGGCCCGGGAGCGGTACGGACGGACGTGGAAGGCGGTGACGCGCGCGACCCCGGCTCCGCGCGCGGGCGGAGCCCCGGCTGCGGCAGCCGGCGGCCCGGCAGCCGCCGCGGGCTCCGGCGCGGCTGCCGGGGGCTCCGCAGCCGCGGCCGGGGCCTTCGCCGCCGGCGGTCCGGCCACGGCTCCGGCCGGCGCCACGACCACCGGCGGCTCAGGAGCCGCGACGGCCTGCACCGGGCCCACCCCGGGGTGGTGCACGGTCGGCCGGCCCAGGCCGGGCAGGCCGGGCAGCCCCGGCACCACCCCCGAAGGCCGTACCGCAGGCGGCCGGACGGCAGGCGGCCGGACCGCCGGGGCCCGGCCCTCCGACGGCCGCACGACAGGCGGCCGGACGGCGGGGCCCCGCGGCGGCCCCTCGGGCACACACACGTCGCCCCGGGCCGCGGCCCGGGCCTCCGCCCGGGCCGCATGGCGGTCGCCGACGCGGAGGTCGCCGACGCCGGCGGCGGCGACCGCCGCCTGGCCGTGCAGCGGGCAGCACACCGCCACCAGGCCCGCACCCGCGAAGTACTGCCAAGCGGCCACCGCGCGTCCTCTCGTTCCGCAGCAGAAGTGAGGGTTCCGGCTGAAGAAACGATCACGGCACCGCTACGACACGCCGCAGCCCCGACACGGTCCTTTGCGGGGGACCGGATTCAGCCCATCGAGAGCGCCGGGCCGGTGACCACGAGCCCGAGATCACCGCCCGCGTAGGCGAAGAAGGCGCACATCACCAGGGCCGCGCCGCCCAGCGCGAGGTCCTTCAGGAACTGCACCTGCTCCATCTGCCGGGCCTGCGGCTCCCGCTCCCGCCAGAACCCGTGCATCAGCAGGGCCGTGACGAAGCAGAACGCGGCGAGGAGCAGCGCCCCGAGGTCCGCCCACAGGCCGACGGCCACGCTCACGGCACCGACCAGCAGGACCACGCCGCTCCCGGCCACCGCGGCCACCGGCTGCGGCACCCCGCGCGAGGCGGCATACCCGGCCATCGCCTTGGTCTGGGTCAGATGGCCGACGCCGGAGACGGCGAAGAGCAGGACGAACAGAATGCGTCCGATCAGGACGAGGGCGTCCATGGCGACCTCCCGAAAGCACACGAGCAACCCCCTGTCACCCCCGGCGCCTGCCCCTTCCGGCCCGGTTCACCCGTCCGGCGCAGCACCGGCCGCCGCCCTCCGCCGCCGCGCCCCATGCTCGGGAGGAGCGCGCCCGCGGCCGACGCGGGGGATCCGGCGGGAAGGGACGGTCGCGGGTGGACCTCGAAGCGAAGGCCGACGCCCTGATGGACGGTCTGCGGGCCGATCTGGAACGGCTCGCGGCGATCCCGTCCGTCGCCTTCCCCGGCCATCCGCAGGAGCCCGTGCTCGAAGCGCACGACCTCGTCGCCTCGCTCCTGCGCGACGCGGGCGTCCCCGTGGTGGAGCGCATCGACCTCCCGGACACCGCGCCCGCCGTCCGGGGCGAGATTCCGCCGCCGGAGCCCGACGCCCCGACCGTGCTGCTGTACGGCCACTACGACGTGCAGCCCGCCGGGGACCCCGCCCTGTGGCTCTCGCCGCCGTTCGAACCCACCCCCGTCCCCGGCGGCCTGCGGGCGCGGGGCATCGCCGACGACAAGTCGAACGTGATCGCCCAGCTGGGCATGATCCGCCTGTACGGGGGCCGGCCCCCGGTCGGCCTCAAGGTGGTGATCGAGGGGCAGGAGGAGTACGGCAGCGCGTTCGACGCGTACCCGCCGGCCGACCCGGAGCGGTTCGCCTGCGACGCGATGGTCATCGCCGACCTCGGCAACCTGCGGCCCGGCACCCCGACCCTGACCACGGGCCTGCGCGGGACCGCCGAGGTCACGGTGGAGGTGCGCACCCTCGCCGAGCCGCGGCACAGCGGGGAGTTCGGCGGTGCGGCCCCCGACGCCCTGCTGGTGCTGCTGCACGCGCTCGCGACCCTGCACGACGCCGCCGGCGATGTGGCCGTGCCCGGCCTGCGCCGCGATCCGTGGGAGGGGACCGGGTTCACCGAGGGGGAGTTCCGTGATCTGGCCGCGGTCCACGACGACGTGCCGCTGCTCGGCAGCGGCCCGCTCGGCGAGCGGCTGTGGAGCGGCCCCGCGATCACCGTCATCGGGCTGGACGCGCCCTCCGTGGACCACGCCGCGTCGGCCGTGGTCCCGTACGCCAGGGCCAGGCTGAACCTGCGCTTCCACCCGCTCCAGGACCCGCACGGCGCCCTGGACGCCGTCACCCGGCACCTGCTCGCGCAGCGGCCGTTCGGCGTGCCGCTCACGGTCACCCCCGGCGACACCGGCCCCGGCTTCGAGGCGCGGACGGGCGGGCCCGCGTACCGGGCGGCGATGACCGCGCTCAAGGAGGCCTGGGGCATGCCGGTCTCGTTCGTGGCCTCGGGCGCCTCGATCCCGCTGGTGAACGGCCTCGCCCGGGCCGCGCCGCGGGCGGAGGTGCTGCTGTTCGGGGCAATGGACAGCATGTGCAACCTGCACGCCCCCAACGAGCGGGTGCTGCTGTCGGAGCTGCGCAACACGGTGGTGGCGATGGCCGCCTTCGTCCGGGAGTACGCGGCGGACTACCGCGCGGCGGCGCCCCGGTGACGGCGCCCCGGTGAGGGCCTCGCGGTCCCGGCATGCGCGAGGGGCGCGACCCGTTCGCGGATCGCGCCCCTCGCCTTGTCCTGCTCCTGTTCCTGCCGGCCGCAGCAGCCGGGCCTTCAGCCGTCGGCCGGCAGCAGTCGGCCGTCAGCCCGCTTCGGAGCCGCCGAAGCGCTCGCGGTAGGACTCCAGGTCCTCCTCGCTGATCTTCGCGAAGAGCACCGGCGGCACGGTGAACGGCGTGCCCGCCGGGACCGCGTCCAGGGCCTTGGCCTGCTCCGGGGAGACCCAGGCGGCCGTGTCGTCGGCCAGCTGGAACGCCGAGCGCATGGCGCGCGCCGAGGCCGGGATGAACGGCTCGGAGACCACCGAGTAGAGGTGGATGAGGTTCATCGCGGTGCGCAGGGTGAGCGCCGCGCCCTCCGGGTCGGTCTTGATCTCCAGCCAGGGGGCCTTCTCCTCCAGGTAGGAGTTGCCGGCCGACCACAGGGCGCGCAGCGCGGCCGCGGCCTTGCGGAACTGGAGGGTGTCCATGTGGCCCTCGTACTCCGCGAGGAGCTCCGCGATCTGCTCGCCGAGCCGGGCCTCGGCCTCGCCGGCCGCCTTGCCCGCCGGAACGTCGTCGCCGAAGCGCTTGCGGGAGAAGGAGAGCACGCGGTTGACGAAGTTGCCGAGGGTGTCGGCGAGGTCCTTGTTGACCGTGGCGGTGAAGTGCTCCCACGTGAAGGACGAGTCGTCGGACTCGGGCGCGTTGGCGATGAGGAAGTAGCGCCAGTAGTCGGCCGGGAGGATCTCCAGCGCCTGGTCGGTGAAGACGCCGCGCTTCTGCGAGGTGGAGAACTTGCCGCCGTAGTACGTCAGCCAGTTGAAGGCCTTGACGTAGTCGACCATCTTCCAGGGCTCGCGCACGCCGAGCTCGGTGGCGGGGAACATCACCGTGTGGAACGGGACGTTGTCCTTGGCCATGAACTGCGTGTACCGGACGTCCTCGGCCTCGAACCACCAGGACTTCCAGTCGCGGGCGGCCGGGTCGAGGTCCGACCACTCCTTCGTCGCGCCGATGTACTCCACGGGCGCGTCGAACCAGACGTAGAAGACCTTGCCCTCGGCGGCCAGGTCGGGCCAGGTGTCGGCCGGGACCGGGACGCCCCAGTCGAGGTCGCGGGTGATCGCGCGGTCGTGCAGGCCCTCGGTCAGCCACTTGCGGGCGATGGAGGACGCCAGCTGCGGCCACTCCGCCTCGTGCTGCGCGACCCAGGCCTCCACCTCGTGCTGCAGCTTGGACTGCAGGAGGAAGAGGTGCTTGGTCTCGCGGACCTCCAGCTCGGTGGAGCCGGAGATCGCCGAGCGCGGGTCGATCAGGTCGGTCGGGTCGAGGACGCGGGTGCAGTTCTCGCACTGGTCGCCGCGGGCCTTGTCGTAGCCGCAGTGCGGGCAGGTGCCCTCGACGTAGCGGTCCGGCAGGAAGCGGCCGTCGACCGGCGAGTAGACCTGCCGGATCGCGCGCTCCTCGATGAAGCCGTTCTCCTGCAGCCGGCGCGCGAAGTGCTGGGTGATCTCGCGGTTCTGCTCCGAGGAGCTGCGGCCGAAGTAGTCGAAGGACAGCTCGAAGCCGTCGTAGACCGCCTTCTGGGCGTCGTGGGCCTGCGCGCAGAAGTCGGCGACGGACAGGCCGGCTTCCTTGGCGGCGAGCTCGGCGGGGGTGCCGTGCTCGTCGGTGGCGCAGATGTAGAGGACGTCGTGGCCGCGCTGGCGGAGGTACCGGGAGTACACATCCGCCGGAAGCATCGACCCGACCATGTTGCCCAGGTGCTTGATCCCGTTGATGTACGGAAGCGCGCTGGTGATCAGGTGACGAGCCATCCTCGGATGCTCCATTTCGTGTATGCGGTTGCAGCGTTCGGGCCGTGACGGATTGTGATGAGGTCATCGTATCGAACCGTCGTCAGGCCACGCGCCCGCATTTCGCTGGGTGGACGTAACGCAAAAGCGAGGGTTGTGACCTCTGCGTCACGGCCCTCGCCATGGGGTCATGCTACAGCCGGGACGCGATCGGCTCGGACCAGGCCCGCCACCTGCTCCGACCCGGCCCGCCGCCGCCTCCGGCCCGGCTCTCGCCCCGGTCCGGGCGCGGCGCTCCCGCGGTTCCGGCCCGGCCTTCCCGCCGCCGGGCCGCGGTGTCGGCGCGGGCCTGGCGCGGGTGTGGCGTGACCCTGGCGCGGCCTGGCGTACTTCTGCCCCGGCCCTGGTGGAGCCTATGGCCGGGGCATATGCGTACGTACCGGCTGCGGCGGCGCGTGGTCGAAGTCTGTCAGCGACTGATCATCACCGAACGTAATCCTCCACCTTCCTCCTTCTGCGCCCCGCGTACGCGCCCGCGCTGTCAGTCTTGCCGCGCACAGGGGATGAGGTGAGGTGGAGCGGTGAGCGATGGCGGACCTGAGGAGTCCGGTGGGGCGGTGGGGCTGCCCAGCCGACGGCGACGGCCGACGCCCATGAGCCAGTGGAACCCGACGGCACGCCTGTCCTACTGGGCCTTCCACGCCAACCGGAGGCCCTCGTACATGCGCTTCGCGTATCTGCAGCTGGGCTCCGACTCGGCGGCCGAGGACGCGGTGGACGCAGCCTTCGACTCGATCATGAACGAGTGGCTGCGCATGCTCCACATGGACCGGCTCGACGCCTACGCCTGGACCATCCTCAAGCAGCGGCTGGTCGACCGGCAGGGGCAGCGCGGCACCTGGCCCGACCCCATGGACATCAGCGCCTTCGAGGCCGCCCTCAAAGAGGCCGCCGCCGACCGGTACGAGGTCCTCACGGACACCATCCGCTTCTACTCCGCCGTGTCCCGGCTCGCCGAGCGGCAGCGCGACGCCGTGCTGCTGCGCTACGGACTCCAGTGCACCCCCGGGGAGGCCGCCTCCGTGATGGGCGTCGACGAGGCCACCGTCCGCTCCCAGCTCGGCCAGGCGCACCGGCGGCTCGCCCGCCTGCTCGACACCTCCGCCGAATCATGAGGTGGCGCGAGGACAGCCGCGAGGGCAGCGAGGAACCCGGCCGCGAGGCCGCCGCCCCCCGCACCCTGGCCGAGTTCCTGGCCCGGGCGGGCGTCCGCGACCGGTACCCGCACTACGACCTCGGCGCGGCCGAGGCGCGGCTGCTGCGCACCGCCCGCCGCAGCGGCGCACCGGCCCCGGGAACGGCCACGGCCACGGCCCGGCGGCGGGCCTACCTGTGGAGCGACCCCGCCCGGGACAGCCCCCTCGACTCCGAACGGGCCCGGCGGGACCTGAAGGCCGTCTGCCTGGCCGCGGTCTGCGCGCCCGGGGCCGAGGCGCAGCTCGCCGCGTTCCTGGCCAGCGCGCACACCGACCTGGCCGGGGCCTTCGTCTTCGGCTGCCTGCTGCACCTGGCGGGGCTGCGCGAGGGGGCCCGGTTCTGGTGGCAGTTCGCCGCCGGCTCCGGGCGCGCCCGGACCGCGCCCGCCGCCTACTGCCTCTTCCTCGACCACTCCCGGCGCGGCGAACACCACGACGCCCGGCTCTGGGCGCGGGAGCTCGGCGCGCGCGGCTACCGCCCGGGCGGGCGCCGCGACCTGCGCGAGGTGCGGCTGTGCGTGCAGGCCGCCGTCCTGCGGTACGTCGACCAGCGCGACGACCCCGACCTGGGCGCGGTGCCGCTGCCGAAGCCGGGGCTGCCGGCGGTGCTGGCCGGGTTCCGGGCCCCGCAGCCCGCGGGAGCGGGCGGTGCCGGCCCCGGCCCGGTGAGCGCCCCGGAGCCGGGGCGGCCGGCGGAGCCGGAGGCGGGACCCGACGGCCCGGAGGCGCCGGACGCCGGGCAGCCGGCCCGGGTTCCCGATCAGCGGCGGCCGGACCTCGGGAGCACGAACGGCAGCCCCGGCAGCCCCGGCAGCCTCGGCGGCCGCACCGCCCGGGCCCCGGCGGGCGGCTCCGGCGGGGCCCTCGCGGAGGCCCGCCGCGCGCTGGCCGTCGTACGGGTCCTGGAGAAGCACCCGCTGGGCGTGCGGGCCGGCCAGCTGGCCCGGGAGTCCGCGCTCGCCGAGGAGGAGCTGCGGCCGCTGCTGGCCATGCTGTGCGAGGAGGAGTACGCCTACCGGCCCGGCGCGGGCGTGTACGCGCGGGGGCCCGCCCTCGACCGGCTCGCCGCCCCCGGCGGCCGGGGGCTGGCCGGGCAGCTCCAGCGGACGCTGGCGCTGGCGCGGGACAGTGCCGGGGCCGCCGTCTACCTGAGCCGGTACGCCGACGGCGAGGTCCGGATCACGCAGATGGCCGACGGGCCCGGGACCCCGCCCGTGCGGGAGTGGGTGGACTTCCGGGACGCCGCGCACGCCAGCGCGGTCGGCAAGTGCCTGCTGACCCAGCTCGCCCCCGACGTGCGGCGCGACCACGTCGCCCGGCACCGGCCCGCGCGGTTCACGGCCCGGACGATCACCGACAGCCGGGTGCTGTTCTCCGCCCTGGACGCGGTGGCTCCGGGCGGGCCGGTGTTCGACCTGCGCGAGTACTCCCCCGGCGTGGTGTGCTCCGCCGTCCCCATCGCCACGGGCGGCGCCGTCGGCAGCCTCGCGCTGTCCCTGCCCGCGGCCCACGCCCACCGGCTGCGGGGAGCGACCGAGACCCTGCGCCGCAAGGCCGTTCCGGTGCTGCTCGCCCTGCTCCTGGCGGGCGCCATCCCGCCGGACGCGCCCGAAGCCCCGGCTCCGGCGGACCCGGCGGTTCCGGCCGACGTGTCCGCCGGGGCCGGTGCCGCGGCCCGTGCCGCGGCGGCGCCCGGGGCCCCCTCGGGGACAGGGGCCTCCGGGCGGTCCGCGGGGACCGGGCCCGGCGGCTTGCCGCCCGCGGCCCCCGGGGCCGGGGCGGCCGCCGTCCCGGCCGCCTCCGGGGGCTGCGGGCCCGCCGGGGTCGCCGCGATCACGGCGGTCACCGCCGTCACCACGGAGACCCTGCGCCACCTGCGCAGCCTGTTCCGGACCCCGCTGTCCCGGTCCACGGCCTCCGCGGCGGGCCCGCACCTGGTCAGCGACAGCGCGTCGGAGGCGGCGTACCTCTTCGACGCCGCCCCCGACGCCCCGGGCCCGCCCCGCCTCGCCCTGCCCCAGACCCTCGCCCCCCTCACCCCGGGCAGCCTCCGGGCCCACGACGGCCTGGTGGTCCTCGGCACCTGAGCGCTCCGCGGGGCGTGCCGCGACGGTCCGGCTTGGTCCGGCTTGGTCCGGCTTGGTCCGGCGATCGCCTGCGGCCCGCTTGTGGCCGATCGCGCAGTTCCCCGCGCCCCTTCGGGGCGCTGCCGGGTCAGCCGGCGCGGCTGAGGCGGTCCGCGCCCGAGAGGATCGCCGCCGCCAGCGCCTCCGCGGGCGCCGACACCCGCTCCCCGCGGAGCAGGGCGAAGTCCACCGAGCCCAGGTCCGGCAGCCCCGGCACGCGGGCCAGCCCCGGCGGGATCAGCCCCCGGGTGTGCGCCATCACGCCCAGTCCCGCCCGGGCCGCGGCGATCAGGCCGTTCAGGCTGCCGCTCGTACAGGCGATCCGCCACTCCCGCCCGTCCCGTTCCAGGACCTCCAGCGCGCGGGCCCGGGTGATCCCCGGCGGCGGGAAGACAATCAGCGGAACCGGCCGGTCCGGGTCCACGCGCAGGCCCTCCGCCCCGATCCACACCATCCGGTCCCGCCACACCAGCCGGCCCCGCTCGTCCCCCTGCCCGCGCCGCTTCGCGAGGACGAGGTCCAGCCGGCCCGCGTCGAGCCGCTCGTGCAGGGTCCCGGAGAGCTCGACCGACAGCTCCAGGTCGACCTCCGGGTGCTCGTGGCGGAAGCCCTCCAGGATCTCCGGCAGCCGGGTCAGCACGAAGTCCTCCGACGCCCCGAACCGCAGCCGGCCCCGCAGCCGGGTGCCGGTGAAGTAGGCCGCCGCCCGTTCGTGGGCCTCCAGGATGGTCCGGGCGAAGCCGAGGAGCGCCTCGCCGTCCTCCGTCAGGTCCACGCTGTGGGTGTCCCGCAGGAAGAGCGGTCGGCCCGTCGCCTCCTCCAGCCGGCGGACGTGCTGGCTGACCGTGGACTGGCGTACGCCGAGCCGCCCGGCGGCCTGGGTGAAGCTGAGCGTCTGGGCGACCGTGAGGAACGTACGCAGCTGGACCGGGTCGTACATGGCCCCATCGTCCCACGGTCATCACGGGACACGATGGCAGTCAGAGCGGTGTACGGGTTTCCCGATGACCGGACCTCGCCCGACCATGAGGGACGAAGCACCGCACGCCACACGACTCCCGGCGGATCCCCGCACCCCGCTCCCCCGCACCCGTTCCGCCGCCGACAGCAAGTGAGCCCGTACATGCGCCGCCCGCACCTGCCCTCCCGGCTGCCCCTGGACCCGTACGTACCGGCCCTCCTCGGCACCGTCGGCCTCGCCGCCCTGTTCCCGGCCCGCGGCGCGGGCGCCACCGCCGCCGGGGGCGCCGCCACCGCGGCCGTGGCGCTGCTGTTCTTCCTCTACGGGGCCCGCCTCTCCACCCGCGAGGCGCTGGACGGGCTGCGCCACTGGCGGCTCCACGTCACCGTGCTGATCTGCACCTTCGTCCTCTTCCCGGTCCTCGGCCTCGCCGCCCGCGCCCTGGTCCCGACCGTGCTGACGCCTCCGCTCCACAGCGGGCTGCTCTTCCTCTGCCTGGTCCCGTCCACCGTCCAGTCCTCCATCGCCTTCACCTCGATCGCCCGCGGCAACGTGCCCGCCGCCATCTGCGCCGGCTCCTTCTCCAGCCTCGCCGGGATCCTCCTCACGCCGCTGCTCGCGGCCGGGCTGCTCGGCGGCGGCATCGGCGGGTTCTCCTCCGGCTCCGTGCTGAAGATCGCCCTTCAGCTCCTGCTGCCGTTCCTCCTCGGGCAGGCGCTGCGGCCGCGCATCGGCGGCTTCCTGGTCCGGCGCAAGGCGGTCCTGGGGTACGTGGACCGCGGCTCGATCCTGCTCGTCGTGTACACCGCGTTCAGCGCGGGCATGGCCGCGGGCATCTGGCACCGGGTCAGCGCCGTGCGGCTGGGCGCGCTGCTGGCGGTGGAGGCCGTGCTGCTGGCCGTCATGCTGCTGGTGACCTGGTACGGGGCGCAGCGGCTCGGGTTCGGCCGGGAGGACCGGATCGCGATCCAGTTCGCCGGGGCGAAGAAGAGCCTCGCGGCCGGACTCCCCATGGCCAGTGTGCTGTTCGGGGCCCAGGCGAGCCTGGCGGTGCTGCCGCTGATGCTCTTTCACCAGATGCAGCTGATGGTGTGTGCGGTGCTGGCGCGGCGGCACGCCGGGGACGCGGGGGCGGACGCGGACACAGGGGCGGCGGACGCGGACACAGGGGCGGCGGCGGACGCCGGGGCCGAACTCCCCGCCGGGCGTGTGGCGGAGGTCTCGCCCGGGCCCCAACACCCCGCGCCGCACGCCCGGTAACGTGCGGCGGTGACCTGGATACGCCCGCTCGACGCCCGCGCCGAACGCCCCTGCACCCTCGTGGTCTGCCGCGGCTGCTGCTGCGGCGACCCCCGCAAGAACCCCGGCACCGACCACGCCGGCCAGCTGGCCCGGCTGCGCGAGGCCGCCGCCGCTTCCGGGGGCCGTCTGGCGGTGCGTACGAGCGACTGCCTCGGCCCGTGCGCGCAGGCCAATGTGATCGTGGTGCAGCCGACGACCGAGGCGCGTCGGCGGGGCGCCCGCGCGGCCTGGTTCGGCTGGGCGCTGGACGACACCGCGACGGACGAGGTCATCGCCTGGGCCGAGGCGGGCGGGCCGGGCATCGCCCCGCTCCCGGCGACGCTGGACCTGCACCGCATCGACCCGCCGGCACCGGCGGGTTCCGCCGGTGCCGGCGGGGACGGAGGCGGGGGCGGGAAGGCGAAGGGCCGGACGGGCCGCCGGGGCGGAGGCCGCCGGGGCCGCTAGCCCGCGCGGGCGGGCTCTGCGGCGGCGGGGTCTTCCTCGGCGCCGAGGTCGAGGCGGTCCTCGCCGGCGTAGATGTTCATGTTGCCGCCGCGCAGGAAGCCGACCAGGGTCATCCCCGATTCCAGGGCCAGGTCGACGGCCAGCGAGGACGGGGCCGAGACGGCGGCCAGGACGGGGATGCCCGCCATGGCGGCCTTCTGGACGAGCTCGAAGGACGCCCGGCCGGACACCAGCAGCACGGTGTCCGAGAGGGGCAGCCGCCCGGCCCGGAGGGCCCGTCCGACGATCTTGTCGACGGCGTTGTGCCGGCCGACGTCCTCGCGGATGTCGAGGAGCTCGCCGTCGCGGGTGAACAGGCCGGCCGCGTGCAGGCCGCCGGTGCGGTCGAAGACCTTCTGCGCTTCCCGCAGCCGGTCCGGCAGCCGGCCCAGGAGCTCCACGGGGATCCGTGCGCCGTCGCCTGCGGCCGGCGGGAGGGGGAACCGGGTGGCCGTGCGGACGGCGTCGAGGCTGGCCTTGCCGCACAGGCCGCAGGAGGAGGTGGTGTAGACGTTCCGCTCCAGGGTGACGTCGGGAAGCGGAACCCCGGGGGCGAGTCGGACGTTGACGACGTTGTACGTGTTCGTGCCGTCCTCCGCGGCCCCTTCGCAGTAGGTCACGGCCTGGACGTCCGCGGCGGAGGCCAGTACGCCTTCGCTCACCAGGAAGCCCACGGCGAGCGCGAAGTCGTCGCCGGGAGTGCGCATGGTGATCGCGAGGGGCTTGCCGTCCAGCCGCACTTCCAGCGGTTCCTCGGCGACCAGCGTGTCCGGGCGGACCCCGGTCGTCCCGTTCCGCACCCGTATGACGCGACGGCGCTCGGTGACCCGTCCCATGTGATCAGACCGCCCGTTCTTTTCCCGCGGCGCACGTCGTCGTGCACCTGAGGTGCCCATTGTCCCGGACGAGGAGGATGCTGCGGAATCTCCAAATTCCGTAACCGGAACCTGTCGGGTCACACGCCCCCGTACCCACCGGTAGCCGGTCAGGCTGGATGGTCCTGCAGTCGTACGAGGGGGGTTCCCGCCCATGACCGGTTCGCGCGTGGTGGCTCTGGGGCACTACCAGCCCGCGAGAGTCCTCACCAACGAGGACCTCGCCGCCAGGGTCGACACCAGCGACGAGTGGATCCGCTCGCGCGTCGGCATCCGGACGCGGCACATAGCCGGTCCCGACGAGCCGGTGGACGAGCTGGCCTACCAGGCCGCGGGCAAGGCGCTGGCGGGCGCCGGGCTGGTCCCGGACGACATCGACCTCGTGCTGGTGGCCACGTCCACGGCGATCGACCGCTCCCCCAACATGGCCGCGCGGGTCGCCGCGAAGCTGGGCATGGGCGCCGGTCCGGCGGTCATGGACCTCAACGTGGTGTGCTCGGGCTTCACGCACGCCCTGGCCACGGCCGACCACGCCATCCGGGCCGGCTCCGCGCGGCGCGCGCTGGTCATCGGCGCGGACAAGATGACCGAGGTGACCGACTGGACGGACCGCACCACCTGCGTCCTGACCGGCGACGGGGCGGGCGCGGCCGTCGTCGAGGCCTGCGCGGAGCCCGGGATCGGGCCGGTGCTGTGGGGGTCGGTCCCGGAGATGGGGAACGCGGTCCGGATCGAGGGCACGCCGCCGGTCTTCGCCCAGGAGGGCCAGTCCGTGTACCGCTGGACGACGAGCCGGCTGCCGGCGCTGGCCCGCCAGGTGTGCGAGAAGGCGGGGCTCACGCCGGAGGACCTGGCCGGTGTGGTCCTGCACCAGGCGAACCTGCGGATCATCGAGCCGCTGGCCAAGCGGCTCGGTGCCGTGAACGCGGTCGTCGCCCGCGATGTCGTCGACTCCGGCAACACCTCGGCGGCGAGCATCCCGATGGCGCTGTCGAAGCTCGTCGAGCGCGGCGAGATCCCCTCGGGCGCCCCGGTGCTCCTGTTCGGCTTCGGCGGGAACCTGTCGTACGCCGGCCAGGTCATCCACTGCCCGTAGCCGCGGCGGGGCCGGGGGCGCGGACAGGGGCGAGACGGGTCGTCTCGCCAGGCCCCCGGCGGCATGCCCGCAGGTCAGCGCGCACCCCGGTGCGAATACCTGGTCGGAGCCACGCCGAACTGCTGCTATTGTTGTCCATGTCGCCGCGGGAAACCGGGGCGGATCACCTGGTCCGGGTGGCGGAATGGCAGACGCGCTAGCTTGAGGTGCTAGTGCCCTTTATCGGGCGTGGGGGTTCAAGTCCCCCCTCGGACACCAACGAAAGACCCCTGTTCATCAGGGGTCTTTCGCGTTTCCGGGCACTGCCGTGACCAGCCGTGCGGCCAAGAGACCCGTTCGGACCAGTGACCTGACGGAACGGCCTGGGTCACGAACCCCGGAATCACTCAGTGTTTGCACCGGTGTCGGCGTGTCGCCCCGGTGGCGAGTGATCCGTTCCGGGTGGCAATCGGGCGCCGACGGAGTAAGACTCAAAGGGCACAACGGCCGGACCGAGCCGATGAGCTCGGGTTTTGCCCGTATACCGGGTGCGGCCGTACGGGGCCGGGGGTGTCATCTCCTCAAGGGAGGAATTTCCTCAAGGAGCCCGCATGGAAGAAGAATCGGTCGAGGTCCTGACGCCCGGACCGGAGCCATCTGCCCTCAGAGAGTGCAGTAACACCGAACCGGCGGAGGACATCGAACGAATTTTCGCCGAGGTGCTGGCCGACGTCATCGGAGTCGACCGGGTACCCGCGGACAGCCACTTCTTCGACGATCTCGGCGCCAATTCCCTGGTCATGGCGCAATTCTGCGCCCGGATCAGGAAGCGGCCGGATCTGCCCTCGATCTCCATCAAGGACATCTACCGCGAGCCCACGGTCCGCGGCCTGGCCGCCTCGGTGGCCCGCGAGACGGCTGCGTCCCCCGCGGAGCCGCCGCCACTCCCGCACGAGGCGCCGACGCGGACCACCACGGCCCGCTACGCGATGTGCGGCGTGGTGCAGTGCCTGGTGTTCCTGGGCTACTGCCTGGTCGCCGGCACGCTGGCGACCCGCGGCTACGAATGGGTCTCCAAGGCGCCGGACCTGACGTCCGTCTACCTGCGCTCGCTGCTCTTCGGCGGCTCCCTGTTCGCCGCGCTGTGCGTCCTGCCCATCGCGGCGAAGTGGATCCTCGTCGGCCGCTGGAAACCCCGGGAGTTCCCGGTCTGGAGCCCGGCCTACCTCCGCCTGTGGACCGTACGCGTGCTGATCCAGGCCTCGCCGATGGCACTGCTGGTCGGCAACCCCCTGCACGTGCTGTACCTGCGGGCCCTGGGGGCCCGGATCGGCCCCGGGGTGACGATCCTGACCCGGACGATCCCGGTCTGTACGGACCTCCTCACGATCGGCGCCGGGACGGTGATCCGCAAGGAGTCGACCTTCCTGTGCTACCGGGCGCACTCGGGCCGGATCCAGACCGGCCGGGTCACCCTGGGCCGGGACGTGTTCGTCGGCGAGAAGACCGTCCTCGACATCGACACCGCCATGGGCGACGGGTCCCAGCTCGGCCACACCTCCGCGCTGTTCCCCGGGCAGTCCGTCCCGGCCGGGGCCCGCTGGCACGGCACCCCCGCCCAGCCCACGGACGTGGACTACATCCGGGTGCCGCCGCACGCGTGCAGCTCGCTGCGCCGCGCCTGCTACGGGCTGTCGACCCTGCTCCAGCTGCTGCTGCTGTACGTGCCGCTGACCGTCGGCGGGCTGTACATGGTGCTGCGGGAGGTGCCCGCACTGGACCGGGCGCTGGTCCCGGGCACCCTGGACATCTCCTCTGCGCCGCTCTACGTGGACGCCTTCGTCCTCGCCACGGTGCTCTTCCTCGGCGGTGCGGTATTCAGCCTGGGCGTGCACTACACGGTGCCCCGGCTGCTGAACCGGCTGATCAGGCCGGACCGGGTGTACCCGCTGTACGGATTCCACTACGGGATCCACCGGCTGATCGCCCGGATGACCAACATCAGGTTCTTCCGCTGGCTGTGCGGTGACAGCTCGTACATCGTCCCGTACCTGCAGGGCCTGGGATACGACCTGTCCAAGGCCGAGCAGACCGGGTCGAACTTCGGCACCGAGGTGCAGCACGAGACCCCGTTCCTGATCAAGGTGGGCAGGGGCACGATGGTCGCCGACGGCCTGTCGGTGCTCAACGCGGAGTTCTCCGGCTCGTCCTTCCGGGTCAGCCCGGTACAGATCGGCGCGCGCAGCTTCCTCGGCAACAACATCGCCTACCCCGCCGGTGGGCGCACCGGCGAGAACTGCCTGCTCGCCACGAAGGTGATGATCCCGCTCGACGGCGAGATCCGCGAGGGCGTGGGCCTGCTCGGCTCGCCGTGCTTCGAGATCCCGCGCACGGTGGAGCGCGACACCCGCTTCGACCACCTGCGCAGCGCACAGGAGCTGGAGCAGAACCTGCGCGCGAAGAACCGCTACAACCGGCACAGCATGGCCCTGTTCCTGGGCGTGCGCTGGCTGCACGTCTTCCTGTTCTCCCTCATCAGCCTGCTCACGGCGGACCTGTACGAAGTGCTCGGTGGGGTCGCGGTCGCCGCCATGCTGCCGATCAGCCTGATCGTCACCACCCTTTACTACATCGCGGTGGAGCGTTGCTTCACCGCCTGGCGCCCGCTGCGCCCGCAGCTGTGCTCCATCTACGACCCCGTGTTCTGGCGCCAGGAGCGGCTGTGGAAGGTGCCCGACCAGCACCTGCTGGTCTTCAACGGCACCCCGTTCAAGCCGATGGTGTGGCGGCTGCTCGGGGTCCGGATGGGGCGCCGGGTCTTCGACGACGGGTTCACGGTGACCGAGCGGACGCTGGCGACCGTCGGCGACGACTGCACCCTCAACCTGCAGAGCAAGATCCAGTGCCACTCCCAGGAGGACGGCACCTTCAAGTCCGACTACAGCACCGTGGGCCCCGGCTGCACGCTGGGCGTCCAGTCCCACGTGCACTACGGCGTGACGATGGGCGAGGGGTCCTTCCTCGCCGCCGACTCCTTCCTGATGAAGGGCGAGGACGTCCCGGCGGGCGCCCGGTGGGGCGGCAACCCGGCCACCGAGACACGCGAGAACCCCCATCGGCCCGAGGCCGGCCGCCCCGCGGCCCGGCAAAGGTGAGCGGAGGCATCATGGCAGTGCACCTGGAGGACGGCCGGGACTTCTGGCACCGCGTACTCCTCTCCGGCGGATCCACCGCGCTGCCGCGGTGGACGCACGGTCCGGCGGCGGGCGCCGCCACCCACGAGGAGCCGGTCCCCGAGGATGTCTCCGCCGGTCTGCGCCGCCGGGCGTCGGAGCTGGCGGTGCCGCTGACGACGCTCCTCCTGGCCGCGCACGCCCGGGTACTGGCCGCGCTCTCGGGTGAACGCGAAGTCACCGCCGGATATCCGGCGGGGCCCGGCGAGCCCGTACTGCCCTGCCGGCTGGACACCGCGCCGGAGTCGTGGCGGGAGCTCGTGGCGGAGGTCCACGCGGCCGAGTCCGCGCTGCGGGCGCACCGCGCGTACCCGGTGGAGGCGCTGCGCCGCGAGACCGGCCTGCCCGGACCGTCGTACGAGACCGTGTTCGACCCCAGTGGTGTGGACGGCACCGGCACGGCACCGGCCGCCACCCGGTCCGCGCCCGGGCCGGAGCCCGCGGAGCAGGCGGTGCTGGTGGTCGGCGCCACGCACGCCCCGGACCGGCTCGTCCTGCGGCTGCGCTACCGCACCGAGGCGCTGGACGCCGAATCCGCCCGCCGGATCGCCGGCTACCACCGCACCGCGCTCGCCCTGCTGGCCGCCGACCCGGACGCCGCGCACCACCCGCAGAGCCTGCTCTCGGCGGAGGAACAGCGCTTCCAGCTGGAGGAGCTGGCCGGCCCCCGGCGTGACCTGCCGGACCGCCGGGCGCACGAGCTGTTCGAGGAGCGGGTCCGGATGCATCCGCAGGCGGTGGCCGTGGTGCACGGCGCGCGCAGCTGGACGTACCGGGAGGTCAATGAGCGGGCCAACCGGCTGGGCCGGGCCCTGCTCGCCCGCGGGCTGCGGAGCGAGGACCCGGTGGCGGTCGTCACGGAGCGCACCCCGGAGTGGCTGACCGCGGTACTGGCCGTGTTCAAGGCCGGCGGGGTGTACCTGCCGATCGAGCCGCACTTCCCGGCCGGACGCATCGCGGCCACGCTGGAGCGCGCACGGTGCGGGCTGGTGCTGACCACGGCCGACAGCACGGCCACCCTGGAGCCGGCGGTGGCCACGCTGCCCGGGACCACCGTCCTGTACCTGGACGCGGCCCTGGCCGAGCAGACGGACGGCCGCGACCTGGGCGTGGCGGTGGCCGCCGACCAGCTGGCCTACATCTACTTCACCTCCGGTTCCACGGGCACGCCGAAGGGCGCGATGTGCGAGCACGCCGGCATGCTCAACCACCTGCGGGCGAAGATCGACGACCTGGGGGTCACCGACTCGGCGGTGGTGGCGCAGATCGCGCCGCAGTGCTTCGACATCTCCTTGTGGCAGCTGGTCTCGGCGCTGCTGGTGGGCGGCCGGACGCTCCTGGTGGAGCAGGACGTCATCCTGGACGCCGAGCGGTTCGTCGACCGGGTCGTCGAGGGCCGGGTCTCGGTGCTCCAGGTGGTGCCCTCGTACCTGGAGGTGGTGCTGACGTGCCTGGAGCGGCGGCCGCGTGCCCTGCCCGACCTGCGCTGCGTGTCGGTCACCGGCGAGCCGCTGAAGAAGGAGCTCACCGAGCGCTGGTTCGCCGCCCAGCCGGACGTCCCGCTGGTCAACGCCTACGGGCTGACGGAGACCTCGGACGACACCAACCACGAGGTGATGCACGGGGTGCCCGGGCAGGAGCGGGTGCCGCTCGGCCGGCCGATCGCCAACGTGCACGTGTACGTCGTGGACGAAGACCTGCACCCCGTCCCCCTGGGCGCGCCCGGCGAGATCGTGTTCTCCGGGGTGTGCGTGGGCCGCGGCTACGTCAACGATCCCGAGCGGACCGCGGCGGCCTTCCTCGACGATCCGCACCGGCCGGGCCGGCGGCTGTACCGCAGCGGCGACCACGGCCGCTGGCTGCCGGACGGAAAGCTGGAGTTCCTCGGCCGCCGGGACACCCAGGTGAAGATCCGCGGCTTCCGGATCGAGATCGGCGAGATCGAGAACACCCTGCTGCGGGTGCCCGGCGTACGGGACGGGGCGGTGGTGGTCACCGATCGAGGCGACCGGGGCAAGCAGCTGGTGGCCTTCTACAGCGGGCCGCAGGAGCTCGACCCGGAGCGGCTGCGGGAGCGGCTGGGGGCCTCGCTTCCCGGCTACATGGTGCCCCCGGCCTTCCAGTGGCGCGAAAGCCTGCCGCTGACGGCCAACGGCAAGAGCGACCGGAAGGCGCTGACGGCACTGGCCGCGGAGCTCGCCGATCTCGCCGACGCGGGCGGGGCCGGGGAGGGGTACGCCGCGCCGGCCACGCCCACCGAGCACCGGCTGGCCGGAGCCTGGGCCCAGGTACTGGGCGTGCCGCAGGACCGGGTCGGCCGGCTGGACCACTTCTTCGACCGCGGCGGCACGTCCCTGGCCGCGGTGCGGCTGGCAATCGCCCTGGACCGGACGGTCTCCCTGAAGGACGTCACCCGCTGCCCGGTGCTCGCCGACCTCGCCGCGCTGGTGGACGAGCACTCCGGGCAGACGCCGGCCGCGGCCGGCCCCCCGCCCGGCGCAGGCCGGCCGCCCGGGGCACGGGCCGCCGACCCCGCGGGGGGCGCGCTGCTCCAGACGCTGTCGCGCCCGGCGGACAGCCGGACCGGCGCCCTGGTGTGCATCCCGCACGCGGGCGGAAACGCGGTCAACTTCCTGCCGCTGGCCCAGGCGCTGCCGGGTGGCGGGCCGGTGGTGCACGCGGTGGAGCTGCCGGGGCACGATCCGGCGGCGGCCGGGGCGGAGCCCTTCGCGCCGCTCTCCGAGGTGGCCGGGCAGCTGGCCGGCGAGATCCGCCGGCTCGGGCTGTCGGGCGTGCTGCTGTGGGGCCACTCGTCCGGCGCGGCCCTGGCCATGGCGGTGGCCCGGCTCCTGGAGGAGGCCGACACGCCCGCCCGGCGCCTTTTCATCGGCGCCCAGCTGCTCGGGAGCGCGACGGAGCGACGCTCTGCCGCAGCCGAGCTGGAGCGGCAGAGTGATGCGGTCCTCGCCGCCCGGATCGCCGCGGGCGGCGCCGGCGACACGCCCGCGCTGGGCGCCCGGCAGGCCGAACGCGTGGCCGCCGCCTACCGGCACGACTGCGTGAGCGCCCACCACTACTTCGCCGACCTGGTCCAGTCCCCGCCGGCCGACCGGCTGGCCACTCCGGTGACGGTCGTCGTCGCGGCTGACGACCCGTACACGGACGGGGCCGCGCTGCGGCACCGCGACTGGGGTCTGCTGGCCCGGCAGGTGGAGCTGTACGAACTCACCGACGGCGGCCACCACTTCCCGCGGACACGTCCCTTGGAGACCGCGAAGGCCGTCCTGCACGCCACGGAATGACCGGCTCGTCGAGCCGCCACCGAAAGGAGAGTCAGATGGCGTCATCGTCCCCGGCGTCCCTTCCCGATCCGGAGCTGCGACCCGGCCGACCACCGGTGTTGCAGGTCGAGATCGACGACGAGGCCCCGCAATGGACAGCCCGGCACCGCGACGCGCTGCGCGCCGCCGTCGCCGAGCACGGCGCACTGCTGGTCCGCGGCCTCGGACTGCGCGAACCGGCCGTGATCGGCGCGGTGTTCCGCGGTCTGACCGCGGAGCTGATGGCCGAACGCGAGGCGTTCGCGCCCCGCAAGGACCACGGCGGCGGGGTGTACTCCGCCACGCAGTGGCCGCCGAACCAGCCGATGTGCATGCACCACGAGCTCAGCTACCGGGTGGAGTTCCCGGGCCTGATGCTCTTCGCCTGCCCGACGGCGCCCGCCACCGGCGGCGCCACCGCGGTGGCCGACGGGCCGACCGTGCTCGACGCCCTGCCGGCCGAGTTGACCGAGCGGTTCGAGCGGGAGGGCTGGCTGCTCACCCGCAGCTACAACGACGAGATCGGGGCATCGGTGGCCGAGGCCTTCGGCACCGAGGACCGGGCCGCCGTGGAGGCGTACTGCCGGGCCCACGCCATCGAGTTCGCCTGGCAGCCCGACGGCGGGCTGCGGACCCGGCAGCGGCGCAGCGCCGTGGTGCGCCACCCCGTCAGCGGCCGGCGCTGCTGGTTCAACCAGATCGCCTTCCTCAACGAGTGGACGCTCGCCCCGGAGGTGCGCGAGTACCTGGTGGACGTCTACGGCCCCGAGGGCCTGCCGTTCAACACGTGCTACGGGAACGGCGACCCGATCGGCGATGACGTGGTGCAGCTCCTGAACAAGATCTACGAGCAGGAGACGGTGCGCGAGCCGTGGCAATCCGGTGACCTGCTGCTGGTGGACAACATCCGCACGGCGCACAGCAGGGAGCCCTACGACGGTCCGCGCGAGGTGCTCGTCGGACTGGCCGACCCTGTCCAGCTCGCCGACTGCTCCCCCACCGTGGAGGTAACCGCACGATGACCGGTACGTCGTCCCCCTCCGCTCCGGAGACACCGGCAAAGGCCGCGCTGACCGTGCCGCCCTTCGCCGTGGTCCCCGGCATCCAGGTGGAGCAGGTGCTCCGGGGTCGCGAGAAGAGCCTCGTGGAGCTCGTCGAGGCCACCTACCGGCTGCACAGCGCCGGCGACTCGGTGAACCCTCCGTCGCAGTTCCTGCGCTTCCCCGACCGGCCTTCCTCCCGCATCATCGCCCTGCCCGCCTCCCTGGGGGGGCCGGCACCGGTGGACGGGCTGAAGTGGATCTCCAGTTTCCCGGAGAACGTGACGGCCGGGATTCCCCGTGCCTCGGCCGTGCTGATCCTCAACGACCACGCCACCGGCTACCCGTTCGCCTGCCTGGAGAGCTCCGTCATCAGCGCCACCCGGACCGCCGCCTCGGCGGCGCTGGCCGCGGACAGGCTGTGCCGGGGCCGGCCCCGCCCCACCCGGGTCGGCTTCTTCGGCGCCGGACTGATCGCCCGCTACATCCACACCTTCCTGGCGGCCACCGGCTGGTCCTTCGACGAGATCGGGATCCACGACCTGTCGCCGGAGAGCTCCGCCGGGTTCCGCTGCTACCTGGAGCAGTCGGACACGCCCGGGCAGATCACGGTGCACGACACCGCCGAGGGGCTCGTCCGCTACAGCGACGTGGTGGTCTTCGCCACCGTCGCCGGCACCCCGCACGTCCACGACCCGTCGTGGTTCTCGCACAACCCCCTGGTGCTCCACGTGTCGCTGCGCGACCTCGCACCGCAGATCCTGCTCGGCTCGACCAACATCGTCGACGACGTCGAGCACTGCCTGAAGGCGGACACCTCGCCCCATCTGGCCGAGCAGCTCACCGGAAACCGCGAGTTCCTGCACGGCACGCTGACCGACGTGATGACCGGGCAGGTCGCGGTACCCGCCGACCGGCCGGTCATCTTCTCCCCCTTCGGTCTCGGGGTGCTCGACCTCGCAGTCGGCAAGTTCGTCTACGACGAACTGGAACGGTCAGGAGAACTGCACTTCATCGAGGACTTCTTCCACGGCCTGCGCCGTTACGGATGAACCCGCAACAGGACGCAGGCGCCACGCACAGGACAGCACGTCCGCTGACACAGGGTCCCCCGCTCAGGAGATGAAGAACCCTGCCGAGGATGAGGAGGGCAACCGTGCCCGTCATATCCCGTCCCTACGACTTCAACGAGGAGCAGCTCTACGTCGACCTCCGGCCGATGTTCGGGCAGCCGCTCTTCCTGAAGTGCGAGGGATTCAACTTCGCCGGATCGATCAAACTGAAGGCCGCCATCGAGATGGTGGAATCCGCCGAGCAGGAGGGCCTCCTGCACGAGGACTCGATCATCGTCGAGTCCTCGTCGGGAAACCTCGGCGTCGCCCTCAGCATGATCGCGGCGAGCAAGGGCTACCAGTTCCTCTGCATCACCGACTCACGCTGCAACCTGCCCACCCGGCTGATGATGGAGGCCCTGGGCAGCGAGGTCCGCGTCATCTCCCAGGAGGGCCACTCCAGTGGCTTCCTCGGCGCCCGGCTGGACTACGTCCGGGCACTGTGCGCCTCCGACGACCGGTACGTGTGGCTGAGCCAGTACACCAACCCGGGCAACTGGCGGGCCCACTACCGGCGCACCGCGCCGGCGATAGCGCGCCGGTTCCCGGCCCTGGACGTTCTGTTCATCGGGGCCGGCACCACCGGCACACTCATGGGCTGCGCCCGGTTCTTCCGGGAGTGGCACCGGCCGGTGCGGATCGTCGCCCTGGACGCCGTGGGGTCGGTGTCCTTCGGCGGCGAGCCGGGCCGGCGGATGATCCCGGGGCTGGGCATGAGCATCCGCCCTCCGCTGCTGGACGAGTCCTTCGTGGACGAGGTGATCCGGGTCGAGGAGGCGGACACCATCCGGGCCTGTCACCGCATGGCCCGCAAGGGCTTCCTCTTCGGCGGTTCCACCGGCACGGTGGTCAGCGGCGCCACGAGGTGGCTCGCCGCTCACGACACGCGCGACCTCACCGCGGTGGCGCTCGCCCCCGACCTGGGCGAGCGCTACCTGGACACCGTCTACCAGCGCAACTGGCTGCACGCCCTGTACGGCGAGAACGTGCTGGAGGAGGAGCAGGAGGCAGAGAGGCCCGCCGGCGAGCTCCCGCAAGGGCTGGCCGCGGGCTCCTGAGGAGCCCGCGGCCGGACGGCACGGAATCCGGGAAGACCCCCGCGTTCGCGGGGGTCTTCCCGGTTCGGGACGCGGGCAGGTGGGGAGGTCTTGTGGAGGTCCTTCGGGGGTGATCGGCGCGGCGGAGGGGTGGGGTAGCGTCGCCGCGCTGCGGGGAGAGGAGCGGGGGCATGCGCGAGGTCACGGTCCCACCGGTCGTCACGGGAGCACCCGTCGGCGGGCTCGCCGACTGTGTGTTCGGGTACGCGCTCGACGATCCCGGGCGGGTCGTGCTGGGCCGCAAACGGGACGGCCGCTGGCGGGACGTGACCTCCGGGGAGTTCGCCGCCGAGGTGCTCGGGCTCGCCCGCGGGCTGCTGGCGCAGGGGGTCCGGTTCGGGGACCGGGTCGCGCTCATGTCCCGGACCCGGTACGAGTGGACGCTGTTCGACTTCGCGCTGTGGGCGGTCGGCGCGCAGCCCGTCCCCGTCTATCCGAGCTCCTCCGCCGAGCAGGTGCAGTGGATCCTGTCGGACTCCGGGTGCACGGCGTGCGTCGTGGAGAACGAGGACCAGGCCATGACCGTCGGCTCGGTCGTCGAGGGGCTGCCGCAGCTGCGCCGGCTGTGGCAGCTGGACGCCGGGGCCGTGGAGTCCCTCCTCGCCGACGGCCGCGGGGTCGCCGAGGGC
Source organism: Streptomyces sp. NPDC090445 (assembly GCF_044769385.1). Lineage (NCBI taxonomy): Bacteria > Bacillati > Actinomycetota > Actinomycetes > Kitasatosporales > Streptomycetaceae > Streptomyces > Streptomyces sp. NPDC090445. Next base: position 576,554 of record NZ_JBIVXV010000001.1, on the reverse strand, counting down.
GTGGTCCACCGGCACCGCGCCGCGGTCACGCCCGACTCCGTCGCGACCGTCATCTACACGTCCGGGACCACGGGGCGCCCGAAGGGCTGCGTGCTCACGCACGGCAACTTCATGTACGAGGCGGACACGCTCGTGGCCCGCTGGGAGTCCGTGTTCCGGGCCGGGCCCGGGGAGGTGCCGTCCACCCTGCTGTTCCTGCCGCTCGCGCACGTCTTCGGGCGGATGGTGGAGGTGGCGGCGGTCCGGGCCCGGGTCAAGCTCGGGCACCAGCCGGTGCTGGCGGCGGCAGAGCTGCTGCCGGACCTCGCCGCGTTCCGGCCGACGTTCGTGCTGGGGGTCCCGCACGTCTTCGAGAAGGTCTTCGCGGCGGCCCGCCGCAAGGCGGAGGCGGAGGGCCGCACGGGCGCCTTCGACCGGGCCGTCGAGACGGCCGTGCGGTACGCGGAGGCGCGCGAGCAGCAGGCGTTCGGCCTCGGGCCGGGACCGTCGGCCGCGCTGCGCGTGGAGCACCGGCTCTTCGAGCGGCTGGTGTACGGGAAGGTCCGCGAGGCGCTGGGCGGGCAGGTGCGGCACGCCATGTCGGGCGGGTCGGCGATGTCGCGCCGGCTCGGGCTGTTCTTCGACGGGGCCGGGATCACGGTGTTCGAGGGGTACGGGCTGACCGAGTCCTGCGCGGCGGCGACCGCGAACCCGCCGGGGGCGGTCAAGTACGGCACGGTGGGCCGGCCGATCCCGGGCAGTGCGGTGCACATCGCCGAGGACGGGGAGGTGTGGCTGCACGGGGCGCACGTCTTCTCGGGGTACCTGAACGACGCGCGCTCCACGCAGGCCGTGCTGAGCGGCGGCTGGCTGGCGACCGGGGACCTGGGCCGGCTGGACGAGGACGGGTACCTCACCATCACCGGGCGGAAGAAGGAGATCCTGGTGACCTCCAACGGCAAGAGCGTCGCGCCGGCCGCCCTGGAGGAGCGGGTGCGCTCGCATCCGCTGGTCGCGCAGTGCGTGCTCGTCGGCAACGACCTGCCGTACGTGGCCGCGCTGATCACCCTGGACCCGGAGGGCATCGCGCACTGGCTGTCGATGCGCGGGCTGGCGCAGCGGCCGCCGGCCCAGCTGGTCCGGGACCCGGACCTGGCGGCGGAGGTGCGGCGGGCGGTGGTGGCGGCGAACACGCTGGTCTCGCAGGCCGAGGCGATCCGGGCGTTCCGGGTGCTGGAGGAGCCGTTCACGGAGGAGCGGGGCCTGCTGACGCCCTCGCTGAAGCTGAAGCGGCGGGCCATCGAGAAGCGGTACGCGCAGGAGGTCGCGGACCTGTACCGGGACTCGGCCCTGCCGCGGACGGCGGGAGGCGGGAATACGCAGGTCCGGCGGCCGGTTCCCGACGACATCCGATGAGATCCGGCGACGCCCGGCGACCCCGAGGGAACGACAGCACGTGAACCAGGTCCCCGCCATCACGCTCAACAACGGCACCTCGATGCCCCGGCTCGGCTTCGGTGTCTGGCAGATCCCCGACGACGAGGCCCGGGCCGCGGTCGGGACCGCACTGGAGGCGGGCTACCGCAGCATCGACACGGCCTCCGTGTACCGCAACGAGCCGGGCACGGGCAAGGCCATCGCCGCGTCCGGGCTGCCGCGCGAGGAGCTGTTCGTCACCACCAAGCTGTGGAACAGCACGCGGCGGAAGTGGCGCCGCAAGGAGGTGCTGCGGGCGTTCGAGGACTCGCTCTCCCGGCTCGGCCTCGACTACGTCGACCTGTACCTGATCCACTGGCCGCGTCCGATGCGCGACGACTTCCTCTTCATCTGGGAGGCGTTCGAGGAGCTCGCGGCGGACGGCCGGGCCCGCGCCGTCGGCGTGTCGAACTTCCGGCCGGAGGACCTGGACCGGATCGGCGAGCGCAGCTCGCTGGTGCCGGCCGTGAACCAGGTCGAGCTGCACCCGTTCTTCCCGCAGGCCGAGCTGCGTGCGGAGCACGCCCGGCGCGGCATCGCCACCGAGGCCTGGTCGCCGCTCGGGCAGGGCCCGCGGCTGCTGACGCTGCCCGCCGTCGCCGAGGTCGCCGCCCGGCACGGCCGCACCGCGGCCCAGGTGGTGCTGCGCTGGCACCTGCAGCTGGGGAACATCGCGATCCCGAAGTCGGTGACGCCGTCGCGGATCCGGGAGAACCTGGACGTGTTCGGCTTCGAGCTGGACGCCGCCGACATGGCCGCGCTCGACGTCCTCGCGCACGGGCCGCAGGCGGGGCGGATCGGGCCGGACCCGGCCGTCTGCGACCTCTGAGCGGGGGCCGGCATGGGTGTCCCCGACGGGGTGTACCGGGTGCGGAACGTGGCGAGCGGGCTGCTGCTGCGGGTGGAGAGCGGCAACCGGGTGGGGGTGGGCCCCGACGGCCCGCAGGCGCCGGCCGCCGCCCTGGAATGGCGTATCTCGCCCGTGCACAGCGGCGGCGGGATCGTCCACGTCGTGAGCGTGCACAACGACAGGCGGCTGGACGTGGCGAACGCGTCGACGGAGAGCGGTGCCCGCGTCCAGGTGTGGCGGCCGAACGCCTTCGGCGCGCAGGAGTGGATCGTCGAGGAGCACCTCGACGATCCGGGGGTCGTGTCCCTGGTCGCCTGCATCAGCGGGCTGCCGCTGGAGGCGGACGAGAAGGGCCCCGCCCGGCAGTGTGAGGACACCGACTCGCCGGCGCAGTGGTGGCGGCTGGAACCCGCCTGACCGGAGCCGCCCCGGGGGCCTGCGGGCTCCGGGGCGGCTCCGGGGCCTGCGGGCTCCCGGGCCTGCGGGCTCCCGGCCTGCGGGCTCCCGGCCTGCGGGCTCCCGGGCCTGCGGGCTCCCGGGCCTGCGGGCCGGGTCAGCGCGCGCCGTGGGCGGGGGCGAGGGCCTCGACGCGCTCCGCGAGGGCGAAGTCCGTCTCGGTGACGGAGTCGCCCGCGCTGTGCGTGTTCATCGACAGCCGGACGGTGTTGTAGCCGAGGGTGAGGTCGGAGTGGTGGTTCAGCTCGTCCTGCACGGCGGCGATGTGGGCGACGAGCGCGCTCGCCGCGACATGGGAGCCCAGCCGGTAGGTGCGGCCGATCCGGTCGTCCTCGAACGCCCACCCGGGCAGTTCCCGCAACCGGTCCTCGATCTCCTTCTGCGAAAGCGGCTCTGCCATCGGCATGCTCCTTCCCCGTACGGGACGAACTCCTGACGTGGGCTCAAGGTTCCCACAACCGGGCCCGTCGGAAAGGGTGCGCGCGGCCGTTCGCCGAGGCCTTTCCGCCGTGGCGGCGTCTCGTTCCGCGGACCGCCGGCGACCTGCGGGAAGCCTTCCTGAGGTAGCGTCATGCGCATGGCGACCCCGACACATGCGGACACCGGGTCCGTCGGCTCCCTGCTCCGGTCCTGGCGCGAGCGGCGCGGCATCAGCCAGCTGGAGCTGGCGGGCCGCGCCGACTCCTCCGCGCGCCACATCAGCTTCATCGAGACCGGCCGGTCCAAGCCCAGCCAGGAGATGGTGCTGCGGCTCGCGGACCGCCTCGACGTGCCGGTGCGCGAACGCAACGCGCTGCTGCTCGCCGCCGGGTACGCCCCCCACTACGCGCAGACCCCGATGGACGACCCGGCGATGGGCACCCTGCGCGAGGGCCTGGAGCGGCTGCTGACGGGCTACGAGCCGTACCCGGCGCTGGTCGTGGACGCCCTGTACAACGTGGTCGCCGCCAACCGGGGCATCGCGATGCTCCTCGACGGCCTGCCCGGGCACCTGCTGGCTCCGCCGCTGAACGCGATGCGGATCACCCTGCACCCGGAAGGGCTGGCGCCGCGGATCCACAACCTCAAGGAGTGGCGCGGCCACCTGCTGGCCCAGATGGAGCGGCAGATCGCGCTGGCCCGCTCCGCGCCGCTGCGCGCCCTGTACGAGGAGGTCGCCGCGTACCCGGTGGCCGACCGGCCGGGCGACGCCGCACCTGCCGAGCCCGTGCCGTACATCGCACTGCCCCTGGTCATCGAGCACGACGGGCACCGGCTGTCGTTCGTGTCGTCCATCGCGACGTTCAACACCCCGATGGACGTGACCGTCGCCGAGCTGGCCATCGAGACGATGCTCCCGGCCGACCCGGCGACGGTGAAGTACCTGCGTTCACTGGGTCCCTGAGGCCCCGGCCGGGCGCTCGGCGCCGGCCGCGCGCAGCGACAGCTGCTGCAGCAGCGCGAAGCCGGCGACGGTGAGGGCCTGGGCCGGGATCCAGGCCAGCCCCGCCGCGGTGGGCACGTCCCACAGGAAGAGCGAGACCAGGCTGAGCACGGCCCAGGCGCAGTTGGCCTCGATGACGAGCTTCACCCCGAAGACCGGGGGCCGGCGGCGGGAGGCGAGCCAGCCGACGCCGGCTGCGTAGGCGGTGAGGAAGAGGCCGAGCTCGAACAGGGTGGCCGGGCCGATGCCGAGCAGCCGCCCGGTCGGGGCGCTGAAGGCGGCGTACGCGAGGCCGTTGGCGCCGGTGACGACGGCGTCGAGGGCGAGGAAGCGGCGCAGGGCGGTCTGCGGGGCGGCGGTGCGGGCGAGGCCGGCGATCAGGGTCGCGGACATGGCGGATCAGCCTCCGGGAGGGTCGGGTTCGAAGGCCGGCGAGGGGCCGGCGACTGTCCGGCCGGAAGGGGACGCGGGGAGATCCGCGGCCTTCCGTGAACCGGTGGCTCCACTGTGTCGCGCGCCCGCGGCGGGGTCGATTACCTCCGAGGTCATACCGGTCGGTCCGGCCCGGCGCGGGCCAACCTTCTTTGACTCGCATCGCAAGAAACGTTGGGGTTCTTATGTCCTGCTGCAACCCGGAGGGCTAGGCTGCACGCAGCCGAAGCTCTCGAACGTCCAGTCGACATACGGAGAACCTCACGGTGCCACCCGACGCCCGGCCCGCCCTCGCCGCGACCTGGTCGCGCGTCTCGGCGTTGGCGGAGTGGCGCGGCCAGGACCCGGCCGAGGTGCTGGACGCGGAGCGGCTGAGCCGGCTGAGCGGGGTGGAGCCGGAGCTGATCCCCGCGGTGGTGGCGGGGACGGCGCCCGCGGTCCCGCTGTGCGTGCGGGTGCACCGGCGCTTCCTGCGGCTGCGGGCCACGCGCCACGACCGGCACGGCCGGGAGTGGCCGCTGGCCGCCATCGCCGACGAGTTCGACGCGCCCGGCGCCTCCTTAGGCCCGCTCAACGCAGGCACCGGACTGCCCGGGCTGGGGCACGCCGCCGGTGTGCAGCGGTTCTTCGGGGTGTACGCGGGCTTCCTCCTCGCCGACAGCAAGAGCGCGGTGGAGCGGGCGCTGGCCGCCACCGCGGCCGAGGCCTGCACCAGGGCCGCTGCGGGCGCCCCGGTCACCGGATCCGGCGCCACGGACGACCTGGAGCACCTGTCGTACCTGACGGGCATGCCCCCGCACGCCGTCGCGCAGACCCTCGACGGCCGGCCGCCCCGGCTGCCGCTCAAGGAGCAGGTCCACCAGCGTTTCACGCACCTGCGCCGCACCCGCCCCCGGCCGGACGGGCAGGCCCACTCGCTGGCGGCCATCGCCCGGTCCTTCGACGCGTCCGGCCAGTCGCTGACCCGCCTGGCCCGCGGCGAGGGGCTGCCCAACCTCGCCGCGGCCGCGGGGATCCAGCGTTTCTACGGGGTCGAGGGCGGATTCCTGCTGGCCGACGACACCGAGGCCCTGGCCGCCGCGCTCGCCGGCATCGAGTACGAGCTGCGGTCCGCGGAGACGGACGCGGAGGACCCGATGCTCGCCGTCCTGCGGGCGCACGACGTCCGCGGCATCGTCACCCGGGCCGGCCGGCTGTCCGCGGCGGGCTGGAAGTCGCTCGCCGACCACCTGGACGACCTGCTGGCCCGGGAGGGCCTGCTCAGCGGCCCGGACGCGCACCGTGAACACCCGGCCCGCACGGCACGGGGCCGTGAAGACACCGCCGAGGGGGGAGCGCCATGAGGACCACACGGGCCATGCGGAAGCTCGGCGCGGATCTGCTGGCGGAGGTGCGCCTGGCGCCGCCGGCCGATGCCGCCGCGATCGTCGGGAGGCTGTGCGAGGCGTACGGCCGCAGGCGCGGCGGCCGGCCCGTGGACTTCCGCTTCGCCGGATTCCCGCCGGACACGGCCAGCGGGCTGTGGCTGGAGCTCGCGGACCGCGACCTGCTCATCATCGAGGAACGCACCCGTCCCGAGCACCAACTCGTCATCGCCTGCCACGAGTTATGGCATCTGGAGGAGGGCACCTGCGACAGCCACGGGCCGGGCATGGCCGTGGCCGCCCGGCTCGCGGGACGCCACGGCGACCTCGCGGAGCTGCTGCACTCGGAGAACGGCCTGGGCAGCGTCGTACGGCAGGCAGCCGCCCGCGCGGACCGGGAGGATCCGGCGGAGGTCCGGGCCGATACCTTCGGCCTGCACCTCGGCAAGATCCTCAAGGGCTTCCTGCAGCCGCCCTGCCAGGAGCAGCTCCCCGAGGCCATCGCGCGCATCAAGACCTCGCTCGGCTGGGGCCGTTGAGCACACCCCGCACCCCCTGCGGCTCACCTCGCACCCCTGCGGCGCAGCCCGGCGCCGCGGCGGCCACCGGCCCACCGCCGCCCTGCCGACGCACCTCACGCGCCGCTGCCCCCGCACGGCCCCGACAGAGAGCCCACCACACACGATGACCCAGCCCACCCCGCCCCGCCACGCCGTCGTCATCGGCGGCAGCATGGCCGGCCTGCTCGCGGCAGCGGTGCTCGCCGAGCACGCGAAGGTCACGATCATCGACGCCGACACGCTGCCCGACAGCCCGGCGCCGCGGCGCGGACTCCCCCAGGCCCGGCACGTCCACGTCATGTGGTCGGGCGGGGCGCGCGCCATCGAGAGGATCCTGCCGGGCATCACGGAGGCGTGGATCGCGGCGGGCGCCATCCGCCGGAGCCTGCCCACCGACCTGGTCACCAAGACGGCACAGGGCTGGATCCCGCGCTGCGGGGAGAAGCAGTTCAACATCTCGTGCAGCCGCGACCTGCTCGACGCGGTGGTCCGCGCCCGCGTGACGGGCCTGAGCGGTGTCACCACCCTGCAGCAGAGCCGGGTGCGGGCGCTGGAGGGGACGGCGGCCCGCGTCACCGGCGTCCGCGTCGACACCCCCGGGCAGGAGGGGCTGCTGGTCACCGCCGACCTCGTCGTGGACGCGAGCGGGCGCGGCTCCCGCGCCCGGGCCTGGCTCCAGCAGCTCGGGGTGGGCGGGATCAGGCAGGCGCAGGTGGACTCCGGGCTGGTGTACGCGACCCGCATCTTCGAGGCGCCGCCCGGGGCCCACGAGATGGGCTTCCCCATCGTCAACGTGCAGTCCGACCCGCGGGTCCCCGTGCCCGGGCAGACCGCGACGATCGTGCCCATCGAGAACGGCCGGTGGCAGGTCACCCTGTCGGGCACCCGCGGCGGCCAGCCCACCGGCGACCCCGACCGGTTCATCCCGTTCGCCACGGGCATCCGGGACCCGATCGTCGGCGAGCTCCTCGAAGGCCGCAAGCCGCTCACCGACGTCGCCGTCACCCAGGGAACCGCCAACCGGCGGGTCTACTTCGAGAAGGCCGGCCTGCCCGACGGGTTCTTCGCCGTCGGGGACTCGGTGGCCACCTTCAACCCGCTGTACGGGCAGGGCATGACCGTCGCCGCCCAGGGCCTGCTGGCCGTACGGGCCCTGCTGCGCGCCAAGGGGCTCGCCCACCCCTCGTTCGGCCGCGAGGCGCAGCGGGCGCTCGCCCCTATGGTGGCCACCGCCTGGGAGCTGGCCACCTCCCAGGACATCCTCTACCCCGGGGCCACCGGGATGCGGCCGCGGGCCGGGGTCGGCCTGCTGAACGCGTACGTCAGCCGGCTGATGACGGGCGCGACCACCCGGGAGGCGCTGACGGCCGCGTTCCTCCAGGTCATCACGATGAGCAGCCCGCCCACGTACTGGCTGCGCCCGTCGGTGGTGTGGCGGGTGCTGCGCGCCTCGGGCCGGGGCGCGCTGAAGGCGCCGCCGCTGACCGCGGCCGAGCGGGCCGTCGCGGGCCTCGACCCGGTCGCCGGGCGGGCCGGACCCGCGGCCGCCCCCGGGCCGGGCGGCCCCGGGCCGGGCGGCCCCGTCGATCCGGTGGGCCCCGTCGGCCAGGCGCGATGAACGACGGGCTCATCCTCTACGTGCCGGGTTCGGTGCTGATCCTGGCGCTGCTGATCAAGGCGCCGACCCTGCGCCGGAACTGGGACCAGCCGCTGATGCGGGCGGTGTGCACCCTGCTGGTCGTCGGCTGCCTCGTGATGTTCCTGGCGTCGCCGCCGACGATCGCGGCGGTGAACCGGCTGACCGGCATCACCAACTTCTCGGCGCCGCTGGTGTACGCGGTGCTCACGGCGTTCTCGGGATCGTGCGTCGTCCTCGTGCTGCACTGGGGCGGCGGCCCGCCCGCGGTGGTGCGGCGGGCGACCCGGCTCACGTCGGCGGTGTTCGGCGCCGTCGCCCTGCTCATCGTCTTCCTGTTCGTGATGGGGGACGCGCCGGTCGAGCGGCTGCGGGACCTGGACACGTACTACGCCACCACGCCCTGGCTGCGCGAGATGATCGCCTGCTACCTGCTGGCGCACATGGCGGGCAGCTCGGCGCTGACCGTCCTGTGCTGGAAGTGGCTGCTGCGGACGGACCCCTCGCTGCGGCCGCTGCGCACCGGGCTGGCGCTGATCGTGCTCGGCGGGGTCGCCGACCTGGGCTACCTGGCGGCGAAGTGGGCGGCCGTGGGCGCCCGGTGGGCCGGCCGCGACTGGGACGGGCTGTCCACGTACGCGGCGCCGCCGCTGGCGGCATCGTCGGCCCTGCTGGTGGGGGCCGGTTTCATCGTGCCGCTGGTCGGCGGCTCGGAGGCCTGGCGGGACTACAGCCGGTACCGGCGGCTGCACCCGCTGTGGAAGGCGCTGCGCGGCTTCGCCTCGCCGAGCGTGCGGACGGTGCCGCTGACCTGGTGGTCGCCGATCGGGATCCGGCTGATCCACCGCGAGTCGGTGATCGACGACGGGATCCTGGCGCTCGGCTGCTGGTTCGACCCCGGGGTGCGGTGCGCCGCGTACCGGGCCGCGCGCGCCCAGGGCATGGACGGGCCGCGGGCCTTGCTGGTGGCGGACGCGGCGATGCTCGCGGCGGCCGTACGGCGCCGGGAGGCCGCCGAGCTGGCGGGCTGTGTCGGGGAGCACCGGAAGGACGCCGACCAGGGGCCGCCCGACCCGTACCGGCTGGACTCGACGCCGCTGGCGGCGCTGGCCCGGGAGTTCCGCTCGTCGCCGATCGTGGCGGCCGTGCGCAGCAGCCACGACGGCCGCGACGGCCACGGGGAGTGACTCCCAGGCGCTCGGGCCGGAGGGGCGGGCGGCGGCCGCTCAGGCGGCGCGGGCCTCCCCGGGCCCTGGCCCGGTCCCGGGTTCGGGGTTGCGGGCGAGCCAGGCCCCGTACGCGCGGACCCGGCGCCGGTGTCTGAGCTGGTCGAGGGCGAACGCCGCCCGGGCCGAGGCGTGCGGCCGCGGTTCCAGGCCCCGGGCGAGCCGGTGCAGCTGGAGGCGTACGAAGGCCAGCAGCGCGGCGCCGGCCAGGTCCCGGTCCTTCCACCGCAGGCGTTCCACGGTGACGCGTACGTCCTCCCCCGCGCGCCAGCGGGCCGGCAGGTCGGGCCGGAACGCCAGGGCGGAGGCGAGGCCGACGACGGCGAAGCCGCGGTCGAGGACCCGGCCCGCGGTCTGGCTGCGGGCTATCCCGCCGGTCAGCATCAGCGGCATGGCGGCGGCCTCGACGAGCTGTTCGGCGAAGGCGAGGAAGTACGCCTCGCGCTCCAGGGTCCGCAGGTCGGCGGTGCGGCCCAGGGTGGCGGGGCTCTCGATGCTGCCCCCGGACAGTTCGACCAGGTCGACGCCGAGGCCGCCGAGGATCTCCAGGACCCGGGCGGCGTCGTCGGTGTCGAAGCCGCCGCGCTGGAAGTCGGCGGTGTTCAGCTTCACCGCGACCGCGAAGTCGTCCCCGACCTGGTCGCGGACGGCCCGGACGACCTCGGTGAGCAGCCGGACCCGGTGGGGGAGGCTGCCGCCCCAGCGGTCGGTGCGCCGGTTGACCAGCGGGGAGAGGAACTGGCTGAGGAGGTAGCCGTGGGCGGCGTGGATCTGGACGCCGTGGAAGCCGGCCTCCCGCGCCCGCCGGGCGGTGACCGCGAAGCGGTGGACGGTGGCCCGGATGTCGGCCTCGGTCATCGCGGTGGGGCGGGCGAAGCGCTTGGTGTGCTTGCCGAGGCTCACCCCGACCTCGGAGGGCGCCCAGGCGGTGCCGGGCATCTCGGCGCCGACCTGCCGGCCGGGGTGGTTGATCTGCATCCAGACCCGGCCGCCGCCCGAGGCGGCGGCCCGGGCCCAGCGGCGGAAGGGGCCGAGGGGGCGTGCGCGTCGAGGACGACCGTCCCGGGGGCGGTCAGGGCCCGGCGGTCCACCATGACGTTGCCGGTGATCAGCAGTCCGGCGCCGCCCTGCGCCCACCGGCGGTAGAGGTGCTCGATGCGCTCGCCGGGCAGCTGGCCGGGCCCGGCGAGGCCCTCCTCCATCGCGGCCTTCGCCAGCCGGTTCGGCAGCCGGCCGCCGTGGGGCAGGTCGAGTGGTGTGAAGAGGTCCATCTGCGCTCCCCCCGGACCGCTCGTGGCACGTGTCATCCGTATGCGGCCGACAACATACCGCCACGTGTCCGGGGCGCGTCAGCCCCCTGCCGGACCCGGCTGCGGCCGCCGTCGGTCAGAGGTCCGCGAGGGAGAGGCCGGCCTGCGCGGCGGCCGCCTGCACGGTCTGCTCCAGCAGCACGGCGATGGTCATCGGGCCGACGCCGCCGGGGACCGGGGTGATCAGCGAGGCGCGGGCGGCGGCGGACTCGAAGTGCACGTCGCCGACGTTGCCCTCGTTGTAGCCGGCGTCCAGGACCACGGCGCCCGGCTTGATGTCCTCGCCGCGGATGAACTCGGCCTTGCCGACGGCGGCGACGAGGACGTCGGCCTGGCGGACGATCGAGGACAGGTCCCGGGTGCGGGAGTGGCAGTAGGTGACGGTGGCGTTCTGCTCCAGCAGCAGCATGCCGGCGGGCTTGCCGAGGATGGCGCTGCGGCCGACGACCACGGCGTGCTTGCCGGTGAGGTCCACGTCGTACTCGGCGAGCAGGCGCATGATGCCGCCCGGGGTGCAGGAGACGAAGCCGGGCAGGCCGAAGCCCATGGCGGCGAAGGAGTGCATGGTGACGCCGTCGACGTCCTTGCCCGGGGCGATGGCCTCGAAGGCGGCGCGCTCGTCGATGTGGTGCGGGACCGGGTGCTGGAGCAGGATGCCGCTGATCGCCGGGTCCTCGGAGAGGGCTGTGAGGGTGGCGACGAGCTCCTCGGTGGTGGTCTCGGCCGGCAGCTCCACGTGGCGGGAGGTGATCCCGGCCTTGGCGCAGCGGTTCTGCTTCATGCGGACGTAGGTGACGGAGGCCGGGTCCTCGCCGACCAGGACGGTCGCGAGGCAGGGCGCGGTGCCGGTGCGCTCGGTGAGCTTCGCCGCGTGGGCGGCGGTCTGCTCGGAGATGCGGCGGGCGAGGGCGGTGCCGTCCATGAGGCGGGCGGTGGCAGTCGTCATAGGGGTCTCCTGGGCGTCGCTGCGGATCGCGGTTCGCCCAGGCGCGCGGCTTCGGCGTACGCGCGGTACGCCGGGCGCACGACGGGTGTGACGTACGCCGGGCCGCTCCCCGGTGGTGATCCACCCGAACGCCAGTCACGGCCCGTGCCCACTGTAGTCGACGGCGCCGGACGGCCGGAGGGGCCCCGGACCGGGCGGGGAGAGACGGACAAATCAGTGGATCACCCGTGCCGCGCCGGGAACGATGTGGGATATGACACGCACTTTTGATGATCTGGTGGCAGAGGCCGAGTCCGTCGCCGTGGCGGGGTGGGACTTCTCGTGGCTCGACGGCCGCGCCACCGAGCAGCGGCCCTCCTGGGGCTATCAGCGGATGCTGGGCGAGCGGCTCGCCCGCGTCCGCTCCGTACTCGACATCCAGACCGGCGGGGGCGAGGTGCTCGCGGGAGCGGGGCCGCTGCCGCCGCTGACGGCGGCGACCGAGTCGTGGCCGCCGAACATCGACAAGGCCACCCGGCTGCTGCACCCGCTGGGGGCGGTGGTCGTCGCGGACGCCGACGAGCCGCCGCTGCCGTTCGGGGACGAGGCGTTCGAACTGGTGTGCAGTCGGCATCCGGTGACCGTCTGGTGGGAGGAGATCGCGCGGGTGCTGCGCCCGGGCGGCACGTACTTCTCCCAGCAGGTCGGGCCGTCGAGCGTGTTCGAGCTCGTCGAGTACTTCCTCGGGCCGCTGCCGGAGGGGGTCCGGCGCGCCCGGCATCCCGACGATGCGGTCGCCGACGCGACGAGGGCGGGGCTGGAGGTCGTCGATCTGCGCTCGGAGCGGCTGCGGACGGAGTTCCACGACATCGGGGCGGTGATCTATTTCCTGCGGAAGGTGATCTGGATGGTGCCGGGCTTCACCGTCGACCGGTACCGTGACCGCCTGCGGGAGCTGCACGAGGAGATCGAGCGGGAAGGCCCGTTCGTGGCGCATACGGCCCGCTTCCTCGTAGAGGCGCGCAAGCCGGGCTGAGCCCTGTCCGCCGAGGTCGGGGCCGCGCGGGCGCGCGGACGGATTCCCGGCCGATCGGTTGCGCGTCCACAGCGTGGCGCAGGTCACTCAATTCAGCGCGTAACGAATCGACTCGGGCATGCGATGAACCGACAGGTTGTCCTCGCGCGGCCCGGAATACAGACCCCCCTCGGGTCTGTTTCCCGAGTCCGCGCGATGATGACCCGCCCACTCCTATCTGTTCGCAACGAGAGGCTTCTTGTGTCGCTCAGCCCGTCCCGTACGTTCCCTCCGGAGATCGCCGATTCCGAGGCCCTGGTCGCGCTCGTCGAGCGCGGCCGCGAGCAGGGTCACATCAACGGTGACGACGTGCGCCAGGCCTTCGAGGCCGGGCGCATCCCGGTGGACCAGTGGAAGCGGGTCCTGCGCAGCCTGAACCAGGTCCTGGACGAGGAGGGTGTCGCCCTCCACGTCAGCGCGGCCCCCGCCACCAAGGCTGCCGCCAAGAAGCCCCGCAAGGCTGCTGCCGCCCCGGCCCGCACCGTGACGAAGAAGGTCGCCGCGCCGCGCCCGATCGGCGCCCGCAGCAAGGCCGCGACCGCCGCTGCTGCCGCCGCCGCTGCCGCGGCGCAGGCCGCCCCGGCCGCCGCAACCGCCGCCTCGGCCTCCGCCTCGGCGATATCCGCCACGTCGGCCGCCGCGCCGCAGGCCGTGGCGGCGGAGGCCGCCGCCGAGCCGAAGAAGCGGACGGTCAAGAAGGCCGCGGCGAAGAAGACCGCTGTGAAGAAGACCACCGCGGCGGCCAAGAAGACCACCGCCAAGGACGCCGACGACGCCGAGAACCCGTCCGCCGAGGGCGAGGACTGGCAGACCGAGGAGCTCGTCGACGAGGCCGAGGAGGAGACCCCGGGCGGCCAGGGCTTCGTGCTGTCCGACGAGGACGAGGACGACGCCCCGGCGCAGACGGTCATGGTGGCCGGTGCCACCGCCGACCCGGTCAAGGACTACCTCAAGCTCATCGGCAAGGTGCCGCTGCTCAACGCCGAGCAGGAGGTCGAGCTCGCCAAGCGGATCGAGGCCGGCCTGTTCTCCGAGTACAAGCTCGAAGAGGAGGAGGACCTCAAGCCCGCGTACCGGCGCGAGCTGGAGATCCTGGTCGAGGACGGCCGCCGGGCCAAGAACCACCTGCTGGAGGCCAACCTCCGTCTCGTGGTGTCCCTCGCCAAGCGCTACACGGGCCGCGGCATGCTCTTCCTGGACCTGATCCAGGAGGGCAACGTCGGTCTGATCCGCGCGGTGGAGAAGTTCGACTACACCAAGGGCTTCAAGTTCTCCACGTACGCGACCTGGTGGATCCGGCAGGCGATCACGCGTGCCATGGCCGACCAGTCGCGCACCATCCGCATCCCCGTCCACATGGTCGAGATCATCAACAAGCTCGCCCGTGTGCAGCGGCAGATGCTCCAGGACCTCGGCCGCGAGCCCACGCCGGAGGAGCTGGGCAAGGAGCTCGACATGACCCCGGAGAAGGTCATCGAGGTCCAGAAGTACGGCCGTGAGCCGATCTCCCTCCACACCCCGCTGGGTGAGGAGGGCGACAGCGAGTTCGGTGACCTGATCGAGGACTCCGAGGCGGTCGTCCCGGCCGACGCGGTCTCCTTCACCTTCCTGCAGGAGCAGCTGCAGTCGATCCTGGGCACGCTCTCCGAGCGTGAGGCGGGTGTCGTCTCCATGCGCTACGGCCTCAACGACGGCCAGCCGAAGACGCTCGACGAGATCGGCCGCGTGTACGGGGTCACCCGTGAGCGCATCCGCCAGATCGAGTCGAAGACGATGTCGAAGCTGCGCCACCCGTCGCGCTCCCAGGTGCTGCGCGACTACCTGGACTGATCTCCGGATCGGGCCGGAAACGCAGCGGCCCCCGTACCCCGCCCTCACGGGCGGGGTACGGGGGCCTTTCGCGTACTCGCGGGTTCAGTGCTCCAGCAGGTTCCGCAGCCGCTCCTCGTTGCGGGCCATCTCCTTGCGCGCGTGCGGCTTGACCACGAACGGGGCGATGACCCTGCCGATGCCGTGGCCCTCCAGTTCGAGGTCCAGGGTCAGGCGGGAGCGCTTGCCGCCGTCCAGCGGCTCGATGGCCCCGTGGACGTGGCCGCGCACGGGCCCGTCCACGCCCTCCATGTGCCAACTGCGGGGCGGGTCGAGCTGCTTGACCTCCATCGTCATCGGGAACTCCCGCTTGCCCATCCTTCGGGTGACCTCGACCCGCTGCCCGACGTGGGGCGGCGCGCCGTCCAGCGCGCGGGCGGAGACGGCACTCTCCTGCCACTCCGGGAGGTGTCTGGGGTCCGTCACATAGGCGTAGACGTCCTCAGGACTGGCGGAAATGTCGATGGTCTCTCTGATCGCGGACATGGCGACCCCTTAGCGCCCCCCTGCTTGTCCTCTCATTCCAAACTACCCCCGCAGGTCAGGAGGCCGCGCGGGCTTTGCGGGCGGCGATCACGGCGTAGACGAGCACACCGGCGAAGAGGAACAGGGTGCCCTGGTAGACGGCGGCGTAGCCGGAGCCTGCGACCAGCCACATCGAGAAGCCGAAGGCCGCGGTGGCGAGGGAGGCGTCGCGGACGAGGCGGCCGCGGTGGACCTGGTCGGCCTTGCCCTCCAGCAGGAAGCGGATCTGCGCGGCGGTGGCGAGCAGGTAGGGGACGGTCGCGGTGAAGGTGGTGACCAGGACGAGGATCTCGAAGACGCCGCCGGAGCCGGCCGTGTAGTTGTAGACGGTCAGGACGGAGGCCAGGGCGGTGGTGACGAGCACGCCCATCACCGGGACGCCGCGCTTCTTCTTCCCGAAGGCCTTCGGGAAGAGGCCGTCCTTGGCGGCGGCGTACGGGGTCTGCGCGCTGAGCAGGGTCCAGCCGTTCAGGGCGCCCGCCATGGAGATCACGGCGGCGCAGGCGACGACGGTGCCGCCCCAGGTCCCGCCGAACATGGCGTTGACGGCGTCGGTGAAGGGGGCCTCGGAGTCGACCAGCCGGTCGTGGGCGACCAGGCCGAACACGGAGAGGGTGCCCAGCAGGTAGACGACGGCCGCGCCGGCGGTGCCGAGGATCGTGGCCCGGCCGACGTTGCGGGCGGGGTCGCGGACCTCGCCGGCGCTGACGGCGGCGGACTCCACGCCGAGGTAGCTGAAGAGGAGGATCGCCGCGGAGGCGGAGAGGGCGCCGGCCGGGCTCTGGTCGGTGGCCTGGAACGGGCCGAGGTTGGCCGGGTCGAAGAAGAACAGGCCGCCGACCGCCACCAGCAGCAGCGGGGCGAACTTCAGCACGGTGGCGACGAGTTGGACGGTGCCCACCCAGCGGGTGCCGGCCAGGTTGGCGAGCGCCGGGAGCCACTGCATGGCCAGGGCCGCCAGGCACATGGACCACTTGTGCGCGCCGATGGCCGGGAAGAGGACCGACAGGTAGCCGACCGAGGCGACGGCGAGGGCCGCGTTCGACACCCAGGAGGTGATCCAGTAGGTCCAGGCCGCGAGGAAGCCGGCAAAGTCGCCGAAGGCGGCGCGGGCGTACACGTACGGGCCGCCGGTCTGCGGGAGGCGCTCGGCGAGCCGGCCGAAGACCAGGGCCAGGGCTATCGCGCCGAGCGTGAGGACGCCGAAGGCGACCAGGCTGATCGTGCCGAAGGGGGCCACGGAGGCGGGCAGCAGGAAGATGCCGCCGCCGATGATGTTGCCCATGACCAGGCAGGTCGCGATCGGAAGGCCGAAGCGGCGGGCGTGCGGGCCGCCCGTGCTCCCCTCCGCGGTCTCGGGGGCGGGGGCCTCGGGGGCCGGGTCCATGACAGGGGTGGTGCTCAAGGGTCGCGCCTCGGGTGTTTCACATGCCGGACAGGTCGACACATGCTCCGGTACGGTGCGGGTCCCGCAAAATCAACGGCTTTCGTCCGGCACGGACACCCCTGCGGACGGAAAGATTCCGCTCTGCGGGGCCCCAGACCGCGGATCCTTCGGCGCAGCCCCTGCGGGCGCCGCCCTCCCGCCCGGCTCACGGGCCTCCGCGGACGCCGGATCCGCAGCCTCCGCAGCCGCAGCCGTTGCAGCCGTTGCAGCCGTCCGGGCCGGTCCCAGTGGTACCTGCGGCCCGTCCAGCTCCCGCAGCCAGCCCCGCAGGACGCGGTGCACGGCCTCCGCGCCCACCGGGCCCGGCGGGTCCGGCTCCGACAGGTCGGCCGGCCACATCAGGAAGGCCTCCCCCTGCTCCCCGCCCAGGCCGCCGTGCGAGCCGACCTGCTCCTCGAAGGCGTGCACCTGCCCGGTCAGCGGGTCGTACGCGGAGTTCACCATGATGTCCGGGACGTGCGGGAAGCCGTCGCTGCGCCGGACCGCCTCCGCCGCCCCCGGCCCGAACGGGGCCAGCAGGGCCTCCGCCTCCCCCGGCTCGGGCAGCCGGGCCGCCACCCCGCCGGGGCCCAGCACCACCCCGTCCACCAGCAGGAACCCGATGCCCGGATGGTTGGCCAGGGTCGGCAGCAGCGCCGGGTGCGCCCGCTCGATCCGCTCCCGCGTGGCCCGGCCGCGGATGTCCGGGAAGGAGATCACCCCGAGGTTGCCGGAGGCCAGCACCACCGGCTCCCGGCGGCCCGGCCGCGGCTGCTCCTCCTCGTCCTCCTCCACGGGCCGGTGCAGGGCCGCCAGCACGGCCGCCCGGGCCTCGGCGCCGCTCGGGGTGCCGCCGGCCCGGCGGGAGACGGGCAGCCCGCAGCCCGCCCGGACCAGGTCCTTCAGGGTCAGCCCGTACCGGCTCAGGAAGGTCTCCCCCGGGCTCTGCCCGTGGTCCGACAGCAGCACGATCCGATAGGTGCGCGGTGCGTGCTCGGCGACCCGCGCCAGGAGCGCGAGGCTGCGGTCGAGGCGGGCCAGGACCTGGTCGGTGTCCCGGCCGCGCGGCCCCGAGTGGTGGGCGACCTCGTCGTACGCGACCAGGTCGGCGTAGATCGCGGAGCGCCCGGCGAGCATGTCGCCGATCACCGCGGCCACGACCACATCGCGCTCGACGACCGTCGCGAAGGCCCGGATCAGCGGGTACAGGCCGCCCCGGGACACGCGGGGGCCGTCGCCGCGCAGCCGTGCCCGTACCGACTGGACGATCTCCCGGCAGACCTCGGCGACGAAGGACACCGCGGTGCGGACGGCGTTCGCCGGGTCGGAGAAGTACGCGAAGTAGCCGGCCCGCGAGCGGTTGGCCCGGCCCCGGCGGGCCGAGACCGACAGCACCAGGGCCAGCTGGTCGGCGCCGCCGCTGAACAGGTTGCCGCGGCTGGCCCCGTCCAGGATGAGCAGCCCGCCGTTCCCGGTGCGGGCGACGGCCCGGCGCTGGAGTACGGCGGCGCTGGCGGGCCGGTTGCAGACCATCACCTCGCCGCTCTCCTTCTCGTACCAGCGGAAGGCGGGCACGTCGAAGGCGGAGCCGTGCAGGATGCCGAGCTGGCTGGCGCCGGTCTGGCTGGACCAGTCGGTGCGCCACGGGGTGATGCGGTGGCTGTGCTCCAGCCAGTCGGCCACCGTCGGCATCACCCCGCCCGCCGCGGCCTCGCACAGCACCCGGTGGCCGACGCCGTCGAGCTGGACGAAGAGCAGGCCCGGCGGCACCGGCCGGGCGCCGTCCGCGCCCGTCCCGCGGCGGCGCCGGCGCCGCCGGTCGGCGAGCCGGTAGAGCCGCCGCCGGTACGCCTCGTCGTCGCGGACCGCGAGCGCG
This sequence comes from Streptomyces sp. NPDC090445, assembly GCF_044769385.1. NCBI lineage: Bacteria > Bacillati > Actinomycetota > Actinomycetes > Kitasatosporales > Streptomycetaceae > Streptomyces > Streptomyces sp. NPDC090445. The sequence goes on along the minus strand of NZ_JBIVXV010000001.1, from coordinate 558,146 downwards.
GTCGAGGTCGCCGACGCGACGGCGGACATGACCGCGGCCACCACGACCGCGGTCTCGGGGGCCGCCTCCCCGTGCCCGGAGGGGATCAGGCGGAGCGCCATCAGCAGCAGGGAGCCGTTGAGGAAGAACACGAGCACGCCCAGCACCAGGGCCGGCACCAGCAGCAGGGCCCGTACCAGCAGCGGCCACACCAGCGCGCTCAGCAGGCCGAACGCCCCGGCGCCCCAGGCCGCGGTCAGCCCGACCCGGGTGATGCTCTCGCCGTCCCCGGACTGCAGCCGGAAGTCGGGCAGGATGCCGGCCAGCACCAGCATCGTCAGGGTGGACACCGCCCAGACCACGATCACGCGCAGCAGGGCGCCGCCCGAGCTCCGCAACCGTCCTCGCCGCACGCCGCACCCGCCTCGTGTCTCCCCCGGCCACGGCCGGTAAGCACCCCCGGGCCCGCGCGCGCCGCCCGCGGTCCCCGCCGCCTCGTCCAGCGTCGCACAGCGGGCGCCGCGGCGCGGGCCGGTGCGGGGGCAGCGGGTGGTGCGGGGCAGCGGGTCAGGTGCCGTCGTAGCCGGCGGTCGGCATGGAGAGCCTGCGGTGCACCTCGGCCTTCATCGCGGAGGTGTAGTGCGGCTCGTCGAGCCCGGCGGTCTCCAGCCGTACGCCGCGCCGCCGGCACTCCGCGGTGAACTCCTCGACGGAGCGCAGCGCCCGGGCGAGCACGCGGTGGTTGGGGGCGACGAACAGGTCGACCTGCCCGGCGTCGACGTCGCACCACAGCGCGCAGTGGTCGGGGCGCAGCCCGTAGACGAGCAGCTCCCTGGTGACGACGTAGCCCTGGTCGGCGGCCCAGCGGTCGCACATGGCGCGCTGGCTCCGGGTGTCCACGGCGAAGGGGTCGGTGTCCAGATCCTCGAGCGGGGCCAGGCTGGCGATCGCGGCCACGCGCAGCTCATCCATGCCGCCCGACCCTACTCCGATCCGGGGCTCGGGAGGAGGGGTGCGGACGGTTTGGGTGCGGGCACTCATCCGGGCCGTGCCCCGCAGGGGCGCGGGGCACGGCCCGGATCCCGCCGGCCCGCGGTTTCACGACCGGACTGCCGGCGGAGCGCCTACGCTCGTGGCGTGCGGCCCGTGCGGTGCGGGGCCGCGACAGGACGGGGGTGCCGGATGCCGGTGGAGATCACCTGGTGGGGGCATGCCGCATGCACGGTGGAGGACTCCGGGGTGCGGGTGCTGACGGACCCGCTGTTCGCCCGGCGGCTGGCGCACCTGCGCAGGCGGCGGGGGGCCCTGCCGCCTGCCGAGGCGGCCCGGGCGGACGTGGCGGTGGTGTCGCACCTGCACGCCGACCACCTGCACCTGCCCTCGCTGGCCCGGCTGGCGCCGGGGACCCGGCTGGTCGTCCCGCGCGGGGCGCGCCAGGCGGTGCCGGGGCTCGCGCGGCTGGCCGGGGTGCGGTCCCTGACGGTGACGGAGGTGGTTCCGGGGGACGAGGTCGGCGTGGGCCCCGGGGTGACGGTACGGGCGGTCAGTGCGCGGCACGACGGGCGGCGGCTGCCGTTCGGGCCGCATCTGGCGCCGGCCCTCGGGTACGTGGTGCAGGGCGCGCGGCGGACGTACTTCGCCGGGGACACCGGGCTGTTCGCGTCGATGGCCGAGGAGGTCGGGCCGGTGGACGTGGCGCTGCTGCCGGTGGGCGGCTGGGGCCCGTACCTGGGGCCCGGGCACCTGGACGCGGCCCGGGCGGCCCGGGCGCTGGCCTCGCTGGCGCCGGCCGCGGCGGTGCCGGTGCACTACGGGACGTACTGGCCGATCGGGCTGGACGCGGTGCGGCCGCACGAGTTCCATGCGCCGGGCGATGACTTCCTGCGGCACGCGGGGCGGCTGGCGCCGAAGACGGCGGTCCGGGTGCCCGGGCACGGGGAGCGGGTGCGGCTGCCGTGACGGGGTCCGGGCTCGCGGTGGCGACGGCAGCGGCGGCTGCGGTGGCGGTGGCGGTCGGGCGGGTGCCGCCGGAGACCACGCAGCAGGCGGTCGGCTACCCGGCGCTGTTCGTGCTGGTGGCGCTGGGCGCGCTGGTGCCGGTGGTGCCGACGGGGGCGCTGGTGAGCTCGGCGGCGGTGGTGGCGTTCCATCAGGAGTTGCCGCTGGTGGGGGTGCTGGCGGTGTTCGCGGTGGCCGCGGCGGCGGCGTTCACCGGGGACGTCACCCTGTACTGGCTCGGGCAGCGCGGGGTGCGGTCCCCGGGCGGCTCGCGGTGGGTGGAGGCGCTGCGGGCGCGGGCCGCGCCGGAGCGGCTGGACCAGGCCCGGGCGCGGCTGGACGAGCACGGGGTGCTGGTGCTGGTGCTGTCCCGGCTGGTTCCGGCGGGCCGGATCCCGGTGATGCTGGCCTGCCTGCTGGCGCAGCTGCCGCTGGGCCGGTTCGCGCGGGGCGACCTGCCGGCGTGCCTGGCGTGGGCGGCGACGTACGGGCTGATCGGGATCGTGGGCGGGTCGCTGTTCGCGGAGCCGTGGAAGGGCGTGGTGGCGGCGGTGGCGCTGGCCCTGCTGGTCAGTGCGGCGCCGGCGGTGTGGCGCCGGCTGCGGCCGCCGGAGTAGCCCGCCCCCGGGAGGTTCCTGCGCGGCGAGCCGGCGCCTGCCGGACCGGCCCGCGGCGGTGCCGAACCCCTGCCCTTCGAGCTGGCAGCCCTCGGTGTCCCGTGCGTGCCCAGCGCGGACGGGTCGTCTCCGAGGGCGGCACCCCCTACTTCAGCAGCCCACCCAGGCCGGAGGCATGGGCCGGGGCGGGCGACAGCCCGGAAACGAGACCGCCGACCTGGCGCTTCGCGTCCCGGACCGTCGGGGCGAGGAAGTTGAGCGACAGGAGGTTGTCGAGGGCGAGGGGGCCGGCGCCCTGGCGTGCGGCTGCGGGAGCGGCCTGAGTGGTCGGAGCGGAGACGAGGGCGAGGACGACGGCCAGGGCTGCGCCGCCCGCGGCGCGGGTGAGGGTGCTGGAGGTCATGACGGCCCCAACGCCCTCGGGGCCCGCCCGGTAATGGCTGATGGGCCGTACGGGGCCGCGTTTCGCCCGAGTGGCCCCTCACAGGGCTGGGCCGTCCGACCGGGCGCCCGTCCGGGACGTGCGTCCGGGACGTGCGGCCGGACAGCCGAGCTGCGTTCGGTCAGGGCGCCGTGGCCCCGAAGGTCTGGCTGTTGGTGTTCCTGGCCTTGGGGCTGTTGAAGTTGGTGTTGGTGTTGATGTTGTTGTAGATCGGGATCAGCCCGCTGAGATTGATGGGGAGGATGGACGTGCCGTCGGTGCCATCAGGAGGCTCGGGCAGCGTGTAGGTGAGGACGACGCGCCCGTTGCCGGTGTTCGCGCCGGTGGTGAAGGTACTCCCGACAGGTCCGGCGCTGGACCCGCCGCCGCCACCGCCCGCACCGGAGAACTCCGTGTTGGTGATGCCGCCGCCTCCACCGCCTCCGCCGCCGAAGACTCCGCCGCCGCCCCCACCGCCGGCAGTGATCCCGCTGCCCGGGTTTCCGGCTTCGCCGGCGCCGCCGACGCCGCCGGTGCCGAAGACGCCGGAGTTGCCGTTCCCGCCGGTGCCATCGACGCCGGTCCCCCCGGCCGCGCCCGCGCCCGGCGAGGTGGGGGTCGCGCCCTCGCCACCACCGCCACCGGTGGTGTCGGTGCCCGGGGTGCCGTCGGCGCCGTCCGAACCCGACTGGCCGCCGGCGCCGCCTCCGCCGCCGGCCAGTTCGGCGGTTCCGCCGCCGCCTCCTCCGCCGCCGGCCGTCACCAGCCGGGAGAGCAGGTCGAAGGCTCCGGAGCGAACGTCCGAAGCGCCCCCGCCGCCCCCGCCGTGGGCGAGGTCCGACAACCCGCCGGTGCCACCGCCGTTGAAGCCGCCGGTGCCCGGACCGCCGTCCGTCCCGGCACCGCCCGCACCGCCGACATTGACCTGCACGGTCTGGCCGGGTGTGACGGTCAGACTGCTGGTGACCACGGCACCGGGACCCCCGGCTCCTCCGGGACCGGGATCACCGGACCCGGCACCCCCAGAAGCGCCTCGGGCCTCAACGGACAGCTGTGTCACGCCGCTGGGCACGGTGAACGTGTCGGCCGCCCCGGTGTAGTCGAACGTGCACACCACCTGGCTGCCGGTCTGCACACAAGAGCCTTGCGCGCGGGCCGCCCCGGCCAGGGCCGGTACGAGGGCCAGGGACACGCCCGTCGCAAGCATCGCAGCCGCCAGGGAGCGCATTCGCGGCCTGGCGCCATGACGTGGGATGACGGATTCGGTTGAAGTGGACACTTGCAGACCTCCTTCTTCTGCCGCGCGCCGGCCACCGGCACGGAAGCCCGCCACCATCGGCCCCAGGACAGCCCGGCAGTGCAGTACGGGAAGGGACGTTCGGCTGACGGCCACCACAGGTCACGGAAAACGCCGGCCAGGGGTCGGCCGGCACCCATGCCGTCTCACCGGGGGAAGGCCCGCGCCGCCGCCTACTCTTCGGGGCGCGAGGTCGGAACGTGCAGGGGGTCGGCTGTTCAGGGCGCGGTGGCTCCGAAGGTCTGGGTGTTGGTGTTGCTGGCGCCGGGGCTGTTGAAGTTGGTGTTCGTGTTGATGTTGTTGTAGATCGGGACCAGGCCGCTGAGGTCGACGGGGAGAACCGACGTGTCGCCACCGTCCCCGTCAGCGGTGGGGCAGTCGGGACCGGGGATGTTGGTCCGGTCGTTCACGAAGTCGCCACCGGGGACGGCGAGGTCGAGCACGCTGGCGGTGTTGGTGACCGTGCAGGGAGCGTCGGCCGCCACGTCGACGGTGACTTCGATCGTGTAGCTCGTACCCGGCGGCAACTGGCCGCTGGTGCAGATGGTCGTATTGGGGGTGGAGCCCCCGAAACAGCCGGTCCCTTCGGGCCTGTTGATGAACTCGAGGTCGGCGAATGTCAGCCCTTCCGGGTAGTTGTCGGTCATTCGCGTCCCTTCGACGGAGGTCGGTTCATCGCCGGTGTTGGCGACCGTGATGCGGTAGACCCCCTGTCCGCCGCGGGGGAAATCCCCCTCGTGGGTCTTCGTGATGGTCAGCTGGGCCTGCGCGTGAGCGGGGGTTGCCCCTGCTGCGAACGGCAGCGCGACACCCAGTCCCAGGACGGTGCCGAGGGAAGCGAAGCGCCGCCTCAATGTGTGGTTGGCCATGGTGGGTCCTCTCCTGTGGTGCTCGTGGGTTCGCCGGCAGGCACGGTCCGGCCGCGAAGGGCGGGCAGCCCCGCTCGTGTGGGACGCCTGCGCATTCAGGAACGCGCCGGGTCCGGGATGATCACGGCCGCGCGCCCCGCAATCACCCGATCGCCACGGGCCCGGGTCTCACGGGGGCGGTCACCAGGCGCGGGACGCCCCGACGGGCAGGTCCCACAGGTCCCCGCGGTCGAGGCCGGCGCGGTCCCAGGCGGCGCGGGCGCGGTGCAGGGGCTCCATGACCGGCTCGGCGGACAGGACGAACGTGCCCCAGTGCATGGGCGCCATCCGGCGGGCCCCGACGTCGCGGCAGGCCTGTACGGCCTCCTCGGGGTCGGTGTGGACGTCGCACAGCCACCAGCGGGGGGCGTAGGCGCCGATCGGCAGCAGGGCCAGGTCGATGCCGGGGTGGCGGCGGCCGATCTCGGCGAACCAGTGGCCGTATCCGGAGTCGCCGGCGAAGTACACCCTGCGCGGGGCGGCGGACCGGGTGTCGGTGAGGATCCAGCCGCCCCACAGGCTGCGGCAGGTGTCGACGAGGGACCGCTTCGACCAGTGGTGGGCGGGGACGAAGTCGAAGCGTACGCCGTCCAGTTCGGCGGCCTCCCACCAGTCGAGCTCGGTGACGCGGGTGAAGCCGCGGCGGCGGCACCAGCGGCCGAGGCCGGCCGGGACGAAGAGGGCGGTGTGCCGGGGCAGCCGTCGGAGGGTGGGGGCGTCGAGGTGGTCGTAGTGGTTGTGGCTGATCACGACCGCGTCGACGGGCGGCAGGTCCGCCCAGCGGATGCCGACGGGGGTCATGCGGGGCGGGGTGGCGAGGATCCGGCGGGACCAGACGGGGTCGGTGAGGACGGTCAGGCCGCCGGTCCGCACCACCCAGCTGGCGTGGCCCGCCCAGGTGACGCAGGCGGTGCCGGGGGCGAGGTCGGGCAGCGGGTCCGGCCGGCAGGGCAGGTCGGGGATGCCGCGCAGGCCCTCGGGGCCGGGCCGGAAGACCCCCTCGCGCGCGAGGCGGGCGTAGGCGCGCAGCCCGGGGAGCGGGGTGGTGAGCCGGTCGGCGAACGACCGCGGCCACACCCGCCGCTCCCCGACCGGCCGCAGCCCCCCGCCGACACCGGACCCGGGGCGTCCGGGCGCGAGGGGCACAGGGGGCGCGGGGGGCACAGGGGGCGCGGCGCGGGCCGGTACGGGGGACGCGGGGCGCCCGGGCGCGGGGGTGGCGGGCGCCGGGGCTCCGGGTGCGGCCGCCAGGACGGCGGGGGCGGGGGTGGCAGGTGCGGGGGTGGCGGGTCCCGGTGCGGCGGCGGGTGGCAGGTCCCTCATCGAGAAGTCTCCGCTCGTCGTGTCGGTCGGGTCCGGCGTCGGCGCCGGCGTGGGACCCGGTCAGCCGGCCAGCCCGGCCAGGACCGAGTCGAGGAGGTCCAGGGAGGCGCGTATGTGCGGGAGTTCGAGGGGGTCGGGGGCGGTGAGCGCGGCGAGCCGTTCCGCCGGGTCCGCGCCGAGCAGCGGCCCGGTGGACAGGCGGACCCGCAGCTCGCCCAGCTCGTCGGCGAAGCGCTGGCCGCCGGGGGTCGGGGCGCCGAGCCGGGCGCCGAGCCAGTCCTCCAGCTCCATGGCGTCGCGGACGCCGTGCCGGGCGAGCCCGGGCCGCAGCGGTGTCAGGTCGGCGTACACGTGGCGGCCGGCCTGCGGCGGCCGGGCGAGGGCTCCGGCGGCGAGCAGGTGCCGGTGGACGGCGGCGGCGACCGCCCCGTGCAGGGCGGCGGCCGCGCGGGCGCGGGCGGCGACGGCGTCGGGTTCGTGGAGGGCGTGCGCCGCGGCCGCGGCGACGGGCGCGGCGACCAGGGCTCCGGTGGCGGCGAGGACGTCGAGGGTGCGGGCCCGCAGCCGGGCGCCCTGCGGGGTGCCGGGGAAGCGGGCGACGGCGGCGGGCCAGCCGGCGGGCAGCAGGGCGCCGGACAGGTCGAGGAGGACGGCGGCCCGGTCGGGCAGCATCTCGGCGGGGCTGAGGACGAGGGTGTCGTGCGGCCGGTGCACGGTGTCGCGCCAGCTCTCGTCGCTGACGACGAACAGGTCGGCGGTGGCGGCGGCCTCGCAGGCCTCCAGCAGCAGTTCCGGGGGTGGCACGGTCGCGGTCGGGTCGTCGGCGACGGACAGCAGCAGCACCCGCGGGTCGCCGCCCTCGGCCCGCACCCGGCGGACGGTCTCCAGCAGGGCGTACGGGTCGGGAACGCCCCCGCACTCGGCGGGGGTCGGCACGTGGTACGCCCGCCGCCCCAGCAGCCGGACCTGCGGGGTCCACCACGCCGGGCACGGCCGGGGCAGCATCACATCGCCCCCGTACGCGCCGATCAGCGCGAGCAGCAGCGCGGGCGCGCCCGGGGCGGCGGCCACGTGCTCCGGGTCGACGGCGAGCCCGCGCCGCTCCCAGTGCCGGCAGGCGGCCTCGTGCAGGGGGGCGCCACCGCCCGGGGACTCGGGGGCGGAGCGTTCGGCGGCCGCGGCCAGGACGGCGGTGAGCTCGGGCGGCACGGGCAGCCCGGGCGGGGGCGCGAGCGGCCCGAACCGGACCGGTCCCCGGCCCTCCGCCGTGCGCCGCATCCCCTCCACCTGGCCCTGCCTTCCCGGCTCGTCCTGACACGTCCGTACCGCTCCGCCGACCGACCATGCCCTTTATACGATCGCCTGCCGGATTCCGCCCGCTGTGTCAGCCCTTCAGCCCTTCCGGCCGACCAGTGCCAGCAGCCTGGTCTGGGCGTCGGCGCCCGGCGGGACCTCCAGCGGCGGCGCGAACATCCCGCTGGCCGCGAGCCCGTCCGCGTACGGCATGACCTCCTTGAGGGAGAACTCGACGAGCCCGCCGGGCAGCCGGTCGTCGGCGCCGATGCCCCGCGCGAGGTCCCAGGTGTGCACCACGCAGTCCGCGGTCAGCTCCGCACAGTACGCCGCCCCCTTCGCGGGCCCGTAGGACAGCGCGATGGTGCGCTCCAGCGCCCCGGGGGCGGTGAACGCGGCGTGCGCGGCGTCGGCGGCCTGCTCCCAGGCGGCGACCGGGTCGTCGCCGAGCACGTCGCCGGCGAACCGGTCGCCGATGTCGGCAACGGTGCTGCCGTCGGTGACCAGCGGCGGGATCCACAGCTGCTCGCCGGTGACGTGGTTGACGAGGTCGCGCACGGTCCACTCCGTGCACGGGGTCGGGGCGCCCCACTGGTCGTCCGCGACGGCCCGCACGCGCTCGCCGAAGAGCCTGAGCGCGGCGGCGTGCTGTTCGAGCAGCGTCTCGGGCATGGGTCTCCCGGGCATGGGTCTCACCGCCTCCTGCCGTGGCGTGCTCCCCTCCAGCCACTCTCCTCGCCCCCGTCGCGCCCCGCCACCCAAGGGCGGGCCCGCGGCCCCGGCTTGCGGGCGGCCCGCGGCGCAGGACGCCGGAACGGTGGGCGGGCGGATCCGCACACCATGCGGCCCCGGGGGATGAGGACGTGCCCCGCGACGCCCGATTCACCGCAGCGGGACCTTCGTTCGGCCTTCGTTCGATCTTGGTCGGCCTTGGTCGGCCTTGGTCGGCCTTCGTTCACCGGTGCCGGCTTTCCGCGCGCCGGGTTCTGCGCGACGTCACGCGGGGCGTGCGGCCGCACCGCCTCAACCCGGCGGGCGCATGCGGAAGTCGTACGCCGGCGGGAGCGGGCGGTCCGTGATGCGGGACCAGACCTCGGCCAGGATCTCGTCGCCCTCCCTCAGGTCGGGGAGTTCGAAGCCGTCCTCGAAGACGCGGCGGGCGGCGGCCATGTGGCCCTCCGCCGCCAGCAGCAGCGCCGCGAGCAGGCGGAAGCGGGGCTGCTCGCGCAGGGCGGGGCGCAGCCGGTCCCACACCGCGCGGGCCTCGGCCGGGCGGCCGGTCTCCAGCAGGGCGGTCATCGCCTCCCGGCCCAGCGCGGACTCGGCGGCCTCCCAGGCGGCGCTGCCGCGGCCGGCCTGCGCCGGGTCGGCCGGGTCGGCCAGGTCGGCGAAGGCCTCCGCGTAGCGCCGGGCCCCGCGCACCGGGTCCCCGGACAGGGTGTCCGCGGCCGCCAGGCAGCGCAGCAGCGGCCAGCGCGACGCGGCCCGGGGGAGGCCGCGCTCCCAGCTGCGGATCGCCTGGGCGACGTCGCCCGCATGCCACTGGGCCACGCCCAGGTGGTACTCGGTGAGCGGGTCGGCGGGGGCCGTCTCCAGCATGTCCCGCCAGTGCGGGGCGACCAGGCTGGGCCCCGGGGGCGCCGTACGGCCCGGGTCGGGGAGGGCGCCGCTGCGCCACAGCTCCAGCCAGGGCTGCTGCTCCTCCCCCAGGTCGGATTCGGCGAAGGGGGTGCCGGGGAGCTTGTGGCCGCCGCACAGCACTTCCAGGGCTCCCCATCCCGAGCCGCGGGCCAGCCGCTCCCCGGGCTCGGTGTCGGCCGCGCCGCGCCAGGCCGCGTACGCCTCCTCGACCCGGTGTCGGGGCAGGGCCGCGTCCAGGGCCCGGCCCGCCTCGGCGCGGGCCGCCGCCCAGTCGGGGCCGTGCACGGCCGCCGGGTCCGCGGTCAGCGGGCCGTACGCCTCCAGCCAGCTCAGCTCGGCCCCGGCCTCCAGGCGTACGTGTTCCAGCTGGGTGCGGGCCAGCCCGGCCTGGATCTCGGCGTAGCCGCCGCTGCCCGGCTCGGTCAGCCAGTCCTGCCAGCGCCGGCCGCCCGCGCCGGAGCCCCACACGAAGAGCTTCCGGCCGCGCAGTACGTCTGTGGAGGTCTGGGCGAGGCCGCTGCCGGCGGCGTCGAGGGCGGCGATCCAGGGGCGTGTCCCGGCCCCGGCGGCGGGGTCGGGCTCGTGGTCGACCTCGTAGAAGTAGTCCGCCGCGTACTCGCTGCGCAGCGGGTACGTGCGGTCCGCGCCCTGCCAGTCGGGGACCGGGATGCGGCGCAGGCTGCGCTCGCAGCCGTGGTTCCAGGCCTCGTCGGCGGGGGCGAGGACGCGGGTGCCGTGGTCCTCGGGGACGGCGGTGTTGGACCACCAGTAGACGGGTGCGGGCCGCTCGTGCGGGTTGCGGATGCGGACGCCGGCGTACAGGTACTCCGAGTCCTCGGGCAGCCACAGGTCGACCTGGAAGGGCAGGTCGCGCAGCCGTTCCCATTCCCACAGCCGCAGCATCACCCCGCCGTCGGGCGCCGGTACGGTCGCGGCGTGGAGCGGGGCGCAGGCGAGGGTGGTGTGGCCGGTGGCGCCGATGTTCCATTCGATGCCGCCGGAGAACCAGGCGCCGTTGAGGGCGAAGTTCGCGGGCTGGAACACCGGGTTGCGGTAGAGGAGTTCGCGGCCGGTCGGGACGTGGACGAGGGAGTGGACGCGGCCGCCGAGGCCGGGCAGGACGGTGGCCCGCAGGTGGGCGTTCTCCAGGACGAGCGCCTCGAACTCCCGTTCCTGCCGCTGCCGTCCGTAGCCGTCGAGGATCCGGACGGGCAGCAGCGAGCGCAGCGGCCCGTAGCCGGCCTGCCGGGCCATGTCGCGGGGCAGCCCGGCCCGGGTGCGCTCGTCCAGGGCGTGGGCGCCGGCGGGGGCGCCGAGCGCGGGGAGCGGGTTCTCGGGGCCCAACGGGGCGGCGGGCAGGGTCAGTACGGCACGGCGGACGGTGGTGGCCATGGGGAAATGGAACACGCCACGGCGGCCGGTGCACAGGGGATCCGCGGATCACCACCGGTCAGGATTACGCAAAGCCGTGGCCAGGGCTGTCACTCGAAGGCGCCGGCGACGAGGTCGGCGAGGAGGGCGCCGGCCCGCCCGTCGGGGTCGAGGTCCGGGTCGTAGATGGTGACGTTGAGCCCGACGCACCGCGGGGAGCCCGCCAGCACCCGCAGCAGCGCGGCGAGTTCGCCGGGGAGGAGCCCGCCGGGGTCGGGGCTGTCGACGGCGGGCATGACCTCGGGGTCGAGCACGTCGGCGTCCAGGTGCACCCAGAACCCGTCGGTGACCGGCGGGTGGAGCCCGTCCAGGGCGGCCCGGGCCACGGCCTCGGCCCCGCGGGCGCGGATCTCCCCGACGGTGGCGGTGCGGATGCCCGCGGCCCGCAGCTCGGGCAGGTCCTCGTCGCCGTCGCGGAGCCCGAAGAGGCGTACGTCCTCGTCCCGCAGGTAGGGGCCGAGGCCCTCCAGGTCGGCGAGGCCGGCCTGGCCGCGGCCGGTGGCGAGGGCGAGCTCCTCGCCGCCGGCTGCGCCCACGGGCCCGTTGACGGCCTCGTTGCCCGGGTGGCGGAAGTCCGCGGAGCCGTCGATCGCGGCGAGCCCGTAGCGGCCGAGGCGGCGCAGGGCGAGGGAGGCGCCGAGCTGGATCGAGCAGTCCCCGCCGAGCACGACGGGGAACTCCCCGGCCCGCAGGTGCTTCTCGATCCGGTCGGCGAGGCTGACGGTGTACGCGGCCAGCGGCGCGGCGTGGAACACCCCGTCGCCCTCCTGCCAGTCCCCGCGGTCGTAGCGGGGCGGGACGACGACCCCGCCCTCGCGGGCGCCGAGCCGGCTCAGCAGGCCCTGGTCGCGCAGGGCCCCGGCGAGCTTGTACACGCCGGGCACGGTGCCGGGTGCGGGCGGGCGCAGTCCCAGGTTGGAGGGGGCGTCGAGGAGCACCGGGTTTCGCATGCCCTCATCCTCCGCCATGGCGGGCGCGCGGAGGAAGAGGCGCCGGCCGGGCCGGGTCAGGTCATCTCGGCGGTGATCGCCCAGCGTTCGTGGTCGCGCCAGGCCCCGTCCACGCGGAGGAAGTCCGGGGACAGCCCCTCCAGCCGGAAGCCCCGGCCGCGGACGAGGGCGATGGAGGCGGTGTTGCCGGGCTGGATGTTGGCCTCCAGGCGGTGCAGGCCGAGGCCGCCGGACCGCTCCGGGGCGAAGGCGTGGCCGAGGACGAGGCCGAGGGCCTCGCCGAGGAGGCCGCGCCCGGCGGCGTGCGCGAACGCGCCGTAGCCGAGGGCGCCGCACTGGAAGGCCCCGCGGACGATGTTGTTGATGTTGATGAATCCGGCGATGGCGCTGGTGGAGAGCTCGCAGACGAGGAATCCGGCGCGGCTGTCGCCCTCGGCCAGCCGGGCCGCGTACGGCTCGTACTCCTCGATGGTGGCGGGCGGGAACAGCCAGGGGCGGTGCAGTTCCCGGCTCTCGCGCACCCGGGCGGTGAACTCGGGGCCGTCGGCGGGCCGGAAGGGGCGCAGTCCGACGCGCCCGCCCTCGGCGACGTACGTGGAAATTCGCATCGTGCCAGGCTAGATCGTGTGTGATCATGCCGCAGTGATCAGCATCCCGAACACCGACGAACTCCTGCACACCGCGGCGCGCAACAACGCCGCCTGGTGCGCCGCGGTCTGCGCCGGAGGCGCGTTCACCGCGGACGCCTGGACCAGCGCGCGCCGCACCCCGCCCTACTACCCGGACGCGGTGACCCTGACCCGGGACGTCCCGGCCGCCGCCCTGGCGGCCGCGCTGGACACGGACTCCCCCGGCTGCTCGGTCAAGGACAGCTTCGCCGTGCTCGACCTGGCCCCGGCCGGCTTCGAGGTCCTGTTCGAGGCGCAGTGGATCCACCGCCCGGCGGACGCCCCCGCGCCGGCCGGGACGGCGTCGCCGGCCCTGGCCTGGTCGCGGGTGGCGGACGCCGCGGAGCTCGACCGGTGGGAGGCCGCCTGGGACGGGGAGCGCAGCTCGGGCCTGTTCCACCCGGGGCTGCTGACCGGGGACATCGCCTTCCTCGCCGGGCGGGACGCGGACGGGCGGATCCTGGCCGGGGCGGTCGTGAACGCGGCCGCCGGCGTGGTCGGGGTGTCGAACGTGTTCGCCGCCGACGGGGTCGGGGACGACGAGGCCTGGGCGGGCGCCCTCGCCGGGATCGCCGGGCTGTGGCCGGGGCTGCCGGTCGTGGGGTACGAGAGCGGGGAGGACCTCCGGACGGCCGCCCGCCACGGCTTCACCGAGCTGGGCCCGCTCCGCGTCTGGCTGCACACGGCCTGACGCCGGCCCGTGCGGCCGGGCCCGGGGGCCGTGCGGCCGGGCCCGTCAGCTGGTGTCCAGGTGCAGCTTCGGCACGTCCGTCCGTTCGATGCCGAACACCTTTACGTACAGGGCGAGTTCCGCCTCCAGGGCGCGGACCATGGTGTCGGCCCGGCGGAAGCCGTGCCCCTCGCCCTCGAAGGCCAGGTACGCGTACGGCACGCCCCGCCCCCGCAGGGCGGCGAGCAGCCGCTCCGCCTGGGCGGGCGGGCAGACCGCGTCGTCCAGGCCCTGGAGCAGCAGGAACGGTGCGGTGATCCGGTCGGCGAGGGCCACCGGGGACCGCTCTCGGTCGCGTACGGCGAGGGTCTGCGGCGGCCCGGCCAGGGCCTCGACGTAGCGGGACTCCAGGTCGTGGGTCTCCTCGGCGAAGCCCCGCAGGTCCAGGACCGGGTAGCGGATGGCGGCGCACGCGTACAGGGAGGTCGCGGCGAGCGAGGCCGCGGCCGTCCAGCCGCCGGCGCTGCCGCCGCGGATGGCGAGCCGGTCCGGGTCGGCGGTGCCCTCGGCGGCGAGGGCCCGGGCCACCGCCGCGCAGTCCTCGACGTCGACCACGCCCCACTGCTCGCGCAGCCGTTCCCGGTAGGCGCGCCCGTAGCCGGTGGATCCCCCGTAGTTGACCTCGGCGACGCCGATGCCGCGGGAGGTGAAGTAGGCGATGTGCAGGTCGAGTACGGGCGGCACGTGGTCGGTGGGGCCGCCGTGCGCCCAGATGACGTACGGGGGCAGTTCGTCGGCGGGGGCCCGGCGCGCCGGGTGGTGCGGCGGGTAGACGTGGGCGTGGATCTCCCGGTCGTCGGGGCCGAGGAAGGTGCGGGTCTGCGGTTCGGGGTAGTGGGCGGGGTCGACCGGGTCGACGCCGGCGGCGCCGATCACGCGGGCGTGGCCGCTCTCGGTATCGAGTTCCACCACCTCGTAGGCGCTGCGCGGGCTGGCGGCGACGCCGTAGACGCGGTGGCCGTGGGCGGCGAGGGTGGGCTGCCAGGCAGTCCAGGGGCCGGCGGCATCCACCAGGTCGCCGCTCTCCGGGTCGAGGACGCCGAGGACGGAGGAGCCCTGGCCGTGCAGGACGGCGACGAGCCCGTCGGGCAGCGGGGCCAGCCAGCTCAGCCCCGGCTTCCACAGCGGGCCGCCGAACTCCTCCTCGCGCGGGCACAGGTTGACGGCGGTGCCGCTGTCCGGGTCGACCCGGTACGGGTTCCACCAGCCGCTGCGGTCGCTGACCGCGAGGAGGCTGCCGTCGGCGCCCCACTCGGCTTGGGCCACGGCCTCCTCGGGCCCGCCGAGGACGGTGCGGGCGCCGGCCAGGGTGCCGTCGGCGGCGACGGCGGCGAGCCGCAGCTCGGTGCCGTCCCAGGGCATCCGCGGGTGGTCCCAGGCCAGCCAGGCCGCGTGCCGCCCGTCGGGGGACAGCCGCGGCCCGGTGGCGAACCGGTGCCGGCCGTCGGTCAGCTCCCGTACCCGGGAGCGGTCGCCGGCGGCGGACCCGTCCAGCGGTACGGCGGCCGGCACGCGGCGGACGTCGGTCGGCGCCGGCCCGGTGAACTCCTCCAGGACGCACCACACCTCGGTGCCGCGCAGCACCGGGTCGGCCCAGCGCAGCCCGCCGCCGACCGGGGAGAGCGGGGTGAGCGGGCGCGGGGCGGGGCCGCCGGGCGCGTCCGGCTCGTACGCGTACATCCGCTGGTCGGCGTAGTGGACGAAGACCACCAGGGGGCCGCCGTCGGGCCGCTCGGTGCCCGCCCAGGGGCGGCCGCCGTACTCGGTGAACCCGCTGCGGACGTTCCACGGGGCGGGCAGGGCCTCGGCCGCGGAGCCGCCGCCGGGCCGGCGCACCAGGGTGCGGCGGCCGTTCTCGGCGGGCCGGGGCTCGGTCCACCACACCTCAGGGCCGATCGTGCCGACGTACTCGGGCCGGCCGTCGTGGGAGGCGGCGAGCGCCGCGCCGAGGGGCGAGGGCCAGCTGCCGTACGGCTCCTGCGCGGCCTGAGCCGCGGCCGGAGCCGGAGCCGGGGCTGCGGCACCGGTGTCCTGCCGGGAGGCCTTCACGGGCTCCCCCTCACAGCGTCCGCAGCGCGTGGTCGAGGACGCGCACGCCGAAGTGCAGCGCGTCGACGGGTACCCGCTCGTCCACGCCGTGGAAGAGGGACCAGTAGTCGAAGCCCGGGGGGAGTTTGAGCGGGGAGAAGCCGTAGCCGGTGATGCCGAGGCGGGAGAACTGCTTGGCGTCGGTGCCGCCGGCCATGCAGAACGGCACGACCCGCCCCGCCGGGTCGAAGCGCTCCACGGACTCGCGCAGCACGGCGAACGTCCGCCCGTCGACGGGGGCTTCGAGGGCCACCTCGCGGTGGTGGAACTCCCAGGTGACGTCGGGGCCGGTCAGCTCGTCGAGGGTGGCGAGGAACTCCTCCTCGCCGCCGGGCAGCGTCCGGCCGTCCACGTACGCCGTGGCACTGCCCGGGATGACGTTGACCTTGTAGCCGGCGCTGAGCATGGTCGGGTTGGCGCTGTTGCGCAGGGTCGCCTCGACGAGGGCGGCGGCCGGGCCGAGCTTGGGCAGCAGCTCGTCGAGGTCGGTCTGGCGGCTGCGCGGGTCCACCGACAGGCCCTGCAGGGCGGCGAGTTCGGCGATGCAGGCGGCGACGGTGTCGGTGAGGCGGACGGGCCACCGGTGCTCGCCGATGCGGGCGACGGCGGCGGCGAGCCGGCTGACGGCGTTGGCCGGGTTGGGCTTGGAGCCGTGCCCGGTGGTCCCGCGGGCGGTCAACTTCAGCCAGGCGGTGCCGCGTTCGCCGGCGGCAATGGGGTAGAGGCGCTGCCGGGGGCCGGTGTGCACGGTGAAGGCACCGGATTCGCTGAGCCCTTCCGTGCAGCCCTCGAAGAGGCCGGGGTGGTGGTCGGCGAGGAAGCCGGAGCCGTCGACGGCGCTGTCCTCCTCGTCGGCGGTGAAGGCGATCACGATGTCCCGGCGGGGGGCCGCCCCGGCCCGGGCCCAGGCCCGTACGACGGCCAGCACCATCGCGTCCGTGTTCTTCATGTCGACGGCGCCGCGGCCCCAGACCACCCCGTCGCGGACCTCCCCGGAGAAGGGGTCCACGCTCCAGTCGGCGGCCTCGGCCGGGACCACGTCGAGGTGGCCGTGGACGAGGAGGGCGTCGGCGGAGGGGTCGGTGCCGGCGATCCGGGCCACCACGTTGGTGCGGCCGGGGGTGCGTTCGAGGAGTACGGGCTCCAGCCCTGCGGAGGCCAGGAGCCCGGCGGCGTACTCGGCGGCGGGGCGCTCGCGGCAGTCGCCGCCGCCCCGGTTGGTGGTGTCGATGCGGATGAGCCGGGAGGTGAACTCGACGACCTCGTCGAGCGCCGCCCGGTCGACCGGGGACCCGTCGGCCGGGGACCCGTCGCCCGGGTCCCCCTCGGCAGGCGGCTCCCCGGCGGGTGTCTGGTGCTGGGGCGTGGCTACGGACATGTCAGCCATACTGCTCCTCCACGGCCGAGGAGACGACCGTCGTGACCGTCTTGAACGTCCGGATCCCCTCGTACATCGCATCACTGGTGTACGCGACCCTGCGTTCGCCGCTGCGTTCGACGCCCGGGACGAGGGTGGCGTACATCGCCAGGTGCTCGGCGTCGAACTCCAGCTCGACCGTGTACGGGCCGCCCCGTACCGGGTCCCGGCGCACCGCGAGGCCCGCGGCCTGCTTGGCGGCGGACCGGATGTCGGCGGCGGTGCGGGCGGGGGTGCGGCAGACGGCGGCGTAGCGGGAGACGTGGTCCTTGACGGCGACGGTGACCGCGTCCGGGGCGTACCCGGCGGCGTCGCGGCAGGTCAGGTCGTCCCCGGTGACGAGGACGACCGGGACCCCGTACTCGGCGACGACGTGGGCGTTGAGCAGGCCCTCGCTCGCGCGGACGCCGTTCAGCCAGACCCCGGTGATGGAGTTGGCGAGGTAGGTGTGGGCGAGGACGCCCTCCGTACCGGCGCCGGTGTGGTAGCCGACGAAGGCGACCCCGTCGACGTCCCCGTGCTGCACCCCCTCGACCATGGACAGGGCCTTGTGCCGCCCGGTGAGCATCTCGGCCCGCTCGTCGAGCTGTTCGAGGAGGAGGTTCCGCATGGTCCAGTGGGCCTCGTTGACGACGACCCGGTCGGCGCCGCCGTCGAGGAAGCCGAGGACGGCCGCGTTCACGTCGGAGGTGAACATCGGCCGGCAGCGCTCCCACTCGGGGGTACCGGGCAGGACGTCGGCGGGCCAGGTGACGCCGGTGGCGCCTTCCATGTCGGCGGAGATGAGGATCTTCATCGGGCCCCCGGAGGTCGGGTGCGCGCAGCGCGGCGGTCGGCGCGGACGTCGCGCACCGCACCGTCCACGCGGGTCTCCACCCTAGCTTTCCGGACCCGCCGCGGCCTGTCGGGCGCGCCCGGGAAGGCCGGCCCGCCCGTGCCGGGAATCCACCCGAACCGGTGAGGCCGTGTCCTCGGCCTCGGCCTCACCGGCAACGGCGTGGCTCAGGCCTCGACTTCGCGGGCCAGGTTCTCCAGGACCGCGTCGTAGATGCGGCCGAGGCCCTTGGGGGCGAAGGTGCGCTCGAAGAAGCCGCCGATGCCGCCGGCGCCGTTCCAGACGGTGGTGACGACGGCCTTGGACTTGCCCTCGCCGGCCGGGGTGACGATCCAGGTGGTGACCATGGAGGAGTTGCGGTCCTTCTCCACGAGCTGGCCGTCGGTGGGCTCGGTGACCTCCAGCAGGCAGTCGCGCACGCGCTTGCTGGTGGCCTGGAGCTTCCAGTGGACGAGGGTGCCCTCGCCGTCGCCGCCCTCGCGCACCTCGTACTCGCTGAAGTGCTCGGGCAGCAGCTTGCCCCGGGTGCCGGTGTAGTCCGCCAGCGCGTCGAACACGGTGTCCGCGTCGGCCGCGATGATGCGCTCCGTGGTGGCCTCGACCTGCGCCATACCTGTTCCTCCAGCAGTTGTGTTGCCTCGTCGGCGGCAAGCCAACCACTTCGGGGGCGGCGGCCCAAAATCGGGCCCCGGGTCAGCGCACGTCTGTGCGCAGCCGGGCCCGTGCGGTATCGAACAGCCCGGCCTGTTCGGCGGGCCGGCCCGCCCCCGCCTCGCTGTCGACGAGCAGCTGGTAGACCTGCCCGGCGGCGCCCGTGACGAACAGCTCGACCCGTCTGCGGGGCGCGCTCTGACCGGCCCAGTGGTAGTCGAGGGTGAGCAGGACGGCGTCCTTGCCGTCGTGGGCGGTACGGGTGCGCTGCACCTGGAGGCCCTCCATGGAGGACTCGGCGGTCTTGCGGTACCAGGCGAGCTGCCCGTCGGCCGCGGCGTCGGCGGTGGTGCCGTTGAAGCTGTCGCGTTTGTACCCGAGGACGTGCGCGCCGTCGGGGGACTTCCAGTTGCGGCGCAGGTCGTCCGAGGCCTCGGGCTGCCAGCCGTCGGGCACCGCTCCGGAGAGGGTGAGCGCCGGCTCGACGAACGGGTGCCAGCCGGCGGGCAGCGGCGCGGGCGCCGGGGTGGTGGCCGACCCGGGCGTGGGCGCCGGGGACGCCCGAGGCGCCGGGGACGCCGGAGGCGCCGTGGGCGCCGGGGTCGCGGGCTGTCCCGGGGCCGACGGGGCGGTGGCGCTCGGCCCGGGCGAGGCGGGGGTCCCCGGGGCCGGGGGCCTGGCCCCGGAGGAGACCACCGCTCCCGGCAGGCCGAACACGGCCAGCAGCAGTCCGGCGACGGCGGTCGCCGCCGAGACGGCCGCCGCCACCTCGCCCAGCCGGCGCCGCGGCTCCCGGCCGCCGTTCTCCTCCGGCCCGGACTCCGTCACACCCATCCCCGCGCCCCCGCCCCCCTCGCGTATCCCCTCCACCGGCCCATTGAAAGCGACGAACGCGGCCGGCGGAGGAGAATCCGCAAGGTCCGGTCCCGCCCCGGCGGTCGAGGCCCCGCGGCGGCCGGCCGTCAGGGGTACGGCTGTCCTCGGCGGCGCCGTACGCGGCGTCCGTGACACCCCTGGTACTCCATCTGCGGCCCGGGCCGCGCGAGGGGGTCACCGCCTGGTCGGGGCGGTGCCGGCCACGGCCGGTCGGGCGGTATGCGCGGAGGGGTGCGGGCGGGGTGTACGCGCCCGCCTGGCGCCGGCGGCGGATCGCCCGCCAAGTCCGCGGGCCTGCGGCGGAATTCGGTATCGGTCCCCACGGTGGGGCGCCGCCCGGGGGGGCGGGCTGCCGGAGCGGGTGGTCGGGCCTGCGGGCGGCGGCCGGGAGCAGCTCATGCTGCTGTGCCCGTCGGCGGCGGCCGAGGAGCCGTCAACCCCATCTCATCCCATCGGGCCAATCCGGGGCCCAATCCCGTTTTCCGGGCCGCGCTTCCGGGACGATTCCGCCCAGAACCCTCGGCTGGGAGGCCCCATGACCCGTCCCGTGAAGAAGCGCGCCGCCGTCCTGCTGTCGATCGCCACCGCCACCGCCGCCGCGGTGGCCGGCCAGCTCGGGGCCGCGCCGGCCCCCGCGGCCGCCGCCACCGCCGGCACCACCGCGTCCGCCCCGGCGGCCGCGCTGCGCTGGACCGGCTGCGCCACCAGCCGCTACCCGACGCTGGAGTGCGCCTCCCTCAAGGTCCCCCTCGACCACGCCCGCCCGTCCGGGCGCCAGATCACCCTGGCCCTGACCCGCGTCCCGCACACCGCCGCCACGAGCCAGGGCCCGCTCCTGGTCAACCCCGGCGGCCCCGGCGGCAGCGGCCGGGGCCTGGCCCCGTACATCGCCTCCGCCCTGCCGAAGGACGTGGCCGCCCAGTACGACGTGATCGGCTTTGACCCCCGCGGGGTCGGCAAGAGCGAGCCCGCCCTCGACTGCACCGCCGGCCACTTCAACCCCGTACGCCCCGACTCCGTGCCGTACGCGGGGCAGACCGAGCAGGCCAACCTGGAGCGGGCGGAGGCCTTCGCCGAGGCCTGCCAGGCGAAGCACGCGGACCTGCTCCCGTACATCGACACCGTCTCCGCCGCCCGCGACATCGAGGCGATCCGCACCGCCCTGGGCACGCCGAAGCTCAGCTACTTCGGCTTCTCCTACGGCACCTACCTGGGCGCGGTGTACGCCAAGCTGCACCCGGGCCGCGTCCACCGCATGGTCCTGGACTCGGTCGTCGACCCGGGCGGGGTCTGGTACGAGGACAACCTCGCGCAGGACCGCGCCTTCGACGCCCGCCACAAGGCGTTCCTGGCCTGGGTGGCCGAGCACGACGCCACCTACCGGCTGGGCACCGACCCGACCGCGGTCGAGCAGCGCTGGTACGGCATGCGGGCCGCGCTGCGCGAGGAGCCGGCGGGCGGCAAGGTGGGCCCGGCGGAGCTGGAGGACACCTACATGCCGGGCGGCTACTACAACGGCTACTGGCCGAACCTGGCCGAGGCGTTCTCGGCGTACACGGTGGGCGGGGACGCCAAGCCGCTGGTGGCGGCGTACGAGCGGTTCGGGGCGGTGGAGCCCACGGCGGGCAACGGGTACAGCGTGTACACGGCGGTGCAGTGCCGGGACTCGGCCTGGCCGAAGGACTGGAACACCTGGCGGGCCGACATGTGGCGCACGCACGCCGAGGCCCCGTTCATGACCTGGAACAACGCCTGGTACAACGCCCCGTGCGCGTTCTGGAAGACGGAGCCGCTCCAGGCGCCGGACGTGACCAACGCCGACCTCCCGCCGACGCTGCTGCTGCAGGCCACGCAGGACGCGGCGACGCCGTTCGGGGGCGCGCTGACCATGCGGGACAAACTGAAGGGCTCGGCGCTGGTGGTGGAGGAGGGCGGCGGGAACCACGGGGTCTCGCTGAGCGGGAACACCTGCCTGGACGAGAAGGTGTCGGCCTACCTGCGCACGGGCCGGGCGGCGGACGCGACCTGCCCGGCCCAGCCCGACCCGAAGCCGACGTCGGCCGGCCGCGCGGCGACCCCCGCGGCGGGCGGTGCGGCCCTGCACGGCCTGCTGGGCTTCCGCAGCTGAGCGCCGAGCGCTCCGCGGGAAGTCCGGTCGTGAAACCGCGGGCCGGCGGGGGCTGATCGCGCAGTTCCCCGCGCCTCTACGGGGGCGCGGTACCGCACCGGCTCCGGGCTTCCGGCATGATCGTCCACCATGACCGACCACCACCTCACCCGTATCGCGGCGCCGGAGGGCGTCGCCCCCGGCACCGGCTACACCCATGTCGTCCTGGGCACCGGGACGTTCGTCGCCGTGTCCGGGCAGTGCGCGTTCGACGAGAAGGGCGGCATCGTGGGCGCCGGCGACCCCGGGGCGCAGGCCCGGCAGGTGTTCGCGAACCTGCGCCGGTGCCTGGCCGCCGCCGGGGCGGGTTTCGACGACGTCGTGAAGCTGACGTACTTCGTCACGGACATGGCCCACCTCCCGGCGCTGCGGGCGGCCCGCGACGCGGTGATCGCCCCGGACCGCCTGCCCGCCTCCTCGGCGGTGCAGGTCGCCGCCCTGGTCCACCCGGACCTCCTCATGGAGGTGGAGGCGTTCGCCGTCGTCCCGGAGCCCGGCCGCCCCTGACGGCCGCCGGCCGCCGGCCGCCGTCAGGGCAGTGTGCGCAGGGCCCGGGTGGCGGCCACCGCCAGGCGGGGGTGGGCCTGGGCGCGGGTGAGGACCTCACGGGCGCTCGGGTCGGACAGCGCGCCCAGGCCCTCCACGCAGGCCAGGGCCACCCGCCAGTACGGGTCGTGCGGCGCGAGCCGCCGGGTCAGGGTCCGGATCAGGGCGGGGGCGGACTCGGGGGCGCGGAGCGCCACGAGGAGCCGGACGGGCTGGAGGGCGTACGCGGTGCGCAGCTCGTTCGTCGCGAGGGCGGCGGCCGCGCGGGCGGTGCGCGGGTCGCCGAGCGCCGCCAGGGCCTCGGCGGCGGCCGCGCAGCGCGCCGGGTCGCGGTGGTTGAGCAGCAGGACCAGCGGTTCGAAGGCCCGGCGGTCGCCCGCGAGCCCCAGCCGGTACGCGGCCAGCTCCCGGGCCCACAGCGGCAGCCCGGCCGACATCAGGGAGGCGGCGAGCGCGTCCGGGTCCGCGTCGAGCAGGTCCCGGTAGCGGGGAGAGCCGTCCGCTTCGGCCCGCAGGCGTTCCAGTACGCGCTGTCCGTCCTGTCCGTCGCTCACGCGGCCCACCCTAGGGGCAGCCGGGCCGGCCCGTTCGGCGTTCTCCCGCATTGGCCGCCGTCCCGTGGCCGGGACGGCGAAGGGAATCCGGAGAGCGGACGCGCTGCGGCGCCGCCCGGGTGGGCGGCGTACGTCACACCGGCTGTCTTCTCCGCGCTCTGGCCAAGGAGTTACCGACGAGTTAGTCTCGCTGCAACACGTACGAGGCCGGCCTGGTGACGCAGCCGCCTCGTGCAGTCGGTCCGGTACCCAGGTACCGCACAGCACCACCGGTACCGCCAGGTACCGCTCGCAGCACGCGGCCGCCGGCCGTCCGCGGACTGCGCTCCACGTGCGGCGTGGCCCCGGGACAGGGTCCGCCGCTCTCCGTTCCGCCCCGCCCCGCCCGATCACGGCGCCCTGTGCGGACATCTCCCGTTCTCCCGCTTTTCCCGTTTTCTGCTTTCCCGTTCTGCTTTCCCGTTCTTCCGGCCGTGCGTCGTGCGCCGCGCGCCACCCTCAGTCGTCACCCTCATCCACTGGAGTCCCGCGATGGACCTTCCGTCCACGTCCAGTCAGTCCACCCTGCAGACCATCGCCGTCGTCGGCCTCGGCACGATGGGCACCGGTATCGCCGAGGTCCTCGCCCGCGCCGGCCGCGAGGTCGTCGGCATCGACATCAGCGAGAGCGCCACCCGCCGGGCCACCGCCTCCCTCGCGGCCGCCACCGCCCGTTCCGTGGCCCGCGGCCGCCTCACCGAGGAGGAGCGCGAAGGCGTCCTCGCCCGGCTGCGGACCTACACCGAGCTGGAAGCCGCCGCCGGCGCCGACCTCGTCATCGAGGTCGTCCCGGAGGAGTACGGGCTCAAGCACCGGATCTTCACCGAGCTGGACGCGATCGTCCGCCCCGACACGATCCTGGCCACCGGCACCAACGCCCTGTCGGTGACCCGCCTCGCCGCCGAGTCGCAGCGCCCCGAGCGCGTCCTGGGCCTGCACTTCTTCAACCCGGCGCCCGCGATGAAGCTCGTCGAGGTGGTCTCCAGCGTCCTGACCGCACCGCCCGCGGTGGAGGCGGTCACCGCCCTCGCCCGCGACCTGGGCAAGGAGCCGGTGTCGGTCGGCGACCGCCCCGGGTTCGTCGCGGACGGCCTGCTCTTCGGCTACCTGAACCAGGCCGCCGCCATGTACGAGTCGAAGTACGCCTCCCGCGAGGACATCGACGCGGCGATGCGGCTCGGCTGCGGTCTGCCGATGGGCCCGCTCGCCCTGCTCGACCTGATCGGCGTGGACACCGCCCGGACCGTCCTGGAGGCCATGTACGCCTCCTCCGGCGACCGGCTGCACGCCCCGGCCCCGATCCTGGGCCACCTGGCCGAGGCCGGGCTGACGGGGCAGAAGTCCGGGCGCGGCTTCTACACGTACGCGGAGCCGGGCAGCTCCGAGACCGTCCGCGACGCGCAGACCCCGCTGGAGGGGGCCGGCCTCGGCGAGGGCCGCCCGGTCTCCTCGGTCGGCGTGGCCGGCTCGGGCACCATGGCGAGCGGCATCGCGCAGGTCTTCGCGCAGGCCGGCTACGCGGTGGTGCTGGCCGCCCGCAGCCAGGAGAAGGCCGAGGCGGCGAAGGCGGCCATCGGGAAGTCGCTGGGCCGTGCGGTGTCGAAGGGCCGGCTGACCGAGGAGGCGGCGGCCGGGACGCTGGCGCGGATCACCCCGGCCGGGTCGCTGGACGCGTTCGCCGAGGTCGACCTGGCCGTGGAGGCCGTCGCCGAGGACCTGGCGGTCAAGCAGGAGCTGTTCGCGGCCCTGGACAAGATCTGCAAGCCGGGCGCGGTGCTGGCCACCACGACCTCCTCGCTGCCGGTGATCGCCTGCGCCCGCGCGACCTCGCGCCCGCAGGACGTGATCGGCATGCACTTCTTCAACCCGGCGCCGGCGATGAAGCTCGTCGAGGTGGTCCGGACCGTCCTGACCTCGGACGACGTGCACGCCACGGTCCGCGCGGTCTGCACGAAGGTGCGCAAGCACCCGGTCGACTGCGGTGACCGGGCCGGCTTCATCGTGAACGCGCTGCTGTTCCCGTACCTGAACAACGCGATCAAGATGGTGGAGCAGCACTACGCCGGCATCGACGAGATCGACGCGGCGATGAAGCTGGGCGGCGGCTACCCGATGGGCCCGTTCGAGCTGCTCGACGTGGTCGGCCTGGACGTCTCCCTGGCCATCGAGAAGGTGCTCCACAAGGAGTTCCGCGAGCCCGGCCTGGCCCCCTCCCCGCTGCTGGAGCACCTGGTGGCGGCGGGCTGCCTGGGCCGCAAGACCGGCCGCGGATTCCGTGAGTACGCCCGCCGGTAAGACGGGCCCGGCCCACGGGGCCCCCGATCCGGATGCGTGGGGAGGGCTGCTCGGGTCTGCCGCACCCTCACGGCGGACCGCACCCTCCGAGCCCAGTGCGGGCCCTCCCCCGCATCCACCCCCGTACCGCCCCCCTCAGGCGCGCGCCCCGGCGCGAATGAAGTACTTTCGCTCTATGTCCCAGCCCGCCAAGACCTCACCCCGCGCCGCCGCGGCCTCCGACAGTCCGGAGAGCGCGGCCGGCAGCAAGGCGGCCGCGCAGCGGCTGAAAATGCGCCGCGAGCTCGCCGCCGCCGCGATGGAGCTGTTCGCGACCAAGGGGTACGAGGCCACGACGGTCGACGAGATCGCCGCGGCCGCGGGGGTGGCGCGCAGGACCTTCTTCCGGCACTTCCGGTCCAAGGAAGAGGCGATCTTCCCGGACCACGACGACACGCTGATCCGGGCCGAGGCCGTGCTGGACGTGGCCCCGGCGCACGAGCACCCGCTCGACACGGTGTGCCGCGGGATCAAGGAAGTCATGAAGATGTACGCCGCCTCCCCGGCGGTGTCGGTGGAGCGCTACCGGCTGACCCGGAAGGTGCCGGCGCTGCGGGAGCGGGAGATCGCCTCGGTGGCCCGGTACGAGCGGCTCTTCACCCGCTATCTGCTGGCCCACTTCGACGAGACCGAGCCCCACGACGGCAACGACGACCCGCTGCTGGCCGAGGTGGCCGCCTCGGCGGTCGTGACGGCCCACAACCACGTGCTGCGGCGCTGGCTGCGGTCGGGCGGCCAGGGGGACGTGGAGGCGCAGCTGGACCGCGCCTTCGCGATCGTCCGCAAGACCTTCGGCACGGGGATCGGTGCCGGCCGGGCCATGACCGCTGCGGCGGGTCCGGTGCCCGACCGGCAGGCGGCGGCTCCGGCGGCCGAGGTCCGCGCGCAGGGCGAGGTGCTGGTGGCGGTGGCGCGGACGGACGCCCCGCTGGAAGAGGTCATGCGGACCATCGAAGAGGCACTGCGCAACACCTAGCCACGGCGCCTGGTGTCCTGAGCGGCACGAGGAACCACACGAAGCGACGCTTGTCACAGCGGCCGCTCCCTTCCCGGGAGCGGCCGCTTCCGTTTGTCCGAGTTACCCCTACTCGCCGGTAACTCTGATCGATCATCGCTCATCTGCGCAGGTCAATCGGCAAATGAGAGAAAGTTTTGGCACGCGGTGCCTTGCTGAGTGACACGGGGTGCCATACGTTGAATCTCGTCCGGATGTCCCCGCGGTCCACGCCCACTCGGCACGGAACGCGCCCCGGACGCCTGCGTCACCAGGCACCCGCGCGCCGCACCACAGGCGCCGCCCCCGCACCACCGCCCGCCGGACCGACGGCACCACAGCACCACCGCCCCACGCATCCGAACGCACCGCGTACCCCTCGGCGCACCCTCATCCAGCGCTTTCCCCCGGCCCCGCCCGGGAGGACCCCAGGAGGCAACACCGTGAAGGACATCCTGGACGCGATCCAGTCCCAGGCCGCCACCGCCGCCGACTTCGCGGCCCTGCCGCTCCCCGACTCGTACCGCGCGATCACCGTGCACAAGGACGAGACGGAGATGTTCGCCGGGCTCCCGTCCCGCGACAAGGACCCGCGCAAGTCCCTGCACCTCGACCAGGTCCCGGTGCCCGAACTCGGCCCGGGCGAGGCCCTGGTGGCCGTCATGGCCTCCTCGGTCAACTACAACTCCGTGTGGACCTCGATCTTCGAGCCGCTGTCCACCTTCGGCTTCCTGGAGCGCTACGGCCGGCTCAGCGAGCTCACCAAGCGCCACGACCTGCCGTACCACATCATCGGCTCCGACCTCGCGGGCGTCGTCCTGCGCACCGGCCCGGGCGTCAACTCCTGGAAGCCGGGCGACGAGGTCGTCGCACACTGCCTCTCCGTCGAGCTGGAGTCCTCCGACGGCCACAACGACACGATGCTCGACCCCGAGCAGCGCATCTGGGGCTTCGAGACCAACTTCGGCGGCCTCGCCGAGGTCGCCCTGGTCAAGTCGAACCAGCTGATGCCGAAGCCGGCCCACCTGAGCTGGGAGGAGGCCGCCTCCCCCGGCCTGGTCAACTCCACCGCCTACCGCCAGCTGGTCTCCCGCAACGGCGCCGGCATGAAGCAGGGCGACAACGTCCTGATCTGGGGCGCGAGCGGCGGCCTCGGCTCGTACGCCACCCAGTTCGCCCTCGCCGGCGGCGCCAACCCGATCTGTGTCGTCTCCTCCCCCGAGAAGGCCGACATCTGCCGGAAGATGGGCGCCGATGCGGTCATCGACCGCAACGCCGAGGGCTACAGGTTCTGGAAGGACGAGCGCACCCAGGACCCGCGCGAGTGGAAGCGCTTCGGCTCGAAGATCCGCGAGCTGACCGGCGGCGAGGACATCGACATCGTCTTCGAGCACCCCGGCCGCGAGACCTTCGGCGCCTCCGTCTACGTCACCCGCAAGGGCGGCACCATCACCACCTGCGCCTCGACCTCGGGCTACATGCACGAGTACGACAACCGCTACCTGTGGATGTCGCTGAAGCGGATCATCGGCTCGCACTTCGCCAACTACCGCGAGGCGTGGGAGGCCAACCGCCTCATCGCCAAGGGCAAGATCCACCCCACCCTGTCGAAGGTCTACTCCCTGGAGGAGACCGGCCAGGCCGCGTACGACGTCCACCGCAACCTCCACCAGGGCAAGGTCGGCGTGCTCTGCCTCGCCCCCGAGGAGGGCCTCGGCGTCCGCGACCAGGAGATGCGCGACAAGCACATCGACGCCATCAACCGGTTCCGCGACGCGTAGCGGAGCGGACCAGTCCGACCAGTCCGACCAGTCGCAACATCTGAACCGTCTGACCACCGAACCGTCGTCGGACCGATCAAGGGCCAAAGGGACAGCCTGAGATGACAGAGCGCCAGAAAGACCGTCCGTGGCTCATGCGGACGTACGCCGGCCACTCCACGGCCGAGGCGTCCAACGAGCTCTACCGCCGCAACCTCGCCAAGGGCCAGACAGGCCTGTCGGTCGCCTTCGACCTGCCGACCCAGACCGGCTACGACCCCGACCACATCCTCGCCCGCGGCGAGGTCGGCCGGGTCGGGGTCCCGGTCTCCCACCTCGGCGACATGCGGCGGCTGTTCCAGGACATCCCCCTGGAGCAGATGAACACCTCGATGACGATCAACGCCACCGCCATGTGGCTGCTGGCGCTCTACCAGGTGGCCGCCGAGGAGCAGGGCGCGGACATCTCCAAGCTCCAGGGCACCACCCAGAACGACATCGTCAAGGAGTACCTCTCGCGCGGGACGCACGTCTTCCCGCCCGGGCCCTCGCTCCGCCTGACGACCGACATGATCGCGTACACGGTCAACCACATCCCGAAGTGGAACCCGATCAACATCTGCAGCTACCACCTGCAGGAGGCGGGAGCCACCCCGGTCCAGGAGATCAGCTACGCGATGGCCACCGCCATCGCCGTGCTGGACTCTGTGCGCGACTCGGGCCAGGTGCCCGAGGAGCGGTTCGGCGAGGTCGTCGCCCGCATCTCCTTCTTCGTGAACGCGGGCGTCCGCTTCATCGAGGAGATGTGCAAGATGCGCGCCTTCGGCCGCATCTGGGACACGATCACCCGCGAGCGGTACGGCATCCAGGACGCCAAGCAGCGCCGCTTCCGGTACGGCGTCCAGGTCAACTCCCTCGGCCTGACCGAGGCCCAGCCGGAGAACAACGTCCAGCGCATCGTCCTCGAAATGCTGGCCGTCACCCTCTCCAAGGACGCCCGGGCCCGCGCCGTGCAGCTGCCCGCCTGGAACGAGGCCCTCGGCCTGCCCCGGCCCTGGGACCAGCAGTGGTCGCTGCGCATCCAGCAGGTCCTCGCCCACGAGAGCGACCTCCTGGAGTACGACGACATCTTCGCCGGGTCGCACGTCATCGAGGCCAAAGTCGACGCACTGGTCGCCGACTGCACGGCCGAGATCGACCGGATCCAGGAGATGGGCGGCGCGATGGCCGCCGTCGAGTCCGGCTACCTCAAGTCCCGGCTGGTCGCCTCGCACGCCGAGCGCCGCGCCCGGATCGAGAACGGCGAGGACAGGATCGTCGGCGTGAACTGCTTCCAGCAGACCGAGCCCAACCCGCTCACCGCCGACCTGGACACCGCGATCATGACGGTGGACGGGGCGGTGGAGGACACCATCGTCGAGCGGATCGTGCGCTGGCGCGGCGAGCGGCAGGAGTCCTCGGACCGGCAGGGCGGCGGCGACCCGTTCGTCTTCCCCACCGTCGGGCAGGCCCTGACGCGGCTGAAGGAGGCCGCCGCCGGGACCGAGAACCTGATGGAGGCCACCCTGGAGTGCGCCCGCGCCGGTGTCACCACGGGCGAGTGGGCGAGCGCCCTGCGCGAGGTCTTCGGCGAGTTCCGCGCCCCGACCGGCGTCTCGTCGGCCCCGGTGGCCGTCGCCGCCGAGGAGGGCACGCCGCTCGCGGTCGTCCGCGAGAAGGTCAGCCGGACCGCGGAGGACCTCGGCAGCGGCCGGCTGCGCCTGCTCGTCGGCAAGCCCGGCCTGGACGGGCACTCCAACGGCGCCGAGCAGATCGCCGTCCGGGCCCGCGACGCCGGCTTCGAGGTGGTCTACCAGGGCATCCGGCTCACCCCGGAGGAAATCTCCACCGCCGCCCTGGCCGAGGACGTGCACTGCGTGGGCCTGTCGATCCTGTCCGGCTCGCACAGCGCACTCGTCCCCGAGGTGCTGGAGCGGCTGCGCGCGGCGGGGGCGGCCGACATGCCCGTCGTCCTGGGCGGCATCATTCCCCAGGCCGACGCAGCCGAACTGAAGGCCGCCGGCGTCGCCGCCGTGTTCACCCCCAAAGACTTCGGTATCACGGAGATCATCGGCCGTATCGTCGACGAGATCCGGAAAGCGAACAAGCTCGACCCCCTGGAGGTCCCCGCATGACCGCCCACCCGTCGCCCACCACCGCCCTTGGCGGAAGCGGCTCCGCCGCTGCCCCTTCTGGTTCGTCCCCGGTGAACCGGCTGCGGCCGCGCCGCTCCTGCCTCGCGGTGCCGGGCTCGAACCCGCGCTTCCTGGAGAAGGCCCAGGGCCTCCCGGCCGACCAGGTCTTCCTCGACCTGGAGGACGCCTGCGCCCCGCTCGCCAAGGAGGGCGCCCGCCACACGATCGTGGACGCGCTGAACAACGGCGACTGGACCGGCAAGACCCGGGTCGTGCGCGTCAACGACTGGACC
The DNA here is from genome assembly GCF_044769385.1 of Streptomyces sp. NPDC090445. Classification (NCBI taxonomy): domain Bacteria; kingdom Bacillati; phylum Actinomycetota; class Actinomycetes; order Kitasatosporales; family Streptomycetaceae; genus Streptomyces; species Streptomyces sp. NPDC090445. The sequence goes on along the minus strand of NZ_JBIVXV010000001.1, from coordinate 528,162 downwards.
ACCCACTGGACGTACCGCGACGTCATCACGGTCGTCGAGGGCGCGGGCCAGAACCTGGACTGCATCATGCTGCCGAAGGTCCAGGACGCCCAGCAGGTCGTCGCCCTGGACCTGCTGCTGACGCAGATCGAGAAGACGATGGGCTTCGAGGTCGGCAAGATCGGCATCGAGGCGCAGATCGAGAACGCCAAGGGCCTGGTCAACGTCGACGAGATCGCGGCCGCGTCGCCGCGCCTGGAGACGATCATCTTCGGCCCGGCCGACTTCATGGCCTCGATCAACATGAAGTCGCTGGTCGTGGGCATGCAGCCGCCCGGCTACCCGGCGGACGCCTACCACTACATCCTCATGCGGATCCTGATGGCGGCCCGGACGCACAACCTCCAGGCGATCGACGGCCCCTTCCTCCAGATCCGCGACGTGGACGCCTACCGCGAGGTCGCCGGCCGCGCCGCGGCCCTCGGCTTCGACGGCAAGTGGGTGCTGCACCCGGGCCAGGTCGAGGCGGCCAACGAGGTCTTCTCCCCCTCCCAGGAGGACTACGACCACGCCGAGCTGATCCTCGACGCGTACGACTGGTGCACGTCCGAGGCCGGCGGCAAGAAGGGCTCGGCGATGCTCGGCGACGAGATGATCGACGAGGCCAGCCGCAAGATGGCCCTGGTCATCGCCGGCAAGGGCCGCGCCGCCGGCATGCAGCGGACCACCAAGTTCGAGATCCCGGAGGCCTGAGGTCATGCAGTTCGGACGCACGTACGAGGAGTTCGAGGTCGGGGCGGTCTACAAGCACTGGCCCGGGAAGACGGTCACGGAGTACGACGACCACCTCTTCTGCCTCCTCACCATGAACCACCACCCGCTCCACATGGATGTGAATTACGCGGAGAACACCACGGACTTCGGCAAGAACGTGGTGGTGGGCAACTACATCTACTCGCTGCTCCTCGGCATGTCCGTGCCGGACGTCTCCGGCAAGGCCATCGCCAACCTGGAGATCGAGTCGCTGCGGCACGTCGCGCCGACGTTCCACGGCGACACGATCTACGGCGAGACCACGGTCCTGGACAAGACCCCCTCGAAGTCCAAGAGCGACCGCGGGATCGTGCACGTGGAGACCAAGGGCTACAAGCAGGACGGCACCCTCGTCTGCGTCTTCCGGCGCAAGGTGATGGTCCCGACCGAGACGTACATCAAGGAGCGCGGCGGCGAGCAGCCCGGCCGGCCCACGCTTTCCAATTGACAGAGTGAAGGAACAGGGGAAGTAGCCATGGCACGACTCGCCCAGACCGCCGGGCTGACCGACGTCCAGCAGGAGATCCTCAAGACCGTCCGCGAATTCGTGGACAAGGAGATCATCCCGGTCGCGACCGAGCTGGAGCACCGCGACGAGTACCCGCAGCAGATCGTGGACGGGCTCAAGGAGCTCGGCCTGTTCGGGCTGATGATCCCGGAGGAGTACGGCGGTCTCGGTGAGTCGCTGCTCACCTACGCGCTGTGCGTGGAGGAGATAGCGCGGGGCTGGATGTCCGTCTCGGGCATCATCAACACCCACTTCATCGTCGCGTACATGCTCAAGCAGCACGGCACGCAGGAGCAGAAGGACCACTTCCTCCCGCGGATGGCGCTGGGCGAGGTGCGGGGCGCGTTCTCGATGTCCGAGCCGGGGCTGGGCTCCGATGTGTCGGCGATCACGTCGAAGGCGGTCCAGGACGGCGACGAATATGTCCTGAACGGCCAGAAGATGTGGCTGACGAACGGCGGCACCTCGACGCTGGTGGCGGTGCTGTGCCGGAGTGACGAAGGACACCCCAGTCCAGAAGCGGCCACGGCCCCGCACAAGTCGATGACGACCTTCCTGGTGGAGAAGGAGCCGGGCTTCGGCGAGGTCCGGCCGGGCCTGACCATCCCGGGCAAGATCGACAAGATGGGCTACAAGGGCGTCGACACGACCGAGCTCATCATGGACGGACTGCGCATTCCGGCCAATCGGGTCCTGGGCGGGGTCACCGGCCGAGGGTTTTACCAAATGATGGACGGCGTCGAGGTCGGCCGCGTGAACGTGGCGGCCCGTGGCTGCGGCGTCGCGCAGCGTGCCTTCGAGCTGGGTGTCTCGTATGCCCAGCAACGTCACACTTTCGGCAAGCCGATCGCCCAGCACCAGGCCATCCAGTTCAAGCTGGCCGAGATGGCTACCAAGGTCGAGGCCGCCCATGCCATGATGGTCAACGCAGCACGCAAAAAGGACTCCGGGGAACGAAACGACCTCGAAGCAGGGATGGCGAAGTACCTCGCCTCCGAGTACTGCAAGGAGGTGGTGGAGGACGCGTTCCGCATCCACGGCGGCTACGGCTTCTCGAAGGAGTACGAGATCGAGCGCCTCTACCGCGAGGCTCCGATGCTGCTGATCGGTGAGGGTACTGCCGAGATCCAGAAAATGATCATTGGGCGACGCCTGCTCGAGGAGTACCGGCTCCAGGGCTGAAAGTCCGCTTTTGCGGCGAATCCTCCAAGGGTTCGCCGCAAAAGAATCACTTGCAGTCACTGGCTGACGGGCATCGACTGAGCTTCTGGCTTGCCCAGTTGTCGCGCGCAACCGATAGCATTCCAGTAAAAGCCGCCGTCCCGTCCCCCTGTTTGCGGCGCGGCAATCCACCGCTACGAAGGTCATCCATGCCCCACAGCCAAACCTCTGCACCTCGCGACAGCCTCCTGGGCGTACGCCTCGCGCGCGGAGCATCGCCGTGGCTTCTGCCGACCGTCGCCACCGCGGCGCTCAGCCTCGCCCGGGCCCGCAAGTCCGGACGCTGGGCCGCCGCGGCCGTGCCCGCCACCGCGCTCGCCGCGGGCATGCTGTGGTTCTTCCGGGACCCCGAGCGCGAGATCGCCCAGGGCCGCGTCATCTCGCCCGCCGACGGTGTGGTGCAGAGCATCATGCCGTGGAAGGACGGGCGGACCCGCGTCGCGATCTTCATGAGCCCGCTGAACGTCCACGTGAACCGTGCGCCCCTCGCGGGCACGATCACGTCCGTGGAGCACATCCCCGGCGGGTTCGTCCCGGCGTTCAACAAGGAGAGCGAGAACAACGAGCGCGTTGTCTGGCACTTCGACACCGAGCTCGGCGACATCGAGATGGTGCAGATCGCCGGTGCCGTCGCGCGCCGTATCGTCCCGTACCTGCCGGCCGGAACCAAGGTGGAGCAGGGCGAACGCATCGGTCTGATCCGCTTCGGCTCCCGCGTCGACATCTACCTCCCCGAGGGAGTCGAAGTCGCGGTCGAGGTCGGTCAGGCCACCACCGCGGGGGTGACCCGAATTGACCGTGACTGACCCTGAGACTCCCGCCACGGGCTGGGTGCCCGAGGCCGCGGAGGAGGAGGCCGCCGAAGACGACATGCCGCTCTCGCTGCGGCTGTCGATAGCGGACACCCTCACCCTCGGCAACGCGACCTGCGGATTCATGGCGGTGTACTTCACCACCACCGGAATCCTCATCCCGCACCTCACCGGCAGCGGCGAATCCGGCATGGCCCGGCACAGCGCGGCGACCGCGGTGATACTGATGCTGCTCGCGGCGGTCTTCGACCTCTTCGACGGCATCGTCGCCCGCAAGCTGCGCAGCTCCCCCATGGGCGCCGAGCTGGACAACCTGTCCGACCTGATCAGCTTCGGCCTCGCGCCGGCGTACTTCGTGCTGGTCTACGGCATGGTCGCCGACGACGCCCACCAGAAGGTGTCCGCGCTCGCGGCGATCGTGGTGCTGCTGGCCGTGGTGCTGCGGCTCGCCAGATTCAGCTGCGTGACGATGAAGGACGGCATGTTCCAGGGCATGCCGAGCCCCTTCGGCGCGCTCACCGTCGTCTCGGTCGTGCTGCTGGAGCTGCCGTTCGTGCCGACGCTGCTGGCGATCATCGGGGTGGCCTGGCTGATGGTGAGCCGGGTCGAGTACCCGAAGCCGCAGGGGGTCCTCGCGGTGGCGATGCTCAGCTGGATCGTCTCGGCCATGGGGCTGCTGGCGGCGTGGGCGTTCGACGCCCCCGGCGGCCAGCTGCTGCTCCAGACCGGCTGCGCCCTGCAGATCGCGCTCGCGGCCACCATTCCGCTGTTCGCGACCACGCGCCGGGCGAACACGTTCCGCCACAATCGGCGGGAGGCGCGGGCGGCCCAGCTGCCGTAGCGCTGCGCTGGCTTTGTACGAAGGCCCCGGGGTTCCCCACCCCGGGGCCTTCGCGCTGCCCGGGCCCGGGGGCCGGGAGCACCCCCGGAGCCACCCGACGCGGGCTTCGGGTGGGGCCGGGGCGAAGTCGGCAGCGCCCCGAAGGGGCGCGGGGAACTGCGCGACCAGCCGCAAACGGCCCGCAGGCGATCGCAGCACCTCCTCCGCCGGGCTCTCGTGGCGGACCGGACGGGGCCGGCGGCACGGTGCGGAGCGCGTAGGCTTGATGTCGGAAAACGGCCAGCCCGGGGGGCTGGGGGCCGGGATGCTGGAGCCATGTACACCGACACCGAGCGCTGTGTGCGGGCCGTGCAGTCGAAGGACGCCCGGTTCGACGGGTGGTTCTTCACCGCCGTCCGGACCACCCGGATCTACTGCCGGCCCAGCTGCCCCGCCGTTCCGCCGAAGGTCGAGAACATGACCTTCCTGCCCAGTGCCGCCGCCTGCCAGCAGGCCGGGTACCGGGCCTGCAAGCGGTGCCGGCCCGACAGCTCCCCCGGCTCCCCCGAGTGGAACGCCCGCGCCGATGCCGTGGCACGGGCCATGCGGCTCATCCGGGACGGCGTGGTGGACCGCGAGGGTGTCCCCGGGCTCGCGGCCCGGCTCGGGTACTCCACCCGGCAGGTCGAGCGGCAGCTGAACGCCGAGCTCGGGGCGGGCCCGCTCGCCCTGGCCCGGGCCCAGCGGGCGCAGACCGCGCGGCTGCTGATCGAGACCTCCGGCCTGCCCATGGGTGACGTGGCCTTCGCCGCGGGGTTCTCGTCCATCCGGACGTTCAACGAGACCGTGCGCGAGGTGTTCGCCCTCGCTCCCGGCGAGCTGCGGGCCCGGGCCGCGGTCAGGGGCGGGCCGCCGGAGCCGCGGATTCCGGGGACGATCAGCCTGCGGCTGCCCTACCGGGCCCCGCTCAACCCCGACAACCTCTTCGGCCACCTCGCCGCCACCGCCGTCCCCGGGGTCGAGGAGTGGCGGGCCGGCGCCTACCGCCGGACCCTGCGGCTCCCCTACGGCACCGGGGTCGTCGCCCTGACCCCGCAGCCCGACCACATCGGCTGCCAGCTGGCCCTCACCGACCTGCGCGACCTCACCCTCGCCATCAGCCGCTGCCGCTGGCTGCTGGACCTCGACGCCGACCCCGAGGCGGTGGACGGGCAGCTGCGCTCCGACCCGCTGCTCGCCCCGCTCGTGGACAAGGCCCCGGGGCGGCGGGTCCCGCGGACCGTCGACGCGGCCGAGTTCGCCGTACGGGCGGTCCTGGGCCAGCAGGTGTCCACCGCGGCGGCCCGGACCCACGCGGCCCGGCTGGTGACCGCGTACGGGGAACCGGTGGCCGATCCCGACGCCGAGGGCGGGCTGACCCACCTGTTCCCGTCGCCGGAGGCGCTGGCCGCCCTGGACCCCGAGCAGCTCGCCCTGCCGCGCAGCCGCCGCACCACCCTGACCACCCTGGTCGCGGCCCTGGCCGACGGCTCGCTGGCGCTGGGCTTCGACAGCGACTGGGAGGCCGCCCGCGCCCGGCTCGCCGCCCTGCCCGGCTTCGGCCCGTGGACCACCGAGGTCATCGCCATGCGGGCGCTGGGCGACCCCGATGCCTTCCTGCCGTCCGACCTGGGGCTGCGGAAGGCCGCCGCGGAGCTCGGGCTGCCGTCCACGCCCGCGGCGCTGACCGCCCGCGCGGCCGGCTGGCGGCCCTGGCGCGCGTACGCCGTCCAGTACCTGTGGGCCACCTACGACCACCCGATCAACCACCTGCCCGCCTGAGGAGCACGCAGCACCATGACGCACATCAAGCAGCACACCGTCGTCGACAGCCCCTACGGGCCGCTCACGCTCGTCGCCACGGACGGGGTCCTCAGCGGCCTGTACATGACCGGGCAGCGGCACCGCCCCGCCGAGGAGACCTTCGGGGAGCGGGTCGCCGCCGCCGAGGAGCCCTTCCCGGAGGTGGCGCGGCAGCTCGCCGCGTACTTCGCCGGGGAGCTGACCGCGTTCGACCTGCCGATGCTCATGGAAGGCACCGCGTTCCAGCGGAGCGTCTGGGACCAGCTCGTGCGGATCCCGTACGGGCAGACCTGGTCGTACGGGGAGCTCGCGGCCCGGCTCGGCAAGCCGAACGCCTCGCGGGCGGTGGGCCTGGCCAACGGCAAGAACCCGATCGGGATCATCGTGCCCTGCCACCGCGTGATCGGCGCCTCGGGCGGCATGACGGGCTACGGCGGCGGTGTCGACCGCAAGGTCCGGCTGCTGGAGTTCGAGTCCGGCAAGGCGGCCGCCGCCCCGGCCGCGGAGGCCCTCTTCTGATCCGCGGGGCGGACGGGCCGGCTAGCGGCGGCCGATGCGGTCCTCAAGCAGGGCGCCGAGCAGCTCCGCCTCACCGGGCCCGGTCAGCAGCCGCTTCGGCACGGTGAGGAACCACTGCTTCCGGCCCTTTCGCCACAGGAGCACGAACATCCGGTCCGTCTCGCGGTATCCGGTGAACAGGCTCCACGGCATCCGCAGGAGCTCCTCGCCCCCGTGGCACGCGAGGCCGTCCCCGTCCATCACGTAATACCCCTCCCGCTCCCCCTTGCGCCGCCACGCGCGGTACGACAGTGCGGTGAGCACAGGGGGCAGGACCACGCCCAGGACGGCCTGGCCCGCGGCGGCACCCAGCAGCAACCGGTTCGGCGGGATCTCAAGCAAGAAGAAGGCCGCGTTCATCGCGGCGAACAGGACCGCACCGGCGGCGGCGAGCCGTCGCTGGCGCCGGTGCAGGCCGGTCGCCTTGACGGCTCCGTGGAACTCCTCACGCGTCAGTCTGAAGGGCTGGGTGGTGAAGGAGGCGTCGCGTATGTCGTGCACAGGCAGGAGGGTAGCCGCTGCCCGCCCGCCGCTAGACCACGGCCAGGGGCACCAGCAGGGCGAAGGCCGCGCCCGCCTCCACCGCGTACGGGAACAGGGAGGGGTGCTGGACGGGGGCGGCGAGCAGGACCACGCTCTGCCGGGCGGCGGCGGCCTCCACCCAGTCGGCGTCGGCCCCGAGGTTGCCCTCGTACCAGCCCTCGCACGGGCCGGGACCGGAGACGGCCAGCAGGTCGTCCTCGCGGCGGTAGAGGGCCCGCCAGCCCTCGGCGGGGGTGGCCCAGCCGTCGAAGTCGGTGAAAAGGGCCCAGCCGCCCTCGCGTATCGCGGTGTCGAAGAGCCACACCGGTGTCCCGTCGGGGGTGACCTCGCCGCCCTCCTGGCGGTCGGTGGTGAAGTGGACCAGGGGGAGGGCGTCCGGCCCGTCGGCCGTGCTCGGCCAGGCGTACATCGTGATCATCAGATGATTGTGTCCTGCTCTGGATAAGTCCGACGTCACTGACCCGGTGTCAGGACGCGTCCGTGCGGCGGCCGTTCTCCAGCTCCACGGCGCCCTCGCCGGAGTCCAGGACCCGGCAGGCCTCCACGGCGCGCAGGCCGAGCGGGCCGAGGAGGAAACCGGGGAGCTCGGCGGGCTCGACGAGGCGCCAGGAGAGCAGCTCCTCCACCTGGAGGCGGATCGCGGCGAGCTGCGCCTCGCCGAGGACGCCGCCGTCGTAGAGGTAGGCGACCAGCGGCGGCCGGCCCGCACCGAGCGTCCAGTCGACGGCGAGCAGCCGGCCGAGCGGCACGTCGAGGCCGATCTCCTCGGCGGTCTCGCGGCGGGCGGCCGCCCGCGGGGACTCGCCCCGGTCGGACTCGATGGTCCCGCCCGGCAGTGCCCAGCCCTCGCGGTAGTTGGGCTCGACGATCAGTACCCGCCCGTCCGCGTCGCGGAAGAGGGCCGCGGAGCCGGCCAGGACCCGGGGCAGGCTCGCGATGTACGTGGCGTAGTCATCCGTGGTGGTCACCCGGTCACCCTATCGAGCGCGGGGTGTACGGGATCACGGGTGGGGCGGTGGATCGTTCCGCGGGTCCGGGCCGCACCGACCCCGACATGCGGACGCATGCCTGCATGGACGGACATCGCGTGCCGGATGTGACCCAGGCCACCCATGGGCATAGGAGGATCCTCCGGATAGGCTCATGGGGGCGCGACTGCACTGTTCGAAAGCAAGGGATGGCAAGGTGACGAACGGAGCAGTATCCGCGCGCGTGCTCATCGCCGCGGACAAATTCAAGGGCTCGCTCACGGCCGTTCAGGTCGCCGAGCGGGTGACGGCCGGCCTGCGCAGGGCCGTACCGGGCGTGGAGGTCGAGACCCTCCCCGTCGCGGACGGCGGCGACGGCACGGTCGCGGCCGCCGTGGCGGCCGGGTTCGAACGCCGGGAGGTACGGGTCACCGGGCCCCTCGGCGAGCAGGTCACGGCCGCCTTCGCGCTGCGCGACGGTACCGCGGTGGTCGAGATGGCGGAGGCCTCCGGGCTGCAGCTGCTGCCGCCGGGCGTCTTCGCGCCGCTGACGGCGACGACGTACGGCTCGGGCGAGGTGCTGAAGGCCGCGCTGGACGCGGGCGCGCGCACCATCGTCTTCGGTGTCGGCGGCAGCGCCACCACCGACGGCGGCGCGGGCATGCTGGCCGCCCTCGGCGCGGTGTTCCTGGACGCCGACGGCGCACCGGTCGGCCCGGGCGGCGGTGCGCTGGCCCGGCTGGCCTCGGCGGACCTGTCCGGGATCGACGCGCGGTTCGCGGAGGTGGACTTCGTCCTGGCCGGCGACGTCGACAACCCGCTGACGGGCCCGAAGGGCTGCGCGGCGGTGTACGGCCCGCAGAAGGGCGCCTCACCGGACGACGTCGCGGCGCTGGACGCGGCGCTGGCGCACTACGCGCTGGTGCTGGAGAAGGCGATCGGCCCGAAGGCCACCGCGCTGGCCGCCTCCCCCGGCGCGGGCGGCGCGGGCGGCATCGGCTACGGGGCGCTGCTGCTCGGCGCGAGCTTCCGGCCCGGCATCGAGCTGATGCTGGAGGTGCTGGGCTTCGCCCCGGCACTGGAGCGGGCGACGCTGGTGATCACCGGTGAGGGCTCGCTGGACGAGCAGACCCTGCACGGCAAGGCCCCGGCCGGTGTCGCGGCCGCGGCCCGTGCGGCAGGCAAGGAGGTCGTGGCGGTGTGCGGGCGGCTCCTGCTGGAGCAGTCCGCGCTGCAGGCGGCGGGCATCCGCCGGGCGTACCCGCTGACGGCGCTCGAACCGGACCCGGCGAAGTGCATCGCGAACGCGGGCCCGCTGCTGGAGCAGGTCGCGGCCGGCATCGCCGCCGACGCGCTCTGACCCGGCGTCCCGCGACGCACCTGCCGGAGCCCGGCGGCCCGGTCGGGCCGCCGGGCTCCGGCGTGTGCGGGGCTCCCGCCCCGCCCAGCGCAAGCGCTCCGCGTGGGGTGCGGTCAGGGGCCGGCGATCTTCTGCGGGCCGATTGCGGCCGGTCGCGCTGATCCCCGCGCCCCTTCGGGGCACTGCCGGCTTCGCCACGGCCGCTTAGCCCGAGCGGCCCACTGGTGCCGCGGTCGTTGCCCCGGGGCCCGGGGGTCCCGGGGCGCGGGGCAGCGCCCCGTCCGTACGAGTCGGGGCTTCGGCGCGGTGTCGGTGCGGGCGGCGGGGGCGGTGCGTGCGGCGGGCCGGATGGGGTCCGCGGCCACGCGCGAACCACGGTGACAGTGTTAGAAATGGCTCATGACCGGACGTTCTGGTCGACCGCCCGGGGAGTCACCGCCCCGGCTGTCGGCCGAGCTCGACCCGAGACTGCTCGCGCGCCTCTCCCGGGGTGCCCGCAGCTTCGCCGGTCAGGTCTTCGCACTGCAGGCGTCCCTCGTGCTGCTGCTGATCACCGCCGCCGCGCTGGCACTGGTGTTCCAGGCGCGCTACGACAGCGAGCGCGACGCCCGGAACCGCTCCCTCGCGGCCGCCGAGGCCTTCGCCCACGCCCCCGGCCTGCCGGAGGCCCTCGACTCGTCCGACCCGACCCGCATCCTGCAGCCCCTCACGGAGGCCACAAGCGCGGCCGCCGGCGTCGACTTCATCGCCGTGATGAGCACCAACGGGATCCGCTACACCGACTCGCGTCCCGAGCTGATCGGCTCGCGCGCCGGCGGGGACCTCTCGCGCGCCGTCTCCGGGACGTCCTTCACCGAGCTGTTCCGCGGCGAGCCCGCCAACGCGGTCCGCTCGGTGGTGCCCGTACGGGGCGCGGACGGGATGGTCGTGGGCCTGGTCGCCACCGGGATAGAGGTCCAGAGGGTCGCGGACGTCGTGGAGGGCCAGCTGCCGCTGCTGCTGGGCGCGGCGGGGGCCGCACTGCTGCTGGGCACCGCCGGCGCGGCGCTGGTCAGCCGGCGGCTGCGGCGCCAGACCCGGGGCCTGGGCGCCGCCGAGATGGCCCGGATGAACGAGCACCACGAGGCGGTGCTGCACGCCGTCCGCGAGGGCGTCCTCATCATCAGCGCCGACCACCGGCTGCTGCTGGCCAACGACGAGGGCCGGCGGCTGCTGGACCTGCCGCCGGGGGCCGAGGGCCGCAACGTCACCGAGCTCGGGCTCGACGCGCGCACCACCTCGCTGCTGCTGTCGGGGCGGGTCGCGACGGACGAGGTGCACCTGGCGGGCGACCGGCTCCTCGCGATCAACGTGCGCCCCACCAAGCCGTACAAGGGGCGGCCCACCGGCAGTGTCATGACGCTGCGCGACTCCACCGAGCTCGCCGCGCTGTCCGGCCGCGCCGAGGTGGCCCGGGAGCGGCTCCAGATGCTGTACGAGGCCGGGGTGCGGATCGGGACGACGCTGGACGTCGTGCGGACGGCGGAGGAGCTGACGGAGGTCGCCGTGCCCCGGTTCGCGGACTTCGTGACGGTGGAGCTGCTGGAGCCGGTGCTGCACGGGGACGATCCGGAGCTGGCCGCCGGCATGCACTCGGAGATGCGGCGGGCGGCCATGGGCGGGGTCCGCACCGACCAGCCGCTGCAGCCGGTGGGGGACCTCATCCGCTTCGACGTGCCGACGGCCCCGATGGCCGCGGCCCTCGACGCGGGGCAGGCGGTGCTCGCGGCGGACCTCGACGCGGCGATGGGCTGGCGGGCCCAGGACGAGGCCGGCACCCGGCAGGCCCTGGAGTACGGGCTGCACTCGCTGATCTCGGTGCCGCTGCAGGCCCGCGGCGTGGTGCTGGGCATGGCGAACTTCTGGCGGGCCGCGGCCACGCCCGACGCGTTCGACGAGGAGGACCTGTCGTTCGCGGAGGAGCTCGGGGCCCGGGCGGCGGTCTCCATCGACAACGCCCGCCGCTACACCCGGGAGCACGCGACGGCCGTCACCCTGCAGCGCAGCCTGCTGCCGCGGGTGCTGCCCGACCAGAGCGCCGTGGACGCGGCCTTCCGGTACCTGCCGGCGAAGGCCGGAGTGGGCGGGGACTGGTTCGACGTGATCCCGCTCGCGGGCACCCGGGTGGCGCTGATCGTGGGAGACGTGGTGGGCCACGGGGTGCACGCGGCGGCCACCATGGGGCGGCTGCGGACGGCCGTGCACAACTTCTCCACCCTCGACATGCAGCCGGACGAGCTGCTGGGCCACCTGGACGAGCTGATCGACCGGATCGACCAGAACGAGTCCGCGGCCGCCGCCGGCCCGGACGGCGACAAAGCGGCGGCGGCAACGGCGGGCGAGGCGGCCTCGGTCACCGGCGCGACCTGCCTGTACGCGGTGTACGACCCCGTGTCCGGGAGCTGCACGATGGCCAGCGCCGGGCATCCGGGGCCCGCGCTGGTGTGGCCGGACGGGCGGGTGGAGTTCCCGGAGCTGCCGGTCGGCCTGCCGCTCGGGGTGGGCGGCATGCCGTTCGAGGCCGTGGAGCTGCGGCTGCCGGAGTCGAGCCGGCTGGTGCTGTTCACCGACGGGCTGCTGGAGGACCGCGACCGGGACTTCGACGCCGGCCAGGTACTGCTGGCCGAGACCCTCACCCGGCCGGGCCGCAGCCCCGACCAGGCCTGCGGGGACGTCCTGGACGCGCTGCTGTTCCCGGCGCCGAGCGACGACATCGCCCTGCTGATCGCCGACACGCGGCGCCTGGAGTCCGACCGGATCGCGGAGTGGGAGGTGCCCGCGGAACCGGCGGCCGTCTCCCGGGTGCGGGCGGCGAGCGCCGGGCAGCTGGCCGCCTGGGGGCTGGAGGAGATCGCGTTCACGGCCGAGCTGATCCTGAGCGAGCTCGTCACCAACGCCATCCGGTACGGGAACGCGCCCATCCGGGTGCGGATGCTGCGGGACCGCACGCTGATCTGCGAGGTGTCCGACGCCAGCAGCACCTCCCCGCACCTGCGGTACGCGGCGACCACGGACGAGGGGGGCCGGGGCCTGTTCCTGGTGGCCCAGTACGCGGACCGCTGGGGGACCCGCTACACCAAGCGCGGCAAGGTGATCTGGGCCGAGCTGCCGCTCACGGCCGGAGGCGAGCCCACCGTCCCCGCCCCCGACCTGGACGCCCTGGAAGACCTGGCCTGGTGACCCGCACCCGCCGCGGGGTTACCGCCCCGGGGGGCGGGGGTCGGCTGCGGTTCGGCAGCGCCCCGAAGGGGCGCGGGGAACTGCGCGACCGGCCGCAACGGGCCCGCGCGCGACCGCCGACCCATCACGGCACTCCCGCGGAGCGCTCAGGCGGGGGTCGTGCGGGCCAGGAGGAGGGCCACGTCGTCCTGTGGGGCGGTCGGCAGCAGGCGGGTCAGGACCTCGTCGCACAGCCGGTCCAGGGGGACGGCCGGGTCGCGCAGGACCCAGCCGAGCTGGGCCATTCCCTGGTCGAGGTCGCGGTCGCGGGCCTCGATGAGCCCGTCGGTGTAGAGCACGAGGAGGCTGCCGGGCGGCAGGTCCACCTCCTCGGTGCGGAACTCTCGGCCGCCGGTGCCCAGGGGGGTGCCGGGCGGGCCGTCGAGGAAGGTGACCTGCCCGCCGGAGGCGGCCACGGCCGGCGGCGGGTGGCCGGCGCGCGCGATGGTGCAGCCGCCGGATGCGGGGTCGTGGACGGCGTACACGCAGGTGGCCATCTCGTCCTCGCCGAGGTCGGCCACCACGGCGTCGAGGGAGCGCAGCAGCTGCGCCGGGGGGACGCCGTGCCGGGCCAGGGTGCGGACGGCGGTGCGGAGCTGGCCCATGACGGCGGCGGCGTGGATGCCGTGCCCCATGACGTCCCCGATGACCAGGCCGGTGCGGCCGCCGGGCAGCTGGATGACGTCGTACCAGTCGCCGCCGACGTCGTGGTCGCTGGCGGGCAGGTAGCGGCCGGTCAGCTCCAGCCCGGTGACCCGGGGCAGCGCGCTGTTGCTGAGGCTGCGCTGCAGGGTGAGGGCGGCACGGCGCTGGTTGGTGTACATCCGGGCGTTGTCGATGTTGAGGGCGGCGCGGGCGACGACCTCGTCGATCAGGATGCAGTCCTGCTCGTCGAAGGGCTCGCGGCTGGCCAGCCGGGTCACGGTGACGGCGCCGAGTACGCTGCCGCGGGCGACCAGGGGGATCAGCCGGGCCGAGCCGAGGGTGGCGAGGTAGGCGCGCAGCGGCTCGGCGCGCGGGTCCGGGATGAGGGTGTTGATGTCGGTGCGGTACAGGTTCATGGGCCGGCCGTCGGCGATGACCTGTTCGTACACGGTCCCGGCGGGGATCTTGAAGGTCTGGCCGGGCAGCAGCTTCGCGGTGGGTGCGCCCGGGTCGGGGAAGACGGCCGCGAGGCGGCGCAGGACGCCGCGGTGCGTGCCGGCCGCGTCGTCGGGGGCGAGGACGGCCTCCAGCAGCTGGACGTCGGCGGAGTCGGCGAGCTGCGGGACGAGGACCTGGGCGATCTCCTCGGCGGTCTGCCGCAGGTCGAGGGTGGTGCCGATGCGGGTGCCGGCCTCGGCGAGGACGGCGAAGCGGCGCCGGGCCCGTTCGGCCTCGATCTGGGCGTGCTGGCTGTCGGTGATGTCGATGAGGGAGGCGATCACGCCGAGGGCGCGGCCGGAGGCGTCGAGGAGCGGGGCGTAGGAGCAGGACCAGGTGTGGTCGTGGTCGGGGTCGGCGGGGGTGCGGCCGGTGCGGCGGACGTCGACGACGGCGGTGCCCCGGTCCAGGACCTGCCGCATGGTCGCCTCCAGGGCGTCGGCGTTGACGCCGGGGACGACCTCGGTGAGCCGCTTGCCGAGGTGGCCGGCGGGGCTGACGCCGTTCATCCGGGCGAGGGCGTCGTTGACGCGTACGAACCGCAGGTCGGGGCCGAGCGTGGCGAGCCCGATGGGCGACTGGGTGAACAGGCTCTGGAGGGCGGCGAGGGAGTCCCGCATCCGCAGGACCTCGGAGGTCTCGACGGCGATCAGCATGGCGCCGGTGCGTCCCTGCGCGTCGGCGGCGGGGACGATCCACATCTCCATCGTGACGCGGTGGCCGTCGCGGTGGCGTACGGGCAGGGTGCCGACGACGGTCTCGCCGGCCTGGACGCGGCGGCTCAGCTGGTGGGCGAGCTCGCGGTTGGCGTCGGGGACGAGGACCTCGGTGCCGGGGCGGCCGAGGATGTCCTGGGGGCGGTGGCCGAGGAGGTCCTGGGCGGCCAGCGACCATTCGGCGACGCGGCCGTCGGCGTCCTCCCGCCACAGGGCGATCGGCAGCAGTTCCCGGAGCACACCCGCGTACCCGACGGCCGCGGCCGGCTGCTCCGGGACCTCGCTCGTCGACTGGTAAGTGTCCACCGCACCGACCTCACCCCGGGGGGTCCGATTCCTACCGATTCACCCTATCCGAGCGTCAGGGGGAGGGCCCTGCCTCGTCACCCTGCGGGTGGGGCAGCCGGGGGTACAGCCAGGGCAGGACGAACGTCACCCAGAAGAGGACGGCGTACAGGATCAGCGCGCCCCACCAGCCGCCGAGCGGACCCCGCCCGAACTGGATCAGCCCGGCCACGACGCCCGCGGCGGCCGCCGCCGGGAGCAGCTGCTCCCACCGGTCGGAGCCCACGTCCAGCAGGACCCCCGCGGCCAGGGCGAACGTCGCGCCGACGATCACCGTGCGCCAGCCGGCGCCGACGTCCGGGGGGTGGAGGCCGCGCAGCAGCCACAGGGCGAGCGGCGGGCCGGCGGCGAGGACGAGCGCGGTGATCCTGCCCGGCCAGGCCGGGCGGATCAGCTGCCGGGCGGCGGCCGCCAGCGCCGCCATGGCGTACAGGCAGACGGGGACGTGCCCGAGGAGGGAGGACCAGCGGCCGGTGCTGAAGGCGATGCCGGTCCACATCAGCGCGGCGGCGGCCAGGGTGTGCCAGGGCGCCAGGACCGCGCACAGCAGCGGCAGGCAGACCAGCGGTTTCAGCGCGCCGAGCACGCCTTGGACGAGGCGGGCGCCGGCCCGGCCGGTGGGCTGCAGGGCCGGCCAGGCGATCAGTCCGGCGCGCAGCGCGGACCGGCGCGGGTCGCGGGCCCGGAGCAGCCGGCCGACGCCCTCGGCGCCGATCTCCCGGAAGGCGTCCAGCGCACCGTCGAAGGCGCCGGGCTCCAGGGGCGGCGGGGCGGGCGGCGGCTCCGGCGGCCGGTTGCCGGAGCGCGGGCCGGTGCGGTGCAGGTCGGCGATGAGCGGCAGCTCCTCGTCGAGGATCTCGCGCTGGCGCAGCTGGGTGAGAACGCCCCGTACGCGGTCCCAGGGCGGCAGGTCGGGGGCGGCCACGACGTCCGCGGCCCAGGCCTCGATGAATGCCGACCCGAGTCCGGTCGCCTCGGCGACGCTCTCCCCGAGGGCCGCGGGATCCCCGATGCCGCCGAAGGCGTCTTTCAGGCGCGCGTCGGTGGCGACGACGGAGACGAGCGAGGCGGCGCCGTCGAGGCGGCCCCAGGTCCAGTCGCTCATCCGCCAGCGGGCGCTGAGGAACGCGGCGAAGTTGTTGAGCTGGTTGCCGCTGAGCTTGGCCTTGACCAGGTCTTTCGGGGAGTTCCGGTCCACCCCGGGCAGGACCGTGGCGGTCGCCCAGCTGGTGTTGGCGGCGGAGACGGCGTGGAAGCGGATGTCCGTGCCCTCGTCGAGCGGGCCCGGGCGCAGCGGGCCGAGCAGCACCTCGGCGAAGGCCAGGGCGTCGGCCATGGTCGGGAATCCGGTGCCGACGGCCTCCTCCAGGGCCTCGTAGCCGTCGACGCCGGCCGGCAGGGCCGCGCCGATCCCCCCGGCCAGCTCGGCGAGCCGCTCCCACAGGCCGGCGTAGACGTCCGCGAGGGGGGCGGGGGCGGCGCGCAGCACCACGGGCGCGGGGGCGGGGGGCGGGGGGCCTCCGGTCACGGCCTGGGCCAGGTTGACGGCCCAGGTGTCCCACTGCGCCGCGTCGGCGCCGGGCGGCGGGAGGACCGGCATCAGGGTGCCGAGGCGGCGGGTGGCGGCCCGGTACGGGGCGGCGGCGTCGGAGGGGACCAGGCCCAGGGCGAGCTCGTCGCGGTAGGCGGCGAGGAGCAGCCGGTCCCGTGCGGCGATCACCGTGGCGACGGCGAAGCGGAACGCGTAGAGCCGCCGCCGCAGGTCCGCGGCGAGGGCGGGGTCCGCCGGGGTTCCGCAGGCCTCCCAGGCCCGCACCCAGTCCATGAGCAGCCGCACCGTACGGGCCAGGGCCAGCGGGGAGTGGCCGGGTTCGGGGAGCGCGCCGGACCCCTCGGGCAGCACCAGCCCGGCCGCGGTCCGCGGTGCACGCAGCCGCCCGAAGAGGGTGACCGAGCCCGGGCCGGTCGCGTCCAGCGGCTCCAGCGGGCCGGGCCCGGCCGGCAGCGGCAGCCCGTCCGGGCCGGTCACCTCGGCGGGGTCCTCCAGCAGCCGGATCAGCCGGGCGGCCTCGGCGGCGCCGACCTTCGCGCGGTACGCGGGCAGCCGGGCCAGGGCCGTGCCCTGGAGCTCGTCCAGGGCCGGGGGCAGCACCCCGGCGGCGCACTGCCGCTGCCGGGCCGCGGCCGCGGCGGCCTCCATTTCGAGCGCGTCGTCGCGGAGGGACTCGGTGCCGGCCTTCACCGCCAGGGAGGCCGCGGCGGTACGGACGAGCCGGGGGACGCGCCGGCCGGTGCCGCGCTCGGGCGGCGGCGGGAACGGCGGGACGGGCTGGAAGAGCAGCAGCCACCGCTCGGCCGGGCGGTCCACGGGCGCGGCGGCGACGGCCCGGACCGCCCAGGCGACGGGGATGTTGTCGAGCAGCCCGCCGTCCATGAGCTCGGCGCAGCCGCCCAGGCTCTCGTCGGGGTGCCCGGTCTCGCTGCTGACGCCCCGCATGTCCACGGGCAGCGGGTCGGTGAACGGCTGGGCGCCGTTGCCGACGTACACCCGGCCCGGCTCGAAGGCGCCGGGGAAGGAGGAGGTGGTGCGGGCGGCGTACGCGAGCCGGTTCAGGGCGGTCTCGCGGGCCGCGCCGGTGGTGTCGTCGGGGAAGTCGGTCAGGGCGCTGCGGTGCCGGAAGCGGAAGTAGGCGTTGGAGCGGCCGACCAGCAGCGGCCGGCCGAGGGTGGGGCGCACCCAGTCGCGGCGGGGCCGCAGCCGGGTCGCGGTCAGGATCAGCCGGAGCGAGGCGGGGGGCTTCCAGTCCGGCGGGGCCTGGTCGACGAGCGTGCCGAGGGCGGCGCGCAGCTCCCGGTAGAAGACCTCGTCGCCGCGCAGGAGCGAGGCGGGCAGGCGGAACGGGAGCGAGCGGCGGAGCAGTCCTTCGAGGTCGCCGAGGCGCAGCCACAGGTCGCGGACGCCCTTGCCGAAGGGCATGCCGTAGACGAGGTGGCAGGCCATCAGGACGCCGTTGAGGCCGCCTGCGCTGGTGCCGACGAGGACGTCGATGTTGACGTGGTCGTAACCGCAGGCCTGCAGCAGCCCCCGGTAGACACCCGGCCCGGGGCCCTCGGCGCCACCCTGGCCCTGCCCCTGGCTCTGGCTCTGGCTCTGAGCGCGGCCTTCGCCCTCACCGCTGCCGTGGCCCTGTCTTTGGCCCTGCCCCTGCCCCGGGCCGTGGTCCTGCCCCGTGCCGTGGCCGTGGCTCTGCCCCTGTCCCCGGCCGTGGCCCTGACCCCGGTCCGGGTCCCCGTGTTCCGGGGTGCCCTGGTCCGGGGCGGCTTCCGGGTCCGGGGCGGCCGCCGGAGCCGCCGCCCTCAGGGCTGCCGTCTCGCAACACGCCCCGCCCATCCACACGGCGAGGCTGACCCCGCCCCGCATCGCGAGGGCGAGCCGCAGCTCGGAGCTGCGCCCGCCCTGTGGGTCGTCGCTCATGCCCCCAGCTTGACCCGGGATCAGGCGTGCCGCACCCGGGCGGCGAGGACCTCGCGAGAGCGGGTGGCGGTGCGGCAGAAGTCGCGTATGAGTCCCGAGAGTTCGCGCCCGGGTTCCACCCCGAGTTCGCGCCGGACGAGGTTGCGGTAGGTGTCGTACGCCCGCATGGCCTCCACCAGGTTGCCCTCCGCCAAGTGCGCCTGTATCAGGGCCCGCTGGGCGCTCTCGCGCAGTGGCTCGGCGCTGACCGCGACCAGCGCGGACTCCACCGCCTCGGCATGCCGCCCGACGCGGCCCAGCTCGCGGCTGAGGGCCTCCAGGGCGTGCAGCAGCCGCTGGCGGACCCGCTCGCGCTCCAGCAGCACCCAGTCGTCGTACCAGCCCGGCAGCAGGTCGAGGGCGTCCGTGCGCCATTTCAGCGCGGAGAGGTCTTGGGCGGTGGCCTTGCCGTTGATGAGCCGCCCGGCCCACCCGTAGAGCACGTACAGGTCGACCACGGTGTGCTCGCGGACGGAGAGCGAGCACTTGTCGGAGTCGAGCAGGTCGATGCCGGCGGCCTTGAGCCGCCACAGCGCGGACCGCAGGTTGCCCGCCGCCCTCAGGTCGTCCCCGGACGGCCACAGCGTGCCCGCGGCATGCCTCCGTTCGACCCTGCCCCCGTTGAGCGCGACGAACGCGAGCAGTCGCTTCCCCCCTTCCGGAACATCCAGCCATCTCCCGTGGTGGACCACACGCGGGCCGCCGAGGAGATGGAGCATCGGCGCCTCACCCGCCCCCGGAACACGGGACGGCGAATCGAGGAACTGTTGGTTCATGAGCGGTCCTCCCCCAGAGAAGTCCGACCACCCATGCTATGCGCAGACCGTCACGGATCAGTCACCGAGTGCAACAGTTTCACCTCCGGCTGCCAGGGCTGTAGCAGATGCGGCGGCGGCTGCGGACGAAGGCGACCCAGTCGCCGGCGGGCTCCCCCTCCTCGTCGACGGGTACCAGGATGTCGAGATAGGACGGGGTGTCGAGCCGGATCCGGTCGCGGTTGCGGGCCTCTTCGACGGCCTCGGCGATGTCCGCCGGACCGCACCGGCAGTACCGCAGGTACGCCTGCTGCCCGAGCAGGGTCTCGATCCGGCCCGGCACACTGCGGTCCCCGTCGCCGCTCCCGCTCCCGTCCCCGTCGCCGTCTCCCTCCCCGCCTCCTTCCCCTTCCTCCGGTTCGTCGTCGGCGCGGACCGGCAGGTATCCGGCGGGCGGGAGTTCGACGATGCCCAACTGCTCCAGCGAGTACGGGCCTTCGGCCGCCGCCGCGGGCGCCGCGGCCGCGGCGGGGCCGCCGTGCGCGCCGAGGCCCGCCACGATCCGGGCCACCTCCCGGCCCAGCTGGTCCTTGGTGTGGGTCCGCAGGAACTGCTGGTCGCCGAGCAGGGCAAGCTGCTCCAGCAGCGGCCCCAGCCCGGGCCCGGCGGCCGCGGGCCCCTCCCCCGGCGCGTCCCGCGTCTCCCCCTGCGGCCCCTGCGGCCCCTGCGCCGACGGCGCCTCCCGGGCCGTCCGGCCCGTCAGCACCTGCGCCAACTGGCTCTGGAACTGTAGGATCTGGGCGGTGTAGACGTCCCAGGGACGCAGGCCGAGCCGCGACTGCCAGTACCGGTACGGCGGGGCCGCGCCCCGGTCGCGGCGGGCGGTCCACACGTCGGCCTCGAAGCCGGCGGCCGCGCCGGGGACGCGCAGCAGTACCGCGAGGCGGACGGCGGCCGGCCGGCTCGGGGCGGCGGCCGGCGGCCCCCAGGCGCGCGGCAGGGTGGCGGCGGCGGTGCCGTACGGCCAGGCGGAGTGCGCCGTGCGCTCGGCTCCGAAGACGCGTGAGGCGAGGAAGTTGCGGCGGGCGGCGGGGAGTTGACTGTCGAGGCCGCGCTCGCTGTCCTCCACGAGCCGGATCCGCACCCCTTCGGCGGTGTACGGGTGCCGGGTCGTGCCCGTCCCGGAGCACGGGTCGTCGCAGTAGCTGCCCTGGACGGGGGCCTCCCCGTGGTCCCGGGTGGCGGGGGCGACCTCGACCCACCAGAACCCGTCGAGCCCGGGGGTGAGGCCGGTGAGCGGGATCGTCACCAGCCTCTCGGAGCGCAGCGGCCGCCCCTCGGCGTTGACGGCGAGGCCGGCGCCGACGCGCAGCGTGCCGTCCTGGACGGTGACCTCGTAGCCCTCGACGGTGCCGGGGCCGGCGCAGGCGCCGACGGCGAGGGCGAGTTCCCGGGCGTAGTCCTGGATGAGGTTGAGGTGTTCGGCGCGCAGGAACAGGCCGTCGAAGGCGTTGAGCCGGTCGATCCCGCCGTCGGCGGTTCCTTCGGTGATCGTCATTCCTCGGTCCTTTCGGGGGCCGTCCCGCGCGGCAGGTGGACGGTGACGACGGCGTCGTGGCCCTCGTCGAGGGTGCCCGGCGGCCCGCCGTCCGGCCCGGCGAAGGGCGCGCGGGGGGCGTCGCCGTACAGCGGTGTGGGGCCGGTGCCGCGGATGCGGATGCGTACGGTCTCGTACGCGGGCCGCTGGTCGAGGTCGACCCGGACCCGGCGGCCGTCGGCGGAGATCCCGATCCCGGCGACCTCGTCGGTCGCCCAGCCGCGGCCGGTGTCGGAGAGCGAGGTGATCTCGACGCCTCCCGGTTCCGCGCAGCCGGGGGCGAGGGGGGCGGTGACGTCGAAGGTGAGCACGGTGTGCTCGCGGCTCCAGGCGAGGGAGTCGCGGATCAGGCGGGGGCCTCCGGCGTCCGCTTCGGGAAGGGCACCGACGAGTCCGGGGGCGAGGCCGCAGGCCAGTTCCTGGAGGGTGGTGGTGGGCAGGACGGCGGTGCGCACGGAGGGGTCGATGCGCACGTCGTCGACGCGTACGCAGCCGTCGTACTCGGTGAGTTCGACGGTGAGGCGGGCGAGGACGACCGCCGCGTGCTCCTCGGTCACGGGCGCCCGGGGCGGGCAGGCGTCGCCCTCCTCGCACCGCGGCGCCTGCTCGGTGGCGTCGGCGGCGGCGAGTCGGCGGAACGCTGCGAGCAGGGCCGGGGCCCGCAGGTGGGCGGGGACCCGGGCGACCTCGGCGGCCTCGCGGAGCGCCTCGCGGCCGGCGGCGTCGCCCTCGCCGGCCTCGTCGAGGCCGAGGAGGACCCGTACGCGGTGGTACGGCCGCCAGGGCTCGGGCGGACGGGAGCGGACGGTGACCGCCGCCGTCTCGACGGTCCGGGAGAAGTCGTCGTGGCGGCGCGTCACGTCGCAGGGGTCGGCCAGGGCCGGCACCGGGCGGTCGGGGCAGGACGCGAACTCGGCGACGATCCAGGCCTCGGCGGTGCGGCGGCAGGGCGGGCAGGGCTCCTCGCCCACGGCGGGATGGGCGGCGGGCCGGTCGGCGGGACGGGCGCCGGGGCGGTCCGCGGGCCCGGCGGTGGGATGGGCGGCGGGCTCGGCGGGGCGGGCGGCGGGTTCCGCGGGCGGGTCGGCGGGGTGCTGCTCGGCCCAGTCCCGCGCCCACTGCGTCAGGGAGAGGCACCACCGCGCGTCCAGGCTGAGTTCGCGGCCCAGCCCGTCCACGGCGAGTCCGGGCAGTACGGCCAGTTCGTCGCCGTCCCGGGCGACGCCCAGGCCCCAGATGACGCCCGGGCCGTGCAGCCAGGCGTTGTGGAGCATGAGCTTGCCGCGCGGATTGCCCATGAGGACGCGGAAGTCGTCCTCGCCGAGGAGCATGCCGAAGGCCACGCGCAGGGCGAGGAAGGGGTTGGCGGGCAGTTCCTCCCCGCCGCAGGGGCCGGGGCCGCAGGGGCCGCTTCCGGGCGAGGGTCCGGTGGGCAGGTCCGGGGCGGACGTGCCGCCGCCGGTGCAGCCGCAGCCGCACGGGGTGCCGCCGGTGCCGAGGGCCGTCATGGGTTCTCCTTCCGGGTGGGCGTTTCGTTCGCCGTGTCTGCCGCGGCGGCCAGGGCTTGCGCGGCCCGGCGGTCCGCGCCGGCGCCGCCGGGGGTGACCGGGTCCCCGGGGAAGGGCCGGCCCGCCTTGCCGTACTCGCGCCGCATCGCGTCGGCGAGGTGGGCCTGCCGGACCTGTCCGGCCTCGTCGGCCGCCCGGAACGCCGCCCCGATCGCGGCGTTGCGGATCCAGCCGCCGGGTACCGGGTAGCACTGTGCGAGGGCGGCCAGGTCGACGTCGGCGTGCCGCAGCGCCGCGGGCAGGTGCAGGTCCCACATCCGGTGCCGGCCCGCCTCGTCGGGCAGCGGGAACTCCACGACGAAGTCCATGCGGCGGATGAAGGCCGCGTCGATGTTCTGCCGCAGGTTGGTCGTCAGGACGGCCAGGCCGTCGAACCGGTCCAGCCGCTGGAGCAGGTACGCGGTCTCCATGTTCGCGAAGCGGTCGTTCGCCTCGGAGATCTCGGTGCGGGTCCCGAACAGGGCGTCGGCCTCGTCCAGCAGGAACACCGCCTGGGTGCGCTCGGCCGCCTCGAAGCAGGCGGCGAGGTTCTTCTCCGTCTCGCCGATGTACTTGGACACCAGCTCGGAGCCGTCGACCACCAGCAGGTCCCGGCCTGCCTCGGTGGCCAGCACCTCGGCGGCGAGGGACTTGCCGGTGCCGGGCGGCCCCGTCAGCAGCAGCCGTACGCCGCGCGCGGCCCGGGCGGCCTCCCGCAGCCGCCAGTCGTCGAGGACGAGCGCCTGGTGGCGCAGCCGGGCGACGGCGTCCCGCAGCTGGCCGTCGGCCTCCGCGGAGAGGACGAGCCGCGACCAAAAAGCGCTCGGGCCGACCAGGTCGACGCCCGGGGGCAGCAGGGCCCCGGCCCGGGCCCGGATGGCACCGGACACGTCCGGGCGGCCGTCGTGGCCGGTGCCGGTGCCGGTGTCGGTACCGGGGCCGGCGAGGGCGGCGCGGCTGCGCACGTCGAGGGCGACCTGCGCGGTGAGCGCCGGGTCCAGGGGGTGCCGGGCCGCCAGTTCCGGGGCGTCGGCGGGCGCTTCGGGCAGTGCGGCCTGCCAGGCCCGGCGCCGGTCCGCCACCCCGACGGGGCCGACGGGCACGGTGAGCACGGGCCGCTGCGGCCCGGGGCGTACGGCGCCGGGTGCGGCGCACACCAGCAGCGGGCCCGGGATGCGGTCGGCGGCGGGGGTGACCGGGCCCGCCCCGGCCGCCGGCGCGGCGACCACCAGCAGCGGTACCGCGCCCCGTACGGCGGCGTGCGCCCCCAGCAGGCCCATGGCCGCCGGGTCCTCGGGCCGGGCGCGGGCGGCGAACACGCCGAGTCCGGCGGCGTCGGCGAGGGCGGCGCAGCGGCTGAGGGCGACGGTTTCGTCGCGGGCGCTGACGAGCAGGGTGCGGGGCTCGCGGGAGCGGAGCGCGGCGACCGCCCGGACGCTCTCGGGCAGGGCGAGCCAACCGTCGAGCCCGGGGACGGCCGGGCCGGCGTCGGCCGGCTCCAGCGCGGCGGGCCGGGCCGGGTGGCCGTGCAGGGCCTCCCACAGCTGGTCGGCGAGGGTCAGCGAGCGCTCGTGGAGGGGGCCGTCGCCGGTCAGCGCGAGCAGCCCGGCCCGTACGGCGGGGCCCTCGTGGAGCAGCCGGCGCAACCCGACCCGGTCCGGGGCGGTGGTGCGGGCGCCCGCCGTGCCACGGCTGGCGGCGCAGTCGATGAGCAGCCCGGCGAGGCCGACGCTGGGGTGCGGGGCGCCGGCCGGGTGCATGGTGCGGAACGTCCGGGCGAGGCCCTCGTGTTCCTCGGGGAGCCCCGCGAACAGCAGGAGCTCGGTCTCGAGCACGCCGAGCCCGTAGCAGTGCACGAGCCGGTCGAGCGGGGTCCGCCCGGAGCCGGAACCGGGACCGGGGGCGCGGCGTTCGGCGGCCGCGGCCCAGTCCCGCAGGAAGGCGGCGGGCTCGGCGCCGGCCTCCTCGCTGCAGGTGGTCTCCAGCAGCTCGGCGACCCGGACGGCGACGGCGGCGGCCCGGAGCGACAGATCACGGCTGATGCGGTCAGACATAGCGGTACCTCACGACGGCCCCGAGCCAGCCGATCCAGCCCGGATCGAGGTCCAGCCCTGCCCGCCGGACCTGCGGATCGGCATCCCCGGCGGCCAGCACCACCTCGATCCACCCCGCCTCGGCCGCCACCCGCCCGCGCCGCCGGGCCAGCGCCGCCACGGCCCGCCGCGCGTCCGCATCCGCCGGTGCCGGCACGTCGGACGGCGGCGCCGCTGCGGCCGGGGCCGTGGTCGGCGGGGCCGCATCGGTGAGGCCGGATTCGGAGCCGGACGCCGGATCCACGGAGCCGCACCGCTCGTCCAAGGCCGGCGGGCGGGCCGGCACGCCGGAAGGCGCACCGCTGCCGAGCGGCGGGGCAGGGGTGGCGGCGGCCGAAGTGGGCGGTGTGCACACGCTCTGCGGCGCAACCGGACCCGCGCTGAGCGGGGCCGGCAGAACCCCCGAACCCGGCGGCACCGGCGGAGCCAGGACAGCGGGAACCCCCGCACCCGGCGGCACCGACCGGACCGCGCCGACGGGGACGCCCGATTCCGGCGGTGCCGGGGCGGCGGGCACGGACGCTGCAACGGGGGCGGCCGACGCGGCCGCTGCGGCGACGCGGGCGGCGGGGACACCCGCGACCGGCGGCACCGGTGGGGTCGACACGGCAGGCACCGACGCGGCAACGGGGATGGCCGCTGCGGCGAGGCGGGGGGCGGGGACGCCCGCGACCGGCGGCACCGGTGGGGCCGGCACAGCGGGCATCGACGCGGCAACGGGGGTGGCCAGGGCGGACGCTGCAACGGGGGTGGTCGGCGTGACCGCTGCAACCGAGGGGGCTGGCGCGACCGTTGTGGCCAGGCGGGTGGCGGTGGCCAGGGCCCAGGCGGTGGCGAGTGCGTCGATCCGGGCCTGCTCGTCCGGGGTGGGCGGATCGGCGCCCAGGACGCGGGCGGCCCTGGTGCGGTCGAGGCCGGCGAGGGCCAGGGCGGCCGGGTCGCCCGCGGGAACGGCGGGTACGAGGGCGCGCACGGCGGCGTGCAGCACCCAGGGCAGCGGCCGTGCGGCGAGGGCGGGATCGTCCAGGACCCGGTCCGGCAGGCCGGCCTCGGCCGCCGTGGCGAGCAGGAACGGCAGCCCGGCCCAGTCGGTGGGCAGGCCGCCCTCGGCCGCCGGCTCCGCGGCGGGTTCCGGGCCGGGTTGACGGTTCGCCTCCGCCGCCGGGAGGCGGTCCGGCAGCCCGGGGGTGCGTACGGGTGCCCGCTCGCCGGGGGCGTCCGGCGCCGGGGTGCGGCAGCCGGGCACGAGCGCGTCGGACGCCCCGGGCGGGTCCTCTCCGGCCTCCTCGACACGGCGGCCTCGGGGCGGTGCCTCGCGTTCCGCCGGCGCGGCGGACGCGGGACGGGCGGAAGCCTCCCGCCCCGGCTCCGCTGTGGACGGCCGTGGTCCGGCGGGGAGCCGGGTCGGCATGCCGTCGGGCGCTCCCAACGCCTCGGCGAGCAGGCGGTGCAGGCCGGGGCGGGTCCCGGGCCGGTGCAGCGCGGCGGGGTCGGTCTCGGCGAGGACGAGCACGGCCCAGGCGGCCGCGGTCGGTTCGGCCGGGCGCAGCCGGGCGGCCCGCACGAGGGCGGCGAACCGGGATCCGGCCAGCAGGGTCCGGGCCAGCGCGCGGGTGGCGGGGTCGGGGTCCGTACCGCCGGGCGGGTACGGGGCGTTGGCGGTGGCGAGTGCGGCCAGCCGCTGCCAGCCGCGGCGCCCCAGGGCCCGGTCCAGGGCCGCCGCCCCGCAGCGTTCGGCGGCGCGGAGCACGGTCGCGGCGGCCTGCCGCGGGTGGCGTTCCAGCACCGCGAGCACGGCCTCGCCGGGTGCCGCCGCAGGTGCGGGGTCCTCGGGGCGTACGAGTCCGGTCTGGCGCCAGGCCCAGAGCCGTTCGAGGCGGCCGGCGGCGAGGCCGGTGACGGCGTCGGCGAGCAGGTCGGCATCGTTGCGGTAGTGGACGGCGGCGCCGCGGTCCTCCCGTACGGTCCGCGCGATCGCGGCGGCGACGGCCCGGGACCAGTCGCGGGCCAGCGCCGGGTCGGGGCGGTCCAGGTCGAGGGAGACGGTCAGGTCGAGCCGGGCCAGGCACCACCGGCCGGGCGGCAGCGCGAGGGCGCGCAGGGCCGCCTCCAGGTGGCCGTCCACGGCGTGCCGCAGCGGCCCGCGCAGCCGGTCCGGCCCGGGCGGCGCCGCTGCGGGGTCGTACCGCAGGGTGGCGGACAGCCGCCCGACGACCAGCTCCGGCCCCGCCGCACTCCCCGGCTGCCCCGCGCTCACCGCACCCACCCCGCCCCGAGCTCCGCTCCGGCGCAGACGACTCCCCCACGCCCGCGACCCACCGCACCCGCCCGGCCCGCGCCGCCGGCCGCCCCCGCACCACCGGGAACACCCGCGCACCACAGACCGCCCACCCAGCCCGCGCAGCCGACCGCCCCCGAACCGCCGGGAACGTCCGCGCACCACAGACCGCCCGGCCTCGCCGGCGTGCCCGGGATACCCGGCGCACCCGGGACAACCGGGGTCCCCGGGATGCCCGAGGTGCCCGGGGTGCCCGGGGTGCCCGGTGCGGAGTGCGCTGCCACGGGGCTCGCCGTGCCCGTTCCGGGCACCTCGTGCTGCCCGCCGCGCTCGTCCTCGCCGCATTCGCCCGAGCGGCACGTCCCACCCGGCGCGTCCGGCAGCCGTACCCCCACCGGGCCGGTCGGATGCGCCCGCCCCTCGCGAAACCCCGGACCGGGCCGGCGTACCAGGGCAGTCCGGTAGGCACGGGACGCAGAACCCGCCCGTGCGAGCTGCGTCGCGCGCCGGCGGGGCCGGGTCGGCGGCACGGGCGTGTGTGGCGGGGGCGGTGGTGGCGTTGCGGGCGGCCTCGGCGGCGCGCAGGAGGGGTTCGGGGTCATCCGACGCGCACCGCCCCGGAGATGGTGGTTTCGCCGACGCGGGAGCCCTGGGCGGGGACGCCGACGACGGCGTTCGCACCGAGCGCGATGTGGCCGGCGACCGCCGGGGCCCAGGCGGCACCGGGGCCGACGACCGAGGTGAGGCCGAGGTGGAGGGTGCGGCCGATGCGCATGCCGGTGCCGAGGGGGCAGATGTCGACGCGGGTGTGGGCCGGCTTGTGGGCTTCCACGATGCCGCGTACGACGTCCAGTTGGACGGCGGTCAGGGCCGCGGGGATGAGGACGCTGAAGCGGTGCGCGGTGGCGGTGTAGCCGTCCTCGCCGGGCCGGGTGCCGCCGACCGTGAACCGGCCGAGCGCCCCGGAGGTGGCGGCCGCGCCGCCGACGGCGGGGGCGGGCGGCCCGCCGGGGGCGGTGCCGAGGACGGCGCCGGCGAGTCCGCGGAGCCGCCACTGCTCCACCACGCTGACGGGGACGGGCAGGTAGAGCCGCAGGATGCGTTCCAGGCAGGCGGCGGTGCCGCGGATGCGGAAGAGGTCGTACGCCCGGGCGATGAGCTCGCGGCGGGCGGCCACGGGCCAGCGCCGGTCCAGGGCCAGGCCGAGCAGTCCGGCGAGCCAGCCGAGGGCCTCCTGCGGGGTGGTCCGGGGGTCGAGGAGCAGGGTGCGCAGGGCGGCGCGGGAGTCCATCTCGTGCAGCATTCCCTCGGCGGGGGCGAGGAAGCGGTGCAGGAAGGCGGCGTCAGCCTCGTCCCGGCTCCAGGCCCTCGGCAGGGTCGCCGCCAGCCGGTGCCCGGGCCGTTCGACGCGCAGGGCGCGGACGCGGGGGGTGAGGCGGAGGGTGCCGGTGAGCCGGAGCACGATCCACAGGTAGCGGCCGGGCGGGGCCTGGACGGGGGCCTCGTACGTCTCGTAGGCGTCGTCGGGGTCGATCTGCGCCCAGGGCAGTTCGCGTCCGGTGGGCCGCCGGAACAGGGGGGCCGGGGCGGGGAGCCGGGCGGCGTGTGCGGCGCGGGAGGGCAGGGGCGGGGTGAGGTCGGGGCGGTGGACGGCGCGCGGTCCGCGGACGGGCGGCTGCCAGGGCAGGGGGTCGGGGACGGTGTCCTCGTCGTCGGTGAGGAAGCCGACCCGGACGTCGGTGCCGGGCGGGATGCAGGCGTCCAGGAAGAGGCGGCCCCAGCGGGTGCGGTACTCGCCGGCGTCGAGGCGGTAGCAGATCACGGTGCCGGCGGGGGTGTACCGGGCGGCGGCTCCGGCGGTACGGGCGATCCCGGCGACGGTGGTGTACGCGATGCGGCCGTCGGGGTCGACGGTGATGGCTCCGCCGTCGTGGTCG
Source organism: Streptomyces sp. NPDC090445 (assembly GCF_044769385.1). Taxonomy (NCBI): domain Bacteria; kingdom Bacillati; phylum Actinomycetota; class Actinomycetes; order Kitasatosporales; family Streptomycetaceae; genus Streptomyces; species Streptomyces sp. NPDC090445. Next base: position 499,555 of record NZ_JBIVXV010000001.1, on the reverse strand, counting down.
GGGGCGCGCAGCGGTTCGAGCTCGGCCCAGGCGGTGGTGCCGTCGGGGCGGAAGCGGCGGAAGGGCCGGCCGGGGGTGCGGGCGACGACGAGGGTGCCGTCGGGGGTGAGGTCGAGGTCGGTGGCGCCGTCGACGGTGAGGGGGCGGGTGCCGTCGGCGCGGGCGATGACGGCGCGGCCGCCGCCGGCCGGGCCCGCGGGGCCGGTCCACAGGACGTGGAGGTGTCCGGCGTGGTCGGCGATCCGGGTGGGGCGCAGGCCGTCGGCGCCGGGCGGGCGGTGCAGGGCGGGGCCGCGCAGGGGGCCGCGGCGGCCTTGGAGGAGGACGATTCCGGCGGGCCGGGTGACGAGGACGGCGACGGCCCCGCAGTGGGCGGTGACGTCGAGGGGGCGGCGGTGCGGGTGGGCGGCGGTGCGGACGGGGACGCGGCGCAGCAGCCGTTCGCCCCACAGGTCGACGACGTGGACGGCGGCGCCGCCGGATTCGGCGATGTGGAGCCGCTGGCCGGCGTCGACGGCGAGGCCGCGGGGGACGCAGAGGGTGCCGGGCCGGTGGGGGGCGGGGCCGGGCGCGGGGGCGGTGGCGCCGCGCGGGATGACGTCGACGCGGCCGTCGCGGGGGTGGGAGCGGTAGGCCCGGCCCCACCGGTCGAACGCGAGCCCGGCGGGGCCGTACCCGGGTCCGGCCGGACCGTAGCCGGGGCCGGGGCCGGCCCCGAAGCCGGATGCGGGACCGTCCGCCGCGACCACGGTCCCGACCCCGGGATCGGCCCCGGGATCGGCCCCGGGATCGCCCCCGGCCCCGGTCCGGGGCCCGGCGGCGGCCTCGGGTTCCGGTTCCCAGGCGAGTTGGATGCCGCCGCCGTCGAGGAGGGCGGTGGACTCGTGGCGGCAGCGGACCCACTGGTCCGGGTCGGCGATCAGGGCGGTGGTGCGGTCGCCGTGCATCAGCACACCTCCGGGGGGAGCGGTACGACGACGGGGTCTCCGGCCGGCGGGGGCGGGGTGCCGTAGCCGGCGCCGACGGGCAGCGGGCTGCCGGTGACGACGGTGATCTCGGCGAGCCGCGGCACCTCCCACGGGTTCAGCGGGACGAGCGGCAGCGGTGTCCAGCCGGTCGGGCCGCGCCGGGCCAGGGCGAGTTCGCCTTCGAGGTACTCCAGCCCCTCCACCTGGACGGCGACGGCCTCCAGCTCGGCGCGCCGCACGGCCCGGCCGAGCGGCCAGCCCGCGCCGTCGGGCCCGTACGGTGGCAGCGGGGCGAGGTACTGGCGCAGGATCAGCTCGGTCCAGCGGCGGACGGCGTCGGGCTGGTAGCCCTCCCGGGTCCGGATGCCGACGGAGACGGCGATGTCCACGTAGGTGGGCGGGATGACGTACAGCTCGGCGGTGACGAGGCGCCTGGGATTGAGGTACGCGGCAACCTGCCGCAGCAGCGCGAGGTCGGGCAGCGGGGCGCCGGGGTCGCGGAGGTCCTCGGTGGGGAAGACGAGGACGCTGACGACGCCCGCGGCGGGCCGGCCGGGGGTGTCGGGGTGGAGCAGGGGCAGGGCCTCGGCGCGCCGTACGCCGGGGACTTCGAGGGCGAGGGCGCGGTGGTCGTCGGCGGTGACGGCGCGGTCGCGGCGGTGCACTTCGGCGGGCAGGGCTTCGAGGGCGTCGGCGAGGGAGGCGGGGTCGGCGCCGCCGGTGGCGGGGAGCGGGTTGCCGGCCTGGACGCCGGAGACCCCGGTGAGGGCGGTGATGGCGCCGGCCGGGACGTTGCCGGCGGAGCCGCCGCCGTACCGGTAGCCGAGGACGCGGATGCGTTCGCCGATCCGGGGCAGCCGGCCGCGGGTGCCGAAGCGGACGAGTCCGGCGTCGGGGTCGAGGGTGTAGTGCCGGTCGAGGGGGCCGTCGGCGGCGAAGTCCTCGACCTCGGTCCAGGGCTGCCAGCCGTCGGGTTCCTCGACTTCCAGGCGGACGGTGCCGGGGAGGACGGGGCGCTGGGTGAGCCGGTGGACCTGTCCGGCCTCGGCGGTGCCGGTGCCGAGGAGTTCGGGGGCGGCGGTGCGGGCCTGGACGGCGCCGACGGCGTTGACGCCGACCCAGCGGATGCGGTGGATGGCGTCGTTCTCCCCGGCGGGGCGGCGGACGCGCAGCCAGCCGAGGACGCGGGCGGCGGTCGGGGCGTCGTCGAGCACCGGGGGGCTGTCGAGGCCGCCGGTCCCGGCCTGGCCCTGGGGGTGGGCGGGGAGGGCGGCGGGCAGGGCGACGCTGACGACGCCGGCGGTGGTGAGGCCGCGGGTGGTGTCGCCGAGTACGGCGAGGGGGGTGAAGGGGGTGCGGGCGGCGGGCCCGTTCCACAGTTCCCAGAGGAAGCCGGGCGGGGCGTTCAGCAGGTCGCCGGCGCGCAGCCGGGTGGGGTCGGCGGGATCCCGGGCCACGAGGTCGTAGGGGCGGCGGAGTTCCTCGTCGGGGACGACGCCGAGGAAGACGGTCTGGCCGCGCAGCCGGGCGGGGTCGGTGGTGGGGCGGGCGAGGAGGGCGATCCACAGGCTCTGGTCGAGGGTGGTGCTGACGTCGAGGGGCGGCCGGTCGGGGTCGAGCGGGTCGGCGGGGACCTCGGTGGTGGTGTAGAAGGCGACGGGCGCGCCGGCGGCGACGCGGTCCCGGTCGGCCTGGGGGAGGGCCTGGACGGCGTTGTCCCGGCGGCGGCTCTCCCCGCTGCCGGGCGGGGCGGGGGCGACGGGGGTCTTGCCGGCGGCGAGGGTGTCCAGGGGCCAGGCGACGGTCTCGTTGTCGGTTTCGAAGGGGACGGCGCCGGCCCGGGCCTCGGTGCCGCGCAGCACCTGGATCCCTTCGGGGCGCTCGGTGCGCAGGGTGAGGAGGGTGCGGGCGGTGAGCGCGGGGCGGGGGCGTACGCCGAGCAGCCGGAGGAAGGCGACCTTGGTGGCGTCGGGGATCTGGTTGAAGCGGAAGAGCAGTGACTCACCGAGGTGGGCGAAGAGTTCGAGGAGGGCGATGCCGGGGTCGCCGGCGTTGTGGTCGGTCCACTCGGGGGCGTAGACGGGGATCCGTTTGACCAGCTCGTCGCGGAGCTGTTCGAAGGTGCGGTCGTCGAGGATGGGGCCGATCAGCGGCATTCCGTCGTCACCCGGCCTCTATCGCAGGTAGAAGGGGTAGACGAGGTTGTCCGGGCGCAGGTCGAGGAGCCGTACGTAGGCGATGTCGATCCACACCAGGGTCGGTTCCTCCCCCGGGGTCACGGAGACCTCGGTGACCTGGATGCGGGGCTCCCAGGCGGTGAGGGCCTCGCCGATCTCGGCGGCGATCGCGGCGCGGGTGGCGGGGGTGTTGGGGGCCATGAGGTGGCGGCGCAGTCCGCAGCCGAAGGTGGGGCGCATGACGCGTTCGCCGGGCTCGGTGTCGAGGATGGTCTCCACGGACTGGCGGATCGCGGCGCTGCCCGCGACCCAGCCGAGCCGGCCGCCACCGCTGCCGGGACCACCGCTGCCGGAACCGCCGCCGGGGCCGTCCGGGCCGCCCGGGCCGCCGTCGCCGCCCTGCGGCCGCAGCGGGAACCGGATCCCGGTTCCGGACCAGGCCTCGCCCGCGGGCCCGGCCGCGGGGAGCGGGCCGCCGCCGGGGGCGTATGTCAGGGCGTCAGATGCTGCCATGGCTCCATGCTGCGCGGCGGGCGTCACCGCGCCGTCTCCCCCGCCGCCACGGGCCGCCATTGGGTCACCACCAGCCCTCCTCGCGCAGGGCGGGCTTCATCTCGTTGAGGGCGCCGTCGTACTTGGCGCCGAACTTGGACTTGATGTCCTTGATGTCCAGCTTGACGGCCTGCTTGAACCGTTCGGCTTCCATCAGCGCCAGCTGCCGGGCGCGGTGCTCCTTGGACTCGGTCCAGCTGCCCGTGCTCAGCGCACGCGGGTGGGAACTCCAGTTGCCGTCGGGGTTCTTGCGGCCCCGGTGGTCCTGCCGGTCCATCTGGATGGCCGGGCCTCGGCCGTACGAGAGGGTGCTGACCTGCTTGGTGACGCTGTGCGGGGGGATGTGGTTGATCTCAGTGCCGGGGTGGTTGAGCCCGTCCGGCTTCTTCAGTTCGTCGTAGCGGCCGCCCCGGAAGGCGGGCAGCTCGGCCGGGTCACGGCGGTCGACGCGGATCGTGCCGCCCTCCTCCTGCGGACCCTTCCCGGTGCCCTTCGCCGCGTCCTTCGAGGAGCCCTTCGAGGCACCCTTGGCGGCGGCGTCGATGAGCGGAAGTTTCTGTGCCTTCGGGCTCATGGCCGCCGTGACGTGCCACTTTCCCTCGTGCAGCTCCGGCTCCAGCACGCGGAACCCGTACGTCCTGCGGACCCCGGCGAGTTCGGCGCGCAGGTCGGCCTCCTCGTACGGGTGGGCGTGCGACTTCTCCGCGATCCGCCCCAGGGCCTGGAGGCCCGAGAGCCAGCGGGTCTGCTTGGCCGGGGAGGGGACGTCCGCGGGGTCTTTGCGGGCCGCGGCCGGAGCCGGGGCGGGGCCCGCGGCCGGAGCCGTGCGGGCGGTCGGCCGGGAGGGGGCCGCGGGCGCCTTGGCGGGGGCGGCGGACGGGGCGCCCGGGGCCGTGGCGGCTCCCGGGGCGCCTGCCGGGGCGCCGGGCTCCTTCCAGGCGCCCTTCTTCTGCTCGTCCGCGGCCGACTTCGCCGGGACCTTGTCGTTGATCAGGTCGGTCATGAACTTGTCGGGGTTGAACTTGACTTCGCCGAAGGCGACTTCGGGGACCTTCCCGGAGCCGAGGACGTGCTCCACGTCGGCCCCGATGCCGAACTCCCCGGGCAGCGGGTATTCCAGCCGGCCAACCGGCCAGTCCCACCGCTTGTCCGGGGCGGGCGACCACCAGGGGCTGTCGAGTTCGACGAAGAGGTCCCCGCCAAGCGCGAGGAACGGCTGGGCGGCGATCTCCATGTGCCCGGCGAGGAAGAACTCGCCGCGTTTGCCGGCCTTGGGGTCGGCGACCTCGCGGAATCCGATCCGGGGTGTGGCCTCCACATAGCCGCGGACGCCCGCGAGGGCGTGCAGGGCGACGCCCGCCTTGATGTCGTGGCCGAGGAGCTGCAGGCCGGCGCCGCCCTCGGCCTTCAGGCGCAGTCCTGCGAAGGCGGAGACGTTGAGGGTGCCGGTCAGGCCGAAGTCCTTGAGGACCTCGGGTTTGGTGGACCAGGTGCCGGTGAGCTCCATGCGGTCGAGGGTCGCGGGCCCGATCTTGGCGACAGCCTCCAGGCCGATGCCGGCGAAGAGGAAGACGTTGCCGACGAGGGGGATGCCGTAGAGGGTGCGGACCTCGAACCGGGCGAGCTGCTTGACGTGGTCCTTCTGCTCGAAGAGCGGTTTGTCCATCCGCGGCACGATCTTGCCGACGACGGTCACGTCCCCGCGGTGGTCGATGACGACGAGGGCCTCGCCGCCCAGCCAGTCGGCCAGCCGGACGGTGACCGTGCCCCAGCCGGCGAGCACGCGGGGGCCCGGGCGCGGCCCGGCGGCCCCGTCGGGGGCGCCGGCGGCGGCCGCCTGCGCGGGGGACGGCTCGCCCGTGACCGCCTTGGCGGTCTTCACCTGCTCGGCGAGCCGGCTGTCCGTCAGTTCCCGGGCGGTCGCCGGGTCGGTGGCGACGAAGGTCACCTGGCCGTCGAACCGGTCGTTGCGGTAGCCGACGGTGCCCCGGACGTCGACCGCCCCGCCCGCGTACGCGGCCGTCACCTGACCGGTGAAGCCGCGCAGGGCCACGTCCACGGCCGCGCTGCCGGACAGCGCGCCGTCCGCGCCGCGGACCACCGGGACCTCGACCGAGCCGAGGCCGGAGACCGTGCCGCGGGCGACCGCGTCGAAGGTGACAGTGTCGCCGGCGATGCCGAAGCCGCCGGAGGCGGTGAGGAAGCCGCCGAGGGTGAAGCTCATGCCGGTGGCCTGTACGACCAGGGTCGGGCCGCGGAGTTCGTTCTCGGCGCCGGGGAGTTTCAGGCCGCTGACGCCGAGCCAGCCCAGGGTCCGGGCGCAGGTCTCGATCCGGTCGAGGAGGGCGCGGGGGCTGCCGGCGAGGGTGCCCTGCACCACCACCGAGGCGTGTCCCTGGAGGACGCCGTCGTGGACGCGGACGGCGAGGACCGGCTCGATGCCGGCGTTCCGCAGCGGCAGCAGGAACGGGAGCCGCAGCGGGACCGGCTGGAACGCGCCGCCCGCGGCCGTGGCCGGGCCCCGGTCGGTGGCGCGGAGGTGCAGGATGCCGGCGGCGGTGTGGCCGAGGCGGACGCGGACCGGCCCGCCCGCGGGGCCCTTGCGCTCCAGGTACGCGGCGACGGCGGGCGGCGGGGTGAGCGGGGCGCCGCCCTCCAGGGCCAGCTCCTCCTTGGGCATGTCGGGGGCGGGAACGGGCAGGGCGCGGGCGAGCTCGTCCGCGAGCCGGGCGGGCGGTGCGGCCCGGCCGGGCGCGGCGGGTGCGCCGGGCGCAGCAGCCGCGGCCGGGCCGGGGCCGGCGGCGGTCCGGGTGGCCGCGGCAGCCGGAGCCGGTACGGGAACGGCCGCGGGGGCCGGGACGGGCGCGGGGGCGCGCTGCGCCGGGGGCCGCGGGGCGGGTGCTGGTGCTGCCGGTGCGGGGGACGGTATCGGGGCCGGTACGGGGGCCGCCCGGCCGCTCATCCCCCGCTCCCGCACAGGGGGTCGCGGACCGGCGGCTCCGGTTCGGGGCGTACGGGTACGGGGGGCGGGTCGGGCGGGATCACGGTCTCGAAGAGGTCCTTGCCGTCCTCGTCGCGGAAGCCGCCCTCGCCCGCCTGGAGCCGGGCCGTGGCGCCGCGGGCGCCGAGGAGTCCGTCGAGGGCGTCCCGTTCGGCGGCGCCCATGTCGCGCAGTGTCAGTCCGGCGTCGAAGTGGGCCTTGAGGGTGGCGATGGCCGTGGCGGAGGGCGGCAGGCAGAACCGCAGGGCGAGCAGCCACCACAGCTGGAACAGGAACACCACGATCGGCAGGAACATGCTGAACAGGAAGAACGCCACAATCATGAAGAGTTCGAGGGCGAAGGTGCAGATCCGGGGGGTCAGGCCGTTGACCGAGCCGCCGCTCGGGGTGCCGCCGCCGGGGTCGAAGGAGAGCTGGGATCCGGGCGGGCTGGTGACGGCGACCCCGCCGGGGCCGGGTGGTGCGCCGGCCCGGGCGGCCAGGGCGCGCAGGTCGGGCAGGGTGATGGAGGTGCGGCGGTTCTTGGTGCCCTCGGGGTCGTAGAACGGGGCGAGCCGGAACGGTTCGGTGGGCTCGCTCCAGGAGATCTGCGGCGGGCAGTGCTCGTGTCCCGGGGCGGGGGTCCGGCGGACGAAGCAGACCAGCTCGTAGACGGACTGGTCGTCGAGTTTGGGGGCGCCCCGGCCGTCGTGGTCTCCGGAGCAGGTCGGCACGACCCCGAACCACAGGGAGCGCTCGGGCGGTTGCGGGCCGCCCCGCGGGCAGTCGCCCGAGCGGGGCGGCAGCCGCCACATCGGCAGTTCCTGTTCCCGGTCCGGGGGGCGGCCCGGGGGCGGCGGGGCGCCGGCCTTGCGCCACGTGCCGCCGGCCGGGCCCTCCATCCAGGCCTGGATCTCCGTCTCCAGGCCGATCTGGTCGATCAGCGCGCGGTTGGCGTCCTCGAAGGCCGCCCGGTGCGCGAGGTCGGCCCACAGGATGTCCCGCACCTCCGAGGCATACGGGGCGGGCCCGGTCGGCGCACCGTCCGACGGGCTGTCTGGCGCACTGCCCGGCGCAGCGTCCGACGGGCTGTCCGGCGCACCGGTCGGCGCACTGCCCGGCGTACCGGCCGGCGGGCTGCCCGGCGTTCCGGCCGTGTCCCCGGCGGCGGCCTCGGCCGTGTCCTCTGCGGCGGCCAGTCCGGCGGTCAGCCGGTGTGCGAGCCGGCGCAGCACCTGCGGCGGGGCGGACATCTCCACCTGCCGGCGCCGCATCACGAACCCCACCTCCAGCCCTTCGGCGGACTGCGGGCGGGGCCACCCGGGCCCGTCGCAGAAAAGCTCGACCACGACGGCGTAGAAGCGCTCGTGGCCGGGCTGGTACAGCTTGCGCAGCCCGGTGCGGTACAGCCGGTGCGTGGCGAAGCGGGCGCGCCCGGGGCCGCGGTCCTCGGAGCGGACGGGCACGGGGCAGGACCACACGTCCTCGGCGGCGTCGAAGCGCAGCGAGTCCCTCGGGTCGGCGACGAGGGCGCGGACGAACTCGGGCGAGGCGTACTTCTGCAGGGCGGGGGTGCGGGCGGCGGGGGCGAAGCGGTCGAACCGGCCGCGCTCGCACACGTACCAGGGGGCGAGGAGCTTGAAGCCGTGCCCGGCGGCGGTGTCCGCGCTCACCAGATGTTCCCGGCGCCGGGCGTGTAGGCCGGGGAGATCACCATCTGGTCGGTGACCAGGGTCGCGCACTTCACGAGTCCGGTGAAGGTGGTCAGCGGGGCGTTCACGGTGACGGTGGGCGCCTTGACGTCGACGGAGGCGTTGGCCTCGACCTGGACCGCGGTGGGGGTGAGGCGGACGGTGCAGCCGCCGCTGTGCCGGATCACGACCTGCCGGGCGGCGTCGTCGAGGACGACCTCGTGGCCGGAGGCCATGGTGATCCGCACCCGGGCCGCGCCCGCCGTGTCGTCGAACTCCAGGCTGCTGCCGGCCCGGGACCTGAACTGGCGGGTGTTGTTGGCCGGTTCGGGTTCGTGCGGCAGGGCGGTACGGCCGTTCCAGGCGGCGCCGAGGACGTACGGGCGGCGCGGGTTGCCGGCCTCGAAGGCGACCACGACCTGGCTGCCCACCTCGGGCAGGGCGAGCAGGCCCTGCCGGTCGTCGGCGTACGGGGAGCAGAGCGTGGCCCAGGCGCGCACGTCGCGGTCCCCGTCCCGGCCGAGCCAGGGGAAGCGGACCTCGATGCGGCCGAGCCGTTTCTCGTCGACGATGTCGGTGACGAGGGCCGGGTAGACGCCGAAGTAGCCGGGGGCGGCTCCGTCCACGGGGGCGGGCAGGGACATCACGGCACCTCGTTCAGGGACGGGCGTTCGGCGTCGAAGCGGGTGCGGAAGCCCCGGTCGGGGTCGAAGGTGTGCCGGACCCGGGTGACGTGGTAGCCGTCCCCCTCGAAGGGCCCGCCGACGGAGCGGAGGGCGATCCGGCCGCCGACGACGAGGTCGGGGCTGCCGTTGGTGGTGCCGGCGACGGTGACGAACCGGCGGCCGCGGCGCAGCATTTCGGCGCGGGCCCAGCTCTCGGCCTCCTCGGTGGTCAGGGCCGCCTCCCGGACCCGCAGGCTGGTGGCGGGCCCCAGCGCGCGGGCCAGCAGCCGTGCCCCGGTGCGGCCGCCGCCGGCCGTCTCGGCCTCGACGACCTCGGGGCCGGCCCGTTCGTCGATGGGTTCGCGGCGTTCGGCGTCGTAGCCGGTGACGACGACCTCGCTGCGCTGGTGCGCCAGGTCGGCGGCGAGCCGCACCGCCGTCAGCTGGTTGCCGTAGACGAGGGTCTGGACGGGGGCGGTGCGGCTGCCGCGGGGCCGGAAGTGCACGGTGGTGCCGGTCGCCCACAGCTCGGCCTGGACGAGGCGGGCCCGCTCGCGCAGGAAGGCCAGGTCGCTCTGGTTGAGCTGCTGGACGACGTCGTAGCGGGGGCCGGGGACGTCCGCGTCGGCGTCGAGGCCGTGCGCGCGGGCCACCTCGCGGGCGATGCCGGCGTCGGTGGTGTCGCGGTACGTGCGCAGGCGGCGGGTCATCCGCAGCCGCATCAGCGCGTCCTCGGCATGGACGAGGACCAGCGGAGGCTCGCCGTCGCCGAGGACGAGTTCCACGGCCGAGACGACGCCCTCGAAGACGTACCGCTGGGCCGACGGCGGGCCGAGGGCGGCCTTGAGGGTGCTGCCGAGGCCGACGGTGGACCCGTCGAGGTGCAGCAGCCGGTCCTGCGGGCCCGTCGCGCCGGGGCCGACGGCGAGGAAGCAGGCGCGCAGGGTGCGCAGCCCCTCCGTGCCCTCCGCGACCTCCAGGCGTACGCAGTCCCGGGCGAGGGCCCTGACGAGGCTGCCGCCGACCTCGAAGACGGGCGAGACGGCGGCGACGGCGGCGACCGCGGCATCAGTCATCGAAGCCCTCCGCCGTGGTGCGGGCGGCGAGCCAGGCGGCCCGTTCGACGGCCTCCCGGTGGCGTTCGGCGGCGGCCCAGCGGCCGCCGGAGGCGGGGCCCTCGCCGCGGGCGGTGACGGGCGGGCCGCCGCTGCCCGCGGGCACCACTTCGGTGTGCAGCTCTCCGATGTACAGGCTCATGGCGGACCTCCTCGCGGTGTCCATCCCAGGGTGGTGGGGCCCGCGTCACGGCCGCGTTGCTCGCAGTCGGCGGCGGCCCGGCCGGGCGGGTCGGGCGGGAGCCGCTCCCAGGGCGCGGCCCCGGGGTCGGGGGCGGGGACCTCCTCGCGGCGGGCCCGGTCGGCGAGGCTGCGGCCGCCGCCGGCCCGGACCTCGGCGAGGGTTCCGGGGTCGGCGCGGGCGCGCAGGGGTATGCCTCGGCCGTACGTGGTGGAACGCGGGTCGGGGCCGTCGGGGCGGTCGGGGCCGTACCGCGGGGGGCCTCCGGGCCGCGGCACGGGGCCGGCGGCGGGGACCTCGAAGGAGCTGCGGGCGCGTGCGGTGGCGAGGCCGGCCGCGGCGGCGGTCACCGCCTGCGCGGCCGCGGCGATGCCGCCGCCCGCGCTGAGGACGAAGCCCGCCCGCGCCGCCGTGTCCGGGCCGCCCGGGGGCGCGTCGGCGGGGCCGCCCGGTGCGCCGGGGCCGCCGCCGGGGACGCGCAGGCCGCCCTGCGCGGCCGGGCCCCCCGGGGCGGCGCCGGCCGGTGCGCCTCCCGCCGCCGCGCCGGATGCGGCGCCGGCCGTGATGCCGAGGGCGGCGGCCAGGCCCGCGGTGGAGGTCGCCGCCGCTCCCCCGGCGTACCCCGCCGACAGGCTGATGCCCGCGGAGGCGGCCAGGCCCGCCTCGGCCTCCGCGCCGAGGACCACGCCGGCTCCGGCCGCCAGGCCGAGCGGGCTGTCGAGTCCGCTCATCGCCCCGCGCCAGGCCGCCGGGTCGAGTCCGACCCGGGACATCAGCTGCTGGGCGGACTCCCCGCCGTGGGCCTGGACCACCTGCCGGGGCCGGCTGGTCCCGGCGGTGCCGGGCACGGCGCCGGCCCCCTGGTCTCCGGCCTCGGTGGCGGCCCCTGCGTCGCGGGCGCCGGGGCCCTTGGCGTTCGCCTGGTAGGCGAAGTTCTGCTCGACGATGGTCAGTGCGACCTTGGCGCGCAGCGGGGTCCCGTCGGGGGCGAAGTGGTCGAGCTCCTCGTTGACCTGGGTGACGATGCCGTCGTAGCGGAGCGTCCCCCACACGAAGCGGACGGGCGGCGGCGCGTCGGCCGGGCTCGCCGCCGGCGGCTCGACGAACTGCCGTACGAGGGCGGTCCACTGGCGTACGTCGACGTACCCGCCGGCGCCGCCCTGCTCGGCGGTGTCGAATTCCAGGTCGAAGGTGAGGGTGGAGCCCTCCTGGGCGGGGTGCTGCGCCTTCTGGGTGCGGGTGGTCGCCCCGCCGCGGTCCACGTTGTTGTTGCGGGAGATCCGCAGGGTGGTGGGGTTGAACTGCACTTCGAGGGGGCTGCCGGCCTCGTCGACCCGGGGCGTGCGCTGCGGGCCCTGCTCGCCGGTCACCTTCAGGGGGGTCAGGGTGGCGTGGGCGGTGGCCGTCACGGGGTGCGCTCCAGGCGCAGGCCCTCGTGGGCGATGTGCAGTTCCTCCACGGCGATCTCCCCCGTCCTCGCGTTGAGCGCCGGCCCGGTGATCTTCAGGGGCAGGCCGCGGGTGAACGTCCAGCGCGCCAGCGTCCGCCCGCCCGTGGTGTCGAGCACCTCCACGTCGCCGTCGTAGCGGGGCACCGGGCCGCCGCCGGCGACCATGCCGTGCAGCCAGTCCCACAGGGCGGTGTCGGCGCTCCCGCCGTCGGTGGCGGCGAGCATGCCGCGCCGCAGGACGAGCGGCTGGAGCCGGACCCGGCCCACGCGGCGCACCACCGCGTCGTTGGCGCCGCCCTCCGCGTACTCCCGCAGGTCGGCCTCCAGGCCCAGGCCGGAGCACTCCTGGAACCCGCCGTCGCCCAGCCGGTCGGGGACGCGGCCCGGCCCGCCGGGGCCGGAGGCCGCCGGTGCCGTACGGCCGCGGCCGGGACCGGGCCCGGGCCCGGCGCCGGAGAGGGCGCCGGAGAGGCGGGGCGGCGGCAGTGCGGTGCGCCCGGGCGCGGTGCTGCGGACGATGCGGATCCGGAACCGGAAGGTCTGGACGAGTTCGGGCGGGTGCTCGGGCACGGCGGTCTCACCTCACGTCAACGGAGCCGTCGGCGTCCTGCGCGATCCGCAGGACGAGGTATTCGAGGGGCTGCGCGGGGGCCACGCCGATCTCGGCGACGAGCCGGCCGAGCCCCTGCGACCAGGCGGGGTTGAGGCGCTCGTCGCAGCGTACGAAGAAGGACTCGTCCTCGGTGTCGCCGGCGAAGGCCCCGTCCCGGTACAGGCCGCGCAGCAGTTGTACGACGGAGCCGCGCAGTTCGTCGCGCAGCCGCGGCGTGTGCGGTTCGAACGCCAGGACCTGCGCCTGCCGGTCCAGGGTGAGCCGGAGCGCGGTCATCAGCCGGCGCACGCTCAGCTGGCGGTAGTCGGGGTCGCGGGAGAGGGTGCGGGCCGAGGCGAGGCGGAAGCCGTCGCGTTCGGCGCGGAACACGTCGATGCCGAGCAGGTGGAGTTCGTCGCAGTCGGCGTCGCCGAGCGGCTGGGCGGCGGTGACGGCTCCGGCGGCCAGGGCGTTGGCGGGACCCCAGGGCAGCCCGAGGCGGCGCTCGCGTTCGGCGATGATGCCGGCCGCGAAGCCGGAGGGGGGTACGGGGACGGCGCGGCGGTCCGGGTCGTCGGGGTCCACGACGCCGAGCCAGGGGTGGTAGGCGGCCGCGTACGTGCTGTCGAAGGCGGCGCGCCAGCGGGCGACGGCGCGGACCGGCAGCCCGGGCGGTGCGTCGAGGAGGGCGACGAAGCGGCGTCCGTGCTCGGCGAGGGCGACGAGCCGCTGCTGGCGGCGCAGGATCTCCGGCAGTTCGGCGGTCGGGTCCAGCAGCAGGGGGCGCGGGCGGGCCGGGGCCAGGGTGAGGGGGACGGCGGGCGGCGGGCAGGGTGCGAAGCGGCCGCCGACGGGGCGGGGCGGCGTCTCGGTGGCGGGGGCGTTCTCGCCGTACTGCCACAGCAGGTCGGGGGCGGACAGCAGCCCGATCCCGGGGACGAGCGCCATCCGGTCCAGTCCGACGGCGGCGGTACCTCCGCCTTCGCTGTCGTGGTCGGCCGCGGTGCCGGGGAGCAGCTCGACGGGGAGCGGGCCGTGGAAGCTGTCGGCGCCGATGGCGGCGTACCGGTCCGCGCCGGGGCGGACGGGCCGGGAGAGGGCGGAGGTGAGGAAGGTGTCGGGCGGGAGCAGGGCGTCGGGCCACTCCCCGTCGGGGGTGACGAGCAGGGATTCGGCGGCGAGTACGGCGGCGGCGTACCGGGGGTGCCCGCGGCTCAGCCCGAGCCCGGCGAACCGCTCGCGGCGGGGGTGGGCGGGGTCGCCGTCGGCGACGGTCACCCCGGCGGTGACGACCTCGGCCTCGACGGCCGCCGCCCGTGCCCCGCCGCGCCCGGAGCCCGGGCCCGCCCCCTGTGCCGGGGCCCGGTCGAGCAGGGCGACCACGGTCGGCGGGCCGAAGCCGTTCCTCCGCTCGGCGAGTCCGAGGATGCGGAAGAACGCCCCGGCGGCCGGCAGCCCGGGCCCGCGGACCCGCAGCACCGATCCGGCGGGCGGGGTGCGCCCGGGCGGCAGGGCCAGCTCCCGCCCGTCGGCCGCGGCCTCGAACCGGTCGGAGGCGGTGAAGTCCCAGCGCACGGACAGCCGCCCGCCCCAGCCGCCCTCGTCGCGGGCGCGCAGCCCGATCCCGTACGGCGTCCCGCCCGGGCCGGAGCCCGCGGGCCCGTCCGCGCGCACGAGCACGGCCCGGTGCAGGGCGCAGGCGTCCAGCGCGGCGGGGTGCGGGGCGCGCGGCAGCGGCGCGACCCGCAGTACGTACGCCCGGGCCCCGCCCTGGGCGAAGAAGGCCCGGACGGCGTACGGCAGCAGCCCGGGGCCTTCGAACCCGCCGAACCGGCGCACGTAGTCGGACCAGCGGTCGACGGGCACCGGTTCGTCGACCGGCCCGCGCGGGGCCACGCCGACGAAGCCCGCGACGTCGAGCCGGACCGGCGCTCCGGCGGGCGGCGCGGGCCGGGCGTCGCGGTACACGCCGGGCGCCCCGAGGCGCAGTCCGGGCCCGGTCACAATGACTGGAAGTCGATGCGTTCGGCGACGAGGTGCAGTTCCTCCATCGCGACCTCCCCGCCGCCCTTGCCGGTGAGGGTGGGCCCGACCCACTTCTTCGGCTGGGCGGCGTGCAGCACCCAGGCGCAGACCGGGGTGCGGCCCTCGTCGTGGAGGGTGACGGTGACGGTGCGGGCGTCGTACGCGCCTTCGCGGACCGCCTTGATCCAGTTGAAGAGGCGCAGGTCACCGATGATGCCCCGCTTGAGGGTGACGTCGTTCGTCGTGTTGGTGTTGGCGATCTTGCGGACGTGGTTCTCGGGGTCGTTGCCGTTGCGGTACTCGGAGAACTTGACCTCGTTGCCGGCTCCGCTGAAGTCGGAGAAGCCGCCGGCGATCTGGTCCTCGCCGCCGGTGTCGCCGAGTTTGACGAGGAAGTTGAAGGCGCCGTACGGGTTGTTGCGGGTGGCCATGGGCGGTGTGTCTCCCGTTCTGGAGCGGGCGGGGCGCGGCGGGGGTCAGCTGCGCCGGGCGTCGGCGGTGAACTGTCCGATGCGGAACACGACGAACTCGGCCGGGTAGGTGGGGGCCACGCCGACCAGGCAGATCAGCCGCCCGTTGTCGAGGTCGTTCTGGGTCATGGTGGTGCGGTCGCAGCGGACGAAGAAGGCCTCCTCGGGCTTGGTGCCGAGCAGGGCTCCGGTCCGCCAGGTGGCGAACAGGAAGTCCTCGACGGTCTGCCGGACCGACGCCCACAGGCGTTCGTTGTTCGGTTCGAAGACCGCCCACTGGGTGGACTTCTCGATGGAGTGCTCCAGGTAGATGAAGAGCCTGCGGACGTTGACGTATTTCCACTCGGGGTCGGAGCTCATCGTGCGGGCGCCCCACACGCGGCGGGCGCGGCCCTCGAAGAAGCGGAGGGCGTTGATGCCCTCGGGGTTGAGGACGGACTGCCGGTCGTAGGTGACGTTGACCGTGAAGTCGTCGACGCCGAGGAGGACTTCGTTGGCGGGGGCCTTGTGCACGCCGCGCTCGGTGTCGCTGCGGGCGTAGATGCCGGCGACGTACCCGGACGGCGGGACGTCCAGGAGGGGGGCGGGGGCGCCGGGGTCGGGGCGCCGGGTCGGGTCGGTGATCCTGACCCACGGGTAGTAGAGGGCGGCGTACTTGCTGTCGAACTGGGCGCGGAACCTGCGGACTTCGGAGAGCGAGCTGTCGCGGGGCGGGTCGACGACGGCGATCCGGTAGCGGAGCCTCTCGCAGTGGCCGATCAGGTGGTCGACGGCGGTCTTCTGGTCGG
Source organism: Streptomyces sp. NPDC090445 (assembly GCF_044769385.1). Lineage (NCBI taxonomy): Bacteria > Bacillati > Actinomycetota > Actinomycetes > Kitasatosporales > Streptomycetaceae > Streptomyces > Streptomyces sp. NPDC090445. The sequence goes on along the minus strand of NZ_JBIVXV010000001.1, from coordinate 483,901 downwards.
CCGGGGCGAGGGTGACGGTGTCGGGGGTGCCGACGATGGCGATGTCGTCGATCTCGGCGAGCGCGCCGAGTCCGAGGGCGGGGTTGGCGAGGTTGTCGGGGTCGGCTTCCCGGCCGGCGAGGTCCCCGGAGCCGAGCCGGTCGCCGTCGCCGCCGTCGGTGAGGTGGAGGCCGCCCTGCCCGGGCAGGAGCAGGGCGGCGAGCCGCGCGCCGGGGGTGACCGGGGGCGCCCCCGTCGCGGGCGGTACGGTCTCCAGCCAGACGAGGGAGAACTCGTCGGCCGGATCGGCCGCCTGCAGGACGTTGCCGACCGAGCGCGGGTGCCGGTCGTCGAGTTCCAGTTCGTTGTACACGTCGACGCGGTCGTCGAGGCGTACGGTGACGGCGAGCGTCAGGTGGAAGGCGGCGAACCCGGCCGTGACGGCCTCGAAGCCGCCGGTCCGGTCGTCCCGGTAGCCGAGGACGCCGTCGGCACGGCGGGCGACGACCCGGACGTTCCCGGGCGTCGGCGGGACCGTGTCGGCGATGGCCGGCGGCTGCCCGCCGTCCAGCGGTACGACCTCCACGGCGGCGCCCTCCTGGACCCCGGTGAGGCGGGGTGTTCCCCCGGGGCCGGCGACGAGGATGTTCTTGCCGCGCCGGAAGGTCACCGCGACGCCGGTCCGGGCGCCCGCGGAGCCGGGCCAGCGGGCCCGCCAGCGCAGCAGCGGGGTGCCCTGCGCGGGCAGGGCGAGGGAGGCGAAGGCGCGGGGGACGTCGATGGCGCCGGCGGCGGTGCGGGGGAAGCGGAAGACCCGGGAGACGTAGAGGCGGCGGCCGCCGTTGGCGAAGAACGCGCGGGCGGCGAGGGCGAGCGGGCAGTCCTCGTCGCCGATCCGCAGGCCGCCGAAGGCCCGTTCGTACTCGGTGAAGCCGGTGACGAGGACCGGCCCGGGGAGCACGGTCGGGCCGCCGGGCAGGGCGTAGGGCACGGGCCCGTACTCGGTCCGCCCGGCCATGCCGAAGGTGCTGGTCGGCACGCCCTCGATGGAGCGGGATCGGAAGCTGGTCTCCTCGACGTACACGCCGGGGGTCAGGTACTCGGGCATCGGGCGGCTCTCCTCGGTCGCGGGTCAGGCGGGGATGTGGGGCAGGTCGGCGGCGTGGACCACCTGACCGACGGTGAGCGTGCGGACGGTGTCGGCGGCGCCGGTGCGGTACCCGGCGGGCCGGGCGGTCCCGCGCAGCACCGCGTTGTCGAGGTCCTGAGGCCGGGGCGGGGAGGTGCTGCGTACGACCGGTTCGGCGACGAGACCGGCGAGCGGGTCGGCGGGCGCACCGGCGGGCCCACCGGCGGACGGGTCCGCGGGCGGGTCCGGGGCGTGGGTGCGCAGGGCGATGTCGAACCGGGACGGCGGCGGCGAGGGCAGGACGCCCACCGCGTCGATCAGCAGCAGCACCTGGCCGTGCTCGTCGCCGTGGGCCCAGCCGAGCGGGACGCCGCCGGGCCCGAAGGCGTCGACCCGCGGCCAGCGCACGGGCGTCCCGGCGGCGGTGGTGACGCGCAGCCGGATGCCGGTCGTGCCGACGGGTACGGGGTGGGCGGGGCCGGGCAGCAGCCAGGGCAGCAGGAGCCGGGCGTCGGCGCGGACGTACGGGGCGGAGGGCGGCCGGGCGTCGGCCGCGGCGAGTTCGGGCCGGGTCCACAGGGGTATGCGGAAGCGGCGCGGTATCCACCGCCGGGCGGGGTCGTCGACGCGTACGGTCACGGTGTGCGGCAGCCCGCCGGAGGTGCCGTACCGCAGGACGAAGCCGGTCGCCCCGTGGCCTTCGAGCGGGCGCAGCAGGTCGCCGGGGCGCGGCCGGCGGCCCGGGACGGGGTCGTGCTCGCAGCCGACGCGCAGCCCGGGCCCGGCGGGGGCGCGGGTGCGGGCGTCGAGCGGGCGGACGGCGAGGGCGAGCCGGTGCAGTACGTCGGCGGTCCCGGCGTCGACGGTGATCGGGGCCTCCCCCGCCGTAGCGGCGGCCTCCCGTGCCGCGGCGGCGGCATCCCCCACCGCGGCCGCGTCCTGCCGCCCGGCGGCCCGGCCGGTCATCGCGGGCGCTCCGCGGAGACGGGGCCTGCGGCGACGGTGGTGACCGTGCCGGGGGCGGGTCCGGCCGGGCCGTCGATGCGGACGACCCGGGCGAGGTAGGGCAGGCAGAGCCGGTAGTCGGTGGTCATCGCCTGGAAGGCCTCGCTCATCGAGTCCATGGCCAGCTCGTCGGGGACGATCTGCACCGAGTCGCCGGGGAGCCAGTCCCCGCTGGGGTGCAGGAGCGGCCCGGTGAGCAGGGCCTCGGTCTCCAGGGTCCGGGCGACGAGCCCGAGCCATTCCAGCTCGGCCTCCACGAACTGGTCCCAGGCGGCGATCATCAGGTGCATCCGCAGCGGCAGGCGGGGCAGCCCGTCCTGGGCGGCGAGCGCCGCGAGGGCGGGCCGGGTCTCCCGGTCGAGGCTCAGGCGGTAGCAGTAGACGGAGACCGCGGGGTTGCGGATGACGGAGCCCGGGGTGTCGACCTTGTCGAAGTCGACGGGCCCGGCGAGGACGGCCTCCGGGCGGCGCCCGACGGGGATCTCCTCGGCGAAGCGCCGGTTGAGCAGCGCGACGACGCTGCGCCCGACGGCGGCGAGTGCCCGGTATCCAGCCATGGGGCGATGCTGCGGCCCGCCGCGTCACGCGCGCGTTGCCGGGCCGCCCGGGCGCGTCCGGCGGCGCCCGGTGCGCGATGGCCGGGCGACGGGCCGGTGACACCGCCCGGCCCACACTCGGGTCGCGCCTGCCCGCATCGACCAGGAGAGCCAGTATGAGCAGCACCGCGCACACCCACCCGGCAGCCGGCAGCAGCACCGGCGGCTGCGACCCCGGCGCCATCGACGAACTGGCCTGCATCGCCACGGGAATCCAGCGCCGGGCCGAGGTCACCCAGCAGCACCTGCCGCAACTGCGTGAGTTCCAGGAGAAGTTCAACGGGGCCCGGACCCGGTACACCCAGGCCCGACTGGCCGCGAAGGCGGATCTGGACGAGGCGGCCGCGACGCTCGGGAAGGTCCGCGAGCAGATCCGCTGCCGGGTCGGGCACGAGCAGCGGCACTGCCTGGCGCAGGCCGTGGACCGGGTCTTCGAGGACATCCGCCGGTGCGCGGGCGGCTGGGGCTGCTGCGTGGACGACTGCGGCTGCGCGTTCTCGGACGCGGTCCACCCGGACGACACGGTCGCCTCCCTCGCGTCCCGGATCGCCCGGTACACGCAGGACACCCAGCAGGCGGCGGCCTGCTTCACGGCGCTGGAGGGCGAGGTGACGGCGCTGCCCGAACGGGCCGTGAAGATCAAGGCGGACGCGGTGCAGCTGCTGGCCGACGTCTGCGACCCGGTGCTCGGCCAGGACGTCGTACGCCTCTACGCGCGCCTGCTGGTGCTGCTGCGCCGGATCACGGAGGCCTTCCGGGGCTTCGGATCCGTGTCGGAGTTCGTCGACTGCCTGTGCAAGGCGCTGCTGTGCGTCCTCAAGGGCTGGCAGGCCATCGCCGTGCTGGAGGGCGCCCGGGCGGAGCTGCTGTGCAAGGAGGAGACCCGGCGCGCGGCGTGCGAGCGCAAGCAGCGGGAGACCGTGGAGGAGGTGATGGCCGAGTACACCCGCCTGTGCCCGCCGTGCCCGGCCCACGCCGACTCCGACCGGGAGGACGGCGCGGACTCCGAGGAGGAGGAGCCCGCACCGTCCGCGGCCGACTAAGCCACGGCACCGGGCAGCCACAGCCACAGCCACAGCCACAGCCACAGCCGTCGGGCTGCCCGGGGGTGTGACTATTCCCAGTCGTCCCAGGGCGCGTCCGTCTCCTCCGGGTCGAGGGGCGGCTCGTCGTCCCACGGCTCCTGGTGCCCGGTCCGGCCGGGGCCCGCGGGCGCGGCGGGGCCGGCAGGCGGCGCGGCAGGGGCGGCGGGCGGCGCGGGCTGTGCCGGGTCGGCGCCGGTCTCGGCGAGGGTGTCGAGGATCCCCTCGGCGTACTTGGTGAGCTTCGCCTCGCCGACGCCGCTGATGGTGCCGAGCTCCTCGACGGTGGCGGGCAGCCGCGTCGCGATCTCGCGCAGGGTCGCGTCATGGAAGACGACGTACGCCGGTACGCCCTGCTCGCGGGCCGTCGCGGCCCGCCAGGCCCGCAGGGCCTCGAAGACCGGTACCGCGGCCGCCGGCAGGTCGGCCGGGACGCGCGCGCCCTGCTTCCCGGAGCGGGCCCCGGACTCCTTGCGGGTCCGGCCGGCGGCGGGCGCGGCCTCCTTGCGCAGGGGCACGGGCCGGCGGCCGCCCAGCACCTCGCCGCTGGCGTCCGTCAGCACCAGCGTGCCGTAGTCGCCCTCGACCGCCAGCAGGCCCTGCGCGAGCAGCTGCCGTACGATCCCGCGCCATTCGCCGGCGCCCAGGTCGGCGCCGACCCCGAACACCGACAGCGTGTCGTGGTCGAACTGGATGACCTTGGCCGTCTTCTTGCCCTGGAGGATGTCGATGATCTGGCCGGCGCCGAACTTCTGGCGCCGCTCCCGGGCCAGCCGCCACACCGTCGACAGCAGTTTCTGCGCGGCGACCGTGCCGTCCCAGGACTCGGCCGGGGTCAGGCAGGTGTCGCAGTTGCCGCAGGGGCCGGACTCCTGGCCGAAGTAGGCCAGCAGCCGCACGCGGCGGCATTCGACGGTCTCGCACAGGGCGAGCATCGCGTCGAGGTGGGCGGTCAGCGAGCGGCGGTGGGTGTCGTCGCCCTCGGAGCCGTCGATCAGCTTGCGCTGCTGGACCACGTCCTGCAGGCCGTACGCCAGCCAGGCGGTGGCCGGTTCGCCGTCGCGGCCGGCGCGGCCGGTCTCCTGGTAGTAGCCCTCGACGGACTTCGGCAGGTCGAGGTGGGCGACGAAGCGGACGTCGGGCTTGTCGATGCCCATGCCGAAGGCGATGGTGGCGACGACCACGATGCCGTCCTCGCGCAGGAACCGGGCCTGGTTCGCGGCGCGCGTGGCCGCGTCCATGCCCGCGTGGTAGGCGACGGCGTCGATGCCGTGCTCCACGAGGGCGGCGGCGGTCTTCTCCACGGAGGCCCGGGAGAGGCAGTAGACGACGCCGGCTTCCCCCTCGTGCTCGGTGCGGATCAGGTCCAGCAGCTGCTTGACGGGGTTGTTCTTGGCGGCGATCCGGTACTGGATGTTCGGCCGGTCGAAGCTGGCGACGAAGTGCCGCGCGTCCTTCAGGCCGAGGCGGCCGGCGATCTCGGCGTGCGTGGCCGGCGTGGCCGTCGCCGTCAGGGCGATCCGGGGCACCTTGGGCCAGCGCTCGTGCAGCATCGACAGCGCGAGGTAGTCGGGCCGGAAGTCGTGGCCCCACTGGGCGACGCAGTGCGCCTCGTCGATGGCGAAGACGGAGATCTCGGCGCGGTCGAGGAGTCGCTGGGTGCCCTCGGTGCGCAGCCGCTCGGGCGCCAGGTACAGCAGGTCGAGCTCGCCGGCGAGAAGAAGCTGCTCGACGGTGCGCCGCTCGTCGAACCCCTGCGTGGAGTTGAGGAAGCCGGCCCGCACCCCGAGCGCGGTCAGCGCGTCCACCTGGTCCTGCATCAGCGCGATCAGCGGCGAGATCACCACGCCGGTGCCGCCCCTGACGAGGGCCGGGATCTGGTAGCAGAGCGACTTGCCGCCGCCGGTGGGCATCAGCACCAGGGCGTCGCCGCCGCCGGCGACGTGCTCGATGATGTCCTTCTGCTCGCCGCGGAAGGAGTCGTACCCGAAGACGCGGTGAAGCACCTGCAGGGCATCGCTGGTCTCGGGGGACGCGTCCGAAAGGGTCATGTCCGGCAGCCTACCGACCTCCGACGACACCCCGCTCCGCCCTGTGGAAAACCGGGCCCGCCGGACGGTGGCCGCGCGGCCGGTCCGCGGCCGCGGCGGGGCGCCACAGGCGGGCCGCGGCGGCGGCCGAGACGGCGGCGACCGCGCCGAGGCCGGCGACGGCGGCCGTCAGGCCGGCGGTGGCGCCGACCCAGCCGGCCAGCGGGTAGGTCAGCAGCCAGCAGGCGTGGGAGAGGGAGAACTGGGCGGCGAAGGCCTCGGTGCGCCGCTCGGCCGGGACGGTACGGCGGATGAGCCGGCCGGCGGGGGTGAGCACCAGCGAGCCTCCGGCCCCGAACGCCGCCCACGCCGCCAGCAGGGCGGGCCAGCGCCAGCCGCCGGCGCCCGCCGCGGTCAGGGCTCCGGCGGCGGCGAACACCGCGGTCAGGCCGAGGGCGCCGCGCAGCATGACCCTGCGGTCGGGGGCCCGGTCGAGGACGCGGGGCAGGAGCAGGGCCACGGCCATGGAGCCGGCCCCGTAGGCGCCGAGGGCGAGGGCGACGTCCCCGGTGGGGCGGCCCAGGTGGTCGCGGACGTAGACGACGGTGTTGACGGTGACGAGCGCGCCGGCCGCGGCCACGGTGAGGTTGAGCAGCAGCAGGGCGCGCAGCTGCGGGGCGGCGAGGAAGAGCCGTGCACCCGCGGTGGCAGCCGCGTACACCCTCCGCCCGCGCCGGGCCGCACGACGCTCCCCGCCCACGCCGGACCCTGACCCGCCACCCGGCACCCCGGCCCCCGCCCCGCCCGGCGTCCCCGCCATCGCGGCCGGCGGCCCCGGGAGGGCGACCGAGGCGACCAGGACGGCCGAGGCGAGGAAGCCGGCGGCGGTGCCGAGGAAGAGCCGGTTGTAGCCGGTGACGGCGAGCAGGGCGGCGGCCACGGCCGGGCTGAACAGGCTCTCCAGGTCGTAGGCCAGCCGGGACAGCGACAGCGCCCGGGTGTAGTCGCGCTCCTCGGGCAGCACGTCGGGGATCACGGCCTGGAAGGCGGGGGTGAACACGGCGGAGGCGGCCTGCAGCACGAAGACCAGGACGTAGACCTGCCAGACCCGGTCGACGAACGGCAGGGAGAGGGCGACCGCGGCGCGGCCCAGGTCGGCGCCGATCAGGAGGGTGCGGCGCGGGAGCCGGTGGGCGACGGCGCCGACGGCCGGCGCGATGGCGACGTACGCCACCATCTTGATCGCCAGCGCGGTGCCGAGGACCGATCCGGCCCGGGGGCCCGCGATGTCGTAGGCGAGCAGGCCGAGGGCGACGGTGGCCAGGCCGGTGCCGGTCAGGGCGACGGCCTGGGCTGCGAACAGGTGCCGGTAGGTGCGGTTGCGCAGGACGGACAGCATGGCGGCGGCCTTCCGCTCGGCGGGGTCACCCCTCCACCGTATCGTCATGTGCGCAGATGCGCACATGACGAATGGATGCCCGCGCGCCCCCGGCCGCAACCGCGCCGCCCGGCCGCCCGGCCCCGCGCCGCCCGGCCATACGCTGTCCCCATGGCCCTGAGCGATTCCCTGCCACCTGCGACCGTCTCGCACCTGCGCGCCCCCGACGGCGCCCGGCTGGCCGAGGCGGCGTCGGTCTTCGCGCTGCTCTCCGACCCCACGCGCCTGCACCTGCTGTGGCTGCTCGCCCAGGACGAGTCCGACGTCGGCACCCTCGCCGAGCAGTGCGCCGCCTCGCGCACCGCGGTCAGCCAACACCTGGCCAAACTGCGTCTGGCCCAGCTGGTGGAGTCCCGCAAGGAGGGGCGCCACGTCCACTACCGGCTCCGCGACGGCCACCTGCGCCGCCTGGTCCTGGAGGCGCTGAGCCACGCCGACCACCGGGTGAGCGGAGAGGCACCCCACGACTGACGGACTCCGGACTGACGGCCCCCGGACTGACGGACTCCTGACCGACGGCCCCCGGACTGACGGCCCCCGTGGGAGGCTGGGGCCATGCCGTCCCGAGGTGTGGTGCCCGTGGTGCCCGAGCTGGTGCAGCTGACGACCCCGAGGGACGTACCGCCCGCCACCGCACGGCAGCTGGCGGACTGCTGGACGGCCGTGGTCAACGCGGGCGGGGCGGTGATCGCCCCCGAGCTGCCGATGCCGCCCGTGTCCGCGGCCGACGTCGCGCCCGCCGTGGACCGCCTCGTCCGCGCACTCGATCCGCTGCGCTGCCGGATCCTCCTCGCCGTCGACGGCGGAACCCTGTCCGGCTGGCTGGTTCTGCGCCATGACCCGCACCCGCTGGTGGCCCACTGCGGGGTGGTCAACCACCTCCAGACCCTCCCCGGGCTGCGCGGCCGCGGCATCGGCAGCGCCCTGATGACCGGCGTGGCCGACGTCGCCCGCGATGAGCTGGGCCTGGAACGGCTGCAGCTCAGCGCCCGCTCCGGGTGCGGGCTGGAGGAGTTCTACCGGCGGCTGGGCTGGGTGGAGGTGGGCCGGTGGCCGGGTGCGCTGCGTGTGGCGCCCGGGGACGACCGGGACGACGTCCTGATGAGCCTCACCCTCTGAAACGGCCGTACCGATCCGGCCAACCGCCCCCGCGTGCTCCCACGCCCCCTTCAGCTGCGGCAGACGGGGAGCGATGATGGGCGGAGCCGTACGAGTGATCGCGCGGCGGAGCCGTACGAGTGATCGCGGATGCGGGTCCGCATGCGTCGTCGGGGAGGGACGGCCGGGATGAGCGACGCCCCTTTGTACCTGGAACCGCGGCTCACCTCGGGCCCTGCGGCCCTGCTGCGTTCCGGGCGGTTCCTGCACGGCCTGGTGGACGCGCTGGGGTCGCCCCTGAACGTGGTGCTGCCGGACGAGTTCGAGCGCAACGCGGAGGCGTTCGCCGAGGTCCTGCGCCGGCACCGGTTACCCGGGCGGATCTGGTTCGCCCACAAGGCCACCGGCTCCAGCGCCCTGGTCCGCCACGCGGCAGCCACCGGCGCCGGGCTGGACGCCGCCTCCGTGGGGGAGCTCCAGCACGCCCTCGGCGCCGGCTTCACCGGCGACCGCGTCATGGTGACCGGGCCGAAGGACCCCGCCTTCCTGTGGCTCGCCGCCCGCTGCGGGGCCGTCGTGAACGCCGACGGGCCGGGCGAACTCGCCGAGGCGGCCCGGCTGGTGCGCACCCACGGCCTGCCCCGGCTGCGCGTCGTGCTGCGCCTGTCGGAGTTCGGTGCGGCCGGGCCCCGCACCCTGTCCCGGCCCACCCGCTTCGGCACCCCCGAACGGCACCTGGCCCGGCTGCTCGACCTGCTCGACACCCTCCGGGACGCCCTGGAGCCCGTCGGTGTCGGCTACCACCTGGACACCACCAGCGCGGACGAGAAGGCCGTCGCCCTGGAAGGCTGCCTGCGGGCCGTGGACGAGCTGCGGCTGCGGGGCTTCCAGCCCCGGGCGATCGACGTCGGCGGCGGCTTCGGCATCAGCTACCTCGCGCACGCCGGCCAGTGGGAGCGCTGGACGACCGCCCTCACCGAGGCCGTGCTCGGCCGCCGCGGCCCGCTGGCCTGGGGCGGGTACGGGTACGGCCTGCGCGTGGAGAACGGCGTCCTCAGGGGCGCGCCCGCCCTGTACCCCGCGTACCGGCCGGCCGCCGGGGCCGCCTATCTCGACGAGCTGCTCTCCCGGCCGGCGCCGGGGCTGGGGCGGCCGCTGGGCACGCTGCTGCTGGAGAGCCTGTGCGACCTGTACGCCGAGCCGGGCCGCGCCCTCGTCGACCAGTGCGGGCTGACCCTCGGCCGGGTCATGGAGGTCCGCGACGACGCCGGGGGCCCGCCGCGGGTGCGCCTCGCCCTGAACGCGGGCGACGTGGGCCTGGAGGAGCACGGCGTGCTCGTGGACCCGGTCCTCGTCCCCCGCGACGGCGGCGCGGCACCGGTCGACCCGGCCATCGGCGCTGCCGGCGCCGTCGGCGTGCACCTCATGGGCAGCCTCTGCCTGGAGGCCGACCTGATCACCCGCCGGACCGTCTTCCTGCCCCGCCTGCCCCGCCCGGGCGACCTGCTTGCCTTCCCCAACACGGCCGCCTACTGCATGGACTTCACCGCAACCCGGGCCCAACGCCAGCCCGTGGCCCGCAAGGTGGCCGTCAGAGCCGCCGGGGGCGGCACCGCAACCGACGCCGGAGAGGAGGGCGGAGCCTGGCGCTGGTGCCTCGACGAGCAGTACTGGCCGGTCACGGAAACGGGGGCATGAGGCACATGAGGTACGACAGCATCACCGACGCCATCGGCAACACCCCGCTGGTGCGCATCGATCCGGACGTGCACGGACTGCGGAACATCGATCTCTACGCCAAGCTGGAGATGCTCAACCCGTTCGGCTCGCTCAAGGACCGGCCCGCCTGGAACATGGTCCGCGAACGGCTGGCCGGCGCCGCGGCCGGCGACGAGACGGTGGTCGAGCTGTCCAGCGGCAACACCGCGAAGGCCTTGGCCCTGATCGCGGGCCTGCACGGACTGCGGTTCAAGAGCGTCACCAACCGCATGCGCGTCCCGGAGATCAAGGACCTGCTGCTCCTGCTGGGCGCGGAGATCGAGGAGCTGCCCGGGCAGAGCGAGTGCCTGGACCCGACCGACACCGCCGACCCGCTGACCCTCTTCCACCAGCAGCTCGGCGTCCCCGGGAGCGCCCACCTCCACACGGACCAGTACTTCAACCCGCTGAACGCGCAGGCGCACGCGCAGGGCACGGGCCCGGAGATCATCGCCGACCTGGACGGCCGCGCCCCCGACTGGTTCATCGCCTGCGTGGGCACCGCCGGCTCCTCCACCGGCGTCGCCCGGGCGCTGCGCGCGCACGACCCGGCCGTGCGCGTGGTCGGGCTCGTCGGCGCGAAGTCGGACTTCATCCCGGGCATCCGCACCGCCGACGAGGTGCAGGAGGTGGGCCTGTTCGACCCGGCCGCGTACGACGCGATCGAGGCGGTGAGCGCGGACGAGGCCCTCGACGGGATGCTGGTCCTGCTGCGCCGCTGCGGGCTGCTGTCCGGCCCGACCGGCGGGGCCGCCTACCAGGGTGCCGTCCGCCACTTGAAGGCCCTGGACGCCGGGCTGACCGAGCGCCGGACGGCCGTGTTCATCGTGTGCGACCGGGCGGAGAGCTATCTGGGCTACGTCCGGCAGCGGCGGCCCGAGCTGCTGGGCCGACCCGCCGTGCGCAACTCCGCCGCCACCGTCACCGAGGCCGAACTGGCCGCCGTACGCGCGATGGACGTGGCCGAGGCCCGCAAGTGGGCGGAGTCGGGGCAGCCGCTGGTGGTCGACCTGCGCGGGCCGTTCGCGTACGGGGCGCTGCACATCGACGGCTCGGTCAACATCGTGGACGAGCTGTTCGCGGAACTCGTGCGCGGCGGGCTGCCGTTCAGCACGAGCCGGCCGGTGCTGCTGGCCTGCCCGGTCGGCGAGCAGTCGCAGCGGTACGCGGCCCTGCTGACCCGGATGGGGCATCCGGACGTACGCAGCCTCGCGGGCGGCATCATCGCCTGGCGGGACGCGGGCGCCCCGCTGGTGCGCGACTGATGGCCGCCCCGCCGACCCCGCCCACCCCGCCGACCCCGCCCACCCCGCCGGTCCGGCCGACCCCGCCCGCCCGGCCGACCCCGACTGCCCCGCCGGCCCCGCCGGATCCGCGGGCGGAGCTGCGGGAGCTGGCCGCGTGGCAGCGCCCGCTGCGCGCCGGGTTCCCCATCGTGGCCGGGCACCCCGGCCAGGCGTACCTCGACAGTGCCGCGACCGGGCAGAAGCCGCAGGCGGTCCTGGACGCCGTGCACGCCTACCTGACCACCTCCAACGCCAACTCCGCCCGCGGCTCGTACCCGTGGGCGAACGCGACGACGGCGCTGGTGGAGGGCGCCCGCGAGCAGGTGAAGGCGTTCCTCGGGGACCCGGACCCGGGGCGCTCCTCGGTGCACTTCACCAGCGGGGCCTCGGAGGGGCTGCGGACGGTCGCCCGGGACTGGCTGCCGGAGCTGCTCGCCGACGGCGACGAGATCGTCGTCCCCTTCGGCGACCACCGGGCCAACCTCGACCCCTGGCTGGAGGCGCGGGACCTGCTGGCCGCGCGCGGGGTGCGGATCACCGTACGGGAGCTGCCCTGCCAGGCGGGGTCCGGGGACTACGACCCGGCGGCCCTGGCCGCCCTCACGGGCCCGCGCACGCGGTTCGTGGCCGCGACGCACGTCCACCACGTGTACGGCGCCGACATGAACCTGCACCGCGTCCGCGAGGCGGTCGGGCCGCGGGTGCCGATCTGCCTGGACGCCGCCCAGAGCGTCGGCCACCAGCCGGTCTCCCTCGCCGAACTGGACGTGGACTTCCTGGTGTTCTCCGGGCACAAGGCGCTCGCGCTGCCGGGCACCGGTGCGGTGTGGGCGCGGGGCGCGCGCGGCCCGGCGTTCCGCCCCGGCGGCTGGCCGGGCACGCCCAACACGGCGGGCATCGCGAGCCTTTCGGCCGCTCTGGACTGGCTCCGGGCGGCGGATGTGGGGCGGATCGCGCGGTGGACGACGGCGCTGGCGGCGGTGCTGACCGACGGGCTGGACCGGCTGCCCGCGTACGAGGTCCTCGGCTGCCGGACCAGCCTGGCGGCCGGGTCCCCCGTGCAGCGGCGCGGCAGCATCGTGACCTTCCGGCACCACGGGATCGGCTCGCAGGACCTGGGGTTCATCCTGTACAGCCACGGGTTCATGGTGCGTTCCGACGAGCACTGCCAGGCCGGGCGAAGTGTACGGGACGGATCGGTGCGTGTGAGCCTGCACGTGTACAACACGCTCGAAGAGATGGAGGAGTTGCTGACGGTGCTCGCCAACCTGCAATGATTTTCACTATGGGTATGAGCGCAGTGACGGCCGCGCGCTGGGTGGAGCGCTGGGAGTGCCAGCAGCAGCGGTACGCGGTGGACCGCGAGGAGCGGTTCACGGTCATCGCGGACGTGGTCGAGCACATCACGCACACCGCGTCCGGCCGCCGCCTCCTCCTCGACCTGGGCAGCGGCCCGGGCACGCTCGCCGCGCGCCTGGCCGACCGGCTGCCCGGTTCCGAGGTCCTGGCCGTCGACGCGGACCCGCTGCTGCTGGAGCTGGGCCGGGCGCACTTCGGGGAGCGCCTGCGGTACGTGCGGGCCCTGATCGGCGCGCCCGGCTGGCTCGACGCGCTCGGCCTCGACCGGCCGGTGGACGCGGCCGTCTCCACGACGGCACTGCACTACCTGGACCGGACCACCCTGGGCGGGGTGTACCGGGAGCTGGCCGAACGGCTGCGCCCGGGCGGGGTGTTCGTCAACGGCGACCACATCGCGCCGGACGACGCGCCGCTGCGCGCCCTCGCGCAGGACATCGGCCGCCGCCACAGCGAGCGCAGCCTGGCCTTCACCCACGAGGACTGGTCGTCCTGGTGGTCGGGGGCTGCGGCCGACCCGGAGCTCGCCCCGCTGCTGTCCTCCCCCGACGCCGGCGGGCACCCGCCCTGCGCCGCCGACGACCTGCCGGTGTCGGTCCATGCCGCGCTGCTGCGCCGGGCCGGCTTCCGGCACGTGGGCACGGTCTGGCAGTACGGCAGCAGCCGCGTCCTGGCCGCCGTGCGCTGACCTGCGGGCGGGGCGCGGTCAGGCGGGCCGGAGCAGGTCCGCTGCTCCGCCCCGGGTTACCGCCGTGACGGGGATGCCGGCCCGGTCGATGAGGCTGGCCGCGATGACGGCCCGGCGGCCGCTGCCGCACACCGTCCAGATCTCCCGGTCGCGGGGCAACTCCCCGAGCCGCCGCGGGAGTTCGGACAGCGGCACGGCGAGGGCGCCGGGGATGCCGCCGTCGGGGCGGTCGGGGCGGACGTCCAGGATGCGCCGCCCGGCGAGGTGTCCGGCGAGTTCGGCGGCGTCGGCGGTGCGGAAGGACCGCAGGGGGCGGCCGGCGGCGGCCCAGGCGTCGACGCCTCCCGCCAGGTGCCCGGCAATGTTGTCGTAGCCGATCCGCAGGAGCTGGCGGACCGCCTCGCGGCCCGCCTCCCCGGCCGGTTCGGGCAGGACGAGGACCAGGCGGGTGCCGAACGGCACGACCTCGGCGACCAGGCTCGCGAACCGGTCGTCGAGTTCCTCGCAGATCGAGCCGGGCAGGTGCCCGGCGGCGAAGGAGGCGCGGTCGCGGCCGTCGACGATCTGTGCGCCGCCCCCGGCGAGCCCTTCGACCGCGGCGGGGGTGAGCGGCCGCAGCGCGGGCAGGCCGCCCAGGACGGGCGGGCCGGACCGGTTCACCGGGGCCATGTGGTGGTAGTACGCCGGGTACGGCGGCAGGCCCGCCATCCGCCCGCTGACGAACTCCTCCTCGTCGGCGGCGGTGAGCGCCGGGTTGGTGCGCCGCTCCGCGCCCAGGGTGGTGGTCCGGTCGGCCGCCGCCGGGCCGGCGGAGCAGGAGCTGCCGGCGCCGTGCGTGGGCAGGATGCGGGTGGTGTCGGGCAGCAGGGCGAGCCGGCGCAGCGAGCGGTACTGGGCGCGGGCCAGCTCCTCGGTGTGGTCGGGGCCGGAGAGGTCGGTGCGGCCGGCGGTGCCGACGAGCAGGCTGCCGCCGGTGAAGACGGCCGCGGGGTGGTCCGGGCGGGAGGCGTCGAGGACGAGGTAGGAGGTGTGTTCGGCGGTGTGGCCCGGCGTCTCCAGGGCCCGCAGCGTCGTGTCCCCGACCGTGATCTCGTCGCCGTCGGCCAGTCCGAGGTGGTCGAAGGCGTACGGGGCCCGGGCGGGGCCCGCCACGGTGGCGCCGGTCGCGGCGCGGACCTCCAGGGATCCGGAGACGTAGTCGTTGTGGACGTGGGTCTCCAGCGCGTACCGGATCCGCACGCCGCGGCCGGCGCAGGACTCCATCAGCTCCCAGCTGTCGCGCTGCGGGTCGACCAGGGCGGCTTCGTCCCCGCTCACGAGGAGGTAGCTCGTGTCGCCGAGCGAGGCGGTGGTCATGATCTCGATCTCGGTCATCGGGTCACCGGGTCCTTCAGACGACGACCACGTCCACGCGGGCGACGGGGTTGCAGCCGTAGCCGTGGGCGTTCCAGGGGGCGGCGTCCGGCTGGGTGTCGCCGCGGGCGTCGGTCGCGCGGGACAGCAGCCGGTAGGGGCCGGGCCGGTCGGGTGTCCACCGGTACGACCAGGGGGTCCAGGCGTAGCGGCCGGCCGGGGCTTCGAGGCGGGCGTGGTGCCAGCCCGCGCCGGGGCCCCGGGCTCCCGCATCCCCGCCGGAGCCCCCGCCGTGGGGGTTTTCGGCGTCGACGTCGTCCCCGGCGTACTCCGTCCGCACCACCACCCGGCGCACGGGCACGCCGCCGCCCGACCAGGCCCGCCCCTGCACCAGCACCTCGTGGCCGCGGCGCAGGTCCGCGTCCGGTTCGGGGGCGGTGATCAGCGATTTGACCCGGACGGTCGTGACGGGCCCCTCGGGGGTGCCGCGGGAGTCGGTGTACAGGTACTCCTCGGCCTGGAAGACGCCGGTGAACGGCTCGGTCACGGCGCGGGCGGCGACCAGCCACTTCACGTCGGCGACCGCGTACCGGCCGGGGACCACCAGGCGGACCGGCGCCCCGTGCTCGGGGGTGAGCGGCTCGCCGTTCATGTGCGTGGCGAGCAGGGTGTCGGGGTGGAGGGCCACGTCGAGGGGGAGGCTGCGTGCGAAGGCGGTGGGGCGGCCGTGCACGGTGCCGGAGTCGGCTCCGGTGAAGACGATCTCGACGCTGCGCGGGTCGAAGCGGGCCCGGGCGGCCACCAGCACGAACGGCACCCCGGCCACGCGGGTGCAGCCGACCGCCCGCTGGTCCCATGGGAGGCCGGGCGGGCGGGGGGTCATCAGGGCGCGGCCGTTGCCCGCACACTCCATGACGACGTCGTGCTCGCGGCGCTCCAGGGTGAGCAGGTCCGCGTAGCCGAGGGTGAAGGGCGCGGCCGCGGCACCGCCGAGGTGCAGCTGCCAGCGGTCGGGCGCGGTCTCGGGGATGCCGAAGTGGTCGCGGACGAACAGGGCGGCCACGGGTGTCACCGGCTCGGCCAGCGCGGCCGCCGGCGTCTGGGCGTTGTACGGGTCGGACGTCACCGTCTCGGGAGCCCAGCCGGTGGCACCGGACCCGAGCGGAATGGGCCATGCCGTCATCGCGGAACCTCCGTCGGGCCGCTGACCTGACACGACGCGGATCCCCTTCAGTTTACGTCCGGGGACGTCGACGGAAAATTCCGGCAAAACCCTTGACTCGGAGCAATAGAGGAGGAAAGTAGTCCTTACACCGGAATACCAGAAAGAGCCACTCCGCCTCCCGAAGACGTTCGGGAGCCCGCGTGACACTTGTCCAGGCTCTGGCCAGGCCCCCGGCAGAGACTGCCGACCAGAGGATTCGACGGCGACGACCGACGACCCTCAGGATCGGCAAGGCTGCCGGGGACTGCTGTGTGTGGGGGCTGCTGCGTGTCAGGGGTTCTGCTGCGGGGCCGTGAAGGTGGTGAAGGCGCTGCGCTTGGGGAGGCGGAAGGCCTCGCGGCCGGTGACGGCGTTGAGGATCGTGGCGTTGCGCACCGCCCCGATGTCCAGGTTCGGCGCGGAGACCCCGTGGCTGTGCACTTCGGCGTTGGCGACGAAGATGCGTCCCCCGATGCCCCCGATGCCCCCGACGCCCTCGATGCCCTCGATTCCGTCGGCGAGCTCCACGGAGTGGTCGGCGCGGACCCGGTAGCGGCCGCGGCCGTCCCGCAGCAGCAGGTGCTCGACGGGGTCGAGGAAGGTCGGCGGGCGGTTGCGGTAGCCGGTGGCGGCCACCACGAGGTCGGTGGTGTGCTCGAAGACCGCCCCGGTGTCGCGGTGCCGGCAGGCGAGCACCGCCCGGCCCGCCGCGTCGACGCCGGCGGACTCCACGGTGATGCCGAAGCGCAGTTCCACGTCGGCGAGGCCGTGCTCCAGCTGGCGCCGGTACAGCAGTTCGTGGATCTGGTCGAGGGTGTCGGTGGAGATGCCCTTGTAGAACTGCCACTGCTCGCCGGCGAGCCGGTCCCGTACGTGCTCCGGCAGGGTGTGGAAGTACTGCATGTACGCCGGGGTGGTCATCTCCAGGACCATCTTGGTGTAGTCCAGCGGCGCGAAGGACGGGGTCCGGGTCAGCCAGGCCGCCGCCGGGCCGCCCTCCACGTTGCGGCCCAGCAGGTCGACCATGACCTCGGCGCCCGACTGGCCGGAGCCGACCACGGTGACCTTGCCGGCGTCCTGCACCTCGGCCCCCCGGTACAGGTACTCCGAGGTGTGCAGCAGCCGCTCCCGCGGCAGGCCGGCCAGTGCCTCGGGCACGTGGGGTGCGGTGCCGATGCCGAGGACGAGGTTGCGGGCGGCGAGGCGCAGCCGGGTGCCGTCGCCGCGCACCGCGTGCACGGCGAAGTGCTCGGGGCCGGGCTCCCAGCGGACCTCCTCGACGCGGTGGGAGAAGCGGACGGAGGGCAGGCGGGCGGCGGCCCAGCGCAGGTAGTCCTCGTACTCCCGGCGGGAGGGGAAGAAGTTCTCCCGCACGGTGAAGGTGTAGAGCCGGTCCATGTCGTGGAGGTAGTGCAGGAACGACAGGGGGTGGCCGGGGGCGACGAGGGTGACGAGGTCGGCGAGGAAGTTCACCTGCATCGAGGCGTCCGCGAACATCATCCCGCGGTGCCAGGTGAATTCGGGCTGTTCCTCCAGGACCAGCAGGTCGAGGCCGTCGACGGCCTGGGCGAGGGCGGCGAGGCCCAGGTTGAAGGGGCCGCAGCCGATGGCGATCACATCGTGTCCGGTCATCGGGGCAGGTCCTCCTCGCGGCGCGGGTGGCAGAGCAGGACGGCCGTCTTCTCGGGCAGGGTGATCTCCCGGATGCGGCGGTAGCCGGCGGCGCCGAACGCCCGGAGGGAGGCCGTGTTGGCCGCGTCGGGCTCGGCGACCACCCGGGGGCAGGCCGGGTCGGCGGCGAGCAGCCCCTCGGCGAGGGCGCGCAGCAGGGTCCGGCCCAGGCCCTTGCCGGTGCGGGCCTCTTCGCCGACGGCGATGTGCACGCCCAGGTCGCGGGGGTGGTAGGCGTAGTGCTCGGTCAGCCGGTCGCGGAGCACCCGGTACACCTCGATGTAGGCCACGGGTTCGCCGTCGAGCGCGACGAGCACGGGCCGGACGGCGACGCCCGCGAGGTGTCCGGCGATCTCCTCGTGCCAGCGTTCGCGCGGCCAGGCCTGGTGCCAGAAGGCGTCGATGTGCGGGGACTGCATCCAGCCGTGGACCAGGTCGAGGTCGGCTCCGCCGGCCCGGGCGGTGCGGGCCGACCAGGGGCCGGGCAGCAGGGGCAGCGGGGGTCCGGGGACGGCGGCGCCCGGCCGGTCCGTTTCCGGCGGCAGCGGGTGGGCGGACGTCATACGGCGGCCTCCTGCAGCGGGTTGGGGGCGTCGAGGTAGACGGACTGGGCGTCGAGGGGGGCGAGGACCTCGTCGATGCCGTGCAGCCGGGTCAGCAGGTTGGCCTTGCCGGGCAGGGTGCCGGCGGTCAGCCAGCGGCGCGCCAGCCGGTCGCCGTCCGGGCCGGCGGCGGCGAGGGCGGGCAGGGCGGCCCGCAGCCGGTCGGCGAGCACGGCCAGGAGGTCGCGTTCGGCGGCGAGTCCGTCGACGGCGAGGCAGCCGACGACCGACAGGGCCTGGTTGCGCAGGAGGTAGTAGGAGAGGCGGTCGTCGACGAGGGCGTCGTTGACGACGGCGAGGGTGGAGGAGTCGGAGCCGGTCCGCTTGAGGACGTCCGGCAGGTGGGAGGCGGCCAGGTAGTAGCCCTGGTTGTCGCGGAAGGCGCCGCCGGTGACCCGGCCCTGTGCGTCCAGCCGGACCAGGGTGTTCTGCTGGTGGGCCTCCAGGCCGATGCCGGTGGCCGCGTACAGGTGGAGCATGGGGACGAGGACCCGGTCGGCGTAGTCGGCCGTCCACTGCTCGGCGGCGCCGGGGCCCTGCCCGGCCACCAGCCCGCCGAGCGTGCTGCGGCCGAGGCCGGGGCGGGGGGCGACCAGGCCGACGAGGCAGCGCAGGTCGGCGATGCCGTGCGGGACCTCCCGGACGGCGACGTCGAGGCCGGTCACCTCCGGGCCCTCAGGGCGGCCGGGTTCGTCGACGGCGATCCAGGCCGGGTCGCGGGTGACGGTGAATCCGGGGTGGGCGAGGAAGGTGCTGTCGGCGTGGCCGGCGTCGAGCAGCCGGTTGACCTCCGGGCCGCGGCGCAGTTCCGTACGGGTGGATTCGCGGCGGGAGTTGGTCAGCCGCAGCCCGAGGGAGAGCTTCAGCATCACCTCGGCGCCGGGCCGGTACACGGTGCGCAGGCTGGACGTCGGCCACCAGACGGGGCCGAGCTCGCCGAGCGGTTCGAGTGCGCCGGAGGCCACGAGGGCGGCGATGCGCGGGCGGTGCAGCAGGTCGCGGGCCTGCCAGGGGTGGGCGGGGATCAGGACCCGGCCGTCGGCGAGGGGCTCCCCGGCGAGGTCGGCGAGGAGGGCGGCGGTGTCCCGGCCGGCCAGGGACGGCGCCCCCTCGACGGCGTCGTGGGAGAGCACCGACGGGTCGGCGGCGAACCAGTGCAGCCGGAAGGAGCCGCGCAGCTCGGGCGAGAAGGCGGCGGTGTCGTGGTCGGAGATGCCGTCGCGGCTCTTGGGGGCGGGGTGGTTCAGGTGGCCGAGGAGGAGGGCCTGTTCGGAGTCGAGGAAGCCGTCCGTGCCGGGCGGCGGGTTGGGGTGGGCGCGGCGGTCGGCGAGGAACGCGGTGACGCGGCGCACGGATTCGGCGGTGCGCTCGACCAGGTCGGCCGCCTCGCCCGGGGGGACCCCGCCGGGGCGGGCGCCGCCCCGTACGGCGGCCTCGGCGGCGAGCAGGGCGACGGCCGTCACCGGGTCGGCGGGGTTGCCGAGGAGGCCGCCGGGGCCTTCGAGGCGTACGGGGGCGAAGCGGTGCCAGCCGGTGGGCGAGCGGTGGGTGACCTCGGTGACGAGGGCCAGTCCCGCGGTGGGCAGCTCGACCCGCAGCGGGCCGGGGCGGACGGGGGTGGCGGTCTCCAGGAGCCAGCAGCGCAGCAGGGCCTCGGCGTGGGCGTGCTCGGCGGCGGTCCGGGCGTCGGCGGCGTGCAGCGGGTCGGGGGCGGGCGGGGGGCCGTCCGGTGGGGTGGGGGTTGCGGCCGCGGCGGTGGTCGTCATGCGGCGGTCTCCTCCGTCAGTCGTTCACAGGTGCGTCCGGCGTCGAGGACGGTGTCCACGAGGTCGTCGATGTCGTCGGCGGTGGCGGCGGGGTTGAGCAGGGTGAACTTCAGGCACACCCGGTGCGGGGCGCCCGGTTCGCCGGCCGGGGCCTCGGTGCGGCCGATGAGGGCGCTGCCGGACTGGAGCAGGCGGCGGCGGACGGCGCCGTTGAGGGCGTCGGCGTCCGCCGGGTCCGCGCCGCCCCGGTAGCGGAACACCACAGTGGTCAGCTCGGCCGGGGAGACCAGTTCCAGTTCGGGCTCGGCGAGGATGCGCCGTTCGGCGTGCCGGGCCAGGTCGTGGCAGGTGTCGACCATGCGGCCGAGGCCGGTGCGCCCGTACGCCAGGAGGGTGGCGGCGGCCTTGACCGCGTCGGGGCGCCGGGTGGTCTGGAGGCTGCGCCCGAGCAGCCCGTCGTAGCCGGCCTCGGTGTCGTCGGCCGGGTTGAGGTAGGCGACCTCGCGGTCGAACGCGGTGAAGGCTCTGCCGTCCGCGACCAGCAGGGCACTGGCGGCGGCGGGCTGCCAGCCGAGTTTGTGCAGGTCGAGGGTGACGGAGTCGGCGAGGTCCAGTCCGGTGAGCCGGTCGGCGAGGCGGTCGGAGAACAGGGCGCCGAAGCCGTACGCGGCGTCGACGTGGGTCCACATGCCGTGGTCGGCCGCGATCTCCGCGATCCGGGCGAGCGGGTCGACGGAGCCGAAGTCGGTGGTCCCGGCGGTGGCGACGACGGCGACCGGGGTCTGGCCTGGGCTCAGGGAGGCCAGCGCGGCGGCGAGGGCCTCGGGCCGCATGCGCCGGTGCTCGTCGGCGGGGACGGTGCGGACGGCCGCCTCGCCGAGTCCGAGGGTGGCGCAGGCGCGGTGGGTGGAGAAGTGGGCGTACTCGGAGCAGAAGACCACCGGTGCGGGGAGGGCCGCGACGCCCTGTTCGCGGACGTCGATGCCGAGGCGGAGGGCGGCCGCGTCGCGGGCGAGGAGCAGTCCCATCAGGTTGGAGAGGGAGCCGCCGGGGGTGAGGACGCCGTCGGCGCCGTCGCCGAGTCCCGCCAGGCCGGTGAGGGCCGCGATCAGCCAGCGTTCGACGGCGATGGCCGCCGGGCCGGAGTCGTAGGTGTCGAGGGAGGCGTTGCCGGCGCTCGCGAGGGTGTCCGCGGCGATCGCGACGGCGAGCGGCGGGGGCTGGAGGTGGGCGGCGGCGCGGGGGTGGGCCAGGTCGAGGCCCTGTTCGACGAGGACGGCGGTGAGCCGCTGGAGGGCGGCCTTGGCGCCGAGCCCCTCGTCGGGGAGGCGGGGCGGTCCGAGTGCCTCGGCGGCCGCGGCGAGGACGTCGGCGGGGGTGCCGGCGGGGACGGGGCCGGCCGGGCGGCGGGCGGCCGCCACGGTGTCGATGATCTCGCCGAGCAGGCCGTGGACCTCGCCGAGCCCGTCGAGGCCGAGGGCGGGGGACGGCGGTGCGGGCCGGGGCCGGGGCGGTACTGCGGTCAGCGGTAGCACGCTCTGGCCTCCTCAGTCGGCAGCAAGTGGGCTGGGGTGGGTGCCGTTCGGGTACAGCGCGTGGCGCAGGGCCCGGTCGCCGTAGCGGGTGACGACGATCCGGTCGCGGTTCAGGCCGTACCGGGGGATCTCGGGGGTGAGCAGGTCGTATTCGGCGAACCGGTCGGACAGTTCGGGGAAGCGCTTGTGGAAGTCGAGGATGGTCTGCCGGACCAGCCGCCAGAAGGTCCGCTCGGGTACGCCGAGCTGGTCGGCGCAGAGCGGTGCGAGGTAGCGGAAGTGGCCGACGAAGACCTGGTCGACGACGTGCTGGCGGATGACCGAGGGGTGCTTGCGCGGCAGGAGGTGGTCGTGGCCGTCGGGCTCCGGGCCGCGTTCGGGCACGTCCGTGAAGGAGACGCAGACGTCGTCGACGAAGTCCTTCAGGTAGAGGCGGGCCGGGACGTCGTTGTCGTCGTAGCCGATGAGGGTGTTCTGGCCGTGCGGGTTGAAGGTGATCCCGTAGCGGTAGAGGACGTGGAGGATCGGCACGAGCAGGGTGTCGAACAGGCGGCGCAGCCAGTCCTGCGGGTCGAGGCCCGAGGCGCGTACGAGTTCCGCGGTGAACGCGCGGCCGGTGTGGTCGGTGTGCAGCAGGGAGGCGAAGGTGCGGACGCGTTCGTCCGGGTCCTTGCGCGCGGACACCGATTCGCGCCAGATGCAGCCGAGGGTCTCCAGGTACTGGTAGGGCGCCCCGTCGAGCCGGGAGAGGTAGGGGTGGTGGACGGTCACCGAGGCGACCTCGCCGAGGAAGACGGTGCGGCATTCCTCCGTCAGGAACGGGTCGCGCTCGACCAGTCCGCGCAGCCACTGGGTGACGACGGGGGCCCCGGCGGTGCAGTGCGGCGGGATGCCGCGCCAGACGAGGGTGTTGAGGATCTTCAGGGGGAGTTTGACGTCGTACCGCTCGGGGGTGGTGACGTTGGCCATCGTGCGGATCGACTGGCCCGGGAGGTACGCGTCGGGGCTCTCACCGAGCGGGACGATGCG
The DNA here is from genome assembly GCF_044769385.1 of Streptomyces sp. NPDC090445. NCBI lineage: Bacteria > Bacillati > Actinomycetota > Actinomycetes > Kitasatosporales > Streptomycetaceae > Streptomyces > Streptomyces sp. NPDC090445. The sequence continues at coordinate 461,296 of NZ_JBIVXV010000001.1, read as the reverse complement.
GCGCTGCGCGATGTCGGCGGCGTGCAGGACCTGGACGGCGTGGTCCCACTGCCAGGGGTGCACGGGCAGCCACACATAGGCCGCGGGGTCGACCCCGGCGCGCTCCAGGACGGCGGTGAACCGGCCTTGCGTCTCCTCGTCCAGCTCCCGGGCGAGGATCTCGCGTTCGGACAGCTCGGAGGTGCCGCGGAACTCGGCGAGGCCGCGGTGCACGGCCACCCAGTGGAGCTTCAGCGGCTGCGCGGACTCGGGGGCGTAGCGGCGTACGTCGGTGGCGGAGAAGCCGATCCGGCCCTTGTTGGCGACGAGCAGGTTGTGGCCGGTCATCCGGCATTCCAGCTCGGTGTGGCCGAGGGCGCGCAGTTCGGCCGCGGTCTCGCCGCCGTGGGTGAGGCGGGCGGCGTCGACGGCGAGGGTGGCGGAGAGCTCGGTGAGGTAGGTGGCGACGGTCGAGGGGTCGCTGTCGATCGTCGTGGCCGCCTCGATGAGGAACTGCTGGGGGTCCCAGGCGGGTTGGGCGATGGAGTTGCCGAGCATGCCGGTGGCGGTGCGGGTGATCGAGTCCGGGTCGACGCGCAGCCAGCCGTAGGCGCCCGGTTCGGCGCGGAAGGCGTAGGTCGTGCCGCTCGCGAGGTCGACGCGGTAGCCGTCGCCGGTGTCGACCGCCTTGAGCATGTCCTCGAAGCACCATTCGCCGAGGGCTTTGGCGAGGAGGCGGCGGCCGGCTTCCCGCCAGGCCGCCGGGGAGACGTCCGGCAGGTCCGGCACGGGATGGTCGGGGGGCAGGGGCATCTGGCAGCTCCTGTATCCGTCTTGTGGCGCCCGGAGGCGATCCGTCCAGGCGAAGCCAGATTAGGGAAGGCTTACCTAAGTCGCAATCACAACTTTCGGCCATACTGGGACAGATGACATTCCATCGGGAATGCACTTAGGTTAGGCTTACCAATCCGCATGCCCGTTCCAGGGTCTACGCGCTCGGGGTGAATCAGTGGCACCTTCCCGCAGTGGCTCTCCGCGATGGACGTTCGCTCTGGTCAGCGCAGGCGGCGTGATGATGACGCTGGACGTCACGGTGGTGAACGTCGCGCTCGCCGATATCGCCGGCTCCCTGGACGTCGGCCTCGCCCGCGTGCAGTGGACGGTCTCCGCCTACTCCCTCGCCTTCGGAGCCCTCCTGCTCACCGCGGGCGCGCTCTCCGACCGCATCGGGCGCAAGACCGTGTTCATGGCCGGAATGGCACTGTTCACGGTCGCCTCGGCCGCATGCGGGCTCGCGCCGGACGCGGGCACGCTCATCGCGGCGCGCGCCGCCCAGGGGCTGGGCGGCTCCCTGGTGTTCGCGCCCAGCCTCGCCCTGCTCGCCGCCGCGTACGAGGGCGCCCGCCGGCAGGCCGCCATCGCCGCGTTCGCCGCCGTCGCCTCGGCGGCCGGCGCCCTCGGACCGGTCGTCGGCGGCCTCTTCGTGAGCGGGCCCGGCTGGCGCTGGATCTTCCTCGTCAACGTGCCGATCGGGGTCCTGGCCGTGGCCGGGGCGCTCGCCCGGATGCCCGGAGCGCAGGCACCGCCCGCCGCGGGGGCCGCCCGGCGCCGGGTCGACCCCCTCGGCGCGGTGCTCGCCGTGGCCGCCCTCCTCGCCCTGCACTACCCGCTGACCGTGGGGCCGGAAGCGGGCTGGACCTCGCCGCGCGTCCTGCTGCCGGCGGCCGCCGGGATCGTCCTCACCGCCGCCCTGGTGGCCGTCCAGCGCCGCGGGGACGGCCTGATCGACCTGGCCCTGCTGCGCATCCGGGCGCTCTCCGGAGCCGCCGTACTCGGGTTCCTCGCCCGGATGTCCAGCCTGGGCGTGCTGGCCTTCACCACCCTGTGGCTGCAGAGCACGCACGCCTACTCCCCCCTGGAGGTCGGGCTGCACCTGATCCCGCTGACGGGCAGTCTGCTGCTGGCCGGCCTGTTCGTGGCCCGGCTCCAGCGGGCGTTCCCCCCGCACGCCCTCGTCGCGGGCGGCTTCGCGCTCCAGGGGCTGGGCCTGCTGGCGCTGGCCGCCGCCGCGTCCGGGGCCGCTTCCGGAGCCGCCGGGAGCGCCGCGGGCGCCGGGCCGGCCGGCCCCGGCGGGGCCGCCACAGCGGCCGGGCTGGTGCTGCTCGGCATCGGAGGAGCCGTCATCTTCCCGCCGCTGATGGGCGTCGCGGTGGGCGCCGTGCCCGAGGACCGGGCGGGCCTGGCCTCCGGGCTGACCAACGCCTGCTACCCGCTGGGCACCGCGACCGGCGTCGCCGCCTTCGGCGCCCTGTTCGCCGCCCGCCTCGACGCCGGGCTGGGCGGGGGGCTCGGCGGGGAGCTCGGCGCCGCCGCCGACGGGCCGGTGCGGGACGCCGTCGGCACCGGCCGCCTCGAACTCCTCGACCCCGTGCTCCGGCCCCTCGCCCGGTCCGCGTTCTCCGGCGCCTACACGGCCGTCTGCCTGGCCTCGGCCGCCGTCTGCCTGATCGGCGTCCTCGCCGCCCGTACGCTCCGGGACGGCGCGGCCGGGGCCGGGACCGCCGGCGGCCCGGCCGGGAAGCCCGCCCCGGCCGCCCGTACGGCTCAGACGTCCTGAGTCCGGCGCAGCAGCCACACCAGGTACGGGGCGCCCACCAGCGCGGTCACCACGCCTACCGGGATCTCGGTCGGCGCCAGCAGCCAGCGCCCCAGCGCGTCCGAGCAGACCACCAGCAGCGCGCCCAGCAGCGCGGCCATGGGCACCATCCGCGCGGTGTGGCCGCCGACCAGACGGCGCGCCAGGTGCGGGGCGACCAGCCCGACGAAGCCGACCGCGCCGACGGCGGCGGCCGTGCCGGCGGCCAGCACCGCGCCCGCGCCGAGGACGAGCAGCCGGGCACGGCCCAGTTCCAGGCCGAGGGCGCGCGGCAGCTCCTCCCCCAGGGCGAGCAGGTCCACCGGCCGGGCCGCGACGACCAGCGCCACCGCGACCAGCACGGGCAGGGCCAGCCAGCCGAGCGCCGAGAGGTCGCGGCCGTAGGTGCTGCCGGAGAGCCAGCCGAGGGCGGCCGAGATGTTCATCTGGGCGCCCACGACCATGATGTTGACCAGGGCCATGGCGGTGGCGGCGGCCCCGAGGCCGACCAGCACCACCCGGGTCGGGTCCAGTCCGCGGCGGCCCCCGCCCGTACTCCCCCGGGCCACGAGGACGACGACGACCAGCATCAGCAGGCCGCCGGCGGCCGCGGCGGCCGGCAGCGCGGCGGCGGGCGCGGACGGGACGGCCAGGATGACGGTGACGGCGCCCAGGGAGGCTCCCGCGGTCACGCCGACGAGTCCCGGCTCGGCCAGCGGGTTGCGTACGACGGCCTGCACGGCCGCACCGGCCACGGCCAGGCAGGCGCCGGCCACGGCGGCCACCAGGACGCGCGGCAGCCGGTAGCCGACCACCGCCTCGGTGATCTGCTCGGCCGAACCGGAGAGCAGCGCGCCGAGCTGCCCCCAGCCGATCTCCACGTCGCCCAGGCGCAGCGACACCGCGACGGCCGCGGCCAACACGATCAGCCCGGCGCCGAGCACGGCGGCGAAGCCGGGGGCGCGCCGCCGGTCGGAGACGGCGACGGCCGCCCCGGTGTCCGCGTCGCCGGTGCTGATCCGGCGTGCCAGGGCCATGAAGACCGGGCCGCCGATCAGGGCGGTGACCACGCCGACCGGGATCTCCGCGGGCTGGGTGGCGGACGGGGGTGCGATCAGCTGGGCGGCGGCGTCCGCCGCGAGGACCAGGGCCGCGGCGAGCAGGGCCGCGGTCGGGATGAGTTCGGCGTGCTTGCGCAGGCCCAGCTGGCGTGCGGCGACGGGGGCTATGAGCCCGACGAAGCCGATCGGCCCGGCGAGCGAGACCGCGGCGGCGGAGAGCAGCACGGCGACGAGGAAGGCGGCGGGCCGGATCCGCTCCACGCGGACGCCCATCGCCTGGGCCGTCTCGTCGCCGAGGGCGAGCAGGTCCAGCGGGCGGGCCAGGAGCGGGGCGCACACGGCGCCGGCGAGGACCAGGGCGCCGAGGGTGAGCGGCCGTTCCAGCCCGGACTGCATCAGGGTGCCGTTGCCCCAGAAGAACAGTCCCCGCGTCGCCTGCACGTCGAGCATCTGCAGGAACTCCGCCGCCGCGGTGCCGGCGAGGGCGACGGTGGCCCCGGCGAGGAGCACCCGGCCGGGGGTCATGACGCCGCCGCTGGTGAGCAGGTGGACCACGGCGACGGCGAGGAGCCCGCCGAGGAACGCGGCGCCCCCGGCGGGCAGCGGGCCCAGGCTCACTCCGGTGAACGCCACCAGCACGACGGCGAGGTAGGCGCCGGCGTTGACGCCGAGGGTGTCGGGCGCGGCGAGCGGGTTGCGGGTCGCGCCCTGGACGAGGACGCCGGAGACGCCCAGCGCCACGCCGACGACCAGCCCGGTCAGGGTGCGGGGCAGCCGGCTGCCGAGCAGGATGTCGGCGGTCCGGGCGTCGCCGCGCCCCAGGACCAGGTCCGCGATGTCGGAGAGCCCCACACCGGACGCGCCCTGCCCGAGGTGGACCAGGGCGACCAGGCACAGGAGCAGCGCCAGGGCGCCGCAGGTGAGCAGGGCGCGCGTGCGGCCCCCGGCGGGCCGGCGCGCCGCCGGCCGGGGGCCGGCGGCTGCCGTCAGGGTGTCCTGGGCCATCAGACCTTCAGGGCCTTGCCGGTCTCGTCGAGGATGTGCAGCGCCGAGAGGGGGCCGCCGAAGAGCCAGGTGCCGGGGTCGAGCGGGACGGCCTTGTCGTTCCTGACGAAGTCGAGGCCCTTCCACACGGCGTTGGCGGCGAGGGCCCCGGTGAACGGGTTGTCCTTCTCGGCGGCGACGTACAGGAAGGTGGAGTCGCCCTCCACCTTGGTCAGGCCCTCGACGCCGACCGTGGTCATGCCCCAGGCGTCGGGCTCGCCCTTCCAGCCGTTCTTCAGGCCGGCGAGGTTCAGCACCTGCGGGGCGATGGCGTCGTCGGTGAGCATGCGGACGGTGGCGGTGCCGTTGGCGGTGAACCCCTGCCCGACCGCGTACTTCAGCCCGCCCTTGCCCGCCTTGTCGAGGCGGGCCTTGAGGTCGGCGGCCCGGGCGTCGATCTGCCCGGTGACCTCGGCGGCCTTGTCCTGCTTGCCGACGGCCCTGGCCAGCTCGGCGAAGTTCTTCTTCATCGTCTGGAGCTGCGGCTTGGCGGTGTACGTGAACGACACCACCGGGGCGATCTCCTGGAGCTGCTTCAGGTTCGCCTTGGAGCGGTCGTTGTCGATCACGATGAGGTCCGGCTGGAGCGCCCGGATCTTCTCCAGGCTCGGCTCGTTGCGGGTGCCGACGTCGGTGACGTCCTGGGGCAGGGCGGCCCCCTTCGCGGTGATCCAGGTGCCGTAGCCCTTGTTATCGGCGTTCCCGACCGGGGTGACGCCGAGCGCGACCAGCTCCTCGGTGTACGTCCATTCCAGCGCGACGACCTTGGTGGCGGGTTTGGCCAGGGTGACCTTGCCCTGGGCGGTGTCGAGGACGATGGCGGCGCCCGCGGGCGCGTCCCCGCTCTTCTTGGGGTCCGCGGTCTCGCCGACCGTGCCGGACCCGCAGGCGACCGCGGTCAGCATCAGCGCCAGGGCGGCACCCGCCGTCTTCAGGGCGCGCGGCATCCTCTGCATGGCGAATCTCTCCTAAGGGGTTGGGTGGTGCGGTCGGACAGCCCCGACGCACCGGGTCGGCGGCGCGGCCCCGGACGGCCGGAGGCGCGGCCTCGGACGGCCGGAGGCGCGGCCTCGGACGGCCGGAGGCGCGGACTCAGGCGGCGGGCGGCGCGGACTCGGCGGAGGGCGCGGACTCGGCGGGCGGACGCTGCGGGAAGCAGGCGAGGTAGCCGGTGGCCGGGTCGCGGACGACGCTCACGCGCAGGCCGAAGGCACGGTCGATGACCTCGGGGGTCAGCACGGCGGCGGGATCGCCCGCGGCCGTGATCCCGCCGTCGGCGACGACCACGACCTCGTCGGCATAGGCCGCGGCCTGCATCAGATCGTGCAGCACCACGCCGCAGGCGATGGCGTGGTCGCGGGCCAGCCGGCGGACGACGTCGAGCACTTCGAACTGGTGGCGCATGTCCAGGTAGGTGGTGGGCTCGTCCAGCAGCAGCACGCCGGCCCGCTGCGCCAGCACCATGGCCAGCCAGGCGCGCTGGCGCTCGCCGCCCGAGAGCTCGTCGAGCCGCCGGTCGACGAGGGGGGCGGCGTCCGTGACGTCGAGGGCCCAGTCGATCGCCTCGGTGTCCTCGCCGGTGTGCCGGGAGAGGGCGCCTCGATGGGCGTAGCGGCCGTGGCGGACGAGCTCGCGCACGGTGACCCCGGCGGGGGCCTGCGAGGTCTGCGGCAGGAACGCCAGGCGCTGGGACAGGGTCCGGCGGCCGAAGGACCGCAGCGGTGCGCCGTCGACGCGCACCTCGCCGCCGATGGGGGGCAGCAGTCCGGCCGCCGTGCGCAAGAGGGTGGATTTCCCGCAGCCGTTGGGGCCGACCAGCACCGTGATCGCGCCGGAGCGGAGCGAGAGGTCCACCTGCTTGAGTACCGGGCGGCCCGCATGCCCGACGTCGAGTCTTTCCGCCACCAGCCGGACGTCGCCTAACGCCACCGCGTTCCTCCCCCGTCTCGGGTTCTCGATCGCCACCATACAACTTAGGTAAGGCATCCCTAAGATCCATTTCGGAACCCGGGGGACCTGTGACCATGTCGAGATCCCGCGCACCACCACACACCCCCGGCACACACTCACCACCCCTTGCGCGGAGAGGAGTTGGCCGGTAATAGCGCCGGGGGCTACGGGCGGCCGCGGTACTGCTGCACGGCCTTCCGGATCCCGTAGGCGGCGGCTCCGGCGGCGAGCACCGCGGCCCCGGAGGCCACCGAGGAGGCCGGCAGGGCGAAGGCCAGGGCCAGGCAGCCGGCCAGGCCGAGGACGGCGACGATCCGGGGCGGCCGGCCCTCGTCGGGGGCGAGGGTCCACGCGGAGGCGTTGGCGACGGCGTAGTAGGCGAGCACCCCGAAGGAGGAGAAGCCGATGGCTCCGCGCACGTCGGCCGTGGCCGCCAGGACCGCGACGACACCGCCGACGAGGAGTTCGGCCCGGTGCGGGACCTGGAACCGCGGGTGGACGGCGGCCAGGGCGTGCGGCAGGTGCCGGTCCCGCGCCATGGCCAGCGTGGTGCGGGAGACCCCCAGGATCAGCGCCAGCAGCGAGCCGAGCGCGGCCACCGCCGCCCCGGCCCGGACGACCGGTACCAGCCACCCGGCGCCCGCGGCGCGGGCCGCGTCCGACAGCGGGGCGGCGGAGGCGGCCAGCCCCTGCGGGCCGAGGACCGCCAGGACCGCGAGCGCGACCGCGACGTACACGACGAGGGTGATGCCGAGGGCGATCGGGACGGCCCGCGGGATCGTGCGCGCCGGGTCGCGGACCTCCTCGCCGAGCGTGGCGATGCGCGCGTACCCGGCGAACGCGAAGAACAGCAGGCCCGCGGCCTGGAGCACCCCGCCGGGGCCCGTGCCGGTGCCGACGGCGAGCCGGCCCGCGTCCGCCGCCCCCGAAGTGCAGGCGGCGACGACGACCGCGGCGAGCACCGCCAGCACCACCGCCACGATCACCCGGGACAGCAGGGCCGACTTCTGCACCCCGGCGTAGTTCACCGCCGTCAGCGCCACCACGGCCGCGACGGCGACCGCGTGCGCCTGACCGGGCCACACGTACGAGCCGACGGTCAGGGCCATCGCCGCGCACGAGGCGGTCTTGCCGACGACGAAGGCCCACCCGGCGAGGTAGCCCCAGAACTCCCCGAGCCGCTCGCGGCCGTACACGTAGGTGCCGCCGGAGGCCGGGTGGCGGGCGGCGAGTCGGGCGGACGAGGTGGCGTTGCAGAACGCGACCACGGCCGCCAGCGCCAGGCCGATCAGCAGCCCGGAACCCGCCGCGCGGGCGGCGGGGGCGAGGGCGGCGAAGATCCCCGCGCCGATCATCGACCCCAGGCCGATGACCACCGCGTCGGCGACCCCCAGCCGCCGCCGCAGCTCGCCCGGCCCCCCGGCCGCGACCCCCGGCTCCGCCATGCCCTGCTCCCCTCACCAAGGACCCCGTCCGGGCCCCGACCGGGGCAGACGATAGCGGGCGAACGGAAACAGCCGGGGCCGGGGCGACCGGATCCCGGGCCGGGCCGGGCGGGTGATTCCGGCGGGCCGTTGCGAGGGGCCGGACCGGGGCCCGCGGGACGCCGACTACGGTCGATCTTGATCGGTCCTACCGGACCGGCACGGCACCCGAGCACACCACAAGGACGGGCACCCATGAGCCTGAGCATCCGCAACCGGATCCCCGGCACCGTCACCGCCGTCACCGCGGACGAGGCCATGGCGACGGTGAAGGTCCGGCTGGACGGCGGCCAGCACATCACCGCCGCCGTCACCGCCGGAGCCGTCAAGGACCTCGGCATCGCCCCCGGCACCCCGGTGAAGGCGCTGGTCAAAGCCACCGAGGTGGCCCTGGCCACCGGGCATGTGGAGGGCATCTCCATCCGCAACCAGCTCGCCGGGACCGTCACGGGCATCGCCGTCGGCGGCGCGATGGCCTCCGTCCAGGTGGACGTGGAGGGCGGCGGCCTGACCGCAGTGATCACCAACGAGGCGGTGGAGGCGCTCGGTCTGGCCGCGGGCTCCCCCGTCGTCGCCCTGATCAAGTCGACGGAGATCCTGCTCTCCGCGACCTGACCCCCGCTCCCGTGGGGGCGCACCGAACCAGACGTCGGTCACGGCGCTGACGTAACGCGCCCCGCACCGGTCGGACGGCACCACCAGCTGCGCACCCGCCGCGTCGAGGTCGGCTCCGTCGAGGCGGGCCGCCGGCAGCACGGGGCTGCCGCCGAAGTCCCCGTCGAGCTCGGCCCACGACACGACGGTGTGGTGCCCGCCCCCGCCGCTGACCGCGAGCAGGAACCGCGACCAGCCCTTCCGGCGGCCGGCGTCGAAGGCCGGGCCCGCGTCGCTGACCACCTCGCGCAGCAGGGCGCCCTCGAACACGTGGTGCTGCGGGCCGTTGGCGGCGCAGTCGAAGGTGACCGCGGCCCGGTGCTGCCCCCAGCCCCGCAGGTCCGCGACGCTGAGGTCGCCAGCCGTACTGCTCGGGCATGGAGGGGTCCTGTCCGTCCTCGACCATCTGCTGGATCTGGCGGGTGAAGCACCACAGGGCCTGGCCGGTCAGTTCGCAGGTGACCAGCTCGTCGATGGTGAGGCTGCGCTCGCGGGAGTGGGAGGCGTACGCGACTCCGGACCAGCCGGCGTAGCCGGTGGAGACTCCCCGGACGCCGAAGCCCTCGGGGTGGTCCACTCGCGCCGAGGAGGACTCCAACCATCGATCGTCCGCGCTCGACGTCATATGTGCACCGAGTCGGCGGGCGCGTTCAACGCCGATGAAGACGGGCAGGAATTTGTGGGAATCGACTCCGATCCGGCCTGTACGGCGACTGACCCGGCCTGCTCGGCGACGCCTACCGGCAGCTCATGCAGCAGACGTACGCGCGGATGCCCGACGGCTACGTCCTTCCACCGGAGCTCGCACCGCTCGGCTACGAACACGGACCCGCGCTCGCGAAACTCGTCCAGGGCCACCTCGACCGACTGGCGGGCCGGCCAGAGCGCCAAACCGCGCCCAGGCCTTGCCGGCGGCCTCGGGGACCGACCGTGTGCGGTCAGCCGACCTGGCGGGCGAAGGCTTCGTAGGCCGGCTCGTCGAAGAGGACGAAGCGGGCCTCTTCCACCGCGGTGGGGGTCGCGCGGACGGTTTCCACCGCGATGCGGGCGCCGTCGTCCATGGGCCAGCCGTAGATGCCGGTGGAGATGGCCGGGAAGGCGACCGTGCGGGCGCCCAGCTCGTCCGCGACGCGCAGCGACTCGCGGTAGCAGGAGGCGAGGAGCTCGGAGCGGTCCTCGGTGGCGGACCACACCGGGCCCACGGTGTGGATCACCCACTGGGCGTGGAGGCGGCCCGCGGTCGTGGCCACGGCCCGGCCCGTCGGGAGGCCCTTGCCGTAGTGGGAGGCACGCAGGGCGCGGCAGGCCTCCAGGATCTCCGGGCCGCCGCGCCGGTGGATGGCTCCGTCCACTCCCCCGCCGCCGAGCAGGGAGGAGTTCGCGGCGTTGACCAGGGCGTCCGCCTGCTCGGCGGTGATGTCGCCCTGGACGAGGGTGATGCGGACCATCAGGAGGCGGCCTTTCGCAGGTGCCGCCAGACCGCCTTGGCCGCGTTGTGGCCGGACATGCCGTGCACACCGGGGCCGGGCGGGGTGGCGGAGGAGCAGAGGAAGACGGCGGGGTGGGGGGTCGTGTACGGGGACAGGGACAGTTTCGGGCGCAGCAGCAGCTGGAGTCCGGAGGCCGCGCCGCAGGCGATGTCCCCGCCGATGTAGTTGGGGTTGCGGGCGGCGAGTTGCGGCGGGCCGGCCGTGGCGCGGGCGAGTACGAGGTCGCGGAAGCCCGGGGCGAAGCGTTCGAGTTGGCGTTCGACGGCGTCGGTGAGGTCGCCGTCCCAGCCCGCGGGGACGTGTCCGTAGGCCCAGAAGACGTGTTTGCCCTCGGGTGCCCGGCCCGGGTCGGCGAGGCTGGGCTGAGCGGTGATCAGGAACGGGGTGCGGGGGGCGCGGCCGCCGGAGGCGAGCTGCAGGGCGGCGTCGATGTCGCGGGCGCGGGGCCCGATCTGGACGGTGCCGGCCCGGCGCGGGGCCTCGGCGGTCCACGGCACCGGCCCGGACAGCGCATAGTCGATCTTGAAGACGGAGGCGCCGTACCGGTAGCCGTCGTACGCGCGCCCCAGGCCGGCGATGCGGGCCAGCGCGGTCGGCGAGGTGTCGAAGACGTACGCGCGGGCCGGCGGGAGGTCGTCCAGGCGCTTGACCTCGAAGTCCGTGTGGATGCTGCCGCCGAGGTCGGCGAGGTAGGCGGCGAGGGCGTCGGAGACCGACTGGGAGCCGCCGCGTGCCATGGGCCAGCCGCCGGCGTGCGCGGCGAGGGCGAAGACGAGGCCGACGGCGCCGGTGGCGATGCCGCCCAGGGGTGCGATGACGTGGGCGACGAGCCCCGCGAACATGGCCTTGGCCCGCTCGTCCCGGAAGCGCCGCAACAGCCAGGTGGACGGCGGCAGTCCGGCCAGCCCGAAGCGGGCCAGGGTGACCGGGTCGCGGGGCAGGGCGGTGGCGGGCAGGGACATGAAGTCCCGGGCCAGGGTGTCCCATCGGCCGAGGAACGGCGCGACCAGCCGCCGGTAGGCGCCCGCGTCGCGCGGCCCGAGGGAGGCGGCGGTCTCGGCGACGGAGCGGGAGAGCACGGCGGCCGTGCCGTCGTCGAAGGGGTGCGCCATCGGCAGGGGGGCGTGCAGCCACTCCAGCCCGTACCGCTTCAGCGGCATCGCGGTGAACGCCGGGGAGCCGGCGCCCAGCGGGTGGACCGCCGAGCAGGGGTCGTGCCGGAAGCCGGGGAGGGTGAGCTCCTCGGTCCGGGCCCCGCCGCCGACGGCCTCCGCGGCTTCGAAGACGGCCACGGAGAAGCCGCGCCGGGCCAGTTCGACGGCGGCGGTCAGCCCGTTGGGCCCCGCCCCCACCACGACCGCATCGAGAATCGACGGCACTATGCGACTCCTTCGGCTTCGTCCGGTGGCTGCCACCGCTCCCAGGATATTCGGACCGCCTGCGCGGGCCCCGGGTACGGCCGCAGCGGCCCCGGGGTTCGTCAGATCGGGACGCCGGCCAGGCGTCGGCCGGGACCCCGGCCAGGCGTCGGCCCGGGCCCGGGTCAGGCGTCGGCCCGGGCCCGGGTCAGGTGTTGCGGAGCAGCTCGCGGATCCGTGCGGTCGTGGCCTCGTCGCGGCCCACGGCGAAGGGCAGCTCGTTGTCCCGGTCGATGCGGAAGGGCTCCCCGGCGACGGTGCTCTGCGCCCCGCCGGCCTCGGCGACCAGCAGCAGCCCGGCCGCGTGGTCCCAGGCCGAGGGCCAGGTGAAGGCGAGGCCGTCCATCTCGCCGCGGGCCACCTTCAGGTATTCCAGGCCGGCCGAGCCGCAGGGGCGGGCGGCGACGCCGGGCACGTCCAGGCGGGACAGGATCCGCTTGTCGCCGTCGGTGGTGTACAGCGGGTGCGCCATGGCGACGCGCAGCTCGGCGCCCGGCTCGGGGGAACCGCAGCGCAGGCGCTCCTGCCCCAGGTACGCGCCCTGCCCGCGCACGGCGGTGGCCATCTCGTCCAGCGCCGGGGCGAAGGTCCAGGAGGCGAGGACCTCCCCGTGGTGGGCGAGCGCGACCAGGGTGCAGAAGTTCGGGTCGCCGGAGACGAACTGCCGGGTGCCGTCGACCGGGTCCACGATCCAGACCGGGGCGTCGCCGCGCAGCGCCCCGTACACGGTCGGGTCGGCGTGCACGGCTTCCTCGCCGACGACGGCGGAGCCGGGCAGCAGCCGGCTGAGGGAGGCCGTGAGGTGCTCTTCGGCCTTGCGGTCGGCGACGGTCACCAGATCGTGCGGGCCGCTCTTGTGGTCCACCTCGTGGTCGGCGAGCTGCCGGAACCTCGGCATGATCTCGGCGGCGGCCGCCTTGCGGACGGCTTCCTCGACGGCGGACAGGTCACGGGCCAGGAACTCTTCGATCATGCCCCCATCACATCACGCCCGGCCCGCGTTCCCCACCGCATTCCCGGAAGGGAGACCGTCCCCAGGGTGACCATCCGGTGAACCCGCCCGGGTGAACCCACACGGGTGGGGCAGGATGGAGGGCGTGATCGTATTCCGCTGCGCGGCCTGCGGGACCGTCCTGACCGCCCCGGTACGGGAGGTCCCGCTGCCGCCGCTGGACGAGGCGCCGCTGCCGTTCGCCGTGCCGGACGGGGAGGACTGCCCGCCGCGGCTGGCCCCGGGCACCTTCGCCTACGACCCCGAGCCCTACCACCTGTCCTGGGCGCACCCGTCGAAGGGCGTGCCGGCCCCGCCGGTCCGGCCCGGCTCCGGGCTGCGCAGTCCGGTGATCGGCCCGGACGACGTGCGCGGGGTCGAGCCGATCCCGCGGCGCCGGCAGGGCTGCTGCGGGCCGAGCGGATCGCAGGGGCCGAACCTGGCCTGTGCGGGATGCGGCGCCGAGGTGGCCGTGGAGACGGCCGACTGCTACACCCCGCAGCAGATCACGCTGGACCCGCGCCTCGCCGAGCCCGTCGGTCCTGCAGCGCCGGGATGACGTGCTGCCCGTAGGCGTCGGTGGCGGCCTCCCTGGCGTCGTGCAGGTCGTGGACGGCGAACCGGTCGGCGCCGAGGTCGCGCAGGCCTGATGCGGGGCGGAAGTACCGCCGCCTCGACACTCGGAGCGGAGCGTGGTGAACCTGCCGAAGTCGTCCGAGATCGGCAAGTAGGACCGGGATGCTGTGCTTCGGCATCGCGGGCTGATGCCATGAGGTGGTCGCTGTCCTCCGTGGAGAAGGGAGCCCTCACAGGATGCGGACCACAACACTGGGTAGGGACGGGCCGGTCGTCGGCCGGCTGGGACTGGGGGCGATGGGTCTTTCCTACCGCTACGCCCCCGCCCTGAGGGACAAGGACACGGCGGTATCGCTGGTCCAGAAGGCGATGGACCTCGGAGTCAACCTCGTTGAGACGGCCGGCGCCTACGCGGCCGGGGACAACGAAAGGCTGATCGGCGAGGCCATCCGCGGGCGCCGGGACGAGGTGGTGCTGTGTACCGGCGGCGGCCTGCTCGGCGACGCGGACGGCGTGCTGCGGCCCGCGGGCGGTCCGCGGGAGCTGAGGACCGCGGTCGACGAGAGCCTGCGCCGACTGCACGTGGACCACATCGACCTCTACCTGCTGCGCCGCGTCGATCCCGGCGTACCGCTGGAGGAGAGCTGGGGCGCGCTGGCCGAGCAGGTCTGGGCGGGAAAGATCCGCATGCTGGGGCTGCCCGTCGTCACCGTGCAGGAGGCCCGGGCCGCCGAAGCCGTGCACGAGGCGGCGGCGATCGCCGCCGAGGTGTCGCTGTTCACGCGCTGCGGTCTCGACGACGTCGTGCCGTACGCGGTGGAGCGCCGGATCGCGCTGCTGGCCGGCGCCCCGCTCGGCCGCGGTCTGCTGGCCGGCGCGCTGTCCCGGTCCGACGATCTGCCTCTGGGCGACTGGCGGCGCACCCAGCCTCGCTTCGCCCCGCGCGCCATCCGCCACAATTTCGCGCTCACGCAGGCCGTCGCCCACGTGGCCGCCCGGCACGAGGTCACCCCCGCGCAGGTCGCCCTGGCATGGCTGCTCCGGCTCGGCGAGCACGTGGTACCGCTGCCCGGCACGAGGGCGCCGGACCACCTCGCCGAGAACCTCGGCGGCGACCTGCTGCGCCTGACCGAGCAGGACCTGACCGACCTGGAGTTCCTCCCCTACCCGGCGGGTGCCCCAGAGGTATGAGCAGGTATGAGCCGCACTCAGCTCACGCCACTGTCCCCCACTGCCCACCTCTTCTGGAGTGCTTCACATGACGACCTCTCTGGTACGGCAGGTCCTCCTGCGGCCGGGGGCGACGACGACCGGCGTCCACGGAACGACAGCGCCCGGGTTCGCCTCCGTGCGCCACCTCTTCGAACGTGCCTGCCAGGACGCGGGTCCGCCCGGTTCCCGGGGAGCCGCGCTGGCGGTCGTACGGGACGGTGAACTGGTCGTCGACCTGTGGCACGGCACCGCCGACCCGGTCACCCGGGCGCCGTGGACCGGCGACACCCTCCAGCCCGTGCTGATGGGCTCCCACGCGATCCTGGCCACGGCGGTCCTGCTGCTGGCCGACATGGGCGCGCTCGGACTGGACCGGCCCGTCGCCGACTACTGGCCGGAGTTCGCGGCGCGCGGCAAGGGCGCGGTGACGCTGCGGGACGTGCTGACGTTCACCGCCCGCCTGCCGGGCATGACGGTGGGCCTTGACCAGCGGGACATCGAGAACCCGCGCATGATGGCCACGTTGCTCGAAATGCACAGCCTGGAGGACGACCCCCGGGCCGCCGGCGTGCTGCACGGGCCGTGGACCGCCGGGTGGATCGCCGCCGAGGTGATACGCCGGGTCGACGGCCGCGATCTCGACCTCTTCTTCCTGGAGGAGATCGCGGGCCCGCTGGGCCTCGACGTCCATTTCGGCCTCGTCCCCGATCAACTGCCGCAGGCCGCGCGGATCTCGTACGACGCGGGCTTCCGCTCCCGTTTCCCGGCGCCGGCCGGCGGGGCGGGCGACGGCGAAGCGGAGCTCATCGGGCGGGTGTGGAACAACCCGTCGCCGTTCCCCGCGGACGCCGGGATGTGGAGCGAGACCCGGCGGCGCTACGCGGTCATCCCCTCGTTGGGGGCGTACGCGTCGGCCCGCGGTCTTGCCCGGCTCCAAGGTGTTCTGGCCGCGGACGCCGTACGGGCCCCGGGTGAGGAGCCGCTGCTGTTGTCGCGCCGCACGCTCGACCAGGCGCGGAGCTTCTGGGCCGAGGGCCTGGATCCGCTGCTCGGCGGGATCAGCGCGTACGGTGAGGGCGGCCTCCAGCTCCTCGACGAGGGCCTCCACCCGGCCGTCCGCTCCGGCGCCTTCGGTCACCAGGGTCCCGGCGGAGTCGCCTATCAGGCCTGGCCACAGGTCAGGGCCGGGGCCGCCTGGGTCTGCAACCGGCTGGCAGCGGGCCCCGGCGCGGGGGTGCTGGACGAGGTGGCGAGGGCGCTGCGGACCGTCTGACACCACATGCCACGGCCGGGGTGGTGCCGGTCGGAACCCGTCTTCAGGTGGGTTCCGACCGGCACCACATCGAGGCTGCCCGGCCCGCCCGATCGGCGACGAGGCCGTGGAGGACGATGTCCCAGACCGCGTCCTGGGGCGCGTCGTGGGTGGCCATGGCGCCCTCCGCGAGGTACGCCAGCAGGGCCACGGCGCCCTCGGGGGACACGCCGGGACGGAGCCGGCGCGCGCCGTCGGCCCGGTCGAGCAGGCCTCGGAGCACGGGAAGCCAGGCCTCGGCCAACGGCGGTACGCCCTCGGGGCGGTCGGCTTCCAGGCGACGCGCGGCGCGTACGAACGGGTCCTCGCGCGCCAGCCGAGCCAGACAGCCGATCAGGGTGCGCAGCTCCCGCAACGGGTCCGCGGCGTCCGCGAGGTCCTGCAGGCAGTGCCCGAAGCGGGCGTACCCGGTCCTGCGCACATCCTCCGCCAGGACGGTCTTGGTCCCGAAGTGGAAGGTCAGAGAGCCGATCGAGGTCGCCGCCCGCCAGACCACCCCCTGGAGGGAGGCGCCTTCGTAGCCGCGCTCGGCGAACTCATCGGCGGCTGCTTCCAACAGGGCTTGGCGCGTCCTGGCGGCCCGATCCTGCATGCGCCTTCTCCTTAGACCTTGGCAAGTAGTCGCATTCTGCGGAGAAAATATAACGAACGTTCTCTACGTTTGCTAGCCTGGGCGGAGACGGCTCACTTGGGAGGGACCTGCAGTGACGACGACGCACGAGATGCCCAACGTGGCGGCGGGCCGACCGCCGGGCGACCTGTCCCGGCGCCTGTTCGGCCATTTACACCGCTCTGACCAGCAGCGTTGGGGGCATGTGTATCTGCAGGGGCTGATGCGGACGCGCGGGAAGAAGACCGTGCGCCGCATGGCGGCCGTCGTGACCGGATCGGAGGCGGCGTCGACGTCGCTCCATCAGTTCGTCAACGCCAGCCCCTGGGAATGGGCCCAGGCGCGCGGCGAGCTGGCCCGCTGGGCGGCTCAGTCGCTGCCGGTACGGGCCTGGACGCTGGCGCCGGCAGTACTGCCCAAGCGCGGCAGCCACTCGGTCGGGGTGCACCGGCGCTTCCTGCCGGAGTCCGGGCGCACCGTCAACTGCCAGCTGGGATTCGGCCTGTTCCTGGACTCCGGGCGGGCACACGTACCGGTCGACTGGCGGCTCTTCCTGCCTCCCCGGTTCACCCGCGACGAGGCGGTGCGCGACCGGGTGAAGATCCCCGAGACGGAGGAGGCCGAGCCGCTGTGGGCCCACGCCCTGCGCTTGGTCCAGGAGGCGACGTCATGGTCGAACGGGCGGACGGCGCCGGTGGTGGCCGACCTGACGGCCCTGTGCGACGTTGTGCCGCTGGCGCGGAGCCTGCACGGCAGCGGGCACGCCTTCGTCCTCGCCATCCCGGGCCAGACCACCCTCGCCGAC
This sequence comes from Streptomyces sp. NPDC090445, assembly GCF_044769385.1. NCBI lineage: Bacteria > Bacillati > Actinomycetota > Actinomycetes > Kitasatosporales > Streptomycetaceae > Streptomyces > Streptomyces sp. NPDC090445. The sequence continues at coordinate 444,075 of NZ_JBIVXV010000001.1, read as the reverse complement.
CCGGAACTGCCGCCAGGCGAAAGGGAGTCGGCGCGGGGACTGCTGCTGCGCCGGGGCGTACGGCACCCGGCGGGGGCGGGCCTGCAGGTCGTCTCGTACGACACGCCGATGCGCGGGCTGCGCCCGGACGGCGAGCCCGGTCGCGGGGCAGGCCGGCTGCTGGCCGAGTGGGACGCGAGCGGCGGGCGCCCGGGCCGGATCTGGCTGACGAACATCACCGACCGCCACCCGGCCGAACTGCTGGAGCTGGCCCGTTCGCCCCGGGGAGCGCAGGCCGCGATCCACCGCATGGGCGAGGACTTCGGCCTCCTCGATTTCGAGGGCCGGTCCTTCCCCGGCTGGCACCGGCACATGACCCTCGTCTCGGCCGCCTACGCATGCAGCACCCTGGAGGGCCTGAAACGCAGATCCATTGCCTGACCCTACAAGTGCATCCCGGCATGGAGCCGACCTTTGCTGTTCCCGAGCTCTCCAGATTGTTGCATGGGCATGTATCTTGTGCCTAAGAGCAGTCAGAAGGGAGCCGTTCCATGACGAGCCACCAGCAGCGGCGCGCCGCCTCCGATCATGCCGTGTGGGAGGCCGTCCTCGGCCTGCACGCCTTCGTGGAGCGCCAGCTCGCGCACACCCTGCAGCGCCGCCACGGAGTCGGCCTGTCCGAGTACCGGGCCCTGGAGGTCCTCATCCAGGCCGAGGCGGGCGAATGCCGCATGCAGGAGCTCGCGGACAGCATCGGCCTGGGCCAGAGCTCGGTGACCCGGCTGGTGGGGCGACTGGGCAGCGCCGGCTACGCCTACAAGGACAGCTGCGCCGACGACAGGCGTGGCGTCTTCGCCGTCATCACGGACGAAGGTCGCAAGCGCTACCAGGACGCCCGCGCCACGTACGCCGACATCCTCAGCTCGGCCCTCAACACCGCGGGCGCCGACGACCGGTTCGCTCGCGCGGTGCAGGCGCTGCGCAGCGCCTGACGCGATCACGACAGACGGCGGGAGGCGCCCGGGGTGACCCGGCGCCCCCGCCGTCTTTTGCATGCTTGAGCTTCTTTCCGGCGTGCGAGCCAGTGACCTGGATCACATCCCGATCGAAATTTATATGCTTGACCATGCAAATACGAACCCATAGGTTCTCTCTCGTAGCCAAGAACACGCCAATTCCACGAGGGGGGAACCGTTGCCTTCGCCTCGCCTGTTGCGGGCAATCAGCCGGCACGTGCAGGAACAGCCCGACAGCACGGCGCTCGTCTTCGCCGGCCGACGGGTCACCTACGCGGACCTCGATCGGCTGACCCGCCACGCCGCCGCGGACCTCGACGGCGCCGACTTCGGCCCCGTACGTGCCCTGTGCGTCCCGGCCCACAAGTCACCGGAGACCATCGCGCTGCTGCTGGCGGCATGGCGGCAGGGGATCAACACCCTGGTCCCGTCGCCCGGCCTGGGCGCCGCCGCCCTGTCCACGCTCATCGCCCAGGCCCACGGCCCGCTGTCCGCCGCCGCGGTCCCCGGCGGCGGCGTGACCCTGTCGCGGGAGGAGGCCGACCCCGCACTGTCGGAAGGCTTCAGCGCCCCCGACCCCGAGGAGTCGCTGCTGACCCTCACCACCTCCGGGTCCACCGGCGTACCCAAGCTCGTCCCGATCGGCATCGAGGCCTTCGACCGCTTCGGCGCCTGGGCCACAGGGAAGTTCGGGCTCGACGGCGGCACCAGGTCGCTGAGCTTCTCGCCGCTCAACTTCGACCTGGCGCTCCTCGACGTCTGGGCGGTGCTGGAGGTCGGCGGCACCGTCGTACTGGCCGACGCCGGGGCCAGCGGGGACGCCGGCTACCTGCGTGACATCACACAGAGCAACGAAGTGACCCTGGTCCAGGGGGTGCCGCTGCTGCACCGGCTCCTGGCCGCGGACGACGCCCGCTACCCGGCGGTCCGTACGGTCGTGTTCACCGGGGAGGCCGTCTCCGAGCAGGGACTGCAGGACGCCTTCGCCGCCTGTCCGGCCGCCCGCTTCCACAACGTCTTCGGCTGTACGGAGACCAACGACAGCTTCATCCACGACATCGACCCGGCCGCGTACGTGCATCCGCTGCCCATCGGCACCCCGATCGACGGCACCGACACCGTGCTGCTGATCGAGGGGGCCGACGGCACCGAGGTCCTGCGGGGTCCCGGCACCGGCGAACTGCTGGTTCACACCCCCTTCCAGACCCGCGGCTATCTGGAGCAGTCCCGCAACACGCACGCCTTCGTCCCGGACCCGCGCGGCGGCGACGCCGTGTTCTACCGAACCGGCGACCTCGTCCACCGCGACGCCGACGGCAGCTTCTTTCTTCAGGGGCGTACCGACTTCCAGGTCAAGGTGCGCGGTGTGCGTACCAACACCCTGGAGGTCGAGACCGTCCTCGAGGCACATCCGGACGTCGTCGAGGCCGCCGTCGTCGCGCTGCCCTGCCCCGAGGCCGGCAGTCGGCTGCACGCCGAAGTGGTGCGCCGGGACGGCACCTCCCTGAGCTCGCTGGCCCTGCGGGCGTACGCGGCGAAGCACCTGCCGCGGCACGCCGTGCCCAGCTCGGTGGGGCTGGGCGGCACCCCGCTGCCGAAGACCCCGACGGGCAAGCCGAACCGCAATTCGATCAAGAACACCCAACTGAACGGAGGCTCGTGATGAGCACCGGCACCAACGATCCGATCCGCGACTACATCGTCCAGGACTTCCTGGCCGGTGAGGACACCGAGGACCTGACCGACGACTTCGACCTCATCGAGAGCACCGTCGTGAACAGCCTCGGCCTGGTCCGCCTCATCTCCTGGATCGCCGAGACGTACAGCATCCCCGTCGACGACATCCCGCTGGAGCCGGATGTCTACCGCACTCTCGCGGACATCCGGGGCTTCGTGAGCCAGGCCACTCCGACCAGGGTCTGACAGGCCGTTCTCTCTCCCCGCACACAGCACACGCCCCACGCAGCACAACCCGCACCACCTGCACACGCACGCGCACACGCGCACGCACACGCCCAGAGCACAGTGATGACAGGAGTACACGCCATGATCGTCCGTTCTCTTTCCGACGTCCCCGCGGTCGAGTGGGGCAGCGGCACCAGCCACCGCCTGCTCACCGAGGCCGACGGTATGGGCTTCACCGTCTGCGAGACGCTGGTCCGCCAGGGCACCTCAAGCGGGCTGCAGTACCTCGGCCACCTGGAGGCCTGCTACTGCATAGGCGGCTCGGGCGAGGTCGTCGCCACGGACGGTACCCGTCACAAGATCATGCCCGGGACCATCTACGCCCTGGACAAGAACGACGCCCACCACCTGATCGCCTCCGACGACGAGGACCTGCTCCTCGTCTCCGTCTTCAGCCCGGCACTGCGTGGCGACGAGAAGCACTCGCTCTCCGAGGACGGATTCTCCCGCTACTGACCCGCGATGCCGGGTGCGGGGCCGCGTCGTCGCGGCCCCGCACCCGGCGTCCACCGCCCATCGCCCCGCGAAAGGCAAGGCAGAACACGCATGACAGCAGAAAAGGCCGCAGACACGTACGGCGTCACAGCCCCTTACGCCGACGAGCTGAACGACGACGTCACCCGCTGGGACCGCGCCGCCGAGTTCCCGCACGAGAAGTGGAAGCCGCTGCAGCGGTCCGGGCTTTTCACCCTCCCCTTCGCGCCGGAGTACGGCGGCGCCGGCCGGACCCTCACCGAGACCATGGCGGCGCTGGAGGGTCTGGGCCACACCAGCCGGGACGCCGGCCTGAACTTCTCGGCGTCCACCCAGATCGTCAGTGTGGGTATCCCGCTGCAGGCGTTCGGCTCCGACGAGCTGCGCGGGCGTTACCTGCCGCAGGTCACCTCCGGGCAGGCCATCACCGCGCACGCGATCACCGAGCCGGGCCACGGCTCGGACGTGATGAACATCCAGACCACTGCCGTCCGCGAGGACCACGAGTACGTACTCAACGGCGGCAAGCTGTTCATCACCAACGCCCCGGTCGCCGACCTCTTCCTGCTCTATGTCCGGACCGGCAAGCCGGGCGCCTTCGGGCTGAGCACCTTCCTCGCCGAACGCGGCACGCCGGGCCTGACGGTCGGCGAACCCCTGGAGACCATGGGGCTGCGCACCTCCCCTATCAGCGAGGTCACGCTGAAGGATGTCCGGCTGCCCGTCGGCAACCGGCTGGGCAGCGAGGGAGCCGGCTTCCTGATCATGGACTACGTGATGAAGCGGGAGGTCCTGTTCTCCTTCGCCGTCAACCTCGGCGAGATGACCCACCGCCTGAAGCGGGTGGTCGAGCACGCCACCACCCGGCAGCAGTTCGGCAGTGCCATCGGCAAGAACCAAGCGGTCGCCCACAAGATCGCGGACATGAAGATCGCCGTGGAGACGGCCCGCAAATGGCTGTACGACACCGGCCGCAAGGTCGAGCAGGGCAAGGACGCATCGCTGGACGTGGCCGCCACCAAGATCGTGGTCAGCGAGGCCAACCAGCGCACCGCCCAGGACGCGATCCAGATCTTCGGCGCCCGCGGCTACCTGACCGACACGGGCATCGAGCGTGAACTGCGCAACGCCGCCGCAGGCTCCATCTACTCCGGCACCAACGAAATCCAGCGCAACTGCATCGCCGCCCTGATGGGCCTGTGACGAGAGGCACCCGCATGACCGACACCCTGGCCGACGCCACGTCCCAGCAGCCGGCAGCGTCCGAGGAGCTGACCGCCGACGACCGCGCCCGCCTCACGGCGGCCACCGACTTCCTCGACTACGAGGACGAGACCGTCAAGGCCTTCGTCGACAAGGCCCTGGGCGACATCGACCGTGCCGCCGCCGACCCGGTCGACCTCGCCGTCGCCCTCTACTACGCAGTGCGCGACGGCATCCACTACGAGGTCTACGGCGCCGACCTGTCGCCGCAGGGCCTGCGGGCATCCAGCATCATCGCCGGCGGCAAGGGCTTCTGCCTGCACAAGTCGGCGCTCTACGCCGCCTGCTGCCGCGCGGTCGGCATCCCCGCCCGGCTGCACTACAGCGACGTACGCAACCACCTGGCCTCCGACCGGCTGCGCTCGTACATCGGCGGCGACGTCTTCTTCCACGGCCTGGCCACCGTGTATCTCGCCGGCCGCTGGGTGAAGGTGACCCCGGTCTTCAACAAGCTCCTGTGCCGGCTGTACGGCATGACCCCGCTGGAGTTCGACGGCCGCTCCGACAGCCTCTACCACCCCTTCGACGCACAGGGGCGGCAGAGCATGGAATTCCTCACCGATCACGGCGACTTCGACGACGTCCCCTACGAGTTCGTGATGGGCGCCATGCGCCGCAAGCACCCGAAGTTCCTGGACGAGGACGGCACCGGCACCGTCAGCGGCGGCTCACTCGCCGACGAAGCGTCCTGAGCCGCGCCGCGGCGGATCCGCAACGACACAGCAGAAGAACAGCAGAAGAGGAGAAGCACCCCATGACGCAGTTCCAGGAGGACGGCTGGGCCGCGGTCGCCCGCATCGGCGTCGTCGTTCCGCACGCGGACGTCGGTCCGGAGTCCGAGCTTCAGGCGATGGCGCCGCGCGATGTCTCCGTCCACGGCTCACGCGTCCCCTTCGGGGCGATGCGCCCGGGCGGCGAGATGGACCCCAAGATCCCGCATGACCCGGTGCGCGCCTTCATCGACCCGCCCTTCATCGACGACGCCGTCGAACTGCTCGCCGCCTCCCCGCTGGACTCCATCGCCCTGGGGTTCACCAGCTCCGCGTACGTCCTGGGCGCCGACGGCGAGCAGAAGCTGTTCGAGCGGCTCGCCGAGCGGACCCGCGGCATCCCGCTCACCGGCACGACCCACGCGGCGGCGGCCGGCTTCAACGCCCTGGGCGCCGAGCGGATCGCGCTCGTCAATCCGCCGTGGTTCGACGACGAGCTGTCCGCCATGGGTGCCTCGTACTTCGGCGAGCGGGGCTTCGACGTCGTCCACCACGGGCCCTGCGGCCTCCCCAGCAACCAGAAACTGATCACGCCGGAGGCGCTGGTGCAGTGGGTCGAGTCCACCGTCGCCCCGCAGCGGCCGCAGGCGGTGCTGGTCGCCGGCAACGGCATTCGCGCCGTGGGTACCATCGCGGGCCTGGAGGAGCGGCTCGGCATCCCCGTACTCACCGCGAACCAGGTGCTCTTCTGGCATGCGCTGCACCTCGCCGGCGGGACGGAGGCCGCCGCGCGGATCACCGACTACGGCGCCCTGTTCGGCGTCCGCCCCGAGGCCCGGGCAGTGGCCACGGGCACGTCGCCGGAGGCGGCCCGATGAGCCTGCTGTCCGCGTACGGCTACCAAGCCGCCGTGCAGGAGACCTGCGATACGCCGGAGTACCGCATCCCGCTGGTGTGCTGGCGCGACGACGGCACCGGCGTACGCGGCATGGTGCTGTATCGCGGAGCGCTGTGCCCGGCGGACCAGGTGCCGGGATTCCGACGCTATCTCGTTCAAGAGGACCTCGAGCAGTACGCCACGACCGGCCCGTGGCCGCTGCTCGCAGCCACCGCCTGATCCGACCCGTGGCGGGGACCGGCCGGGTCCTCGCCGCATCAGGAGCCGTATCGACATGACACACGACCTCAAGTGGTCCGACGCACCCCCGGGGGAGGTCCTCGATCCGGTCGGCATCTGGATCGTCCGGGCCCCGGCCGGGCCGTGGCTCGCGGCCGACGAGGCCGCGCCCGACTGGCTCGACGAGAAGGAACGGCACCGGCTGGCCGGGATACCGCAGCCGGCCGGCCGGGAGGCCTACGTTTTCGCCCACTGGGCGCTGCGGAGTGTTCTCGGGTCCTCGCTCGACTGCTCACCCAGGAGCGTCGGCTTCCTGCGGCAGCCGTGTCCCGGCTGCGGCGGGGCGCACGGAAGGCCCGCCATCCGCGATCCGGACCCGGGACGGGAAGCGGTGGAGTTCTCGATGTCGCACAGCGGCGACTACGTGGCCATCGCGGTCGCCGAGGCCACCGTCGGCATCGACATCGAGTCGTGGCCGACGCCGGAATCCGTCGCCGACTACCTGCCGTTCCTCCATCCGAGGGAACAGCAGTGGCTGGGCGGCCGCGCGGACGACGACCTCGTCCGGGACTTCGCCCGCCTGTGGACCCGCAAGGAGGCCATGGCCAAGGCGACGGGACAAGGCATGTCCGCCATCATGAAGCGGCTGGATCTCACCGGCCAGCCGCTCGGCTGGCGGGTGCGGCAACTGCTCGCACCACCCGGGTACGAGGCCAGCTTCGCGGTCCCGGCCTCGGTGCACGTCTCGGTCACCGTGCACGAGGAACTCCCGGAGCCGATGCCGGAGCCGGTGCGTGCCTGACCCGTCGGCGGGCGGCTCGTATCCCCTCGGAGGGGATACGAGCCGCCCGCCGCGCCGCGTGATACGGCCTACAGGCCGATCAGCGGCTCGACGGTCACCTCGGAGGTGAAGACCCGGACGCCGTGCTGCTCGATCGACACATCCAAGCGGCGCCGGCCCGTGCCGTCGCGGACCGGCTCGCCGGCCAGGACGACAGCGGGGGCGTCGAACTCGACGTACCGGGCGAAGTTCGTCCTCATCCCGGTGACGACCTCAGCGCCGTCGCCGCCGACGACGGCGTGGGTGGCCTGGCGGGCCGCCTCGAGAAGGAGCATCCCGGGCACGTGATCGACGGCGTGGTCGAACAGCACCGGGTGCGCGGGATCCACCCGGAGCATCCACTGCCCCGGCCCGCCACCCGGAGCCGGTGAGAGCACCACGTCGTCCGGGGAGCGCCGGTCCACCCGGTGCGGCTCCACGGGCGGGCCCGCCGGAAGGCAGCGCGCGAGCGCGGCGCCGGTGTCCGCGTAACTCCCCCGCAGTCGCCGGTATATGGCCGCCGGCTGGTTGTTGAAGCGGGTGAGCGCGGTACCCATCAGCCGCTCCCCCAGGTGGACTTCGATGTCCATCGTCATGCCCGCGAATCTGCCGCCGCGGCGGACCACGTCCGAGCAGGACAGCACGAGGCGCACCTCCTCCTCGGCGGTGGTCACCAGCGACGCCAGCGGTTCGATCGCGAAACTGAAGTGCTCCCATGCCTGCTTGTGCTCCCGAGGAGCGCCGTAGACGGCATGGGACAGCAGCGGCACCGCCTGGCGGACACTCTCGGCGAGCAGCATCGGGTCGTACACACCCTGCGACGGCCGGTAGAAGACATGGCCCTGCGGCCAGCGCGCAGTGATCACACAGCGCCCCGGAAACGGCTCGGCCCATGCCCTGAGCAGGACTTCCTCCCCTTGCAGTTTGTGCACCTGCCACTGCTGGACCGGCTGCGCCTCAAGGCCCAGTACGGAAACAGACAACTCCGCCCCCCCCACAAGATCGATCGTTGTCGCCACGGCTACACAGAGAGAGTTGCGGCCACTCCGCGTATCCGGCTCAAACATAATGTTCTTTTTGTTTTCTCCAGTCAAGGGCAAGCGATCGTGGGAAATCTTTTGATCGCCTCAAGGAGGTTAGGGGTCATAGACTGCCTAACCTGCACAAATCGAACTTGCTCAGACCGTGGTCGACTCGGATATCGTAAGAAGCGTTCTTTTTTGAGAAGGTGAGAGGCATGGCGCAACCGAAACAGGAGCGGGCGGAACAGACCCGGCGCGCGCTGCTGCACGCAGCTGCAGAGGTCTTCGACGAGTTCGGCTATGCGGGGGCCGGTATCACCCGCATCCTCAAGCGTGCCGGAGTGACCGCAGGGGCTCTCTATTTCCACTTCGGTTCCAAGGAGGGCTTGGCCAAGGCGGTGATGAACAGCCAGCCGGAGACCATCGTCCCGCTGCTTGCCGCCGGCGGCCTGCAGCGGCTCATCGACCTCACCCTCGTGTGGTCGTGGCAGCTGCAGCGCGACCCGCTGCTCCGGGCGGGCGTACGGCTGACGAACGAACAGGCCTCCGTGAGCAGCTCCCTGGACTCCGACCCGTACGAGAATTTCCGCGGGATCATGACCAAGTGCCTGACGGACGCGCGGGACGACGGCGAGCTGCAGCCGGGCGTCGATCCGGTCGTGGTCGCGGAGTTCGTGGTCGCCGCCTGTACCGGGATGCAGATGTATTCCAACGTCGTCTGCGGCCGCAAGGACCTTCCCGAGCGCACCCAGCAGATGTGGAACCTGCTCCTTCCGGGCATCGCGGTCCCGTCCGTGATCGCCCGCGCCGACTCGACCCCCGCCCGCGGCGCCTCGATGATGCCCTGAACGCGCTGCTCACCCCGGCCGTCCTGCCCACTCCGCCCGTCTGAAACGATCCCTACGGAGCCGCATGCCCACCCTGCGCCTGGCCGCCCTGAACATCGACGGTGTCCTGCTCAACGACACCTTCAGCCCGGTGATCCACCACTTCATCGTCAGCAGAGGCGGTACGTACACCGCCGAGCTGGAACGGTCCGTCTTCTCCCAGCCGCGGCACATCGCCGGCCGGTTACTCGCGGCCGCCGTGGGCGGTGGCATGACGGGCGAAGCAGCGCTCGCCGCCTATTTCGAGGAGCGCGCCGCCTACGTGGACCGCCACCCGGTCACCATCACGCCGGGCACCCCCGACCTGCTCCACCGACTGCGGCGCGCGGGCCTGCAGACGGTCTGCTACGGCGGCCTGGGCAAGGACCACTTCGACCGCCATCTCGGCAGCTACGCCGACCTGTTCGACGGCCCCGGCTACGTCTGCACCAACGACATCCGCCCCGGCTTCAAAGAGATCACCGAGGACGTCTTCCGGCTCCGCCCCGGCCAGGCCCTCTTCGTCGACGACGTCGCCCGGACCGCCGACGCGGCCCGCGAACTCGGCACCGCGTTCGTCGGCCACCCCTCCGCCTTCGTCCACAGCCACCAGCGTGATCTCATGCGGGAGGCGGGCGTGCGCCACGTGATCAGCAGTCTCGACGCGCTCGACGACGCCCTGCTGCACCGAATAGACCGGGAGATGAGCTCGGATTCGTTCTGGAGCCCCTCCCGGCCCGCGACCGGCCAGGGGAGCCGCGCGTGACACCGACCGGACCGCTGCTGCCCGGCAAGGTGGCGCTGATAACCGGCGCTTCCAGCGGAATCGGCGCCGCGGCGGCCCACCACTTCGCCGCCGAAGGAGCCGCCGTCGTACTCGTGGCCCGCAGGGCCGACCGGGTCGAGGAGGTCGCCGAGCGCATCAGGAAGGACGGCGGCCGGGCCGTGGCCGTACCGGGCGACGTCACCCGTCCCGCGGACATGGAACGCGCCGTCGCCACGGCGGTCAGCCGGTTCGGCGGGCTCGACTGCGGGTTCAACAACGCCGGTTACGCCAGCGCCGGAACCGTACTGCACGAACTCCCCGAGGACGTCTTCGACCGCACCCTGGACGTCAATCTGCGCGGCGTGTGGAACTGTCTGCGCGCCCAGATTCCCGTCATGCTGGAGGCCGGTGCCGGCTCGGTGGTCAACACCTCGAGCGTCGCGGGCGTACGCGCCACCGCCGCCTCGGCGCCCTACGTGGCCGCGAAGCACGCGGTCATCGGCCTGACCAGGGCGGCGGCCGCCGAGTACGGCGAGCACGGCATCCGCGTCAACGCCCTCGTGGTGGGCAGCACGGACACGGAAATGATGGACGGCGTCCTCTCGGTCGGCCCCGCCGTGCGCTCCGGCTTCGGCGCCAAGGCGATCCAGCGGCGCCTCGCCGATCCGACCGAGATCGCCCGCGCCGCCGCCTGGCTCTGCTCGGACGCCTCGTCCTTCACCACGGGAGCCGCCCTCGCGGTGGACGGCGGCAGAACCGCGAAGTGAGGGGGGTACGCCGCAGGCGCCTACCACCCTTGTACGGAGGGGCAGCAGGCGCCTGGGGCGTACGGTAGGCGAGCATCAGACCTGAAGTGCTTCGGCCCTGTCCGCGGGGCGCTCGGTCTCCCGCGCCCCGGCAGCCGCCTCGGGGGACTTCGTGCGGTCGGCGAGCTTGAGCCAGACGACCCCGACGATGATGACCGCCAGCCAGGCGCCCTTGGCCACGGTGAGGCTCTCGTCAAAGAAGAGCGGGCCGAAGACCGCGGCGCCGACCGCGCCGATACCCGCCCAGACGGCATAACCGATGCTCACGTCGATCGAGCGCAGGGCGAGGCTCAGTGCGTAGAGCGTCAGCAGGAAGAACACCACGGCGACCAGGGACCAGGTCAGACGGGTGAAGCCCTCGCTGCCGCCGACGGCGAGCGCGTACCCGATCTCGAAGGCTCCGGCGAGAAGGAGCATGAGCCAGGCGTTGGCGGAGGTCCGGGCTGCGTTGGACATGGGAGATGAGTCCTCTCGTGGGGATGTTCGTCAGGTGGTTGCGGGGTTGCACAGGATGCGCGGCCGGGAGGTCTGCGCCGGGCTCAGGCGGAACCGCTCAGCTGCAGGCCGACGACGCCGCCGATGACGAGGACAATGCCGATCGCCTTGTTCCAGGTCAGACGCTGGCCGAAGAACAGCGCTCCGAGGAGGGTGATGCCGACGCCGGCTACGGACGTCCACAGGGCGTAGCCGACGCCGACGTCGAACTTCAGCAGCGCCCTGCTGAGGAAGAAGGTCGCGGCAGCCCCGCTGAGCAGGGTGATGGAGGTCCACTTGCGGTTCTTGAAGCCCTCGGCCTTTCCGGCGGCGATGGCGACCGTCACCTCGAAGACGACGGCGATCGCGAGGTAGAGCCAGTGCATGGGGGGTCCTTCCGTACGGTGAATGGTGGTGAGTGGGGGTGAAGGGCGTCGTACGACGATGCGGGGAGGCGGGAGCCCTGGGCCGTCGGGGTTATCGCCGGGCTCGGCTCATGGTGAGGAAGTCCTGGAAGGGCTGCTCTGCTTCGGGCAGTCGCAGTGCCGTGACCTGGAAGGGCCATGTCTCCGGATCCTCGGCGAAGATGGAGTACGAGCTCGTGTAGTCGAAGCCGTACCGGGCAGCGGTCCGGCGGTCGGCGGCGTGCACGACATGGCCGATGCCGGCATACAGCGCCGCCATGTAGCACAGGGCGCAGGGTTCACCGGAGGCGATCAGAGTGGCTCCCGCCACGGCGCGGAGCCCGTGCTTGGTGGTGGCCTCCCGAAGGGCGACCACTTCGGCGTGAGCGGTCGGGTCGTTGTCCTCGCGGACCCGGTTGAAGCCGGTCCCCAAGATCCGTCCGCTGTTGCCCACGATCACGCCGGAGAAGGGGATTCCACCCTGCGCGACGTGCTCGCGGCTGATCCGGATCGCTTCGTGGACATGGTCCATCAGTTCGCTGTCGTGTGTACGCATGAGCAGTTCGTCTCCCGAGTTGCCCTGAGACCTGAACCCGCAACTTGCCTGCACATGCAAACATGAGCAGAACAAGAGGCCACCTTCAGAAATCTCAACCTACGGCATTAATCTTGTATGTGCATGTAATAACTGTCAAGCGTTCGCATGGGAACGGGCGTTGGCCAATGTCGCCAGCGGTTCGATCAGCCGGGGATCGAAGGGCGTCCGGACCGTGCCCGCGGCGACTCTGCGCGGCAGGTCGGGGTTGGCCAGCGCGGCCCTGCCGATCGCCAGGACGTCGGCGTGCCGCTCGTCCAGGATGCGCCGTGCCACCGCGTCCTGGTGCAGCCCGCCATTGGCGATCACCGGAAGTCCGGTGACGGCCCGGGCGAGCCCGGGAAACGTCGGTCCGTGCGGAGACCAGTCCCGCCCCCTTCCCGCGAGATGCAGATAGTCGGCCCCGGCCGCGGCAGCCGCCGTGAAGACGGCTCGCGCCTCGGCGTCACCTCCCGGCCATCGCCACGAGGGATTGTTGACCTTCCCGTGGGAGAAGCGGACACCGACCGTGAAGCCCGGCCCGGTCGCGCCTTTGACCTCGGCTGTCACTTCCCGTACGAGCCGGGAGCGTCCCTCGGCGCCCCCTCCGTATTCATCGGTGCGCAGATTGGTGTACGGGGTGAGGAACTGGTCGAGCAGATAGCCGTTGGCCGCGTGGATTTCCACGCCGTCGAAGCCGGCGTCGCGGGCGCGGGCCGCGGCGGCGGCGAAGGCCTGGACGGCCTCGGCGATCTGGCGGCGGGTCATCTCCAGCGGTACGGGCCAGCGGCCGCTGCCGCGGTACTTGGTCAGCTGCTCACCGAGCGGCCGTACCGCCGAGGGACCCACGGTCCGGTCGCGGAACCGGTTGGCCTGCGCCACGGCCCCGGCATGCATCAGCTGCAGGACGACGCGCGCCCCGGCGGCGTGGACTCGGTCGACGACGGGCCGCCAGGCAGCGGCCTGCGCCTCGTCCGCGATACCGGGCTGGTGCAGATAGCCCTGGCTGAAGGCGGTGTCGGTGTAGGTCCCTTCGGTGATCAGGAGTCCGAACCCGCCCTCGGCGAAGGTTTCGTAGTACTCGGCCATCTCCGGCACGGCCCGGCCGTCCTCGGTCGCGGAGACCCGGGTCATGGAGGCGAGGGCGAATCTGTTGCGCAGCTCCATCCCGGCGAACCGGCAGGCGGTGAGGGCGGGGTGGGCGCCGTGCACCTCAGCAGTTCCCGTCGATACCGCAGGCGGCGCCGTATGCGGCATCCTCGGCCTGCTGCGCCTGGGCGTCGAGGATCGCCTTGCGCAAGTGGGCGGTGCTCGCGACGCCTTCGATCCGGGTGTCACCGATGAGGAAGGTGGGAACCACCTGCACCTGGTGGGCCGCCGCCTCGCGCAGGGCCTCCTGGTGCTTGGCGCGATGGGTGCCGTTCTCCAGCGCGGCCCGGAACCCGGCTTCGTCCAGGCCGATCTCGCCGGCCAGGGCGGTGAGGACGTCGATCTGTCCCAGGTCCTGGTTCTCCTGGAAGAAGGCGCGGAACATCCGTCCGTTGTAGGCGGTCCCCAGGCCGTGCTCGGCCGCGTACTGGTAGCCCTCGAAGGCGAGGGCGGTGTAGGGCTGGGGGGACACGTCGGGGAGCTTGATGTCGACCCCCAGGCGGCGGGCCATGGGGTAAACGGCCCTTTCCCAGATGCGGGGCAGGTAGTCGTCCTCGGGCCGCAGGGTGGGCTGGGGATGGGGCCGCAGCTCGAATGGCATCCACTCGATCTCCACGTCGGCGCCGACATCGCCGATCGCCTCTTCGAGAGGGCCTTCGGCCAGCATGCAGAAGGGGCAGACGTAGTCGGACCAGATTTTGATCTTCACGGGGGCAGCCATGCGCCGACCTCCAGATTAGTGATTGTGCAAGCAACAACATCCCCCTGACGGTGCGTCCAGGGGACGAAGGGGGGCGGCAAAAGGTTGCAGGATCATGCACTTTGATGTCAAGTCCTCCTGCGCCCCGCTCTCTTCGAGCCAACCGGCCTCGGCCGTGGCCTCGCGCAGATCGCAACGGTCGTGGAACGCGCGACCCGTTCGCCGTCCTGGTCCGGCTCGACGGCCGGGACATGGCCACCGCCACTGCGGCGCTGTCTGCCGGGATGCGGCCCCTGCCCGAGCAGGTGCGCAAGACCCTGCCCTGGGACCGGGGCGGGGAACTGGCGGGCTCCAGGGCAGCCGATGGGCTGGAAGCCCTGTTGCGCTGATCGGTTGATTGCACCCCGGCTGCGGGTGCCCGCGCCACTACGCCACCGCGTGGCTCAGCCGCAGCAGGTCCTTGGCACGTTCCGGGTCCCGCTCCGAACGCAGCTGCCGTCCGGAACTCCGCAGACGCCAAACCCAAAGCCGTCTCCCCGCCGGGTGAAACCCCGGCGGGGAGACGGCCGTCTGCCTACTGGACGTGCATGTGCGTGGCGAGTCAGTCGCGCAGTACCGGGATGACGTGCTGCCCGTACGCGTCGATGGTGGCCTCCTTGGCGTCGTGCATGTCGTAGACGGCGAACTGGTCGACGCCCAGGGCGCGCAGGGCCCGCAGCTTCTCGATGTGCGCCTCGGCCGGGCCGAGGAGGCAGAAGCGGTCGACGATCTCGTCGGGGACGAAGGCGGTGTCGGGGTTGTCGGCGCGCCCGTGGTGGCTGTAGTCGTAGCCCTCGCGGGCCTTGATGTAGTCGGTGAGGGCGTCGGGCACCATGCCCGAGTGCTCGCCGTACCGGCCGACCAGGTCGGCGACGTGGTTGCCGACCATGCCGCCGAACCAGCGGCACTGCTCGCGGGCGTGGGCCAGGTCCTCGCTCACGTACGCGGGCGCCGCCACGCAGATGGTGATGGCGTCCGGGTCGCGGCCGGCCTCCTCGGCGGCGGTGCGGACCGCGTGCACCATCCACTCGGTGAGGAAGGGGTCGGCCAGCTGGAGGATGAACCCGTCCGCCTTCTGTCCGGCGAGGGCCAGGGCCTTCGGCCCGTACGCGGCCATCCAGACGGGGAGCCGGCCCTCCTTCACCCACGGGATCCGCACCGGCTGGCCGTCGACCTCGGCCTCCCGGCCCTCGGCGAGGTCCCGGATGACGCCGATCGCCTCGCCGAGCCGGGCCAGGGTGTTGGGCTTGCGCCCGGCGACCCGCATCGCCGAGTCGCCGCGGCCGATCCCGCACACCGTGCGGTTGCCGTACATGTCGTTGAGGGTGGCGAAGGTGGAGGCGGTGACCTCCCAGGTGCGGGTGCCGGGGTTGGTGACCATCGGGCCGACGGTCAGCTTCGTCGTGTTGGCCAGGATCTGGCTGTAGATGACGAAGGGCTCCTGCCACAGCACGGCCGAGTCGAAGGTCCAGCCGTAGCGGAAGCCGTTGCGTTCGGCCCGGCGCATGAGGCTGACGACCTGGGAGGCGGGCGGGTCGGTCTGCAGGACGAGGCCGAAGTCCATGGGCGGCTCCTTGCGTGCGGGGGTACGGCTTACAGGTACTGGCTGGTGGAGCGGGGCACGAAGGCCCCGTGGCCGGCGCGCCCGGTGAACTCGCGCCGGTCGATGACGAGTTCGCCGCGGGAGAGCACGGTGTCGACGCGGCCGGTGACCCGCTTGCCCTCGTACGCCGAGTAGTCCACGTTCATGTGGTGCGTCTGCGCGGAGATGACCTGCTCGGCGTGCGGGTCGTAGAGGACGATGTCGGCGTCCGAGCCGGGGGCGATGGTGCCCTTCTGCGGGTAGAGGCCGAACATCCGGGCCGGGGTCGCGCAGGCGATCTCGATCCAGCGGCGGCGGGTGATGTGCCCGTCCAGGACCGCTTGGTGGAGGAGGTCCATGCGGTTCTCCACGCCGGGGAGGCCGTTCGGGATCTTCGAGAAGTCGCCGCGGCCCAGCTCCTTCTGCCCCTTGAAGCAGAAGGGGCAGTGGTCGGTGGAGACCACCTGGAGGTCGTCGGTGCGCAGGCCCCGCCACAGGGCGGCCTGGTGCTCGCGCGGCCGCAGCGGGGTCGAGCAGACGTACTTGGCGCCCTCGAAGTCCGGCTCCGCGAGGTTGTCGGTGGACAGGAAGAGGTATTGCGGGCAGGTCTCCCCGAACACCGGCAGGCCCTGGTCGCGGGCGGCCGCCAGCTCGGCCACCGCCTCCTCCGCCGAGACGTGGACGACGTACAGCGGGGAGCCCGCGACCTGGGCCAGCCGGATCGCCCGGTGCGTGGCCTCGGCCTCCAGGAGGGCCTTGCGGACCTCGCCGTGGTGGCGGGGGTCGGTCTCCCCGCGGGCGAGGGCCTGCTCGACGAGCACGTCGATCGCGGTTCCGTTCTCGGCGTGCATCATGATCAGCCCGCCGTTGCCGGAGGCCCGCTGCATGGCGCGCAGGATCTGCCCGTCGTCGCTGTAGAAGACCCCCGGGTAGGCCATGAAGAGCTTGAAGGAGGTGATGCCCTCGTCGACGAGGAGGTCCATCTCCTTCAGGGTGTGCTCGTTGACGTCCGAGAGGATCATGTGGAAGCCGTAGTCGACGGCGCACTTGCCGTCGGCCTTGTCGTACCAGGCGTCGAGCCCCTCGCGCAGGGCGCGGCCGCGGCTCTGCACGGCGAAGTCGACGATGGTGGTGGTGCCGCCCCAGGCGGCGGCCCGGGTCCCGGTCTCGAAGGTGTCCGAGGCGAAGGTGCCGCCGAAGGGCAGCTCCATGTGGGTGTGGGCGTCGACCCCGCCGGGGATGACGTACTTCCCGGTCGCGTCGAGGACGCGGCCGGCGCTCGCGGTCCAGCCCTCGGCGGTGTCGGAGCCGTGCGCCGCGAGGGCGGTGACCCGGCCGTCCTCGACGAGCACGTCGGCGTGGAGTTCGTCGGCGGCCGTGACGACGAGGCCGCCGCGGATCAGGGTGCGGATGGACATGTGGGGCGCCTCCCGGTTACACGATGCTGCGCAGGGCCCGTTCGATGATCTCGGCGCCCTCTTCCGCCTCGGCGACGGTGAGGGACAGCGGCGGCGCGATGCGCAGCACGCTCGTGTTGTGCCCGCCGCCCTTGCCGAGCAGCAGTCCGCCTTCGCGGGCGGCCTCCAGGACGGCGGCGGCCGCGTCCGGGTCGGCCCGGTCGGTGCCGGGCCGGGTCAGCTCCACCCCGGCCATCAGGCCCCGGCCGCGGACCTCCCGTACGGCGGGCACGGTGGCGGCGATGGCGCGCAGCCGTTCCAGGAGCAGGCCGCCGACGCGGCGGGCGTTGCCCTGGAGGTCGTGCTCCAGCAGGTAGCCGAGGTTGGCGAGGCCGGCGGCCATGGTGACCGGGGAGCCGCCGAAGGTGGAGATGGAGTTGGCGTCGAGGCAGTTCATGATGTCGGCGCGGGCGACGACGCCGCCGATGGACATGCCGTTGCCGATGCCCTTGGCGAAGGTGAGCATGTCGGGCGGGCCGCTGCGGGCGTGTGCCTGCCAGCCCCAGAAGTGCTCGCCGGTGCGGCCCCAGCCGGTCTGCACCTCGTCGCTGATCCAGAGGATGCCGTGCCGGTCCAGCACCTCGCGGAAGTCCGCGTACAGGCCGTCGGGCGGGGAGGTGAACCCGCCGACGCCCTGGATCGGCTCGGCGATCAGGGCGGCGACGGAGCCGCGGGCCTGGCCGAGGACGTCCTCCAGGTCGGCGACGGCGGCCGCGGTGAACGCCTCGTCGGACAGCTCGGCGAAGGGGCCGCGGGTGCGGACCGCGCCGTGGACGTAGTACGTCTGCAGCGGTGAGAGGCTCGTCGGGGACCAGCCGCGGTTGCCGGTGACGGAGACGGTGGAGAAGGACCGGCCGTGGTAGCTGTTGCGCATCGCCAGGACCTGGTTGGAGCGGCGGTACGCGGTCGCCAGCAGCAGGGCGGTGTCGTTGGCCTCGGTGCCGGAGGTGGTGAAGAAGACCCGCGCGTCGGGGATGCCGGACACGGCGGCGATCCGCTCGGCCAGCTCGACCATCGGGCGGTTGAGGTACAGCGTGGACGAGTGGACGATCCGCGCGGCCTGATCGGAGACGGCCTTGGTGACCTCTGGCAGGGCGTGCGCGGTCATCGTGGTGAGGATGCCGCCGAAGAAGTCGAGGTAGCGGTTGCCGTCGGCGTCCCAGACGTGGCGGCCCTCGCCGTGGGTGAGTTCGATGGGGCGGTCGTAGTAGAGCGCGAGCCAGTCGGGCAGGACGGAGCGGTGGCGGCTGAGCAGGGGGATCGGGTTGGTCACGGCTGTACGAGCCCTCCGTAGGCGTCGGGGCGGCGGTCGCGGTAGAACGCCCATTGGGTGCGGACCTCTTCGATGAGGCCGAAGTCGAGGTCGCGGACGAGGAGTTCCTCCTCCTTGTCGCCGGCCGTCTCGCCGACGAACTGCCCGCGCGGGTCGACGAAGTAGCTGGTGCCGTAGAAGTCGTTGTCGCCGTACTCCTCCCGGCCGACCCGGTTGATGGCGGCGACGAAGTACTCGTTGGCGACGGCCGCGGCGGGCTGCTCCAGCTGCCACAGGTGGGCGGACAGGCCGCGGTGGGTGGCGGACGGGTTGTAGACCAGCTGGGCGCCGGCCAGGCCCAGGGCCCGCCAGCCCTCGGGGAAGTGGCGGTCGTAGCAGATGTAGACGCCGACCTTGCCGACGGCGGTGTCGAAGACGGGCCAGCCGAGGTTGCCGGGGCGGAAGTAGTACTTCTCCCAGAAGCCCTTGACCTGCGGGATGTGGTGCTTGCGGTACTTGCCGAGGTAGCTGCCGTCGGCGTCGATGACGGCGGCGGTGTTGTAGTGGAAGCCGGAGTCCTCGATCTCGAAGACCGGCACGACGATCACCATGCCGGTCTCGCGGGCGAGGTCCTGCATCCGGCGGACGGTCGGCCCGTCGGGGACCGGCTCCGCCCAGCGGTAGTGCTCGGGCTCCTGGACCTGGCAGAAGTAGGGGGCGTTGAACACCTCCTGGAAGCCGATGATCCGCGCGCCCTCGGCGGCCGCTCTGCGGGCGTGCTCCTCGTGTTTGGCGATCATCGACTCGGTGTCTCCGGTCCAGGTGGCCTGGACGAGTGCGGCGCGGACGACTTGGGCCATGAGCTGCTCCTCGCGACGGGAACGCCGACTTCTACGCACGTAGATGGTGTGCGTAGGGACTAGAACGTAGGCCTCGTCACACCGCGGGGCAAGACCGCCTTGCCCGGATGGCGCAGTCGGTCGGATTGGATCGAAAGCCGATCGCTTTCGATCGCTCCCGGGGGTTCGGGGTTCAGAAAGCGAGGAGTTTCCCGACCCGCAGCGCGTGTACGAGGTCGCGGTGACGCCCGGCGGAAACGGCCTCCGCGGCCCTGAGCAGGCGCGGGACGAACCACTGCGGGTCCCGGCGGGCGAGGCGGGCCGCCTCCTCGGGAGTGCGGACCCGGACGAAGGCCCCGAGCAGCGCATCGCCCTCGCCGGGGCGGCCCGCCTCCGCCAGCGCCAGGGCCGCCTCGGCGATCTCTGCGGCGGGGCGGGACACGCCCTGGCGCAGCAGCGCCTCGCAGTCGGCGTGCCGGCCCGCCGCGCCGAGGGCCGCGGCCGCTGCGGCGAGCCGCTCGGGCGGGAGCGAGGCCGCCTCCCACAGCAGCGTGGCCCAGTCGGCGGCCAGCCCGGCCCGGGCCAGCTCGGCGGCGAGGTCCGGCAGCAGCCCGGGCGGCCAGGCCGCGGCCTCGCACAGCAGCGCGTGCGCCTCGCCGCTGCGCCCCCGGGCCCGCAGCGTGATCAGCTCGGCCACCGTGCCGCGGACCCCCGGCACCCCCCGATCCCCCGGCACCTCCGGCATCCCCCGCACCCCGGGCACCTCCGGCGTCCCCCGCACCCCGGGCACCTCCGGCGCTTCCGGCCCGAAGCCCTGGTCCTCCGGCGCCGACTCCGGCCACCCACCCGCCGGACCGGCCACCGCACGGGCGTCCCGCGGCTGCGGCTCCAGGTGCCCGAAGCGGGCGCCGCGCGGCGGGGCTGCGGCAGGGCCGGCCGGGTGCCCGGGCGGCGGGGTGAAGGGGGTCGGCTGGGGGGCCGCCGAGCCGGCGTACCGCGCCCCTCCCGCCTTGCGGGCGGCGCCGCCCCGAAGCCACCGCCCCTCGGCCCGCCGCACCCTGCGCGGCGCCTCACCCCCGGAGGCCTCCCCCGAGTCCCCGATCGGCCCCTCGCGCGACTCCCGCCCCGGTTGCCCGCCCTGCGCATCGCCGGCCGGGGCGGTCGAGGGCGGCTCGGCAGCCGCGCGGGGTGTCCCGGGCCGACCTGCGTTTCCTCCGGCTTCGCCGGGCCCCTGACCGCAGTACGCCGGGGTCGGGGCAGCAGGCTCGGAAGGTGCCCCGGCACGGCCCGTGGCTTCAGCGGCCGGCGCTTCGGTGCGTTGGCGGGGCACTCCGGGGAGCGGGTCGGGGGTGGCGGTCAGGGCCGTCAGGCGGGTCGTGAGGTCCTCGTGCCGGGATGCGGCCCGGGCCGCGTCGTCCCGGAGCCAGGCGAGCTCCCCGGCGACCGCGTCGGCCTCCGCCCGGTCCGCCGTGGCGGCGAGCCGCGCCGTCAGGCTCCGCGCCGCCGCCTCCGCGGCCTCCCGCTGCCCGGCGGCGGCCGCGATCAGGTCCCGTAACTCCCCGGCCCCGCCCGGGAGCCGGTCCCACACGGCGGCGGCCTCCGCCCGGAGCCGGGCCGCGTACTGCGTCTCCCGCGCCGCGAACTCGGCGCCTCTCGCCCGGGCGAGATCGTCGAGCAGTGACTCCACCACGTCCCACGGCGGCATCGCTGCCCCGTCCAGGCAGGCCCTCAGCCCCTCGGGGTCCCGGCGCAGGAACTCCCCGTACCACCCGGCCCCCGGGTCCAGTCTCTGCGTCAACCCGCGTAAGTAGCCCGAGAGTTGCGTGATCACCAGCGTAGCCGCGGTCTCCATGCCCGCATTGGAACCCACCGTTGTTACGGGCGGGCTACGGGAATCTCAAACCTTGACGGCGATCCCCGTGTGCGGGCGGCGCCCGAACCGGACGAGCGCGCCGGGCACGTCCACCGACCAGAACTGCCACGTGTACTTCCGCGACATCAGCCGCCGCACCCGCTTCAGCCCGGCCTCGTCCAGCAGCCGCGCCTGCCCCTCGATCGCCGGTGCGCCGGGCGCGACCCGTCCGCGGACGTCGCACGGGGAGAGGGTGACCCGCCCGTTGTTCCGGATCCGCTTGACCTTCCACGAGTCGGACCGCGTCCAGACGTACAGCTCGCCGCCGTCGGCCACGGCCCACACGGGCGTCGCGACGGGCGTGCCGTCCTTCCGGAAGGTGGTGAGGCTGACGTACTTCGCCCGCCCGAGCTCTTCAAGGGTCATCCCCCGAGGCTACGCCACCCCTCCCTAACGGGGGAGTTCCAGCCAGACCGAGAAGGTGTGCACCGCGGAGCGGGCGCCGGGGTGCATCGTGGCGAGGGGGTGGCCGAGGCAGCCGCGGGTGCCGAAGAGCGTGACCCTGGCGGGACTGTCGTTGTGCAGGTGTACGGCCGGGGCGTCGCGGAGGTCCGGCAGGTCGATGCACACCCCGCTCTCCGGGGCCCGGAGGGTGTCCGCGGCCGGATGCCCGTCGGCATCGGCGTACGCGTAGGACAGCCGGCCGGGCACGGGATCTGCGTCGGCCGGGCCGACGGCGGACAGGAGCAGGAAGGCAGCGGCGGCGGCGATGCCGGCCGGGGTGGTGCGGTTGCGCATGCCGTGCAGCCTAGGAGGGCGCTGACCTGCCGAAACGCTTCATCCCGGGTTGGGGGCGGCCATTCACCCGAATGCGCCGCCCCGATCGGGTCATCTCGCCATGGCCCTCCCGGCGGGGGCGGCGGACGGTGCGGCCGGGTGGCGGCGCGCGCCGTCCGCCCGGCCGTCGGGGACGGTGCAGACGGCGAGCAGGAGGCCGCCCGCCAGGAGGGCGCCGAGGAGTCCGAGTCCGAGCCGTTCGGCTGCGTTGCTGGCTGACACCCCTTCACGTTGCCCCGAGCCCGGCCGCGGGCCCCGCCGATTGCGCCGTTCGGCCCGCGGGGCCGCCCGAACGACGGCCCGCGGGCACCGGAACGGGTCAGGCGGGGAGGAGCGCGCAGTGGCGGACGACGTCGTCCAGGGAGAGGCCGAGCGCCTCGGCCAGGGCGGCCACGGTGAAGAAGGCCGGGGTGGGCGCCCGGCCCGTCTCGATCTTGCGGAGGGTCTCGGGGGAGAGCCCGGCGGATGCCGCGACCTCGACCATGCTGCGCCCGCCGCGGGCCTCGCGCAGCAGTGTGCCGAGGCGCTCGCCGCGCTCGCGCTCTTCGGGGGTCAGGGGGGTTCGGACCATGGGCCCATCGTACCGGCCGGCCCAACAATCATCCCGGTATTGCTTTACCGGTATAGATTTACCGGTATAGTTATTGGCATGGTGGAGATCAAGACGGAACAGTCGATCGACGAGATGCGCGCCGCGGGCCGGGTCGTCGCCCAGGCCCTGGCGGCCGTACGGGACGCGGCGCGCGTGGGGGTGTCCCTGCTGGAGCTGGACCGGGTGGCGCGCGACGTCCTCGCCGGGGCGGGCGCGGCTTCGCCCTTCCTCGGCTACCGGCCGCATTTCGCGCCGGTCCCCTTCCCGGGGGTGATCTGCGCGTCCGTCAACGACGCGATCGTGCACGGCATCCCGGGCGACCACCGGCTGCGCGACGGCGACCTGGTCAGCATCGACTGCGGGGCCCGGCTCGGCGGCTGGGTGGGGGACGCGGCGGTCAGCTTCACCGTCGGCCGTCCCCGCCCCGCCGACCTGCGGCTGATCGAGACGGCCGAGGCGGCCCTGGCGGCCGGTATGGCCGCCGCTGTGCCCGGCAACCGCATCGGCGACATCGCGCACGCGGTCGGCACGGTATGCCGTGCCGCCGGATACGGCATACCGGAGGACTTCGGCGGCCACGGCATCGGCCGCAGCATGCACGAGGACCCGGGCGTGCCCAACGAGGGCCGGCCCGGGCGCGGCATGAAGCTGCGCCCGGGCATGGTCCTGGCGATCGAGCCGATGGTGACGGCCGGCGGCAGGGACGACTACCGCTGCGACGGGGACGGCTGGACCCTGCGGACCGTCGACGGCAGCCGTGCCGCGCACGCGGAGCACACGGTCGCGATCACCGCCGACGGCCCGAGGATCCTCACGGCGCTGTGATCACCGCTGACGGCCCGAGGGTCCTCACCGCACCCTGATCGTGCTGAGCGGCCGTGGCGAAGTCGGCTGCGGTTCGGCAGCGCCCCCGAAAGGGCGCGGGGAACTGCGCGACCGGCCACAACGGGCCCGCAGGCGGCCGCCGGCCCCACACTGCACCTCCCGCGGAGCGCTTACGGCTTGCCGTGCGGGTGGACGGCCATCGCCGAGCCGCCGCCCCGCCGGGTCTTCTCGGCGGCCGCGAGCCAGCGCCCGTCCGGGAGCCGCTGGACGCCGGTGGCGGCGCCGATCTCCTGGTTCAGCCGGAACGCCTGGCCCAGTTTCTCCAGTTGGCCGCGCAGCGGGCTGTTCCACAGGGCGGGTTCCAGCTCGGTGGTGGGCTGGTTGCGCTGGCTGGCGCGCGGTGCGGCGATGGCCTCGACCAGCGGCATGCCCCGGTCCAGGTGCTCGGTGAGGACCTGCAGGACGGTGGTGATGATGGTGGCGCCGCCCGGCGAGCCCACGGCGAGGACCGGCCGGCCGTGGTCCAGCACGATGGTCGGGGACATGGACGAGCGCGGCCGCTTGCCCGGGCCGGGCAGGTTCGGGTCCGGTACCCCGGGCGCGGCCGGGGCGAAGGAGAAGTCGGTCAGCTCGTTGTTGAGGAGGAAGCCGCGGCCGGGAACGGTGATCGCGCTGCCGCCGGTGGACTCGATGGTCAGGGTGTACGAGACGACGTTGCCCCAGCGGTCGGCGACCGTCAGGTGCGTGGTGTTCTCGCCCTCGTAGGTGGTCGGCGCGGGCCGGCCGGGGGCGTCGCAGGGCTTCGGGTGGTACGGGTCGCCGGGGGCCAGCGGGCTGGTCAGGGCGTGTTCCGGGTTGATCAGGCAGCCGCGCGCGTCGGCGAACCGCTGCGAGAGCAGCCCGCGCGTGGGCACCTGCTCGACGGCCGGGTCGCCGACCCACCGGCCCCGGTCGGCGAAGGAGATCCGGGAGGCCTCGATGAAGTGCTGGAAGTACTGCGTCTCGGAGAGGGCGCCGAGGTCGGTGCGCTCCAGCATGTTGAGCGCCTCGCCGACGGTGGTGCCGCCGGAGGAGGACGGCGCCATGCTGTAGACGTCGAGCCCGCGGTACTCGATCCGGGTCGGCTCCTGCCGCTTCGTCCCGTACGCGCGCAGGTCCCCGGTGGTCAGGTCGCCGGGCCGGACGGTGCGCGTGGCGGCCGGGTCGACGGGGGGCTTGCGGACGGTGTTGACGATCTCGTCGGCGAGCGGCCACCGGTACAGCGCTCCGGCGCCGTTGCGTCGGAGCTCGGCGTACGTGGCCGCCAGGTCCGGGTTCTTGAAGGTGGAGCCGACCACGGGCAGGGCGCCGCCCGGCAGGAACAGCTCGCTGGTGGCCGGGAAGTCCTTGAAACGCTCCTGGTTCGCCTCGGTCTGGGCGCGGAAGGTGGCGTCGACCTTGAACCCGTCGCGGGCCAGCTTCTCGGCGGGCTCCAGCAGCTTGGACAGCGGGCGGGTTCCCCACGCCTCCAGGGCGCTCTGCCAGGTGGCGGGCGTGCCGGGGACGCCGACCGAGAGGCCGCTGGTCTGGGCCTCGGCGAACGGGATGGGCACCCCGTTCTCCAGGAAGAGCCCGGCGGTGGCCGACTTCGGCGCGGTCTCGCGGCCGTCGATGGTCTGCACCCGGCGGGTCCGGGCGTCGTAGTGGACGAAGTAGCCGCCCCCGCCGATGCCGGCGGAGTACGGCTCGGTGACGCCGAGCGCGGCGGCCGTGGCGACCGCGGCGTCCGTCGCGTTCCCGCCGGCCCGCAGGACGGCGATGCCGACGGCGGTGGCGTCGGGGTCGACGCTGGCGACGACCCCGCCGTAGCCCACGGCGACGGGCACCTTGGCCGGAGGTCCACCGGCCGTCGAGGGCGGGGCCGCGGCGCCGGTGGAGACGAGCGCCCCGGTGAGGGCGGCGGCGAGCGCTAAGTGGCGTGGAGCGGGACGACGCATGGCGTACCTCCGGTCGACGGCCTGTCAGGCCCCCTGCGACAGGGCTGGGTCGGCACTGTAGCTTCACCGCACCCCCCGCGTCAGGAAGACCGGGTGCGGGCTAGCATCCCGCGCATGAACGACGACCTGCGCAACATCGTGCTCGGGGTGGTGGCCACCGCCGTCAGCGGCGGCTTCGGCTGGTTCTCTCGGACCTTCCTGTGGCGCCGCGCGCTGCGCCGCAAACAGGCGCTCTTCGGCCTGCCCGCCGGCTCGGACTGCCTGTTCGTGGTCAACCGTAAGCCGGACGCCGATGCGTGGTCGGTACACCGTAACGACGCCTTCGCGCTGCTGGAGATATCGGCCCTGATCAAGGACTGTGGCGCGACCCTCCAGCTCGTCTCCCACGACGAGGTCCGCCAGGGCATCGGCGAGCGCACGGAGTTCTGCGTGGGCGGCCCCTCCTCGAACACCCGGACGGTGGCCCACCTGTCCTCGATGCTGCCGGGCGTGCGGATCGGCACGTTCGAGGAACCGGAACCGGACCGCCTGGCGATCCACGTCGGGACAGAGATCTACCGCTACGACAAGGGCCAGGCGGAGCACGTGCTGCTGGCCCGGCTGACGACCGGTCCGGGAACCCGCCCGGTGTTCCTGATATCGGGGCAGACGGCGATCAGCAACCAGGCGGGCGCCCGGTACCTGGCCCGCAACCACCGGGAGCTGGCCCGCAAGTACCGGGGGGACTCGTTCTGCATCGTGCTGAAGGTGACCAACTCCGACGCCTACGGCCCGGACGTGGCCGAGCTGGTGGCGGACGTCACCGGGCCGGCCCGGACACCCGCAGCGGCAGCCGTGTGATCCCGTTGATGAAGTTCGACACCAGGCGGCGCGGCGGGCCGGCGAGTTCCGGAGCGGGCATGGCCGTACGCCACTCCTCGTGGAGGACGCGCAGCTGGAGCCGGGCGAAGTGGGCGCCGAGGCAGACGTGCGGGCCGTCCCCGAAGGAGACGTGCGGATTGGGGTGCCGGCCGAGGTCGAGGCGGCCGGGATCGGCGAAGACGCGCTCGTCGTGGTTGGCGGAGGCGTGGAAGACCACCACCTTGTCCCCGGCCCGGATCGGCTGCCCGGCGAGCTCGGTGTCGACGGCCGCGGTCCGGCGGAAGCTGAGCACGGGCGGGTGGACGCGCAGGAGCTCCTCCACGGCCCGGCCGGCCGGCACCTCCCCGGCGGCCAGCCGCCGGTACTCGCCGGGGGCCTGCGCGAGGGCGAGCAGCCCGCCGGGGGCCGCGCTGCGCACCGTGTCGTTGCCCGCGACCGTGAGCAGGAAGAAGAACATCTCCAGCTCGGCCGGTTCGAGTCCGGCCTCGGCGAGGGAGGTCATCACGTCGTCGCCCGGGTGGCGGCGCTTGTGGGCGGCCAGTTCGCGTGCGTAGCCGAACATCTCGCCCAGCAGCGCCGGTGACCGGGGGTTGCGGGGCGTGCCGTCGGGGCCGCGCAGGGGTTCGGGCGCGTCCTCGGGGTCCTGGTAGCCGATGACCCGTACGGTCCACTCCAGCAGCAGGGCGCGGTCGCCGGGCGGGATGCCGAGCAGGTCGGTCAGGTTCAGCAGCGCGTACTCGTCGGTGACGGCGGCGACCACGTCGGCGGCGCCGTCCTCGGCCCGGTCGCGGGCGGCGGCCAGCAGCGTACGGGCCCGTTCCCGGACCCGGGCGGCGAAGGCGTCGACGCGGGCGGGGGTGAAGGCGCGGGAGACCAGCCGGCGCAGCCGGCCGTGGTCCGTGGGGGTCTCCCCGGGCCCGCGGGGCCCGGGGGAAGGGTCCTGGTTGAGCATGGTGCGGCGCAGGAAGGGCAGGTCGGCCGGGTCGGGGTCGCGGATCTGGGTGGCGCCCAGCCAGGAGGAGTACGTGGCGTGGTCGCGCAGCACGCGGACCACGTCGGCGTGGCGGGTGACCGCCCGGAAGCCGGGTCCGGCCGGCCAGCCCTGGATCTCCGGCTCGTCCTGCCAGGCCACCGGGTGCCGGTCGCGCAGCAGCCGGTAGCTCTCGTACGGGATGCCCGCGGCGTAGATGCGGGGGTCGAAGACGTCGGGGAGGCCGGCTTCGGGCTGCTCGGCGGCGGCATGCATGCGCCCACGGTGGCGGCGTGGGCCGCCCGCCGCAAGAGGCCCGGGCCCGCCCGGATGCCGTGCCCCTGCCCAGGGGTCAGCCGACGACGCCCGTCTCGCAGCGGCCGGCCTGCACGGTGGTGTCGGTGCCGACCAGCACGGCGCGGACGTGCGAGGCGCTGGTGGAGAGCGCGGTGCACACCACCTGGCGGCGGGCGAGGTCCGACAGGCTGCCGACCTTGACCGGGAGCCGCGCCTCGATCACCTCCTGTCCGGTGGCGACGACCCGTATCCCGGCGGCCACCTCTTTGAACTCGTAGCGGGGCAGCGCGGTCCGCAGCCCGGCGGCCTTCTCCTCCTCGGTGGGGCCCATGAGGAGCCGGAGCAGGCCGGCGTACACCCCGTCCGAGGCGTGCTCCTGCGCGGAGGGCAGGAGCCGGCCGTCGGGGTCGACGAAGTACACCAGCGACCGCTGGATGGGCGTGTCCACCTTCACCCTGGCGGGCGCGCCGCTCTCGACGACCCCGGTGGGCTTGATCCCGCAGCCGGCGAGCAGCGCGCAGGCGAGCAGGGCAGCCGGGAGACCCGCGGCGGCCGCCGGGCGCATCCGGGTCGCGCTCCCGGTCGCGCTCCGGGTCGCGCTCCGGGTCGCGCTCCGGGTCACACGGCCGCTCACGCGTCGGCCTCCAGCGGCATGTCGATGGTGAACACGGCTCCCCCGGCGGGCCCGTTCGCGGCGCGCAGGGTCCCGCCGTGCAGGCGGACGTTCTCCAGGGTGATGGCGAGGCCGAGGCCGCTGCCGGCGGAGCGGGTGCGGGCCGCGTCGGCCTTGAAGAACCGGTCGAAGATGTGCGGCAGCACCTCGGGCGCGATGCCGGGCCCGCTGTCGGCGACCTCGATGAGCAGCCGGGGCCCGCCGGGCCGGGGTTCGGTCTGCACGGTGACGCGGACCGGGGCGCTGCCGTGCCGCAGGGCGTTGCCGACGAGGTTGGCGAGGACGACGTCGAAGCGGCGCGGGTCGAGCCGGGCGCGGACCTGCTGCGGCAGGTCGGCGACCACCCGCTCGTCGTCCCAGTGGCGGCGCTCCAGGGTCTTGCGGACGGCCTCGGCGGCGTCGACGTCGTCGAGGTTGAGCTCGGCGGCGCGGGCGTCGAAGCGGGAGATCTCCATCAGGTCCTCGACGAGGACGGCGAGTTTGCCGGTCTCGGCGCTGACCAGGCGGAGGGCGGAGGCGGTGTCGGGGTCGAGGCTCTCGGCGTCCTCGTCGAGGACCTCGGTGACGGCGAGCATCCCGGCGAGCGGGGTGCGCAGTTCGTGGGAGACGTCGGAGGCGAAGCGCCGGGCCCGGGTCTCGGCGTCCCGCAGTTCGCTGACGGACTGTTCGAGGGCGCGGGCGGTCTCGTTGAAGGTGCGGGCGAGCCCCGCGAGTTCGTCGGCGCCGCGGACCTCGATCCGGGTGTCGAGGCGGCCGCTGCCCAGGTTCTGGGCGGCCCGGCGCATGTCCCGTACGGGGCGCAGCACGCTGCGCGCGGCGAGGAGGGCGGGGATGACGGCGATGGCGAGGCCGGGGACGGCGCCCTGTTGGGCGGCTTCGACCATGGCCTCGACGGTCTGGCTCTCGGTGGCCAGGGGCATGGTGGCGAAGACGACGAGGCCGGTGGACCGGCGCACGCCCCGGTGGTCGAAGACGGCGGGCATCCCGACGGCGAGGAACGGGGTGCCGCTGTCGTCGGCCACCCGCTGGAAGGCGCCGTGCGGGTTCTTGGCGACCTGGCGGCGGAGCTGGTCGGTGACCAGGGGGGAGGTGGCTTCGCCGGTGCTGGAGGCGCGCAGGCTGCCGTACTCGGCGAAGACGGTCCAGGAGTGCGGTTTGCCGCGCTTGCCGAGCTCGCCGGCGAGGTTCTGGAGCTGTTCCCGGCCCATCGGCAGGGTGAGGGTGCGGTTCTCGACGAGGTCGCGCAGGCTGCTGACGGCGGTGTCCTGGCTCTGCTTGAGGACGGCGTTGCGGGCCTGCTGGTAGGTGAGGGCGGCCGTGGTGACCGCGCTGATCGCGGCGACCAGCAGGAAGGCCGCGATCAGCCGGGTGCGCAGCCCGAGGGGTGCGGTGCGCGCGATGCGTGCGATGCGTGCCACCGGGTGCCTACAGGGGGCCGAAGCGGTAGCCGAAGCCGCGTACGGTCTGGATGTAGCGGGGGGCCGCGTCGGGGTCCTCGATCTTGTGGCGCAGCCGGCGGACGCAGGCGTCCACGAGCCGGGCGTCGGCGTGATAGCTGTGCTCCCACACGTACTCCAGCAGCTGCTGGCGGGAGAAGACCTGCTCGGGCGAGGCGGACAGGTGCAGCAGCAGTTTGAGCTCGCTGGGGGCGAGGGGGACCCGTTCGCCGTTCTTGGCGACGGTCAGGCCGGCGCGGTCGATGGCGAGCTCCGCGTGGAACTCGGTGCCGGCCGGCCGGGCGGCCGCGGTGTCGCCGAGGCGGCGCAGCACGGCCTTGATGCGGGCCTCGATGACCTCGGTGCGGGCGGGCTTGACGATGTAGTCGTCGGCGCCGGCCTCCAGGCCGACGACGATGTCGAAGTCGTCGCCGCGGGCGGTCAGCATGATGATCGGGATCTGGCTGGTCTCGCGGATCCGGCGGCAGACCTGTACCCCGTTGATGCCGGGGAGCATGAGGTCGAGCAGCACCAGTTCCGGGCGGAAGGCGGCCATCAGGTCGAGGCCGGCCTCGCCGGTGTCGGCGGCGCTCACCTCGTGGCCCCGGCGGCGCAGGCCCAGGCCCACCCCCTCCCGTACGGCGGGGTCGTCCTCGATCAGCAGTACGCGTGGCATCCGGTCGTGTCCAAGGGTGGTGGTGGGCGGTGCTCCCCGCTAGCGGCCGGTGCGGCGCCGCAGGGAGGCGAGCAGATCGGTGATCCCGGTCAGGCGCAGCGGCCCGGCGAGGAGGACGACGACGAGGGCGATCACCGCGGTTCCCGCGCCGGCCGCGGCGAGGTCTCCGAGGCCGGCCCGGTCGGCGGTGCGGGCGGCCGCGTAGCCGGCGGCGGCGGCCGGCAGGGAGGCGGCGAGCAGCCGCAGGTGGGTGCCGAGCGCGGTGGCGGTGTCGGTGCCGCCTCCGGGGCCGCTGCGGCGGGGGCCGAGACGCCGGGCGAGGACGTACGCGGTGACGGCGAGGCCGGCGAAGAGGGCGACGGTGTAGGCGGCGGCCATGCCGGTGACGGCCCAGCGCGGGGGCAGCAGCAGGTAGGCGGCGGCGGAGAGCCCGGCGTTCAGCCCGGCGATGACCAGGTTGAGGAAGAACGGGGTCCGGGTGTCGGAGAGGGCGTAGAAGCCGCGGGAG
This sequence comes from Streptomyces sp. NPDC090445, assembly GCF_044769385.1. Lineage (NCBI taxonomy): Bacteria > Bacillati > Actinomycetota > Actinomycetes > Kitasatosporales > Streptomycetaceae > Streptomyces > Streptomyces sp. NPDC090445. The sequence goes on along the minus strand of NZ_JBIVXV010000001.1, from coordinate 413,298 downwards.
AGGACGTACTGGCCGGAGAAGGCGATCAGGCCGGGGGCGAACGCGGCGAGCATGCCCGCCATGGCCTCGATGTCGGCGGCACTGGTGCGGCCGTACCCGAAGACGCTGCCCATCACCCAGGGGGCGAGGGCGGCGAAGAGCGCGGCGGCCGGGACGACGAGGGCGGCGCTGGAGCGCAGCGCGTACGAGACGTCGCGGCGGACGGCGGCGAGGTCGCCGTCGGTGGCGGCGGCGCTCATCCGGGGCATGAGGGCGGTCACGAGGGAGACGGTGATGATGCCCTGGGGGACGATCCACAGCTGGTAGGCGTTGCTGTAGGCGGTGTAGCCGGCGCCGCCCGCGAGGCCGGCCTCCACGGCCTGCCCGCCGGCGGTGGTGGACAGGCGGGTCACGACCCAGTAGCCGATCTGGTTGGTGAACACGAGCATGACCAGCCAGCCCGCGTTGCGCAGCGGCCGGGTCAGGCCCTGGCCGCGCCAGTCGAAGCGGGGGCGCCAGCGGAAGCCGGCGGCGCGCAGGGAGGGGATGAGGGCGAGGGCCTGGACGACGATGCCGGCGGTGGTGCCGAGGCCCAGCAGCCGGGTCTCGCCGGCGGTCAGGCCCTGCGCGCCGTGGTGCGAGAGGTACAGGAAGAGGCCGAAGACGCCGATGATGACGAGGTTGTTGAGGACCGGGGTCCACATCATCGCGCCGAACCGGCCGCGGGCGTTCAGCACTTGCCCGAGCAGGGTGAACAGCCCGTAGAAGAGGATCTGCGGGAGGCAGTAGCGGGCCAGGGCCACGGTGGTGTTCGCCTGGCTGCCGGTGTACGGGGTGTACGCGGCCACGATCAGCGGCGCGGCCAGCACGGCGACGGCGGTGAGCAGGACGAGCGCGGCCGTGCAGGCGGTCAGCAGCCGGTCGGTGTAGGCGGCGCCGCCGTCCTGGTGCTCCTTGGCGGCGCGGACCAGCTCGGGCACGAAGACGGCGTTGAGGGCGCCGCCGATGAGCAGCATGTAGATGATGTTCGGGACGGTGTTGGAGACGGCGTAGGCGTCGCCGAGCAGCCCGGTGCCGAGCGCGGCGACGACGACGGCGGAGCGGACGAATCCGGTGGCGCGGGAGACGATCGAGCCGGCGGCCATGAGCGCGCCGCTGCGCAGCACCGAGCTCTTGGGGGCTGCGGCGGGGGCGGGCGTGGCGCCGGCCCCGCCGGCTGCGGCGGTGGTCGCGGCGGCGTTGGCGTTGGTCGCGGCGGCGTTGGCCGTGTCGGCTGCGTTCACGGCGGGGTCGGCGGCGGGTGCGGCGGACGTCACCGGCGGGCCAGGTAGGCCTGGAAGGCCTTGTAGAGCGCCGTGTTGGCGTATCCGTCCAACGGTATCTCCCACTCTCCGAGCGTTTCGACGACGTGCCCGCCGGTACCGAGCTTCCAGCGCAGCAGTCCGAATGAACGTTCGGCGGGGTCGAGAGTGGAGGGTACCCCGCGCATGTCGTACTCGTCCGCTCCGAGGGCGTGGGCGTCCCGCAGCATGCGCCACTGCAGGGCGTTGCTGGGGCGCACCTCGCGGCGGTGGTCGGCGGAGGCGCCGGTCTGGTACCAGACCCGGCGGCCGGCGGTGATCATGGTGTGGGCGGCGAGGACCTCGCCCTCGTGGACGGCCAGGTAGAGCCGCATCCGGCCCGGGGCCTCGGCGTTGAGCACCGCGTACTGCTGCTCGTAGTACGCGAGGGAGCGGCCGAGCCGGAAGCCGTCGCGCTGCTCGGTGATGCCCAGCAGCCGGTGGAACTCGGGCAGGTCGGCGGCGGTCCCGAGGACCGTCCGCACGCCGGCCTTCTCGGCCTTGCGCACGTTGCGCCGCCACTCCTGGTTGAGCCCGGACCACAGGTCGTCCACGGAGCGGCCGGCGAGCGGGACGCGGAAGACGTGGCGGGGCTGGGCGTCGCCGTCGTCCTCGCCGCCGCAGCGGCGCCAGCCGCGGGTGCGCAGCCGGTCGGCGAGCGCGGTGCCGACCGGGTCGACCCCGGTGGCCAGGACGTCGGACAGCTGTCGGCCGGGGCCGGTGGCGGCCTTGAGGGCGGCGGCGTCCCAGCGGCGGTAGGCGGGGGACGGCCCGATCCGCACGGCGAAGGCTCCGGCCGCGCGCAGGTGCCGCAGGAGCGGGGTGAGCCAGCGGTCGAGGTACGGGTCGGACCAGTCGGCGACGGGGCCCTCGGGGAGGTAGGCGAAGTATTTGCGGGTGCCGGGGAATTGGCGGTACAGCACGAGCGCGGCTCCGGCGATTTCCCCGTCGGGGTGGTGCCATCCGACCGTTTCCGAGCGCCAGTGGTCCTTTACCCCGGCCCAGGACGGGTACTGCAGAAAGCTTGCATTCCGGTTCCGGGAAAGGAAGGTGAGGTATTCGGCCGCCGGCAGGGAGCGGAACTCCAGCTCCCGGTTCCGGTCGGGGCCCCGGCCGGGAGTCCGGCCGTGGCTCCGGTCCGGGTTCCGGTCCGGGTTCGGGTCCTGGTTCCGGTCCGGGTTCCGGTGCTGGTGGTGGGCGGGGGTCGCGAGCAGTGCGCACACGGCGGATCGGCCTTCCTGTTCGTCCGGGGCGGGATGCACAGGAGACTCACAGGCGTCCGTGACGGATCCGCGCGGCGTTTGTGACCGAACGATGACCGTTTCGCTGCAGTGCAGGTCACAAGCAGAAAGTCAGATCTTTTCCGCGGATTGCGCAACCTAGAGTCGCCCTGTCCGCATCTCTGAATCCGGACGACCGTTGCTTTGGAGGGGTTTTCGTTGAGCCGCACACGCCGTTTCGCACACCGCCGCCACGCCATGCTGGCGGGCACCGCACTCATGGCCGCAGCGCTGACCGCCTGCACGGGCGGCTCCGGGGGCGGCGACAAGGCCGACGGCAAGGCGGAGACGAAGGACAAGGCGGCCATGGCGATCACCGTGAACCTCACGGGCGACCAGGCCAAGCCCGGTGAGCCGGTGAAGGTGTCGCTCGCCGCGGGCAAGTTCGCCCAGGTGAAGGTGTCCGACGGCAAGGGCGGCGAGCTGACCGGGAAGATAGCCGACGACGGCCGGAGCTGGACCTCGGAGCGCAACGCGGCGCCGGGCACGGACTACAAGGTCGAGGCGCAGAACACGGACAGCCAGAGCGCGAACGCCCAGTTCAAGACCGCGGCCGCGGACAAGGTGAACAAGGTCACGATCGTCCCCGGCAAGGGCGGCACGGTGGGCGTGGCCCAGCCCGTCTCGCTGGTCTTCGACAACCCGGTGAAGAACAAGGCCGAGGTGGAGAAGCGCCTGAAGGTGACCACGTCGAACAACACCGAGGGGTCCTGGGGCTGGGTCAAGGACCACGCCGGCAACGACCGCGTGGACTGGCGGCCGAAGGATTACTGGAAGTCCGGCACCGACGTGAAGGTCGAGATGAACCTCAACGGTGTGGACTCCGGCCCGGGCGGCGGCTACTTCGTCCGCGACTACGACACCAACTTCAAGATCGGCAAGGACCGCCGGCTCCAGGTCGACCTCGACAGCAAGAAGATGTCGGTGGTCGAGGACGGGCAGACGGTGAAGACGATCCCGGTCTCGGCGGGCACGCCGGGCGGCGAGAAGGCCTCCTGGTCCGGGAAGATGGTGCTGATGTCCAAGGAGGGCACCATCCGGATGGACTCCCGGACCGTCGGGCTGGGCGACTCCTACGACAAGCCGGTCGACTACTCGATGCGCGTCACCTGGTCGGGCATGTACATCCACGCCGCGCCGTGGAACTCCGCCCACTTCGGCCGCAGCAACGCCAGTTCCGGCTGTGTGGGGATGAGCAACTCCGACGCCAAGTGGCTGTTCGACTCGTCCCAGGTCGGCGACGTGGTCGAGGTGACGGGAAGCGGCTCCAAGGGCAAGGCGGACCTCGGCAACGGGTACGGCGAGTGGAACCTGTCCTGGGACGAGTGGAAGGCCAAGAGCGCGCTGAACGGCGCTCCGCAGAACGGCTGACCGGGGACGACGCTCCGCCACGGCCGCCCGGGCCGCCCGAGGCCGACCGGGCTGCCACGGCCGCCGCGACCGCACCGGGAATTCGATCAATCGTTACCCTCGCGTAACTTACTGATGGGTTACCTGAGGTAAGCAACTCCCGTTACCGTCGGGTCACTTCGACATATAGACGGATACGAGGAGCCCACGATGGTCCGCACCCCCACCGCGGCGGCCGTGGCGGCCGCCCTGACCGTGGCCGCCCTGGGCCTGACCCCCCAGGAGGCCCGGGCGGCGGCCCCGGCCCCCTCCCCCACCGGCCCTTCCGCCGCGGCGCCCGCGGCCTCGCCCGGGCTCACCTTCCACGACATCCCGGGTTCGGGCGGCATCACCCTCAAGGGCAATGTGTTCACCCCGTCCGGCGCCGAGGCCGGCCGGACGTACCCGCTGATCGTGCTGCCCGGCAGCTGGGGCATGCCGCAGATCGAATACATCGCCCAGGCGAAGAAGCTCGCCGACTCCGGCTACGTCGTGGTCGCTTACGCCTCCCGCGGCTTCTGGCTCTCCGGCGGGCAGATCGAGGTGGCCGGCCCGCCCGACATCGCCGACGTCTCCGCCGTCATCGACTGGGCGCTGGCCCGCACCCCCGCCGACGCCGGCCGCATCGGCGTGGGCGGGGTCTCGTACGGGGCGGGCATCAGCCTGCTCGCCTCCGCCCACGATCCGCGGATCAAGACCGTGGTGGCGCTCAGCGGCTGGGCCGACCTCATCGAGTCCATCTACTCCGGCCGCACCCAGCACCTCCAGGCCGCCGGCCTGCTCGGCGCCGTCGGCCACGCCACGGGCCGACCGGGCCCCGAACTCGACCGGATCCTCGCCGACTTCATGACCTCCCGCCTGGACCGGGAGCAGGAGATGATCGAGTGGGGCCGGGTGCGCTCGGCCTCGGAGCAGGTCGACCGGATCAACGCCAACGGCACCGCGGTCATGCTGGGCAACGCCTGGGGCGACACCATCTTCCCGCCCAACCAGTACGCCTCCTTCTTCGAGAAGCTGACGGGCCCCAAGCGGCTGGAGTTCCGCCCCGGCGACCACGCCACCGCCGAGGTCACGGGCCTGTTCGGCCTGCCCAACGACACCTGGACCAACGCCCGCCGCTGGTTCGACCGCCACCTCAAGGGCGAGCGCAACGGGGTGGACACCGAGGCCCCCGTGCAGATCAAGACCCGCAGCGCCGGCGGCTACGAGGGCTACGCCGACTGGAAGTCGGTCGGCGCGGCCGCCACCGAGAAGCTCGCCCTGAACGACACCGAGCACCTGTTCACCGGCGTCAACACCGGGGCCGACGGCGGCGTCGTCCTCCTCTCCAGCGCCCTGGACCAGTTCGCCAAGATCCCGCCGATGGCCTCCGTCCCGCTGCTGCCGCGCACGTTCTCCGCCGTCTGGCAGTCGGAGCGGTACGGCAGCGACAAGCGCGTCCGCGGCACGGCGCGCCTGCACACCACCGTCACGCCCACCAAGTCCGACGGCACCTTCGTCGCGTACCTCTACGACGTGGGCCCGCTCGGCGTCGGCAAGCTGGTCACCCACGCCCCGTACACCTTCCACGGCAAGACCCCGGGCCGCGCCTTCGGTGTGGACCTGGACCTGTTCGCGACGGCGTACGACGTGCCGGCCGGCCACCGGCTGGCCCTGGTCATCGACACCGTCGACCCCCTCTACGCGGAGTACAACCCCTTCGGCGCCCAGCTCACCTTCACCTCCCCCGCCACCGACCCGTCGTACGTGGCGGTCCCCCTGCGCTGACCTCAGTGCTTGAGGATCTTGGAGAGGAAGTCCCTGGCGCGGTCGCTCGCGGGGGCGGTGAAGAACTCCTCCGGTGAGCGGTCCTCGACGATCGTGCCGTCGGCCATGAAGACGACGCGGTTGGCGGCGGAGCGGGCGAAGCCCATCTCGTGGGTGACCACGACCATGGTCATCCCCTCCGCCGCCAGCTGCCGCATGACCTCCAGCACCTCGTTGATCATCTCCGGGTCGAGGGCGGAGGTCGGCTCGTCGAAGAGGAGCGCCTTGGGGTCCATGGCCAGGGCGCGGGCGATGGCCACCCGCTGCTGCTGGCCGCCCGAGAGCTGGGCGGGGAACTTCGCGGCCTGGTCGGCGAGGCCGACGCGCTCCAGCAGCTCCCGGGAGCGCCGGTCGGCCTCCGCCCTGCCGCGCTTCCTGACCTTGACCTGCGCGAGCGAGACGTTGGCGAGGACGGTCTTGTGCGCGAAGAGGTTGAAGGCCTGGAAGACCATCCCCACCTCGGCGCGGAGCGCGGCCAGGTCCTTGCCCTCGGCGGGCAGCGGCCGGCCGTCGAGGGTGATCGTGCCCGACTCGACGGTCTCCAGCCGGTTGATGGTCCGGCACAGGGTGGATTTCCCGGAGCCGGACGGGCCGATGACCACCACCACCTCCCCGCGGCCGACGGTGAGGTTGATGTCCTTCAGGACGTGCAGCTGCCCATAGTGCTTGTTCACGTTGCGCAGCTCGATCAGCGGTTCGACGGCCATGTCTGCCCTGCCCCCTCTTTGTCGGTGTGCCGGGGCCAGGATCGACCATCGGGGCGGGGAGTGCACGTCACCCGTCAACACGCCGGTCCTCGGGGCGGGTGTGATGCCGGCCGTGGCGATGCCCCGTTCGTCGTCCTCGGTGGGCGAGTGGGTCCCGAAGACGATGCCGACGGCCGTCCGGGCTCCGGTCTAGAGGCCTTCGGAGGCTTCCGCGTAGGCCTGGGAGAGTTCGGGGGATCCGGTCATCGCCCAGGACACCCCGGACTCCACCACGTTCAGCTCCCGGCCGGAGGCCAGCAGGATCACCGGCTGCCCGTCCGGGCGCACCTGCCAGCTCGCGCCCGGGCGGGTCCGGATGATCACCGTGCCGAGGTAGAGGCCCGCGTCGTTGCCGAGCCACGGCACGATCTCGGGGTCCCGCCGCCAGCGCGGCATCAGCTGGTCCAGGGCCGCCAAGGAGGCCGGGGTCTCGTCGAGTTCGAGTCCGGCTGCGCGGGCGTGGACGCGCAGCATCTCGCACTCCGAGAACAACTCGCTGACGCCTTCGGGGTCCTGCGTGAGGGCGGCGGCGAGTCCCGCACCCCGTTCCGTGTCGTTCCGGTTGAGCCAGTGGTCCAGGAAGGGGATGTTCATGCCGTCCAGCCTGGCACCACGGCGCCCTGCCGGCCACAGGGCGCGCCTGGATCCGGCGTTACGCGTCGAGGTCGAGGTCCACGACGACGGGGGCGTGGTCGGAGGCGCCCTTGCCCTTGCGCTCCTCGCGGTCCACGTAGGCGTCCTTGACGGCCTTGGCGAAGGGCTCGTTCCCGTACACGAGGTCGATGCGCATGCCGCGGTTCTTGGGGAAGCAGAGCTGGCGGTAGTCCCAGTACGTGTACGGGCGGTCGTACTTGAGCGGGCGGGGCACCACGTCCGACAGGCCGGCGGCGCGCAGCGCCGCCAGGGCGGCCCGCTCGGCGGGGGTGACGTGGGTGAGGCCGGCGAAGGCCGCCACGTCGTAGACGTCCTCGTCGGTGGGGGCCACGTTGTAGTCGCCGAGCACGGCGAAGGGGTGGGGGCCGGCGGCGTCCTCGGCGACGGCGTCCTTCAGCGCGCGGAACCAGTCCAGCTTGTAGCCGTAGTGGTCGTGCTCGACCTCGCGGCCGTTGGGCACGTACACCGACCACAGGCGGACGCCGCCGCAGGTCGCGGAGATCGCCCGGGGCTCCTGCACGCCCTCGTAGTCGGGCCCGCCGGGCAGGCCCGCGACCACGTCCTCCAGGCCGACCCGGGAGACCAGGGCGACGCCGTTCCACCGGCCGGTGGCGTTGACGGCCGCCTCGTACCCCAGCTCGCGCAGCTCGTCGAAGGGGAACTGCTCGGCGGTGCACTTGGTCTCCTGGACGCAGAGCACATCGGTGCCGGAGGACTCCAGCCAGGCCAGCAGCCGCGGCAGCCGGGCGGTGATCGAGTTGACGTTGAAGGTGGCGATACGCATACCAGACAACCTACCGCCCGGCGCCGACAGCCGGCCGCTGCCGCGAGAGCGGCGGTCAGAGGGCGGCGGTCTCCCCCGCGGCCATCCGGCTGTGCGGTGCTCCGCCCAGGTTGCCCAGGGCCGTGTCGTAGATGGGCCGGGCGATGTCGGAGAGGTAGGCGTCGTGGATGTCGATGGCGCGGACCGGCTTGACCTCGCGGACGTAGTCGATCACTTCGGCGACCTTGTTCCACGGGGCGTGGACGGGGAGCATCAGCGTCTCCACCGGCATGCCGGGGACGGTCAGCGCGTCGCCGGGGTGGAAGAGGGAGCCGTCGACGAGGTAGCCGACGTTGGTGACGCGGGGGATGTCCGGGTGGACGACGGCGTGGAGCTCGCCGTGGACCTGGACGTCGAAGCCGGCCGCGGTGAAGGCGTCGCCGTTGCCGACGGTGTGGACGCGGCCGGGGTAGGCGGGCGCCAGCCGCTCCGCGACGCTGTGCAGGGTCCACAGTCCGGCGGCGGGGTTGGCGTCGAGGGCGGCCCGCAGGCGGCCCTCGTCGAAGTGGTCGGGGTGCTCGTGGGTGACGAGCAGGGCGTCGGCCCCGAGGCCCGCGTCGGGCTCGCTGAAGGCGCCGGGGTCGATGACGAGCACGCGCCCGTCCTTCTCCAGCTGGACGCAGGAGTGCAGCCGCTTGGTGAGCTTCATGATCCCAGGCTAGCCGCCCGCCCCCGCCGGGCCGGGCGGTTACGGGACGGCGGTGGAGACCACGTAGACGCGGGGCTTGGCCGGGTCGGTGAGGTCGACGGTGACGTCGCGGGTGGGGCGCGGTTCGGGCTGCTCCAGGGTGATCCCGTACCAGCGGTTGCCGGGGCCCCAGCTCCAGCCGGCGACGGCGGCGTCGTGCGCGGAGATGGAGACCTCGGGGGTCAGCGCGGAGCGGCTGGTGCCGAGGCTCGCGAGGAAGGCGTCCAGCTCGGCCGGGGTGACGGCGAACTGCACGTACAGCCGGCTGGTGTGCCAGTTGTTGGTCTCCAGGAAGCCCACCCGCCAGGCCTTGAGCGGGATGGGGACGTCGTAGATGCTGCGCTGCACCCGGGAGGGCCAGCCGGGGCGCACCTTGGTCGCGCCGACCTTGGCGGCCTTGTCGCGGCCGCTGGCGCGGCTCTGCTGGGCGGACACGGCGAGGTAGCCGGCGGGCACGCCGATCAGCAGCAGGATGATGATGGCCGTGATCCAGCGGCGGCGGACGACGTGCCTGCGGTCCTCGGCCGGGGTCGGCGCGGCCGGTACCGCGGCCTCGTCGGGGGCGGGAGCCTGGCGGGGCAGGGTGGGGGGTGTCACTGCTTTTCCTGGTCCTCGGGGCGGGGGGTGGCGCGCCGGCCGAGCTGTGCGTAGCGCTCGTACCGCTCGACGCGGCGGCGCGTGGCGCGGCGGAAGCGGCGGGCGACGAGCCGGGCGAGGTCGGCGGCGCCGACCATGCCGGCGTCGGGCCCGAGCTCGGCCTTGGTGATGCGGGCCTCGGGCCGGTAGCCGCGGCCGGTGAGGTGGCGTCGGAAGGCGTCCCGGGCGGGGCCGATCAGCAGGTCGTCGGCGGCGCTGACGCCGCCGCCGATGACGAAGCAGGAGGGGTCGAGGGCGGCGGCGAGGTTGGCGATGCCCACCCCGAGCCACTGGCCGATGTCCTGGAGCAGCTCGACGCACATGGCGTCGCCCTCGCGGGCGAGCTCGGTGATCAGCGGCCCGGTGATCTCGGGGATGTTGCCGCCGACGCGGGCGATGATGTTGTGGGCGACCGGGGAGTCGGCGGCGGCCAGCTCGCGGGCCTCGCGCACCAGGGCGTTGCCGGAGCTGTACTGCTCCCAGCAGCCGCGGTTGCCGCAGGGGCAGCGGTGGCCGCCGGGGACGACCTGCATGTGGCCGAACTCGCCGGCGACGCCGTACCGGCCCCGCTTGACCTGGCCGCCCTCCAGGATGGCGCCGCCGATGCCGGTGCCGAGGGTGATCATGACGAGGTGGTCCTCGCCGCGGCCGGCGCCGAAGCGCCATTCCGCCCAGGCGGCGGTGTTGGCGTCGTTGTCGACCATGACGGGGACGACGAGGCGGGACTGCAGGGCGTCGCGCAGCGGTTCGTCGCGCCAGGCCAGGTGGGGGGCGAAGAGGACGCGGGAGCGGTCGGCGTCGACCCAGCCGGCCGCCCCGATGCCCACGGCGTGGACGTCGTGCCGGTCGGACAGGTCGAGGACGAGCTCGACGATGGTGTCCTCGACGACCTTGGGGCTCTTGGACTTGTCGGGGGTCTCGGTGCGGATCTTCTCCAGGATCACGCCGTCGGCGTCGACGACACCGGCCATGACCTTGGTGCCGCCGATGTCGATGCCGACGGTGGGGACGCGCGGGGCGGTCAGGTGCGACCGGCGCTCACGGGTCCCGATGGTCCGCAGGACGGTGCCCCGCGCCGACCCCCGGTGGGAGAGCGTGAAGTCCCGGTACGTGCTCATCGAGTCGTGTCGTCCCTCAGGGTGCGGTGGTGCCGGTGCCGTGTGCGGTGCCGTCCGCGGCGGCGTCGGATGCGGTGGCGCCGTCTGCAGTGGCGCCGTCTGCGGCGGTGCCGGATGCGGGGTGCCGGTCCGATTCTGCCACTCGCTCCAGCTCGTGGCTCAGCTCGTCCAGCTCGGAGCCGCCGGCCATCTGCCGGGTGAGTTCGTCGAGGGTGATCGAGTCGCGGGTGTGGCTGCCTGCCATGGCACCGCGCTTGAGCAGGACGAAGCGGTCGCCGACCAGGTGGGCGTGGTGCGGGTTGTGGGTGATGAGGACCACGCCGAGGCCGGCGTCGCGGGCGGCCGCCACGTACTTGAGGACCACCCCGGACTGCTTGACGCCGAGGGCGGCGGTGGGCTCGTCGAGTACGAGGACCTTCGCGCCGAAGTGGACGGCGCGGGCGATGGCCACGCACTGCCGTTCGCCGCCGGACAGGGTGCCGATCGGCTGGTCGACGTCGCGCAGGTCGATGCCCATGCGCAGCAGCTCGGCGCGGGTGGTCTCGCGCATGAGGTCCACGTCGAGGCGGCGGAAGGGGCCGCGGCCCCGGGTGGGCTCGGAGCCGAGGAAGAAGTTCCGCCAGACGGGCATGAGCGGGACGACGGCGAGGTCCTGGTAGACGGTGGCGATGCCGAGGTCGAGGGCGGCGCGCGGGTTGGCGAGGACGGTCTCCTCGCCCTCGATCTCGAAGGTGCCCGCGTCGTGCCGGTGCAGCCCCGCGATGATCTTGATGAGGGTGGACTTGCCGGCGCCGTTGTCGCCGAGGACGCAGGTGATCTCGCCGGCGGAGACCTCCAGGGAGACGTCCCGGAGGGCGCGGATGGTGCCGTAGTGCTTGCTGACGCCGGTCAGCTTCACGAGGGGCGTGCCCGTCGGGGTGCCGGTCGGGGTGCCGGTGTTCGTGTGTGGCGTGCTCATGCCCGTGCCTCCGCCCGCTTGCGGACCCATGCGTTGAGCAGCACGGCCAGCAGCAGCATCGCGCCCAGGAAGAACTTGAACCAGTCCGGGTTCCACTGGGCGTACACGATGCCGTTGCTGGTCATGCCGAAGATGAAGGCGCCGACGGCCGCGCCGATCGCGGAGCCGTAGCCGCCGGTCAGCAGGCAGCCGCCGATGACGGCCGCGATGATGTACAGGAGCTCGTTGCCGACGCCCTCGCCGGACTGGACGACGTCGTACGAGAAGAGGATGTGCTGCCCGGAGATCCAGGCGCACAGGGCGACGCCCATGTAGAGGCCGATCCGGGTCTTCACGACGGGGACGCCGACGGCGCGGGCCGCGTCCGACGACCCGCCGACCGCGAAGATCCAGTTCCCGGCCCGGGTGCGCAGCAGGATCCAGGTGGCGACGGCGACCAGGGCGATCCACCACAGGATGGTGACCTTGAGGGTGACCTCGCCGACGGTCCACTGGGAGGCGAAGAGCGCGCGGGCGGAGGGGAAGCCCTCCATGTCGGAGATGCCCTTGGTGGAGACGGTGCCGCTGATCAGCTTGGTGAAGCCGAGGTTGAGGCCGGTCAGCATCAGGAAGGTGCCGAGCGTGATGATGAAGCTCGGCAGCTTCGTCCGGGTCAGCATGAACCCGTTGAAGAAGCCGATGGCGAGGGTGACCAGCAGGGACACCGCGACGCCGACCCACACGTTGGCGGTCATCTGGTAGCTGAACATCGAGCTGACCAGGGCCGCGGTGGTGACCATGACGCCGGCGGAGAGGTCGAACTCGCCGCCGATCATCAGCAGCGCCACCGGGACCGCCATGATCCCGATGGTGGAGGCCGCGTACAGGATCGTGCTGAGGCTGGAGGCCTGCAGGAAGCTGGGGGCGGCGAAGGAGAAGAAGACGAAGACGGCGACGGCGCCGACGACCGCGCCCAGCTCGGGGCGGCCGAGCAGGCGGCGCAGCAGGGAGGAGGGCGCGAGCCGCTCGTCGCCGGAGCCGCCCGGGGCCGGCGCCGGGCCGGGGGCCGGGGTGGGCGCGAGCGCGGTCATCGGCTGCCCCGCTTGATGTACTCCTCCAGCTTGGCGGCTTCGGCGCCGGTCACGATCTGCGGTCCGGTGAGCACCGGGCGGCCGCCGCCGAGCACGTCCGCGTTGTAGCGGTAGAGCCAGAGCAGGTCGACGGCCTCGTAGCCCTGGAGGTAGGGCTGCTGGTCGACGGCGAAGCCGAGGGCCCCGGACTTGAGGTCGCGGGCGACGGACTCGTTCAGGTCGAAGGTGTCCACCTCCGCCTTGCTGCCCGCGGCCTGCTTGGCCTTGACGGCGGTCGGCGCGAAGGGCGCGCCGAGGGTGAGGATCGCGTCGACGGACGGGTCTGCCTGGAGCTTCGCCTGGACGGCGGCCTGGACGGAGGGCATGTTGGTGCCCTCGACGTACAGGTTCTCCATGGTGCCGCCGAAGGTCTTCTTCGCTCCGGCGCAGCGCTGCTCGTGGCCGACGTTGCCCTGCTCGTGCAGGACGCAGACGGCCTTGGTGCGGCCGCGCTTGGTCAGCTCGGTGCCGACGGCCTCGCCGGCGACCTGCTCGTCCTGGCCGATGTGGGTCAGGGCGCCGTACTCCGCGGACTGCGCGGAGCCGGAGTTGACGGTGATCACCGGGATGCCGGCCTTGACGGCCTTGCCGATCACGTCCTTGAGGGCCTCGGGCTTGGCGAGGCTCACGATGATGCCGTCGGCCTTCTGGTCGATGGCGTTCTGCACGAACTGGGCCTGCTGCTGCGCCTGGTCGTCGTGGGCGTAGACGAAGTTGATGTTGTCCTTGGCGGCGGCCTCCTTGGCGCCCTTCTGGACGATGTCCCAGAAGGTGTCGCCGTCGCCCGCGTGGGTGATCATCGCGAAGGTCCAGCGGGGCGTGGACACGGCCGGCCGGCCCGCCGCGGCGGCCTTCGCCCGCTCCTCGGCGCGTTTGCCGCCCGTGCTGCTGCAGCCCACGAGGGAGGCCCCCAGTACCGCCGCGAGCACGGCGCCCACGACGCGTACCCCTGTCCCTGTCCTGGCCACGTCTGCGTGCCCTTCCCTCGTGCCGTGCTCGTCCGCGCTCTGTTCCGCTGCGCGCTGCTCTTCTGCGTCCGTCGATATCAAAGCGGTCATTCCGGTTTCAGCCGCCCAGTATCCGCCACAGTGGCGCATGTGAGGTCATCGGGGGCTTCCCGGCGTCCCCGCACCCTCCGGCCGCCGTCATGCGGATTGACAGCCTCCGCCCGGCGGTCCAGGTTGAGTGCATGCGCATCGGGCTGATCGGAACAGGGCGGATCGGCTCCTTCCATGCGGCGGCACTCGCCCGCCACCCGGACGCCGGCTCGCTGCTGCTCGCCGACGCCGATCCCGCGCGTGCCGCACGGCTCGCCGACCGGCTGGGAGCCACGGCCGCGCCCTCCGTGGACCAGGTCTTCGCCTGGGGCGTGGACGCCGTCGTCGTGGCCTGCTCCACCGACGCACACGCCGAGCTGGTGCTGCGGGCCGTCCGCGGCGGGCTGCCCGTCTTCTGCGAGAAGCCGCTGGCCGCCGACCTGGCCCGGACCCTGGCGGTGCTCCGCGAGGTGGCCGCCGCGGACGGGGTGCTCCAGCTGGGCTTCATGCGCCGCTTCGACGCCGGCTACCGGACCGCGCGGGAGCTGGTGCGCTCCGGGGCGCTGGGCCGGCTGCACACCGTACGGACGATGACCGCCGATCCGTCGCCGCCGCCCGCCGCCTACCTGGCCACGTCCGGGGGCCTGTACCGGGACTGCCTGGTGCACGACTTCGACATGGTCCGCTGGGTGACCGGCCGGGAGGTGGCGGAGGTGTACGCGACCGCCTCGGACGCGGGCCCGCCGCGGTTCCGCGAGGTGGGCGACGTGGACACGGCGGCGGCCCTGCTGACGCTGGACGACTCCACCCTGGTGACCTGTACGGGCACGCGGTGCAACGGGGCCGGGTACGACGTGCGGATGGAGCTGGCCGGGGACCTCGACCAGGTCTCCTCCGGGCTGGACGACCGTACGCCGATCGCCTCGACCGAGCCGCACGGCCCGCCCCCGGCCCCCAAGCCGTGGACGGGCTTCCTGGAGCGGTTCGCCCCGGCGTACGAGGCCGAGCTCGCGGCGTTCGTCCGGCTGGTCCGCGGCGAGGGGCCCAACCCCTGCGACGGCCGGGAGGCGCTGGCCGCGCTGCGGGTGGCGGAGGCCTGCGAGCTGTCGCGGCGGGAGCGGCGCCGGGTGGCCATGGCGGAGCTGCCGGACCTGTGAACACCGGACCCGGGGCGGCCGGACCCGGGGCGGCCGGACCCGTGAACGCCGGACCCGTGGCGGCCGGATCCGTGAACGCCGGATCCGTGAACGCCGGACCTGGGACGGCCGGACCCGTGGCGGCCGGACCTGTGCGGGCATGGGCTGCGGCTACCAGCGCACCGGCAGCCGGGTCACGCCCCGCATCAGGCTGCCGCCGATCCAGGCCGGCGGACCGGCGTCGGGGTCCTCGGCCAGGCCGGGGAGGCGTTCCAGCAGGCCGCGGATGGCGATGCGGCCCTCCATCCGGGCCAGCGGGGCGCCGAGGCAGAAGTGCAGGCCGTGGCCGAAGGCGAGGTGGCCCTGCGGGGCGCGCCGGATGTCGAAGGCGTCGGGGTCGGGGAAGCGGCCCGGGTCGCGGTCGGCGGCGGCCAGCGAGACGAGGACGGTGGCCCCGGCCGGGATGGTGGTGCCGCCGAGCTCCACGTCCCGGCGGGCGTAGCGGAAGGTGGCGTTCTGGACGGGGCCGTCGTAGCGGAGCATCTCCTCGACCGCCCCGTCGAGGAGGCCGTCCCAGTCGGCGCGCAGGTCGGCGAGCTGGGCGGGGTGGGCGAGCAGGGCGCGGACGCCGTTGGCGACGAGGTGGACGGTGGTCTCGTGGCCGGCGATCAGCAGCAGGAAGGCCATGCCGATCAGCTCGTCCGGGGAGAGCGAGTCGCCGTCCTCGTCCCGGGTCCGGATCAGGGCGCTGAGCAGGTCCTCCCCAGGCTCCTTGGCCTTGCTCGCGACGAGCTCGGCGAGGTACAGGCTCAGCTCGCTGTGGGCCCGGGTGGCGGGGGTGTCGCCGGAGGGGGCGACGACCTCCTTGGACCAGTAGGAGAAGCGGGCCCGGTCCAGGTCGGGGACGCCGAGCAGCTCGCAGATCACCGTCATGGGCAGCGGGAAGGCGACCGCCTCGACGAGGTCGGCGGTGCGCTGCGGGCGGGCGGCCATCGCGTCGATCAGCTCGTCGGTGACCTGCTGGACGCGGGGGCGCAGCGCCTCGACGCGGCGGGCGGTGAACTCGCGGGCGACCAGGCGGCGCAGCCGGGTGTGCCGGGGCGGGTCGGACTCCAGCATGTTGAGGTTGGCCGCGGTGCGGGCCACGTCCGGCAGGCTGCTGCTCCAGTCCTTCGACAGGTCCGGGTGGTTCAGGGCCTGCCGGGCCTCCTCGTGGCCGACGACGATCCAGCCGGGCTCGTACGCGGACGCCGAGACCCCGACGGGATGGACGGGGCCGGCGGCCCGCAGCCCGGCGTAGAAGGAGTACGGATCGGCCTGGAAGTCCGGGGAGTTCCCGCTGATGTCCGGTTGAGGCATGTGGCCACCCTACGGCGGCAGTTGATCCCCTGGCCCGGCGCTTTCCGGCCACTCCGCGGGCCCGGCGGAAGCCGGTGCAGGCGGCCGCGGGCCCTGCGGCGGCCGCTTCAGGCCGCGGGCCCGGCGGCGCGGCGGCCCCAGGCGGTGCCGGCCAGGATCAGGGCGGCGCCCGCGAGGCCGGCCGGGCCGAGGTGCTCGCCGCCGAGCGCGATCCCGGCGACGGCCGCCCACAGCGGCTCGGTGCCCAGCAGCAGGCTCACGCGGGAGGGCGAGGTACGGCGTACGGCCCACATCTGCACGAAGAACGCGAACAGGGTGCAGCAGACGGAGAGGAAGGCGAGTCCGGCCCATTCGGCGGGGCCGAAGGCGGCGGCCGCCGCCCAGGGCGTGGCGCCGGTGCCGGGCACGGCGGCCAGGACCGCGAAGACCAGGACGGCGGAGCCGAGCTGGACGGTGGTCAGGGACAGCGAGTCGGCGTCCCGCACCGCCGCCATCCGGGCCGTGAGCAGCACGTTCACGGTTCGGGCGAGGGCCGCCCCGAGGATCAGCAGGTCGCCGAGGCCGGGCGCGGTGAACCCGGCCCCCTGCGTGAGCAGCACGACCCCGGCGACGGACAGGCCCGCGGCGGCGAGGAACGCCCCGGACGGGGCGCGGCGCCGGAGGGCGGCCTCGGCAAGCGGGGTGAAGATCATGGTGAGGCTGATGATCAGCCCGGCGTTGGTGGCCGAGGTGTGGACGACGCCGTACGTCTCCAGGACGAAGATCCCGCCGAGGACGAGGCCCAGCAGGCCCGCGCCGCGCAACTGGCGGCCGGCGAGGGTGCGCAGCCGACGCCATCCGGCGACGACGAGCACGGGCAGGACGAGGGCGAACCGCAGCACGAGCACGGCGATCACGGTGTCGGCGGCGGTGATGTTCTTCGCGGCGAGGTAACTGCCGCCCCACACCACGGCGACGGCCAGCACGGGCAGGTCCGCGAGACGGGCGAGACGGGCGGCACGGCCGGCGGGGGCGGCAGCGGCGGCGGGGCGGTCGAGGAGGGGGGACGAGGTCACCGGGGCGCGTCTCCAACGGCTGGTGGCGGGTGGAGACTTCGGCGGCTCGCACGGGGGCGGCCCCACCGTACCGGAGCCCGATCTTCCCGGTCGATGGCATTCCGGAGGGACGGGCTTCCCGCCCCTGCCGCTTCCCCCCTCCCCTCTCCCTCATCCCCCTCCTCCCCTCCCCCGTCGCGCTGTCACGCTGTCACGCTGTCACGCGAAGCTGCCGAAGGTGGCGCGGCCCTTCGGCCGGTAGGAGTGGATGGCGATGCCGTTCGGAGTCGTGCGCGAGAAGGCCAGCTCGCAGGCCGTCGGCAGCCCGCCGGTCGGGAACAGCCGCTGTCCGCCGCCCAGGTAGACGGGGAACACCATCAGGTGCATCTCGTCCACCAGGTCCCGCGCCAGCAGCCACTGGGCGAGCAGCCCGCTGCCGTGGACCTGGAGCTCCCGGCCCTCCCCCAGGGCGTCCTTGACGCGCACGATGTCGCTCTGCATCTCCTCCCCGTCGATGACGGTGGTCCCGGCCCACTCCGGGTCCTTGAGGGTGGTCGAGGCCACGTACTTCGGCAGGTTGTTCAGCCGGCTCGCGATCTTGTCCTCCGGGTCGGTCTTCTGCGGCCAGTACGCGGCGAAGATCTCGTACGTACGGCGCCCGAGCAGGAACGCCCCGGCCCGGTCGAAGTTCTCGTCGATGAACTCGCCCGTGGCGTCGTCGAAGAAGGGCACCACCCAGCCGCCGCACGCGAAGCCGCCCCTGCGGTCCTCGTCCGGCCCGCCGGGGGCCTGCATCACGCCGTCGAGGGTGAGGAAGGTGGTGAGGGTCAGCTTGCCCATGGCTCTGCGCTCCTGGATCTCGGTCGGTTGCGGCTGCCGCCGTTGCACCGGTTCAGACTCCCGCTCCGCCCTGGACTCATCGCCGCGGCGCGCACGGACTCCCGTCGGATTCCCGCCGCCGCCCGCCGCTTAAGCTCTCTCGTTGATCAACTCATCTGTTGATCGGCAGACTGCAGGGGGAGATGACCCATGAAGAGCGCGGCCGAGGTGTTCCAGCCGCTCGAAGCGGACGATCCGCAGGTGGTGGCCGGCTACCGGCTCGCGGCCCGGCTGGGCGCGGGCGGCATGGGTCGGGTCTACCTGTCGCACACCCAGGGCGGCCGCCCGGTGGCGATCAAGGTGGTGCGGCCGGAGCTGGCCGGGGACTCCGCCTTCCGTCGGCGTTTCCACCGGGAGGTGGAGGCGGCGCGTCGGGTGCGGGGCGCGTACACCGCCGAACTGATCGACGCCGACGCCGAGGGCACGCCGCCCTGGCTGGCCACGCTGTACGTGCCCGGGCCCTCGCTCGCCGAGGCCGTCGCCCGGCGCGGGCCGCTGCCGGTGCCGGCCGTGCTCTGGCTGGTGGCCGGCGTGGCGGAGGCACTGCAGGTCATCCACGACGCGGGGATCGTGCACCGCGACATGAAGCCGTCGAACGTGCTGCTGGCCGGCGACGGGCCGCGTGTGATCGACTTCGGCATCTCGCTGGCCTCGGGCGTCACCCGGCACACGACCACCGGCGCGGCCATCGGCACGCCGACCTACATGGCCCCCGAGCAGGCGTCCGGGGACGAGGTGACGGCGGCCACCGATGTGTTCGCGCTGGGGCAGACGGCGGCGTTCGCGGCCCTGGGGCGGCCGCTGTACGGGGACGGCCCCTCGCTGAGCGTGCTGTACCGGATCGTGAACGAGGCGCCTGACCTGGAGGAGCTGCCGGAGGCGCTGCAGCCGCTGATCGGCCGCTGTCTGGCCGCCGATCCGGCGGACCGGGCCACCCCGGCGGAGATCGTGGAGTGGTGCCGGAAGCTGCTGGGCACGGACGCGGACGAGGGCGCCGGCCCGGCCGTGTGGCGGGAGGTCACGGGCCCGGAGGTGGAGGTCCCGGCTCCGGTGGCGGACCCCACCCCGGTCCGTACGCTGTCGGCCCCGCCCTCGCCCTGGGCGCCGCCGCAGGTGACGGCGGCACCGGCCGGGCCGGAGGAGGAAAAGGCCCGCCGCCGGCGCAGGGCGCTGATCGCGGGCGTGGCCGTGGTCAGCGCGGTGGCGCTGGGCGCGGGGACCTGGACGATCTCGAACGCCCTGGACGGGTCCCGCGGCCGGTCCTCGGCCGGGGCGGCACCGGACGGTGCGAAGCCGCGCGCCTCGGCATCAGGCGGCCCGTCGTCCGGCGCGCCCGGAACGACGGCGGGCCCCGCCAAGGGCAGCGGAAGCACCGCCGCGGACGGCACGACGTCGGGGTCGTCGCAGCCCCAGGCGAACAAGTCCGGGCCGCCGAAGCCGACCGTGCACACCTTTCAGTGGCTGGACGACAAGACGTCGCTGAATCTCAAGGCGCCGACGCGGCAGGAGAACACCAAGGGCGACATCCGCTTCAGTTGCAGCGATCTCAGTGCGTGCGAGTTGGAGAGCGACACGAGCGTGCTGGTCCCGTACGTCCTGGGGCCGGGGGCCGATCTGGAGAAGTGTCGCTTCCTCCTCGGCGCCGCGAGCTCCCGCACGCTGTCGCTGACCACGGTGGCGGCCGGCAGCGAGATCTGCGTGAAGCACTCCTCGGGGGACATCGCGCTGCTCGTGGTGCAGGTGAAGTCGACGGCGGCGGTGCCGCGGGTACCCGGCTTCCTCACCGCGGACATGACGGTCTGGCCGGCCTCCTGAGGGTGCCCCGGCCGCTCCCGGAACGCGAGGTCGGATTCCCGCCAGCGCCGGCCTCGACGCCCCGGTTCCATAGGACTCGTTGAACAGGCAACCAACAACGAGGAGGGGCCATGAACGGCAGGACCGCTGTGGTCACGGGCGGCAGCCGGGGCATCGGCGCGGCGATCGCGCTGCGGCTGGCCGAGGAGGGCGCGGACGTCGCGATCACCTACGCCGGGAACGAACAGGGGGCGGCCGAGGTGGTGCGGCGGATCGAGGCGCTCGGGCGCCGGGGGTACGCCGTACGCGCCGATGCCGGGGACGCGGGCGAGGCGGCGGGCGCCGTCGAGTGGGCCGCCGACACCCTCGGCCGGCTCGACGTCCTGGTCAACAACGCGGGCATCGGGGTGCTCGGCCCGCTGAACGCGCTGACCCTGGCCGAGGTGGACCGGGTGCTCGCGGTCAACGTGCGCGGGGTCTTCCTGGCCGCGCAGGCCGCGGCCGACCGGATGGGCGAGGGCGGCCGGATCATCACCATCGGCAGCTGCATGGCCCGCCGGGTCCCGGGCCCGGGCGGCACCCTGTACACGATGAGCAAGGCGGCGCTGTCCGGCCTGAACCGGGCGCTGGCCCGCGAGCTCGGCGGGCGCGGCATCACGGCGAACCTCGTGGAGCCCGGGCCGGTGGACACCGACATGAACCCGGCCGACGGCCCGATGGCCGAGGCACAGGCCGACATGACGGCGCTGGGGCGGTTCGGCCGGCCCGAGGAGGTCGCGGCGGTGGTCGCGTTCCTGGCGGGCGAGCAGGCCGCGTACGTGACCGGCGCCGAGTTCTCCGTGGACGGCGGCCACGCGGCATAGTCGGGCGACCGGTCCGACACGGAGCAGGAGCAGGTCGAACACCGGGCCGTCGGGGGTGTTGCGGTACGGGCCGGCGTACTCGAAGCCCAGCCTGGAGTGGAGCCGGCGGCCACGGTCGTTGGTGGGCAGGGCGAGCAGGGCGGGGACCCGGCCCGGTCCGTGGGCGCGGATCACCGCGTCCGTGCTGGTGCCGGGGTGGTCGACTTCTCCTCCTGGCTGCTGGCCGTGGTGGTGCGGTACGCGTCGAGCCGCTCGCTGACGGCCGCGACGGCGGTGTGCCGCTGCAGGGCCTCCCCGTCCCATCGCCGACGCAATCGGCGTCCCCCTCTCGCACCTGGTACGCGAGTAGCCCCGGCCGGGGGCGAAGGGGTGAGGCCGGGGCTCAGAGGCGCGCGATGCCGGCGACGAGCAGGCCGAGGATCGCGAGCAGGACGACGACGTACAGGACTTCGAGGACGCGCCGGGTCACGACGCGCTCGCCTCGGCCGCGTGCTCCAGCGCGCGCATCAGCTGCCGGATGATCCTGGCGAGGCCGCGGGCGTGGTTCCAGTCCGCGTGGGGGCCGGACCCCAGGGGGCCGAC
This sequence comes from Streptomyces sp. NPDC090445, assembly GCF_044769385.1. Classification (NCBI taxonomy): domain Bacteria; kingdom Bacillati; phylum Actinomycetota; class Actinomycetes; order Kitasatosporales; family Streptomycetaceae; genus Streptomyces; species Streptomyces sp. NPDC090445. The sequence continues at coordinate 392,088 of NZ_JBIVXV010000001.1, read as the reverse complement.
CGCCGTGAAGTACTCCCATTCGGCGAGGGCCTCGAACGCCCCGGCGGGGCGCAGCCGCGAAGGTGTCCCGGAGAGGGCGTCGTGGAGCTTCTGCCCGCAGGTGATCAGGTCGTCGGTGAGCGCCGCGACGCCCTCCGGGCCGGGGCGTTCCCCGTACGGGGCGATCGCCCGGGCGATCAGGGCGGCCGCTTCCACGTGATCCTGCGGCATGCTCATGCCGGTGCTCCCTACCATCGTCAGCGGGTGGTGGCCCGAGACTCCCTGACCCTGCGTCTACATCCGATACACGCCCTGTATCGGACAGGCGTATCGTGCGGGCCATGAGTGGTCGGGAACTCTGGACCCAACCGCGGTTACGCGCGGCATGGGCACGTCAGGACTGGGCACAAATCCTCCGCGAGTACCGGCGCGCCGCCGGCATCTCTCAGCGTGGGCTGGAGGCCGTCATAGGGCTGCCGCAGCCTCATATCTCCGCGATCGAATCCGGGCGCCGACGGGTCACCTCGGCGGACGTGATCGCTCGCCTGACCGAAGGATTATCCGTGCCACCCGAACTCAGAGGCCTGCCCTCCGCCCCCGACCCTGACGGCTGGGGGCCACCGGCAGAGCTGCGGGAGCGGATCGCCCACGGGCACGCCACCGGCCGCACGGACCTGCGCACCGCGGACTGGATCGGCCGAGTACTCGCCCAGCACCGGCGCGCCGAGGACGAGATCGGTGGCCGGGACCTGTGGCCCGTCGTTCGCTCCCAACTCGATTCCGTCACCCGGCTGATCCCCGGCACCAGCGGCAAGGCCGCGGACCGGCTGATGCTCCTCGCCGCCGAGCACGCGCACTGGCTCTCGTGGGTCGCGCACAGCGAAGGCCGGACCGGCGCCGCGCTCGCCTGGCTCGACCTGGCCCTCGGCTGGGCGATGGACGGCAGCCACCAGGACATGACGAGCTGGGTGCATCGCGTCCGGTCCTACTACGCGTTGCAGCACGGCGACCCGCGGAGGGCCGAGCGCACTGCGCAGGCTGGCCGCACGGGCCAGCCGTCGCCGGCGGCGGCGGCCGCGGCCGCGCACCAAGAGGCGATGGCCGCGGCCGCACTCGGCGACCGGGACCGCGCCCTGCGCCTGTCCGACGAGGCCGTACGGCTGGCCGCGCGGGTGCCCGACGAGGCGGACCGGCCGGGCTGGCTGTACTGGCTCGACCCGACGAGGGCCCGCCTGGAGGCCGCATCAGCGGCGGCCGCATGCCAGGACTGGGCAGCCGCCGCGGCCGGGTTCCGGGAGGCCCTACCGGAGTTGACCGGGTACCCGCGGGACCACGCCCACTACCGGGCCCGGATGGAGGACGCGGAGCGGCGCCTCAGCCGGGCATGAGCTCCATACGCAGTACGACCGGCCGGGCGCCGGCCGGGATCCGGGGCGTGAGCGCCTCGCGCACCTGCGGGATCGGCGACCCGTACGTGATGAGGAGCCCGTTCGGCAGGATCCCGCCCGGTACCGGGTCGGGTAGCTCTACGCTCTCGGTGCGCCGTTCTAAGTCGCTGGGTTCGTAGTCATCCGGGCCGAGACCGGCCGGGACGATCGCGTAGGTGATCTCATAGAGAGCCATGCCGGGATCGTAGCCGCGCGGCCTGAACTGCGGGGCGCCCACCGGGTGTCGGGCCACGGTGAGCGCACAGCCAGGGTAGCGGCGGCCTGACTCCGGACGCGCGAAAGCACCCCCTCCCGCCCGAAGGCGAGAAGGGGCAGCGCTGTGAGTCTTACGCGGGTCGGCGTCGGCCGCCCCGCTCCCCGGATCAGCCGCCGAGTTCCTGGTGGCGGGTGGTGAGGGCGGTGGTGCCGGTTTCCGTCAGGGAGCCGTACAGGCGCAGGCGGGAGAAGCCGCCGTCCGGGTAGATGTCGATGCGGACGTGGGTGCCGACCGCCGGGGTGTCCAGCACGAAGCGGTGGTTGGTGTCGGGCTGCAGGCGGGTGCGGGGGAGGAATTCCCGCCACTCGCCGTCCTCGCCCGTCCGGACCGACAGGGAGGCCCAGCCGGCCGAGTTGCCCTTGAGGCAGGCGGTGTCGATCTCGACGGCACGGATCTCCGACTCGGCGACGAGCCGGTAGCGGATCCAGTCGTTGCCGTTGTCGCGGCGGCGGGCGGTCTCCCAGCCGTCGTCCATCTTGCGGGAGCGGCCCGGGTTGATGGTGTTGGCCGGCGGGGAGTAGAAGCGGTTGGACGCGTCCTCGACGGCGCCGCCGTTCTCCAGGGCCACGACGTCGAAGGAGCCGAGGGCCCGGAGCCACTCCGGGTCCGGGAGGACCTCGCCGAAGACGCGGAGGCGGGCGATGCCGCCGTCCGGGTGCTGGTTGACGCGCAGGTGCGTGAAGCGTTGTTCGGCGTTCACCTCGAAGCCGTTGGCGGCGTGGCCGCCGACCGGGGTGCGCGGGACGAGGGTGGTCCACTTGACGTCGTCGCCGAGGAGTTCCCCGGGGGTGGGGGCGAGCGCGCCCTCCCAGTCGGTGCCCTCGACGGAGACGGCCTGCGGCATGTTGCCGCGGAAGTGGGCGGTGTCGACGACGATGCCGCGGATCACGCCGGGCGCGCCGAGGCGTACGAGGGCCCAGTCGTGGTCCTCGGCGGTGGGCCAGGGCTGCTCGGCGGAGACGCCGCGGCGGCGGCGGGTCTCCCAGCCGTCCATGACCTTGCCCTTGTGCCCGAAGTCCTCGGGGTCGAAGTGGGCGGCCTCGGAGACCAGCAGGTTCTCGCGCTGGGCGAAGAACTCGTCGTTGGCGGCGATGACACCGGCGCCCAGCTCGCGGGCGGCGAGGTTCGCGTACCGGGTGAACGGGAACTCGGCCGTGCGGTAGTCGGCGTACGGGTCGCCGCCCCCGTACGGGTTCGCGTTGCCGGTGAAGGAAGGGATCGCTGCCACGGTCAGTTCTGCCTTTCGAGGAGGAGGCCGGTGGGCTCGGACGGGGTGCCGTGGTCGGCGATCTGCCGCCCGCGCAGCCAGGTGGACTTCACGACGCCGTACAGGGTCCTGCCCGCGTACGCCGTGACCTGGTTGCGGTGGTGGAGCTGGGCCGGGTCCACGGTGAACGTTTCTTCGGGGGCCAGGACCGCGAAGTCGGCGTCGCGGCCGGCCTCGATGGCGCCCTTGCGGTCCAGGCCCGCGAGGCGGGCGGGGGCGGCGGACATCCAGCGGACCACGTCTTCGAGGGTGCGGCCGCGCCTGCGGGCCTCGGTCCAGATGGCGGGCAGGCCCAGCTGGAGGGAGGAGATGCCGCCCCAGGCGGTGGAGAAGTCGGCGGTCTTGAGGTCCGCGGTGGAGGGCGAGTGGTCGGAGACGATGCAGTCGATGGTGCCGTCGGCGAGGGCGTCCCACAGCAGGTCCTGGTTGGCGGCCTCGCGGATGGGCGGGCAGCACTTGAACTCGCTGGCGCCGTCGGGCACTTCCTCGGCCGTCAGGGTCAGGTAGTGCGGGCAGGACTCGACGGTGACCGCCACGCCCTCGGCCTTGGCGGCGGCGATCAGCGGGAGCGCGTCGGCGGAGGACAGGTGCAGGACGTGGACGCGGGCGTTCAGCCGGCGGGCCTGGGCGATCAGGTTCCCGATCGCCGTGTTCTCGGCGTCGCGCGGGCGGGAGGCGAGGAAGTCGGCGTACTTCGGGCCGGGTACGACGGGCGCGGAGTCGAGGTGGTGGGGGTCCTCGGCGTGGACGATCATCAGCCCGCCGAAGCCGCTGATCTCGGCGAGGGAGGCGGCCAGCCGGTCCTGGTCGAGGTGCGGGAACTCGTCGACGCCGGACGGGGAGAGGAAGCATTTGAAGCCGAAGACGCCGGCGTCGTGCAGCGGGTGCAGGTCCTTGACGTTGTCGGGCAGGGCGCCGCCCCAGAAGCCGACGTCCACGTGGGCCTTCTCGCGGGCCACGGCCTGCTTGGTGCGCAGGTGGTCGACCGTGGTGGTCGGCGGCAGCGAGTTCAGCGGCATGTCGAGGATCGTGGTGATGCCGCCGGCCGCGGCGGCGCGGGTGGCCGTCCAGAAGCCCTCCCACTCGGTGCGGCCCGGGTCGTTCACGTGGACGTGGGTGTCGACCAGGCCGGGGAGCAGGACGTCGTCGCCGAAGTCCTCGACGCGGGCGCCGGCCGGGGCCTCGGCGTCGTACGGCAGGACGGCGAGGATCTTCCCGGCGGCGACGGCGACCGCGGCGGCGCGCGTCCCCTCGGGGGTGATGACGCGAGTCGAGCGCAATACCAGTTCCACGTCGTCGGACACGCCGGAACCTCCCCATCTACTTCCACAGAGCGAAATTCAACGTTCTGTTGACGGAGTCTTCATGCCGATCCGGGGCCCAGTCAAGAGCGTCCGGACGGTGCACCGACACCCCGGGGCCACAGTTGGATGTTTCCACAGCATGGAATGAGGATTTCGCCATCCAGAATGCAGCTATCGCCCGGGCAGGCCGGACCGGTAACTTCCCGGACACCTCCGCCACCCGGACGGACCCGCCCTGACCGGCGGCGACGGCACCGCCCCGACCCTGGGGCCGATGCCGTCCGACCGGTAGGCTGCTTCCTTGCCCGCCTGCACCGAAAGGACCGCGCCGTGCCGACGTCCAGCGCCAGCACCACCGACGCCGCTTCCGCCAAGCCCACCGCCGGCAGCGGTGGCGTCCAGTCCCTGGAGCGCGCCTTCGATCTGCTCGAACGCATGGCCGACGCGGGTGGCGAGGTCGGCCTCAGCGAGCTGTCCACCGCCAGCGGCCTGCCGCTCCCGACGATCCACCGTCTCATGCGGACGCTCGTCGCGTGCGGCTACGTCCGGCAGCAGCCCAACCGGCGGTACGCCCTCGGCCCCCGCCTGATCCGCCTCGGCGAGTCCGCGTCCCGCCTGCTGGGCACCTGGGCGCGGCCGTACCTCGCCCGGCTCGTCGAGGAGACCGGCGAGACCGCCAACATGGCCCTGCTCGACGGGGACGAGATCGTCTACGTCGCCCAGGTGCCCTCCAAGCACTCCATGCGCATGTTCACGGAGGTGGGCCGCCGGGTGCTGCCGCACTCCACCGGCGTCGGCAAGGCCCTGCTCGCCCACACCCCGGCCGACGAGGTACGGGCCCTGCTCGCGCGCACCGGCATGCCGGCCGCGACCGAGAAGACCATCACCACCCCCGAGGGCTTCCTGGAGGCCCTGGAGCAGGTCCGCAAGCTGGGCTACGCGGTCGACGACAACGAGCAGGAGATAGGAGTCCGCTGCCTGGCCGTGTCGGTGCCGAATTCGCCGACCGCCGCCGCGATCTCCATCTCGGGCCCGGCCGGGCGCGTCACCGAGGACCTGACCGCGTCGATCGTGCCGATCCTGCAGAACGCGGCGGCCGAGCTGTCCGTGGCCCTGCAGAGCCAGAACCCCGCCTGACCTCAGAATCCAGCCCCTCACAGCGGGGCCGTTCGCAGCCGGGAGCGGCAGAATCCAGCCCCGCCGGCACCAGAATCCAGCCCCGCCGGCGTTTGAGGCGCGGGTCCGGGCAGAGCCCGGCACTCTCCTGAACCAAGGCGTTGGGGCGGCCCCGGGGCGTTGGGCCGGGTGACGGTGTTCGCGTGGCGGGGCGGGGGCGCACGGGGCAGCGTGGTGCGCACCTGCCCGCGTCTCCCCCGAGGTCACCGAGGTCCGCCCATGGCCCGCGACTCCCTCACCGCGCCCCCGGCGGGGCGCGCCCCGCGCCCGCCGTCCGCGGAGGACCCGGCGGCACGCCGCCGCGACCTGGCCCGGCTGGCGCCCGTCGCCGCCGTCTACGCCCTCGCCCAGCTGGTCCTGGCCGTGCCCGGCACCGGCCTCGGCTGGGACGAGACCGTGTACGTCAGCCAGGTCGCCCCGGACACCCCCGCCGCCTTCTTCAGCGCCCCGCGCGCCCGCGGCATCAGCTGGCTCGTCGCCCCGGTCGCCGCCGTCACGCCCTCCGTCCTCGCCCTGCGGGTGTACCTGGCGCTGCTGGCGGCGGCCGCCCTGCTGCTCGCGCTGTGGGTGTGGCGCCGGCTGCTGCCCGTCCCCGTGCTCGCCGTCGCCGGCCTGCTGTTCACCGGGCTGTGGCCCACCCTCACGTACGGGCCGCAGGCCATGCCCAACCTCTGGGTGGCCTTCGCGGCGCTGACCGCCACCGGCTGCTTCCTGCGCGCCGCCGCCGACCCCTCGGACCGCCTCGCCCTCGCCGGGACGGGCGCCGCCGTGGCACTCGCCGCGCTGATGCGTCCCCCCGACGCCTTCTGGCTGGCCCTGCCCCTGGCCTGCGCCGCGGCGGCCGTCCCGGCCTGGCGGCGGCCCGCCCTGCCCGCGGTGCTCACGGCCGGCGCCCTGGCCGGCTGGGCCCCGTGGCTGGCCGAGGCGCACCTGAGCTACGGAGGCGTCCTCGCCCGGCTGCACCGGGCGGGCGAGATCCAGGGCGGGCTCGGCTGGCACCCCGCCTTCCGGTACCACCTGCGCGCCCTCGGCGGCCGGACCCTGTGCCGCCCCTGCGAGGGGCCGTGGAGCCAGCCGGTCACCGGGCTGTGGTGGCTCGCCCTGCCCCTGCTGGTCGCGGGCGGACTGGTCGCCGCGTACCGCGGCACGCACCTGCTGCGGACGGTCCTGGTCGCCACCGCGGCCGGGCTGTCCCTGGCCGCGCCCTACCTGCTGATGGTCGGGTACGCCGCCCCGCGCTTCCTGCTGCCCGCGTACGCCCTGCTCGCGCTGCCCGCCGCGCTGTGCCTGGCCCGGCTGCTGCGCGCCGCCCGCGGCCGCCCGTTCGTCCGTGCCGTGCTGTGCCTGGCACTGGCCGCGCACCTCGCGCTGCAGCTGCTGCTCACGGCCACGGTGGCGGGCCGCAGCCGGGACATGCGGACGGCCCTCACCACCGTGGTGGCCGAGCTGCACCGCTTGGGCGTACGGCCGCCGTGCGTCGTCAGCGGCGAGGAAGCCGTCCGGGTCGCGTTCCGCGCGTGGTGCGCCTCGCGGCAGGTGTACGGCGGCCACGACGGCAGCATCAGCGTCGCGGGCCTCACCGCCCTCGCGGCACGCATGCCCGCGGCGGTGCTGGTCGCGGACGGCGCCGCCCCGCCGCCGTGGGCACGGGGATGGCGGCCGTACCCGCTGCCCAGCCTGCCCGCGGGGCGGCCCTGGCGGGCCTACCTCGCGCCGTCGGCGCGGCCCGCCGGCTGAACCGCGGCGGAGGCGGAGGCGGGGGCGGAAGCGGAGGCGGGGGCGGTCAGCTGGGTGCTCGCCGGGCCCGCCTCCGTGAGGCGGCCGTCGGTCATCGTCGCCGTGCGGTCCATCCGCTCCAGGTGGGCCCGGTCGTGGGTGACCAGCACCGTCGCCGTCGCCCGCTCCCGGGTGAGGGTGACCAGCAGGTCGAGGACGGCCGCGCCGCGCTCGTGGTCCAGGGCGTTGGTGGGCTCGTCGACCAGCAGCACCGCCGGCTCGTTCATCAGCGCGCGGGCGATGTTCACCCGCTGGCGCTGGCCGCCGGAGAGCTGGTGCGGGCGCCTGTCCGCCTTGTCGGCCATGCCGACCGCGTCCAGCAGCTCCAGCGCCCGGCGGCGCAGGGCCTTCGAGGGGCGGCCGGACAGATGGGCCATGACCTGGAGCTGCTCGGCCGCGGTCAGCGAGGCCAGCAGGTTGGGCTGCTGGAAGACGATGCCGATCTTCTCGCGGCGCAGGGCCGCCTTCTCCGCCGGAGAGAGGACCGTGGCGTCCTGCCCGGCCACCTCCACCCGGCCCGAGTCGGGGGTGACCAAGGTGGCGGCGACCGCGAGCAGGCTGGACTTGCCGGAGCCGGAGGGCCCGACCACGGCCGTCAGGGTGCCCGCTGCCACCTCCAGGCAGACCTTGTCGAGGGCGGTCAGCCGGCTCTCGCCGTCCGGGTAGGTGAGCGTGGCGTCGTGGACGAGGAGGGTCATCGGGCGCTCCCGAGCGCGGTCAGGGGGTCGACGGCGGTGATCCGCCGGATGGACAGGGCGGCGCCCAGCGCACCGAGCACGATCATGATCGCGGCGGGTGCCAGGACGGTCGCGGCGTCGAGGACGAAGGGCACGTCGCCACCGCTGATCAGCGCGCCGATGCCGGCCGCGAGCGCGGTGCCGGCCCCGGTGCCGATCGCCAGCATGACCACCGCCTGGCCGAGGGCGTCCCGCAGCAGGTAGGGGGTGGAGGCGCCGAGCGCCTTCAGGACGGCGATGTCACCGGCCCGCTGGATGGTCCAGACGGTGAAGAAGGCCCCTATGACGAGGGCGGAGATCGCGAAGAGGAAGCCGCGCATCAGCTGCAGCGAGCCGTTCTCGGCCTGGTACGACCCTATGGCGCCGAGGGCCTCGTCGATGGTCTGCGCCCGCGTCCCGGCGGCCGTGTCGCCGGCGGCGAGGGCGGCACCGGAGGCGTCGGGCGCGTCCAGGGCGACGACGGTCGCGACGGTGTCGGGGGAGGTGCCGGGGTTGCCGATGCGCTGCCAGTCGTTCAGGTCCATCCAGACGACCGGGGTGTGGCTGTAGGCGGCGGTACCGGAGACGGCGGCCACGGCCAGTTCGAGCAGGCCGATCTTCAGCCGGGATCCGGCGGTGAGGCCCCCGAGCTCCTTCGCGGCCTTCTCCGCGAGGACCACCCGGCCCTGGCCCAGCCCGGCGGCGGCGGGCGGCGCGAGCGGGCCGGCGGGCGGCGCGAGCGGGCCGGCGGGCGGCGCGAGCGGGCCGGCGGGCGGCGCGAGCGGGCCGGCGGGCGGCGCGAGCGGGCCGGCCGGGTCCACGCCGAAGACGGAGACGGCGGCGGTGCGCTCCCCCGCGGCGGCATTGGTGGTGCGGATGCCGAGCGGCTGCGCCGACTTCACGCCGGGCCGGCCCCGCCAGGCCTGCCATGCCTTCTCGGGCACCTGGGAATGGGTGAAGGACACCTTCTGCTCCCCGGGTGGCTCGGCGAAGGCCAGGTGGGTGGCGGGCAGGCCGGTGACGGCCGAGATGTTCTCCCGGGCCAGTCCGGCAGTGAGCCCGGACAACAGGCCGACCAACAGGGTGATCAGCAGGACCACCGAGCCCATCAGGGCGAAGCGGCCCTTCGCGAACCGCAGATCTCTCCAAGCGACGAACATGTCCCCCACCCTGGTCTCCCGCATGCCCCCCGGGCATCGCGCCACGGGAGCGATCCTCGTATCGAAGGACGCATCCGGACATCAAACTTTCGATTGACCGGCACCGGCCGGGACCCCCTTACGCTGGTCGGGCCATGACCGCGTCACCTTCCCGCCCCCTCATCCCCCTCACCCCCGTCTCCCGCGTCCTGCGGCTGTGCCTGCACGCCCTGCTGGCCGCCCTGCTCGTGCTCGCCGCCGGGCGGGCCGTCGCCCACTCCGTGCCCGCCGCGGGCGCGGTGGTCGCCGTCTGCGCCGTGCTGGCCGCCGTGTACGGGGCCGGCGCCCGCTCCCCCGCCGTACGCGGATCGACCGCGGCCGCCGGGCTGTGGCTCGCGGCGCTCGGCGCGGTGTGGGCGGGGCTGCTCGTGCTCTCCCCCGACGGGCTGTGGATCGCGTTCCCGCTGTACTTCCTGGAGCTGCACCTGCTGCGGCTGCGCTGGGGCGTCACCGCCGTCGCCGTCACCGCCTGCGCGGCCATCGCCTCGTTCCTCGGCCACAGCGGCACCGTGACCCCGGGAGCCTTCCTCGGGCCGCTGCTCGGCGCCGCCGTGGCCGTCGCGACCGTCCTCGGCTACCAGGCGCTGTACCGGGAGAGCGAACGCCGCCGCGAGCTGATCGAGGAGCTCATCGCCACCCGGGCCGAGCTGGCCGCCGCCGAGCGCGACGCCGGGACCATGGCCGAGCGGGAGCGGCTGGCCCGGGAGATCCACGACACCCTGGCCCAGGGGCTGTCCTCCATCCAGCTGCTGCTGCGGGCCGCCGAGCGGGCCCTGCCCGAGCGGGATCCGCGGCTGGCCCCGGCCCTGGAGCACATCGGCCGGGCCCGGGAGGCCGCCCAGGACAACCTCGCCGAGGCGCGCCGGTTCGTCCGGGCGCTGACCCCGCCCGACCTGGAGCACGGTTCGCTGGCCGGTGCGCTGGAGCGGCTGTGCGCGGCGGCGCCGCAGGCCCGGTTCTCGGTCAGCGGCACCCCGCGCGAGCTGCCCACCCCGTACGAGGTGGCCCTGCTGCGGATCGCCCAGTCCGCGCTGGCCAATGTGGTGCGGCACGCGGGGGCGGGGCGCGCCGAGATCACCCTGACCTTCATGGACGCCTCCGTGACGCTGGACGTCGTGGACGACGGGGCCGGCTTCGACCCGGCCAGCGCCCCCTCCGGCGAAGGCGGCTTCGGGCTGCCGGCGATGCGGGCGCGGGCCGAGACGCTGGGCGGGCTGTTCACCGTGGAGTCCGCGCCGGGCCAGGGCACCGCCGTGGCCGTCACCCTGCCGCTGCCCGCGGACACGGGGCACACCCCAACCCCCGCCGCCCCCGCGGCCCCTGCGGACACCCCCCGCGCCGCGGAACACCTGGAGGCCTCCTGATGACGATCCGACTGCTGCTGGCCGACGACCACCCGGTGGTCCGGGCCGGGCTGCGCGCGGTGCTGGACACGGAGCCGGACTTCACGGTGGTCGCGGAGGCGGCGACCGCCGAGCGGGCGGTGGAGCTGGCCGCCACCGGGCAGGCGGACGTCGTCCTGATGGACCTCCAGTTCGGCGCGGGCATGCACGGCTCGGCGGCGACCGCGGAGATCACCGCCCGGCCCGGGGCGCCCCGGGTGCTGGTGCTGACCACGTATGACACGGATGCGGACATCCTCGCGGCGGTCGAGGCAGGCGCCTCGGGCTACCTCCTCAAGGACGCCCCGCCGGAGGAGCTGGCCGCGGCCGTGCGGACCGCCGCGGCGGGCCAGTCGGCACTGGCCCCGGCGGTGGCGCTGCGCCTGATGGACCGGATGCGGACGCCCGCGGAGGCGCTGACGAAGCGGGAGCTGGAGGTGCTCCAGCTGGTGGCGGACGGCCTGTCGAACCAGCAGATCTCCAAGCGGCTCTTCCTCAGCCAGGCCACGGTCAAGTCCCACCTGGTGCACGTCTACGCCAAGCTCGGCGTGGACTCCCGCACCGCGGCGGTCGCCGCAGCCGCCACCCGCCGCCTCATCCGCACCCCGTAACCGACAGACCGGGAACCGGAACGCCCCCGCTAGGCCACCCAGTGGGGGCGTTCCGGCGACGGGGACAGCGGTGCGGCGGCGTGGTGGGCCTCGGCGAGGCGGCGTATGCCCTCCTCCAGGCGGTCCGGGGGCAGCGTGTACGGGATCCGGATGCGGTGCTCGAAGGTGCCCGGGTCCACCCCGAAGCGGGCCCCGCGCCCGATGTGCACCCCGCCGGCGGCGGCCCGCTCCGCCAGCGCCGAGCTCACCGGCGCGCCGAGGTCCACCCACAGCGACAGCCCGCCCGGCGGAACGCGCCAGGACCACTGCGGGGTGTGCCGCCGCAGCGCCCGTACGAGGGCCTCGCGCCGCTCCCGCAGCTGCGCGAGGCGGGCCGGCAGGGTCCGTTCCTCCCCCTCCAGCAGGCTCAGCGCGACCAGCTGGTCGAGCGCCGAGCCGGTCATGTCGGCCGCCACCCGCACCGTGGCCAGCTCGGTGACCAGCTTCTCCGCGGCCCGGACCCAGCCCACCCGCAGCCCGCCCCAGTGCGTCTTGCTGAGCGAGCCGATCGTCACCACGTGGTCCGCCGCGCCCCGCGGCCCCAGCGAGGCGAGCGGCTGCGGGGCCGGCCCGTCGAGTGCGATGTCGGCGATGGTCTCGTCGACCACCAGCCAGGTGCCGGTGCGGCGGGTCGCCGCCAGCAGCCGCAGCCGCTGTTCGGGCGGCATCAGCGCGCCCGTCGGATTGTGGAAGTCCGGTATCGCGTACGCCAGCCTCGGCACGGTCTGGTGCAGCGTGGACTCGGTGGCCTCCATGTCCCAGCCCGCGTCGGAGACGGCGACGGGCACGGTGCGCAGGCGGGCGTGCCGCAGGGCGTCGAGGACGTTCGCGTAGGTCGGGTTCTCGGTGACGACGCGGTCGCCGGCCCGGCACAGCAGGCTCGCGACGAGGACGAAGGCCTGCTGGGCGCCGGCCGTGACGAGTATCTGCTCGGGGCGGGTGGCCAGGCCGCGCCGGGTGAACCGGTCGGCGACGGCGCGGCGCAGCTCGGGCAGCCCGAAGGGGTGGTAGCCGGGGTCGCGGGCGAGGGCGGGCAGGCGGGCCGCCGCCCGGGCGAGGGCTTCGGTGAGGCTGTCCTCGGGGGCGCCCATGGCCGCGATGGCGAGGTCGATGCCGCCGTGCCCACCGGTGCGGTGGCCGGTGGCCGCGTCCAGCAGGTGGGCGCCGACCGGGCCGTGGCCGTCGGGCAGTTCGGTCCAGGTGCCGGAGCCGCGGCGGCTGCGGCAGTAGCCGCTCTCGCGCAGCAGGTCGTAGGCGGCGGTGACGGTGGCCCGGCTGGCGCCGAGCGCGTCGGCGAGCTCGCGTTCGGCGGGCAGGCGTACGTGCAGGGGGACGCGGCCGTCGAGGACCAGGGAGCGTACGGCTTCGGCGAGCGACCGGTATCCGGGCCGGGCCCGCACCCCGGCGGGCAGCAGCGCCGTGAGGGCGCGGCTGCCGATCGTCCTGTCCGTCGTCCGGACCACTCGCCCGTTTGCCATGCCAACCTCCCCTGATTGGCTCTGCCTGCCAGGCCAATCAGGGTCCAGACTCGCGGCATTGGCCCTTGATTGGCAAGGAGATCCCCCGATGCCTGCTGTCCGGACCCCGCTCGCCTCGCAGACCACCACCCCGCCCGCCGTCCTCACGGACCGGGACGAGCGGGCGACGGCGCCCGCCGTCGAAAACCGCGTCGGCGAGCCGCTGAGGCTGGGCACGGTGGTCGCCTCGCTGCGGCGCACGCTGTGGCGCACCCTTGCCCGGCCGCCGCACACCACGGCCCCGGTGCAGGGGCGAGAATCGCTGCCATGCCAGCCAACTCCCCTTCGGATCCCCCGCCCCTCTCCGGCCACCCTGGCCACCCTGGCCTCCCCGAGCGCACCGGCCGCACCGCCCCGTCCCGGCAGTCCTCCGGCCCGGTGATCGCCGGGCTGCTGCTGGCGGCCGGGGGCGGCCGCCGCCTCGGCGGCCGCCCCAAGGCGCTGCTGCCCTACCGCGGGCGCCCGCTCGTCGAGAACGCGGTGCGGGTGCTCCGGGAGGCGGGCTGCGGCCCGCTGCACGTGGTGCTCGGCGCCTCCGCCGCCGAGGTCCGCGAGCGGGCCGACCTGAGCGGCTGCACGGTCGTCGACAACCCGGACTGGGCCGAGGGCATGGGCTCCTCGCTGCGGGCCGGCCTCGCCTCGCTCGCCGGTACGGGGGCGAGCGCGGCCCTGGTCTCGCTCGTGGACCAGCCGGGCATCGGCCCGGCGGCCGTGGCCCGGGTCCTCGCGGCGTACCGGTCCCCGGCGAGCCTGGTGGCGGCGGCGTACGGCGGGGAGCGCGGGCATCCGGTGCTCTTCGGGGCGGACCGGTGGGCGGACATCGCGGCCACGGCGACGGGTGACAAGGGCGCGCGGGTGCACCTGACACGGCACGCGGACGAGCTCACGCTGGTGGAGTGCGGGGACGTCGCGGAGGCGTACGACATCGACACGCCGCCCGACCTGGCCCGACTTGCCTGAGGGTTGTCTGAGGGTTGTCTGAGGGCGGGCGGCGGCCCCGCAGCGGGCTGTGACCGGGGTGGCACCGAGGGCCACCACCGCCCGGGGATGTGTCGACTCGGAGAATCTCGACATCAACAAACCATTGAACTTCCACCATAAGGAAATTACTATCCACTGGTCAGAAGCGCCCTGAACCCCAGACGGCGCCCGCGACCGTATCCCGGAACTCTGCACCCCCGACGGCACTGCGTGCCGTCCCCGGCGAGCATTCCCCCGCGGCCGCCAGGCACCGCCGCTGAAGGAGTGACAGACATGTCCGCACCAGCGCCGTCATCGCCGGCCCTCGTCAACGCCGCGCCCCTGCCCCGCCAGGACGAGGTCCTGACCGAGGCGGCCCTCGCCTTCGTGGCCGAGCTCCACCGGCGGTTCACCCCCCGCCGCGACGAGCTCCTGGCCCGCCGGGCCGAGCGCCGCGCCGAGATCGCCCGCACCTCCCACCTCGACTTCCTCCCGGACACCGCACAGGTCCGCGAGGGCGAGTGGCAGGTCGCCCCGGCCCCGGCCGCCCTGAACGACCGCCGTGTGGAGATCACCGGTCCGACCGACCGCAAGATGACCGTCAACGCCCTCAACTCGGGCGCCCGGGTCTGGCTCGCCGACTTCGAGGACGCCTCGGCCCCCACCTGGGAGAACGTGGTCCTCGGCCAGCTGAACCTGATCGACGCCTACGAGCGCCGCATCGACTTCACCGACCCCCGCACGGGCAAGGCGTACGCCCTGAGGCCCGCCGAGGAGCTCGCCACCGTCGTCATGCGGCCGCGCGGCTGGCACCTGGAGGAGCGCCACATCACGGTCGACGGCCGGCCGGTGCCGGGTGCGCTCGTGGACTTCGGCCTGTACTTCTTCCACAACGCGCAGCGCCTGATCGACCTGGGCAAGGGCCCGTACTTCTACCTGCCGAAGACGGAGTCCCACCTGGAGGCGCGCCTCTGGAACGAGATCTTCGTCTTCTCGCAGGACCACGTCGGCATCCCGCAGGGGACGGTCCGCGCGACGGTCCTGATCGAGACCATCACGGCCGCGTACGAGATGGAGGAGATCCTCTACGAACTGCGCGACCACGCCGCCGGCCTGAACGCGGGCCGCTGGGACTACCTGTTCTCCATCGTGAAGAACTTCCGCGACGGCGGCGAGAAGTTCGTCCTCCCGGACCGCAACGCGGTCACGATGACCGCCCCGTTCATGCGCGCGTACACCGAACTGCTCGTCCGCACCTGCCACAAGCGCGGCGCGCACGCCATCGGCGGCATGGCGGCCTTCATCCCGTCCCGCAAGGACGCCGAGGCCAACCGCGTCGCGTTCGAGAAGGTCAAGGCCGACAAGGACCGCGAGGCGCGCGACGGCTTCGACGGCTCCTGGGTCGCCCACCCCGACCTGGTCCCGATCGCCATGGCCTCCTTCGACGCCGTCCTCGGCGACAAGCCGAACCAGAAGGACCGCCTCCGCGAGGACGTCTCGGTGGCCCCCGGCGAGCTCATCGCCATCGACTCCCTGGACGCCAAGCCCACGTACGAGGGCCTGCTGGGCGCCGTCCGGGTCGGCATCCGCTACATCGAGGCCTGGCTGCGCGGCCTCGGCGCGGTCGGCATCTTCGGCCTGATGGAGGATGCGGCCACCGCCGAGATCTCCCGCTCCCAGGTCTGGCAGTGGATCAACGCCGGGGTCGTCTTCGAGAACGGCGAGCGCGCCACCGCCGAACTCACCCGCCGGATCGCCGCCGAGGAACTGGCCGCCATCCGCACCGAGGTCGGCGACGAGGCCTTCGCGGCCGGAAAGTGGCAGGAGGCCCACGACCTCTTCCTCCAGGTCTCCCTGGACGCCGACTACGCCGACTTCCTCACCCTCCCGGCCTACGACCACCTGGTCGGCTGACCCACCCCGCCCGCCGTCGCCGGTCGCGGTCAGCCGGGCGGCGGCGGGCAGGCCCGCGCCGGATCCTCCGCCGGGACGAGCCGGACCTGCCCGAC
This sequence comes from Streptomyces sp. NPDC090445, assembly GCF_044769385.1. Classification (NCBI taxonomy): domain Bacteria; kingdom Bacillati; phylum Actinomycetota; class Actinomycetes; order Kitasatosporales; family Streptomycetaceae; genus Streptomyces; species Streptomyces sp. NPDC090445. The sequence continues at coordinate 376,449 of NZ_JBIVXV010000001.1, read as the reverse complement.
GGGCTCCTTCAGCGGCGCGTCCGTCTCCGGGTTCCACAGCAGCGCCATCTCGTCGGCGACGCCGAAGAACAGGTACGGGCGGCCGGGGTCGAGCAGCCCTCCCTCGGCGTTGAGCCCGGCGAGGGGAACGGTCGGCTGGACGCACATCCACTCGGGTTCCACCCCGAAGTAGGAGGGCGCGGCCCGGCGCTGCTCGGCCGCCTCCTGCGTGCGGGTGACGGCCCGGGCGGCGTTGTCGAGGGCGAGGCCCGCGAGCGAGGCGACGACCACCACGTAGAGGAGGACGTACATCACCACGTTGAGGTACTCGCCGGGCTTGGTGAAGGGAAAGTGGAAGTGCTTGGCGATCCCCCACAGCGCCGGCCCCAGCAAGCCCAGGCCCAGGTAGGAGACCAGCTTCGCCCCGGCCGCGACCTGCCACAGGCCGGGCACGTCCAGGTCGTCCGGGGTGAGGTCGAGGCCGTCCGCGTACAGCCCGTGGAGTACGGAACCGGAGGCGACGGCCAAGCCGGTCAGCAGGGTCACCGCGAGCGGCACGGTGGCCGTCAGCCACTCCGTCCACGTGGTCCACTGGCGCATCAGCAGCCAAATACCCATGACGGTCACCGTGACCGCAGCGGTCACCAGCATCTGCAACGGCGTCCACGGGGACCCCGAGGGCACCCCGTAGACCAGGCAGAGGAAGAACACGGCGGCGACGGCTCCGGCGACGAGCCGGTACCCGCGCTCCGCCCTCTCGCCCCGCTGCGGGGCGGCGCTCCCCGCCGGGCCCCTCGGCGCCTGGCCCCTCGGCGCCTGGCCCCTCGGCGCCGGGCCCCGGGCCGCACAGACCAGCGCCCCGGCGAGGCAGCCGAGGCCGACCAGCAGGAACGGCCAGCGCAGCCGGCCCTCCGCCTGCCGGAAGCAGCCGGCGGTGAACGCCATCCCGAGCAGCCGGCCGGCCAGCCGCCACAGGAACCGGTTGAGCTCCTCCTCGCGCGGCAGCTCCCGCGCACGCCGGCCGCGCCGCGGGGACATCCGTACGTCCAGTCCGCCGCGGCCGGGTGAGCCGCCGGGAAGGCCCATGCGGGCCAGCCGCCTGGCCTCGGACGGTGTGCCGAGTGCGACGGATCCCGTGTCGTAGCGGCCCCAGCGCTCCAGGGCCCGCGCGCGCCGGCCGGAGGCCCGCCGCGGGTCGGGCCGGTGGTCCGTGGTGTGGGAGCGGTACTCCTCCAGTTGCTCCCGGTCGGCGTCCACCAGTTCGGTGCGGCGTACGTACATTTCGAGTACGGCCGACTCCGCGAGTTGACGGATCCGCCAGCCCGCCGCCCGCTCGGTACGGCTGTTGCGCGCCCCGAAGAAGCGGACCTCGACGCAGAACAGGCGCGCCCCGGAATCGGCGGCGAGGACTCCGGCGGACGCCCCCTCGCCCCGGCCGAACTCGGCCACGACGGGCCAGCCCCGCATCCCGAACTCCGCTCTGGCCTGGTCGAAGTCCCGCGCCCCGCCGCGTACTTCGACCAGGGTGAGCACCCGCTGGTCGTACCTCCGCCGCACCGCCCCCACCCCCCGTATCTCCTGGTCCGGTCGGGTGACCGTACCGGGCGCGGCGGGCGGCGCGCGGGGAATTGCGGGCCCCGTGAAGCGGAACGGGGCGGCCGAACGACCGGTCGGTCGTTACGTCATCGTAATCTGCGGCTACCTAGCGGTAACAAGCCAGTGCGTGTCACCTTTCCCGTGCCACCGGCCGGCGGTGTCCCCCACTTCCCCAGCCATGCCCCGGAGTTCTCGCGCGCTCCGGCTCCGGCATGGCCTACCGCAGGAGTTCCGTCGTGACCGGATTCCGCTATGCCAGCAAGGACAGGACACGCCGTCGGGTGCGACGGCTGGCCGGGGCCGGGCTGGCCCTGCCGCTCGCCGCCGGTGCACTCGCCGTCGCCCCCGCCGGGACCGCGGCCGCCGCCCCCGGGACCGGGCCCACCGCCGTGGTGTCCATGGGCGACAGCTACATCTCCGGCGAAGCCGGGCGCTGGAAGGGCAACAGCCTCACCAACTCGGGCAACCGGACCGGCACCGACCGGGCCTGGGTCAGCGGCAGCGTCTACGACCCGTCGAAGGTATACGGGGCCACCGCGGGCGGATGCCACCGCTCCGACTCCGCCGAGGTCAAGAGCGCCGGGGCGATCGCCGACGTGGCCGTCAACCTGGCCTGCTCCGGCGCCACCTCCGAGAACGTCTTCCGCTCCGTCAGCGGCGGCGTCCCCTTCAGGGGCGAGGCCCCGCAGGCCGACCAGCTCGCCGCCGTCGCCGCGAGCCACAACGTCAAGGTCATCGCCCTGTCCATCGGCGGCAACGACCTCGGCTTCGCCGACATCATCAAGGACTGCGCGCTCGACTTCGTGATCTGGAACTCGTACTGCTACGACGACCAGCAGTACGGCGTCGACCAGAAGATCGACGGCGTGATGGCGAACGTCGCCAAGTCCGTGGACGAGATCCGCGAAGTGATGCGCGCCGCCGGCTACGGCGACTCCGCGTACCGGATCGTGCTGCAGTCCTACCCGTCGCCGGTCCCGCGCGGCGCGGAGAACCGGTACGTCCAGAGCGACTGGAGCCGCCTGAACACCGGTGGCTGCCCCTTCTGGAACCGGGACTCCGACTGGGCGCGGGACTCCCTCGTCCCGCAGATCGCGAACCGCCTCAAGGCGGTCGCGGCGGAGAAGGGCGTGCAGTTCCTGGACCTGCGGGACATGATGCAGGGGCGCGAGGTGTGCGCCAAGGCGAGCAAGCAGGTCACCACCGCGGCGCCGGCGTCGGCGAAGACCAGCGAGTGGGCGCGCTGGATCGACAGCAGCGAGACGCAGGGGCTGGTCCAGGAGTCCATGCATCCCAACTACTTCGGCCAGCTGGCGCTGGGCCGCTGCCTGGCCCTGGCCGTCGGCCAGAGCCGCACGTCGAGCGTCGGCTGCAAGAACACGGCCGGCGCGGACCAGACCGGCATGTACCTCACCCCGGTGCCGTAGTCCCGCGGTCCCGGAAATCCGGATGATCGTCCGCGGTGCGGGCTGGCATGCTCGGCGCATGGCAGCCCGCACCGCACGTCCCAGCATCTACATCTCCGTCGACATCGAGGCCGACGGCCCGATCCCCGGCCCCTACTCCATGATCAGCTTCGGTGCCGCCGTCGCCGGACGGCAGGACGGCGCCGCGTACACGGCCGCCGACCCCGAGCAGCAGACCTTCTACCGCGAACTGCGGCCGATCAGCGACCGGTACGACCCGGAGGCCCTGGCCGTCAGCGGCCTGGACCGGGACCGGCTGCTGCGGGAGGGCACCGACCCGGGCGCGGCCATGGCCGCGTTCCGGGGGTGGGTGCGCAAGGTGGCCGAGGCCGCCGGGGCGCAGCCGGTGATGTGCGGCTACCCCGCCTCCTTCGACTGGACCTTCCTGTACTGGTACCTGATGCAGTTCGGCGGCGACAGCCCCTTCGGGCACTCCGGCTGCCTCGACATGAAGACCCTGTACGCGGCGAAGGCGCAGGTCCCGCTGCGCGCCGCGGTCAAGGGACGGATGCCGGCCGAGCTCCGCTCCCGCCGCCGCCACACCCACCACGCCCTCGACGACGCCATCGAACAGGCGGAGCTGATGAGCAACCTGATGCTGTGGCAGGGCCCGGCGCAGGCCGGTACCGGTACCGGTACCGGTGCCGGCGTCGGCGTCGGCGTCGGTGCTGCGGGGGACGCCCGGTAGTCTCACGGCTCCGCGCGGGCGCCGAACACGGGGCGCACCGGGCGCCTCACACGACCGGGGGAACATGGCCGGGATCGCAGGAACAGGCACGACCGGTGCCGCGGGCGGCCGGGCCTGCCCCGACGCGGACACGGTGGCGCAGGCCCGCCGCCTGCTGGCGGAGGGGCAGGGCTCCGACGCCGTGTTCGCCGGACTGGCGGCACACAGCGGCGACCGGAGCGCCGCGGCGTGGGCCGTCTGCCGGGCGCTCGGTGTACCGGACGCCCGGGTACGGGAAGAGCTCGGCAGGGCGGCCGAGCTCATCGCCGAGTTCGGGCCGGACGAGGACGAAACGCTCGGCGAACTACTGGAGCTGCTCGGGGTGTTCGACGTGCCCCGGACGCTGGACGGGCGCGAGCAGGAGGTGCTGGAGCTGCTGCAGGCTGCGGGGGCTGCCTTGGGCGGGATCCGCGGCGGGGTCTGGCACGGCCTGTCCCGGCGCTTCCTCAAGGGCGAGCTCACCGCGGCGTTCCTGCTGCTCGCCCGGCAGCCCGGCCGGCGGCCCCGGGGCAACGCCGACAGGTTCTGGGCGGCACTGGCCACCGCGGGCGCCCTTCTGCCCCCGCCCGCGGACCCCGAGACGGCGGCGCAGGTCGCGCAGGTCCTGGCCGAATGCCGCCGACACACGGCCGAGGCCCGCTGACCGCGCCCCCGACGTCAGCCGGGCGGCAGGAAGCCCAGCACCGCGCTGAGGTCGGCGAGTTCGCGGTAGTGCACGCCCGTCATGCCGATCGCGACCGCGGCCTCGACGTTCTCGGCCCGGTCGTCGACGAACAGGCAGCGGGGTACGGCAACCCCGGCCCGTTCGGCCGCGATCTCGTAGATCCGGCGGTCCGGCTTGGCGATCCCCACCCGGGCACTGCTGACGACGTGGTGTGCGAGGTCCGCCAGCCCCAGCGTCACCAGGTCCGCCTCCAGCTCCTCGGTCGCGTTCGTCACGAGCACCAGGGGCATGTGCGCCCGTACCCGGCGGAGCAGCGCCACCACTGCCTCGTCGGCCCGGAACGGCGCCTCGGCGAACGCCTCGCCCAGCTCGCGCGCCACCGCCTCCGGCACGCAGTCGGCCAGACCCAGCACGATGGACTCCACCCACTGCCGCTTCGTGATCTCGCCCAGGAGCAGCGGCAGGTCCCGGCCGGGCGCGAAGGCGACCCGCACGGTCGTGCCCACCGCCAGCCCGGCCCGCCGCTCCAACTCCGAGAGCAGATCAGGATCGTAGAAGCGGATCACGTTGTCGAAGTCGCAGAGCACGGTGTCGAAAGGGGCGTCGGCGGCCCGGTCGTCAGTCACCCCCTCTGGATAGCGGGGCCGGCCGCGACCGTCGAGGGGACCGGCCCCGGTGCGGGCCCGGGGAAACGGTCCGGCGGGACGGGCCGGGCGCGCCACGCTGGGGCCGTGACCGCGTCCGAAGTGCTGCTGCTCGGGGTGCTGGAGGCCGCGGGGTGGTGAGGCCGCAACGCCCGTACGCAACGGCCGTACGCAACGCACGTACGCAACGCCCGTACGTGGCGGCGCCCACGGTGACGGTCCTGCTGTCGCACGCACCGGATCCAGGCGCGGCCCTCGGCCCGGCTGGAGAGCCGTCCGTCGCCGCACGGCCGGTCGGCGCCGACCGGGGCGGATGGGGGCCGCACAGTCGGCCGGAGCCACGTCCTTGACGCAGCGTCAACACCCTTGTCCGTCCGGGCGGAAGCGCCGGCGCGGCGGGGCGTACGCCACGCCCGCAGTGGGTGGCGTGCGCACCGCCGCGGGTCGGCGGGCTCGTACGGGGGTCAGTGCGCGGGCACCGGTTCCGCACGGCTCTCGGCGGCGGCCTCCGCGGCCGCACCGCGGCGGGCGCCGAGGTGGTTGAAGGCCAGGTTGAGGAGGATGGCCGCCACGCAGCCGGTGCTGATGCCGGAGTCCAGGACGACGAGCAGGTCCTTGGGGAAGGCGTGGTAGAAGTCCGGGGCGGCGATCGGGATCAGGCCGACGCCGATCGAGGCGGCGACGATCAGGGCGTTCTCGCCGCGTTCCATGGCCGCGCCCGCCAGGGTCTGGATGCCGCTGGCCGCGACCGACCCGAAGAGCACGATGCCGGCGCCGCCGAGGACCGGCAGCGGGACCACGCCGATGACCGAGGCGGCCAGCGGGCACAGGCCGAGCAGGATCAGGATGCCGCCGCCTGCGGCGACGACGAACCGGCTGCGCACCTTGGTCATGGCCACGAGCCCGATGTTCTGGGCGAAGGCGCTGCACATGAACCCGTTGAACAGGGGGCTCAGCGCGCTGCCGAGGGCGTCGGCGCGCAGCCCGCCCTCGATGGTGCGGGCGTCCGCCGGCCGGTCGACGATCCTGCCGAGGGCCAGGATGTCGGCGGTGGACTCGGTCATGCAGACCAGCATCACGATGCACATGGAGACGATCGCGGCGACCTGGAACTGCGGGGCGCCGAAGTGGAAGGGCGTCGGGAAGCCGACGAGGCCGGCGGTGCGCAGGGCGTCGGTGTCGACCATGCCGAGCGGGATCGCGGCGAGGGTGCCGGCGGCGAGGCCGAGCAGGATGGATATCTGCTGGAGGAAGCCGCGCAGCAGCTTGCGCAGCAGCAGGACGATGAGGAGGGTGCCGGCGGCCATGCCGATGTTCTGCACGGAGCCGTGGTCGGCGGCGGTGCGGTTGCCGCCCTGGGACCAGTTGAAGGCGACGGGGAGGAGGGAGACGCCGATGAGGGTGATGACCGTGCCGGTGACCACGGGCGGGAAGAAGCGGACGAGCTTGCCGAAGTAGGGGGCGGCCAGGAAGCCGAGCAGTCCGGCGACGATGATCGCGCCGAGGATGACGGGGATGGCGTCGGCGCCCCGGTCCTTGCCGATGGCGATCATCGGGGTGACGCCGGCGAAGGAGACCCCGTTGACGAAGGGGAGCTTGGCGCCGATGCGCCAGAAGCCGAGGGTCTGGAGCAGGGTGGCGAGGCCGGCGGTGAAGAGCGAGGCGCCCATCAGGAAGGCGGTGTCCCGGGCGGAGAGTCCGACGGCCGGGCCGACGATCATGGGTGGGGCGACGACGCCCGCGTACATGGCGGCCACGTGCTGGAGGCCGCTGGTGAACATCTTCAGCGGGGGCAGGGTCTCGTCGACCGGATGCTTCTCCCCCGGTACTGCGACTGCGGCTGCATCTTTGCGAAACCTGGGCGCCTGGGCCACGGCTTCCTCCGGTCGGTTGGACACGTCGGCAGGGACGTGGGTGTCAAGGAGGTGGAGGTGGTCTGAAAGCGGTGCACGTCGAAAGAAGGAAAATGCGGAAACGATTCGCCCGAGTCGTTCCGCCGTACGGGCGTCAGGTCGGGTGGCGGCACACGTCGCCGTCACCGCCGCCGTCACCGACCCCGGGAGGCACCTCGGGCAAGCCGTCGGTGCCGCCCGGGAACGGGAGCCGCGGACCCCGCTCGGGTCCGCGGCCGCCGGCCGGGGGCCGTCCCCCCCGGCCGGAGCCCGTGGGGGATCAGCCCTGCGCGGCGATGCGCGCGAGGCGCTGGGCCTCGTCCCGCGTGGAGCGGGCGATGGCGTCCTCGTCGGCGGTGAGCAGCCGGTTGTTCTCGACGATCTGCTTGCCGTTGACGAACGACGCGGTCACCGGGGCGGCCGCACCGAAGACCAGGGCGGTGACCGGGTCGGCGATCGAGGAGTGCAGGAACGTGCCGAGGTTCCACAGCACCAGGTCGGCGAGCTTGCCGACCTCCAGCGAGCCGATGTTGTCGGCGCGGCCGAGGACCTGCGCGCCGCCGTACGTACCGAGGCGCAGCGCCTGGCGGGCATTGAGCGCGGCCTCGCGGTGCACCGGGTTCAGACGGTTGATCAGCAGCGCGTTGCGCAGCTCGGTGTGGAGCTCACCGGACTCGTTGGAGGCGGTGCCGTCCACGCCGAGGCCGACCGGGACGCCGGCGGCGAGCATGTCCGGGACGCGGGCGATGCCGGCGGCCAGGCGGGCGTTGGAGGAGGGGCAGTGCGCGACACCGGTCCTGGTGCGGGCGAAGGCGGCGATGTCGGAGTCGTTCATGTGGACGCTGTGCGCCATCCACACGTCCTCGCCGAGCCAGCCGGTGGACTCGAAGTAGTCGGTCGGGCCCATGCCGAAGAGTTCGTGGCAGAACTTCTCCTCCTCGACCGTCTCGCTGCCGTGGGTGTGCATGCGCACGCCGAGGCGGCGGGCCAGCTCGGCGCCCTGCCTGAGCAGCTCGGTGGAGACCGAGAAGGGGGAGCAGGGGGCGACGGCGATCTGGGTCATCGAGTCGAAGGACGCGTCGTGGAACTTCTTGACGGTCGCCTCGGTGTCGGCGAGGGCGCCTTCGAGGGTCTCGACGGCGTGGTCCGGCGGCAGGCCGCCGTCCTTCTCGCTGCGGTCCATGGAGCCGCGGGCCAGGGTGAAGCGGACGCCCATCTCGGACGCGGCGCGGATGATCGCGCCGGAGAGGTCGCCGGCCCCCTTCGGGTACACGTAGTGGTGGTCCATGGCGGTGGTGACACCGCCGCGGGCCATCGCGGCCAGGGAGCCCTGCGCGGCCGAGTACGCCATCTGCTCGTCGATGCGCGCCCAGGTCGGGTACAGGGCGACGAGCCAGTTGAAGAGGTTGTGGTCGGTGGCCAGGCCGCGGGTGATCCACTGGTAGAAGTGGTGGTGCGTGTTGACCAGACCGGGGGTCACGAGGTGGCCCGTGGCGTCGATGCGGCGTACGACGTCGTCGAGGTTCTCGGGGGCGTTGCCCGCGCCGATGGCCTCGATCCTGTTCCCGGCGATGACGATGTGGCCCGAGGCGTACTCGGTGTCGTTCGCGTCGACGGTCGCGATCGCGCAGTTCTCGATGACGATGCGCCGGGTCTCGCTGTCAGTGGCTGCCATGGGGGCTTCCTCGTGCTTTCAGTGGCGGTGCGGGCACGGCAGGACCCAGGGGATTTGAGTGCCGAAACCGGGGGCCTGGCAGCTGACAGTACTGCCGCCCCTTCTGATGCTCCGGGTGCCGAGTTCGGGAAGTGCGAGGGTGTCGCGGGGGGATGCGCGGGTCGGTGCGTGGTGCGGGTGGATCCGGAGGGTCCGGGTCCCGGGGCCACTGCGGAGCCCCGGGACACCGGATGCCGGCCGGGCCTGGCCGTTGCAGTACTAGAGGTTGGTCAGGTCCACCGGGATGCGCGCGTCGGCGCCGTCCCGCAGGATCGTGGCCTCGATCAGGCCGTACGGGCGATCCGCTGCGAAGTACACCTCGTTGTCGTTCTTGAGGCCGAAGGGCTCCAGGTCGACGAGGAAGTGGTGCTTGTTCGGGAGCGAGAAGCGGACCTCGTCGATCTCCGAGCGGTGGTTGATGATGCGCGAGCCCATCTGGTACAGCGTCTGCTGCAGGGAGAGGGAGTAGGTCTCCGCGAAGGCCTCCAGCATGTGCTTCCTGGTGGCCTCGTAGGACTTCTCCCAGTGGGGCATCCGCTGCTCGTCGTCGGTCCAGTTGAACCGCCAGCGGCCCGACACCTGGGTGGCCAGGATGCGGTCGTGCGCCTCCTGCAGGGTCGTGTACTTGTCCTTCACGTACCCCCAGAACTCGGAGTTCGTGGAGTTCATGACGATCAGGTCCTTGAGGCCGGAGATGACCTCCCAGGTGCTGCCGTCGTAGGTGATCTGGGTGACGCGGGTCTCCTGGCCCTTGCGGACGAAGGAGTGCTTGACCTCGTCGGCGCCGATGAACCTGGAGTTCGCGTCCGAGGTCTGGATCCGCTCCCAGGCGTACTCCTCGATGCGGATGCGCGCCCGGGAGATCGGGTCCTGGCTGCCCACGAACCAGCGGGCCAGGTGGATGCCGAACTGCTCGGCGGACTCGATGCCGTACTCCTTGGCGAACGCGTACACCGTGTTCTTGGTGGTGTCCGTCGGCAGGACGTTCGCGTTCGAGCCGGAGTAGTGCACGTCGTCCATGTCGCCGGAGAGGGCGACGGAGACGTTCAGGTCCTTGATGTGGTGGGTGTCGCCGTCCCGCGTGATCCTGACGACGCGGTTCTCTGCTTTGCCGTACTGGTTCTGGCCGAGAATCGTGGGCATGGTCTGCTAGCTCCCTCGGTAAACGGAGTAGCCGAACGGGTTGAGCAGCAGCGGTACGTGGTAGTGCTCGCCCGGGTTGACCGCGAACGTGATGGTCACCTCGGGGAAAAACGCACCGCTGTCCCTTACGCGGGGGGCGTCCTGCTGCGCCTCGGCGGCTTGCTTCTTGGCGAAGTACGCCTCGGTCTCGAAGTCGAGGCGTACGTGGGTGGTGCCCTCCGGCAGTGCCGGCAGGTCCTTGCAACGCCCGTCGGCGTCGGTGGCCGAACCGCCCAGGGCGGTCCACTCGGCGTCGTGGCCGCTGCGGGCCGCGAGCGAGACGGCGACGCCCTCGGCGGGGCGGCCGGTGCTGGTGTCCAGGATGTGCGTGGACACCGATGCGGTGGTTTCGGTGCTCATGTGCCGTGTCACTCTCCTTCGGCGAGGCGGGTCAGACGGATCCGGTTGATCTTGACGAGCTCTCCGCGGGCGATCTCCCGCTCGACCTCGGCGGTGTTCCGGATCCGTACCGTGACCGCGTCCCGCATCTGCTCACCGGTCGCACCGGTCGCGCAGATCAGGAAGACGTGGCCGAACTTCTCCTGGTAGGCCAGGTTGAGTTCGAGCAGCTCGGCCTTGAGCTCCTCGGAGGCCCCGGCCATGCCCCGCTGCTCGCGGGCGGAGGTCGGGTCGCCCGGCTTCGGACGGCCGATCGGGGGGTGGCCGGCCATGGCCTCCTCCAGGTCCGCCGGGGTGAGCTCCGCCATGGCGGCGTCGCCGGCGGCGAAGAGGGAGGGGGTGTCGGCGAAGGGGCGTCGGGCGAGGACCTTGCTGCCCCAGGCCGCGCTGGCGCACACCTCGTGCAGCTCGGCTGCGGCCGCTGCATCGTCCAGGGCGTTGAACCGGGAAAGCCCCGGGGTCGGACTCGAAGTCACGGGAAGCCTCCGTGGCCGGTGGGCCTGTGGCCGGTGGCCTGATTGCTTGACGGGCTGCGCATAGCTAACGCCCTCGACAACACGACGTCAACAGTTTGTTGAAACTTCCCATACGCAAAAGCCGCCGTCCGGTTGATTCGGGCGGCGGCTCGTGACCGCAGGTGACAGCGGTTTCACCCCTGACTGTTCTTGCTGGGGTTTTCCCTGTTCAAGTAGTTGTAAACGGTGAAGCGGCTGACGCCGAGGGCACTCGCCACGGTCTCGACGCCGTGGCGCACGGTGAAGGCGCCGCGCACCTCCAGTATCCGGACGACGTCCTGCTTGGCCTTGCGGTCCAGCTGCGCCAGCGGCATGCCGTGGCGGCGCTCCAGCGCCGCCAGGATGTGGTCCAGGGACTCGCCCAGCTGCGGCAGCCGCACGGCGAGCACGTCCCGCCCCTCCCAGGCGAGCACGACGTCGTCGGGCTCGGCCTGGGAGGGATCCATCAGCACCCCGCCCATCGCGTCCACCAGCGGCTTGACCGCGGCGACGAACGGGTGGTCGCGAGGCTCGGTCATTCGAGGCCCTCCCTGATCACGTTCACCTGGAGGGAGACGCGGGTGGCCCCGGCCTGCAGCGAGTCGCGCAGCAGCGCGGACACCGCCTGGAGCACCTCGCCGGCCTCGCCCTCGGCGGTGTTGCCGAACGGGCCGACGTCGACCGCGTCCAGTTGCGCCTTCTGGATGACCTCACGGGCGGCCACGGCATGGGCGGGTGCCTCTTCGAGGTCGAAGGGCTCGGTCGTGAACTCCACTCTCAATCGCACCTGGTCAAGCTACCCCGAGGTGCCGAAATTCCGGCAGCCCCCACTTGACATCCCCCCGCAGGCCCATGCAGTCTTCCATCAAGCAGAAACAAACTTCCGCAATACGGAAGGAGCGCACGCCCCTCATGGGATACACGGACCAGCGCTTCGATGTGAACCTGTCGATCCTCTTCACGGAACTCCCGCTCCTGGAGCGCCCCGCGGCCGCCGCCGCGGCGGGCTTCACCGCGGTCGAGCTGTGGTGGCCCTGGATCGACACCCCCACCCCGGCCCAGGAGGAGCTCGACGCCCTCAAGCGGGCCCTCGATGACGCCGGCACGCAGCTGGTGGGCCTGAACTTCTACGCGGGGCAGCTCCCGGGCCCCGACCGCGGCGCGGTCTCCGTACCCGGCGAGGAGTCGGACCGCTTCCGGGCCAACATCGAGGTCGTGGCGGACTTCGCCGCCTCCGTCGGCTGCAGGGCGCTGAACGCGCTCTACGGCAACCGCGTCGAGGGTGTGGACCCGGCCGTCCAGGACGAACTCGCCCTGGAGAACCTGGTGATCGCGGCCCGCGCCGCGGACCGGATCGGCGCGATCCTGCTGATCGAGACCCTGAACAAGCCCGAGTCGCCGCTCTACCCGCTGGTGAGCGCGCCGTCCGCGATCGAGGTCGTGGACAAGGTGAACGAGGCGACCGGCCTCGGGAACGCCAAGTTCCTGCTGGACCTGTACCACCTGGCGATGAACGACGAGGACCTCGCGGAGGTCGTCGAAAAGTACGCCGCCAGGACCGGCCACGTCCAGATCGCGGACAAGCCGGGCCGGGGCGCCCCGGGCACGGGCGAACTGCCCCTGGAGGACCTCCTCGACCGGCTCGGGAAGGCCGGCTACCGGGGCTTCGTCGGCCTGGAGTACAAGGCCGGGGACGCCGCCGCGTCCTTCGGCTGGCTGCCGGCCGGGGCCCGCGCCGCCCGATAGCGGCAGGCAGGGCCGCCCGGCAGGCGCCGGCAGGAGGACGAAGTCCGGAGTTTCCCCCGGGCGCGCCCGCCACTTTTCGTACGCAGCTTCCAGAGCTTTTCAGAGAAGGACCCCGTCACCATGAGCAACAACCTCCCCAAGATTGCGTGGATCGGCCTCGGCATCATGGGCTCCCCCATGTCCGAGAACCTGCTGAAGGCCGGCTACGCGGTCACCGGCTACACCCTGGAGCAGGACAAGCTGGACCGCCTCGCGGCGGCCGGCGGCGCCGCGGCGGGCTCCATCGCCGAGGCCGTCGAGGATGCCGACGTGATCATCACGATGGTGCCGGCCTCCCCGCACGTCGAGGCCATCGCCTACGGCCCCGACGGCATCCTGGAGAACGCGAGGTCCGGCGCGCTGGTCATCGACATGTCGTCGATCACCCCGCAGACCTCCGTCGACCTGGCCGGGAACGCCAAGGAGAAGGGCATCCGCGTCATCGACGCCCCCGTCTCCGGCGGCGAGGCCGGCGCCGTCGAGGCCGTACTGTCGATCATGGTGGGCGGCGAGCAGGCCGACTTCGACGCGGCCCTGCCGATCCTCCAGACCCTCGGCAAGACCATCGTCCTGTGCGGCCTGCACGGCTCCGGCCAGACGGTCAAGGCCGCCAACCAGCTCATCGTCGCGGTCAACATCCAGGCGTGCGCCGAGGCCGTGGTCTTCCTGGAGAAGTCCGGCGTGGACCTGACGGCCGCCCTGGACGTCCTGAACGGCGGTCTGGCCGGCTCGACCGTGCTGACCCGCAAGAAGGACAACTTCCTGAACCGCGACTTCAAGCCCGGCTTCCGGATCGACCTGCACCACAAGGACATGGGCATCGTCACCGACGCCGCCCGCAATGTCGGTGCGGCCCTCCCGGTCGGCGCGGTCGTCGCCCAGCTCGTTGCCTCGCTGCGCGCCCAGGGCGACGGCGGCCTGGACCACTCGGCCCTGCTGCGCGCCGTCGAGCGCCTCTCCGGCGACCGGGTCTGACCGAGCGGCCCGATCGAGCCACCCCCTCCCCCGGTCCGGGGGTCCGAGTTTCCGGATGGTGCCGGCGCTGACACCTGTCCTGTCGCGCCCAGGCGCCGGCACCGTCCGGATCACCTCTCTCCCACACGTTCGTTCAACAAACTGTTGACGCTGTGATCGGCCCGAACCTAGGCTGCTCCACACGTTCCGCATGACGGAAACCGCTTTCCGTCAGCAGTTACCCGTACGGAAGGTCACCATGTCGAAGCGCACGCTGACGACCGAGTCCGGCGCCCCGGTCGCCGACAACCAGAACTCCGCCACCGCCGGCGTCGGTGGCCCGCTCCTGATCCAGGACCAGCAGCTCCTCGAGAAGCTCGCCCGCTTCAACCGTGAGCGCATCCCGGAGCGTGTGGTGCATGCGCGCGGTTCGGCTGCGTACGGCTACTTCGAGGTGACCGACGACGTCACCGCCTACACCGGCGCCGCCTTCCTCGACACGGTCGGCAAGAAGACCGAGACCTTCCTGCGGTTCTCCACCGTGGCCGACTCGCTCGGCGGCGCGGACGCGGTCCGCGACCCGCGCGGCTTCGCGCTGAAGTTCTACACCGAAGAGGGCAACTACGACCTCGTCGGCAACAACACCCCGGTGTTCTTCATCAAGGACCCGATCAAGTTCCCCGACTTCATCCACTCCCAGAAGCGCGACCCCTTCACGGGCAGGCAGGAGGCGGACAACGTCTGGGACTTCTGGGCGCACGCCCCCGAGGCCACGCACCAGATCACCTGGCTGATGGGCGACCGCGGCATACCGGCCTCGTACCGCCACATGAACGGCTACGGCTCGCACACCTACCAGTGGACGAACGACAAGGGCGAGGCCTTCTTCGTCAAGTACCACTTCAAGACGAACCAGGGCGTCCGCTGCCTGTCCTCCGAGCAGGGCGCCGAGCTCGCGGGCAAGGACGCCAACTCGCACCAGACGGACCTGCTCCAGGCCATCGAGCGCGGCGTGTACCCGTCCTGGACCCTCTACGTCCAGATCATGCCGGCCGCCGAGGCCGCGGACTACCGCTTCAACCCGTTCGACCTGACGAAGGTGTGGCCGCACGGCGACTACCCGCTGCAGCGCGTGGGCCGCCTGGTCCTCGACCGCAACCCGGACAACGTGTTCGCCGAGGTCGAGCAGTCCGCCTTCTCCCCGAACAACTTCGTCCCGGGCATCACCGCCTCGCCGGACAAGATGCTCCAGGGCCGCCTGTTCGCGTACGCCGACGCCCAGCGCTACCGCCTCGGCGTGAACCACACCCAGCTGCCCGTCAACGCCCCGAAGGGGACCTCGGCGGACAACTACGGCCGCGACGGCTTCATGGCCACCCGCAACGGCGCCCGTACCGACAAGAACTACGAGCCCAACTCGTACCGGGGCCCGGCCGAGACCGGCCTCGCCCTCGGCGCCCCGCAGGCCGTCGCCGGCCACACGGGCACCCACGCGGCCCCGCTCCACACCAAGGACGACGACTTCTTCCAGGCCGGCGAGCTCTACCGCCTGATGTCGGAGGCCGAGAAGGAGCGCCTGGTGGAGAACATCGCCGGCGGCCTCTCCCAGGTCTCCCGCGAGGACGTCATCGACAAGAACCTGGCTCACTTCCACGCCGCCGACGCCGACTACGGCAAGCGCGTCGAGGAGGCCGTCCGCGCACTGCGCGAGGGCTGAGAGCCGCAAGCCGCGCCGGAAGCCTGGCAGGAGGTCGGGCTTCAGGCGCCGGGCCCACACCGCGGACCCGGATGAGGGGTGGTCCGCGGTGAGGGCAGACTGCGCCGGCCCGTGCGGCCGGCGCCGCGTGAGGACCGTGGCGGGCGTGCGAGCCAGTGCGGTGGTCATGGGCACCGCGGCCCGTCTCTTGACCTGAGGGAGACGAGCCGGAGTTCCCGTCGCCGACCGCCACGGTCCCGGCGCTCCGCGTACGCCGGGAGCCGCGCACCGGGCCCCCGCCCCCACGCGGAACCCCGCCTCCCCCAGACTCCGTCCGGCGGTGCGAACGTCCTGTCGCGCCAGCCTCGCACCGTCGGGCGGTCACACCGAAGCGCCGAGTTCACGGACGGTCCCGTGAACTCGGCGCTTCGCCTTCCCCGGAGCGGGGATGGCGGTGGGTGGCGGTGGGGCTGGGGGTGGCGGTGGGGGTGGGGGTGGCGGTGGGGGTGGGGGTGGTTGGCATACTGCTCCGATGGGCGGTTCCGCGGCCTCTTGGCGCAACACGACGCACGACTGGGCGAGCACGGTGGACGTCGACCACCTCGCCCTCATCCGGAACGACCCGGCCGGCCACGCCCCCGGCGGCCTGCGGCACCTGGTCCTCGAGGTCGTCGCCTATGCGGCCGACGAGGCGGAGGCCACCGGCGGCGGACACTGCACCGTCACCCTCCACGCCGACGGCTCCGTGTCCGTCACGGACGACGGGCGGGGCACCGACACCCGCCTCGACGCCGACGGCCGGGCCGTGAAGAAGCCGGTGATGGCGACGAAGGACCTGCGGTTCTTCGACCACCCGGAGGCCGAGCTGCTGCCCGACGGCCGCCCCCGCAGGGGCATGTCGGTCGTGGCGGCCCTCAGCGAACGGCTCCTCCACACCAACCGCCGCGCGGGCGGCGCATGGGTCCAGCGGTACGCGTACGGGGTCCCCGCGACGGGTCTGACGCCGATCGCCGGCGACGGCACCACCGGGACGTCCGTCCGCTTCCTCCCCGTCGCCGGACTGCGCACGGCCGGCGACGGGGTGGCCGCGGACCTGGCGCGGCTCGCCACAGCGTGGCCGCACCTGTCGGTGGAGGTCGAGGACCGGCGCGCCTGACCGGGTTCCCCGGTCGGGCCCGGCCGCGCCCGACCGGGATGGCAGCCGGGCTCCACGGCGCTATCGTGACAGCTGACTGAATGGTCAGTCAGAGTCGATCGATCGAGAGGTGCCCGCCATCGTGGCCGACCGCCAGGCGCTGATCTTGGAAGCAGCCGTACGCGTCATCGCGCGCAGCGGCATCAGAGGACTTCGCGTGGAGGAGCTGGCCGCCGAGGCCGGAGTGTCCACCGCGCTCATCTACTACCACTTCAAGGACCGCGCGGGGCTGGTCCAGCGCACCCTCGCCTTCATCAACGACCGCGCCATCGGCTACACGGAGGAGGCGCTGCAGGGTGCCGAGGACGCCCGGGACGCCCTGCTGCGGCTGCTGCTGAGCGAGCTTCAGGACAGCGACCGGGTCCGGGAGAACAGCATCGCCTGGGGCGAGCTGCGGGCCAGCGCCGTCTTCGACGACAGCCTGCGCGCGAACCTCGTCGAGTCCACGCGCGAGTGGGTCCGGGACACCGCCGAGCTCGTCGCGGACGCCCGGGCGGCCGGCCTGGCCGATCCGCGGGTCGAGCCGCTGGACGCCGCCGAGCGGCTGACGACGCTCGTGGAGGGGCTGAGCGACCGCTGGCTGAGCGGTTCGCTGGAGCTGGAGCGGGCCCGCGCTCTGCTGTCCGGCGCGGTCGACGCGGAGCTCGGCCCCCGCCCGTAGGGAACGCCGTACGGGCAACACGGAGGCCCCCGTTCCTCCTTGCGGGAGGGGCGGGGGCCGCTCGCGTGCTGTTCCGGCTCCCCCTGACCGGCCGTCCGGTCGGGGGGAGGCCGATCAGACCTGCAGGACCTTGATGGCGGTCGGGGCGTGGCCGGGCTCGGTGGCCAGCTCCTCGAACTCGGTGACGTCACTCATGTCGACGGTCTTGCTCATCGCGATGTTCGTGATGCGCTCCAGGATCGCCTCGACGACGACCGGCACCCGGTGCTCGACGGCCAGCTTCTTGGCCTGCTCGAAGGCCGCGCCGAGCTCCTCCGGGTCGGTGACGCGGATGGCCATGACGCCGAGGCCCTCGGCGACCTTGACGTGGTCGACGCCGTACCCGCCGAGCTCGGGGGTGTTGATGTTGTCGAACTCCAGGTTGACCTCGAAGTTGATGCCCAGGTTGCCCTGCGCCTGGCGGATCAGGCCGAGGTAGGCGTTGTTCACGAGGACGTGGACGTACGGGACCTTGTGCTGGGCGGCGACCGCCAGCTCCTCGATCATGAACTGGAAGTCGTAGTCGCCGGAGAGGGCGACGATCGGGGTCTCCGGGTCCGCGGTGGCGGCGCCGATCGCGGCCGGGATGGTCCAGCCGAGCGGGCCGGCCTGGCCGCAGTTGATCCAGTGGCGCGGCCTGTAGACGTGCAGGAACTGCGCGGCGGCGATCTGGGAGAGGCCGATGGTGGTGACGTAGCGGGTCTCCGGGCCGAAGGCCTTGTTCATCTCCTCGTAGACGCGCTGCGGTTTCATCGGGATGTTCCCGAAGTGCGTGCGGCGCTGCAGGGTGGCCTTGCGCTCCTGCGCGGAGGCGGCCCAGGCGGAGAAGTCGGGCAGCCCGCCCTCGGCCTTGAGCTCCTTGGCGACCTCGATGAACAGCTCCAGCGCGGCCTTGGCGTCGGAGGCGATGCCGTAGTCCGGGGCGAAGATCTTGCCGATCTGGGTCGGCTCGATGTCGACGTGGACGAACGTACGGCCCTTGGTGTAGGCGTCCATGTTGTAGCCGGTGTGGCGGTTGGCCCAGCGGTTGCCGATGCCCAGGACGAAGTCCGACTCCAGGAACGTCGCGTTGCCGTAGCGGTGGGCGGTCTGGACGCCGACCATGCCGGCGGCCAGCTCGTGGTCGTCCGGGATGGTGCCCCAGCCCATGAGGGTGGAGATGACGGGGACGCCCGTCAGCTCGGCGAACTCGACCAGCAGGTCGGAGGCGTCGGCGTTGATGATGCCGCCGCCGGCGACGATCAGCGGGCGCTCGGACTCCAGCAGGAAGCGGATCGCCTTCTCGATCTGGGCGCGGGTCGCGGACGGCTTGTAGACCGGCAGCGGCTCGTAGGTCTCGGGGTCGAAGTCGATCTCGGTCAGCTGGACGTCGATCGGGAGGTCGATCAGGACCGGGCCGGGGCGGCCGGAGCGCATCAGGTGGAACGCCTGCTGGAAGACGCCGGGGACCTGTGCGGCCTCCAGGACGGTGGTCGCGGCCTTGGTGACGGGCTTCGCGATCGCCGCGATGTCGACGGCCTGGAAGTCCTCCTTGTGGAGCTTCGAGACCGGGGCCTGGCCGGTGATGCAGAGGATCGGGATGGAGTCCGCGATCGCGGAGTACAGGCCAGTGATCATGTCGGTGCCGGCGGGGCCGGAGGTGCCGATGCAGACACCGATGTTGCCCGCCTTGGCCCGGGTGTAGCCCTCGGCCATGTGCGAGGCGCCCTCGACGTGGCGGGCGAGGGTGTGGTTGATGCCGCCCACGTTCTTGAGCTCTCGGTAGAACGGGTTGATCGCAGCGCCGGGCACGCCGAACGCTTGCGCGACACCCTCGCGCTTGAGGATCTCCACGGCGGCGGCTGCGGCTGTCATACGGGGCATCGAGTACTCCTGGCGGTCCGGCGGTCAGACTGTTTCCACAATGCGGAAGTCTTATTCTGTTATGCGAAACAAGCTAAGTGGCGGCTCCGCGCGCGTCAAGGAGGTTCGGCGGCCCGGAACCCACCAAAAGCCGCGTCCCGAGGGCGCGAGTTGCACAAACGGAGCTCCGCCGGGCGGAAAATCGCCGAGGCCGTCGCGGTGGCGGTCGCAGGTGGTGGAGCATGGGTTCACGCACAGCGACGGAGGGGGTCGGGGTCCATGACGGAAGCGGTGCCGGTGCGCTGCCCGGAGTGCCTGCGCGAGAGCAGTTACACCGCCCCGGTGTTCCCCTGCGCCTGCGGGAGCCCGGCCGCGCTGCCGCTGGACCTGACGGCGCCGCCCGTGCCGCTGGCGCACCGGACCTGGTCGGAATCGTGGGTGGCGGCGCGGTGCGGGGTCTGCGGGCTGGTGAGCGAATGGCCGCAGCCCGAGGTCGGCTGCGGCTCGTGCGGGACGGTGATCCGGATTCCGGTGCATCCCGTGGATCCGGTGGGGCTGGGGGAACCGAGGGGGCTGCTGGGACGGATAGGGCCGCTGGGGCTGGTAGGGCGGCTGGGGCCGGTAGGGCCGCTGGGGCCGGCCGATGCCGCGGAGGCGGCGGACCGTCGGACTCCCGGCTTCGGGGACGCGGACTTCCGGGGCCCCGACTCCCGGCCGACGAACCTCCGGCCGGCGGACGGCCGAGCGGTGGGCTCCCGGCCGGCGGACTCCCGGTCCGCGGACTCCCGCGCGGCGGAAGGCAGCGCGGCTGACTTCCGCGCGGCGTCGAACATCCCGGCCGAGGCTCCCGAGGCGGCGAGGGCCGGTTCGCCGCCCGCCGCCGCATCGCGGCCCGCCGACGACTCCCCGTCGGCGGCCGATCCACTGCGGGCCGCCGATCCGCTGCGGGCTGTCGGCCCGGCGGGCCCGTACCGCCCGGAGCAGCCCGGAGGAGCGGCACCGACGCCGCGGGCGCCGCGGCCGCCCTTCCGCCCGATGACCATCCGCACCGCCCGGGACGCGGTGGCCACGGCCGCGCTCTACCTGCGCTGGCTCGGCTTCCGGGACGTCCGCCAACCCGACGGCCGCCCGATCCCCACGGCAGCCGTGGACCTGCGGGCCCCCGGCCTCGTCGCCCAGGTGGACCCGACCACCGCGCCGGCCGGGCTGCGGGCGGTGGAGTGCGTCTGGCTGAACGGGCTGACGGCCTCGGCGGCCGGCGTCTACTTCGCGCTCGCCGGATACACGCAGGAGGCCCGCGCCCGCGCCGACGAGCTGCGGATACCGCTCTTCGTCATGGACCTGACGGGCGTGCCCCAGCCGCTCAACGACGCCGCGGACGCACTCGTCGCCGCCGGGGCCTGATCCCGGCCCCCTCCGGCCAGGACGTAGGCTCGGACACGGACGCGATATCCGCTGGCCGCGACCTGCCCTGCCCTGCCGAGGAGAGCCCGATGAGCCTGTACGACATCCCGCTGACCACCCTGTCCGACGAGCCAACCAGCCTCGGTGCCCACAAGGGCAAGGTGATCCTGCTGGTGAACACCGCCTCGCAGTGCGGCCTCACCCCGCAGTACTCGGGACTGGCGCGGCTCCAGTTCGCGTACGAGGAGAAGGGTTTCACCGTCATCGGCGTGCCCTGCAACCAGTTCGGCGCGCAGGAGCCCGGCACCGCCGAGGACATCCAGACGTTCTGCGCGACCGGCTTCGGCGTGACCTTCCCGATGCTGGAGAAGTCCGACGTCAACGGCGAGAACCGGCACCCGCTGTACCGCGAGCTGGTCAAGACCCCGGACGCGGACGGTGCGGCGGGGGACATCCAGTGGAACTTCGAGAAGTTCCTGATCTCCCCCGCCGGTGAGGTCGTCGCGCGGTTCCGCCCGCGTACCGAGCCCGAGTCCGACGAGGTCATCGCCGCGATCGAGGCGCACCTGCCGGCGTAGCCGCGCACGTACGTACGTACGCACGTACGCACACACGCGCGTACGTATGGACAGGCAGGCAGGCGGGCGGGACCGGCCGCGGCAGGTCCCGCCCGTCGGCCTCAGCCCCAGGCCGGCCCCAGCCCAGGCGGCCTCAGCCCAGGTCGGCCTCGTCGTACTCCGCTCCCGAGCCCGCCGCGGTGAGCTCCCGCAGCTCCACCCGGCGGATCTTGCCGGACACGGTCTTCGGGAGCTCCGCGAACTCGATGCGGCGGATCCGCTTGTACGGGGAGAGCACCGCGCGGGAGTGCGCGAACAGCGCCCGCGCCGTCTCCGGCCCGGGCTCCCAGCCGGCGGCGAGCGCGACGTACGCCTTCGGCACGGCCAGCCGCAGCGGGTCGGGAGCCGGTACGACGGCGGCCTCCGCCACGGCCTCGTGCTCCAGCAGCGCACTCTCCAGCTCGAACGGGCTGATCTTGTAGTCGGAGGCCTTGAACATGGCACCGCTGTCGGGTGACGGATCTAGGAAAAAGGACAGCCGGGGATCGATCCGCCCGTGGACCTCAAGCGGCGGAAGCACAACGCCTCCCTCTGGAAGGACCTCCCCTGGCAGGTCGGCCAGCGCGTCCATGAGCTGCTTCCAGAAGCCCGTGGCCAGCCAGCGCTTCCACACGCTGGGAAGGCTCCCGCGCGGGAACGGCAAGTCGTTCCACGCGCACCCCGTGCTCGCCTTCCGAAGCATGGCGTCCAACGTGCCCCGGCTGTCCTTCTGGCGCCTCCCCTTGCGCGCTGCGAAGATCGGCTCGACTCTCGTCCAGGCTTCATCCGTCAACGTGGGAACACAACGTTCGCGCTCACGGAACCAAGCGCTGATCCCGTCATCACATCGGGTCTTCCGTGGGATCTCCCCCAGGATGGTCACCCGAATGTCCAAGAGGTCCATCACCTGCGCCTGCTGTACCGGACCCATGGTGTCCAGGCGGTGGCGAGCCATCCGGGCCAGGTCCTGGAGGTCATGGCCTCGCTGGATCGCCTGCTCGGATTCCTCCTGCCACCTCTTCGTCTCTTCCAGGAGCTGAGTGGCCTGCTCCCGCTCTTTGGTCAGAGTGAGGACTGCCTGCTCAATGGCCGCCCGAGCATCTGTCTGCTTTGCAGCCACCACTACGGCTGCCGAGATCGCCGCGTCATGAGCGGCCACCTGCTTCTCCAACTCAGTGATCCGCCTCGCATAGTCCACCCGGCCCGCCTGACCGAGCCCAACCCAGTCATCTACCATGGCGATCAGGCGATCCGGATCCGCCATCAGCTCACAGACTTCGCGCCAGACCTTCGTCTCCAAGGCATCGGCGTTGATCTGCGCGCAGTCACATCGCGATGCACCCGCGTACCCTTGGGCCTTGCCCGTACACCGGTAGGCCCGTCCGCCGTCCCGGCCGATGCGGCTGGTTCCGGTGTAGTGCTTGCCACACGCACCTACGACACGACTGCTCAACGGATGAACAGCGGCGTCGGGGGTGTACGTGCGCGCGGTTCGCGCGAGTGCCGTGTTCAGGCGCCTCAGTTCCTCCTCCGTGAAGAGCGGCGGCAGTTTGATGACGACCGTCTCGCCGTACAGCGGCTTGCCCTCGGAGTCCAACCGCGTACCGCGCCGACCGCTGTTGCTCGCGGGATCCCTGTGGACCCTGATCGCTTCTTGAACCGCGCGGCCGGTCAGGATGTGCCGAAGCGACCCGCGTGGCCAGTAGTCCTTCGTCGGGCCCGAGATTCCCTGTCGGTTGAACTCGTCTTCCACCGAGTGGGGAGCCAGTCCCTCTTCGACGATGCGCTTCCACGCCACACGAAGGAGGTCGGTTGCACCCCCTTCGTCGAGGACGATCCTGCTCTTGCCGCGCTTTCCCTTGTCTTCGATGCGCCAGCCGTACGGGGCGACACCGCCGGGATGCCCGCCCTCTTCGGCCTTCTCCTGAACACCGCCCTGGGTGCGCTCCCGGATGAGCTCGCGCTCTTCTTCGGCGTAGTCCGCGTCTTTGCGCATCTGCGAGCGGCCGGCCGCTGTGGTGTTGTCGTAGCCCTTCTTCACGACGGCGACGTACACGCCGAGGTCTTCAAGCTCCCAGACCCACTTCCAGAAGGCGCGACCGGTGCGGCCGATTCCACGCCCCTCGTTCACCACCACCATGTCGAATGGGCGGGGTGTTCGCCGGGCGTCCTCCATCAGGCGATTCAGACCAGGGCGTTCATGGGCCTCCAGGCTGCCGCTGTATCCCTCGTCTGCGTAGGTATCGACATGCCTCCAGCCCTTGCCCTCGATGTACTTGGTGGTCCTCTTGCCCGTGTACGCGATGCCGTACCCCCTGGCCTGTTCCTCCGTGGACACCCGGAGGTAGTCGACAGCGCGCAAGGCGGTCGTGAGAGTCTTCGTCATGTCAGTCCCTTCGCGACTGGCCTGGCAGCCTCAGCGCTGCCCGGACCCCGGGCGTGTTCCAGCACCCCGGGGTCGTCCATGTGGCGGGCAGCTTAGGGAACGTGACGGCCAGAGCGGGGGCCGAACAGCAGTTTCAGCAGGCAGTGGTAGGTGTCGCGGTCGTGCCGGTCGTTGACGTCCCAGATGACGTGGAGAGACGGGCGACCAGTTTGACGCGGTACCCGGGTCCCGCACCTTCGCGTTCGCTCGTTACCAGGACGTACCATCGGCCACTCCCTGCTGGACCCGGCGGGTAAGGACTTGGCGCCGTGCAAGACCGCGGTGGACCGTAGCTCTCGGTGGGGGAAGATCGAACCACCCGTCCGACGGGATCACAGCCACTTCGCTGGGCTGGCGCTCGTTGTTCGGGAGCGGCATCCTCGCGGAGGTCAAGACCGATCCCCCGCTCTCGGGCAAGAGCAGGTACTCCATCCCGGGACCAGGACGTCCATGGCGTGGGCGGCCTGGTGAGGCACAACAGCGTTGCCGAGCAACCGGAGCTGAGCGGAGCCGGCCGTCTGCGGTCCCTCGCCTTCGATCACTCCGGCGACCTGCTCGCCGCGAGCGGCGGCGATGGCACCGTATGCCTCTGGCGCGGCACCACCGGCGAACACGTCAGCCGGTTCGCCAACCCCAGCGGCTGGGCCCGTGCCGTCGCCCTCGACAGCCCCGGAAAGCGGCTGGCCATCGGCGGCGGCAACGGTGAGATCCACATCCGGAGCGTGTCCGACGACCGGTTCACCGCCCATCTTCCGGGCCACACCGGCCGGGTCCTCATGGCCGCGTTCCTCGACGCCCCAGACTCCCTGGTGTCGGCTGCGGCCGACGGCACGGTGTGCCTGTGGTCACTGTCCGAGCAGCGACAGCTCGCAGAAGTACCCGTCGACGCGTCGCTGCACTGTGCGGCCTTCGACCGGGCCACCGGGCACGTGGTCGTCGGCAGCGCCGCCGGCACTGTCGCCCTCTCCGTCCGCCCTCGATGAACCATCGTGAAGGAAGTCCGCACACCATGACTCAGCCCGCCCCCGTCGTCGTCGGCAACGCCGCAGGCTCCTTCGCCTGGGGTGTCCTGCACGACCGACACCCCGCCCTGATCGAGCGTGTCCGCCAGGCCACTCCCTACCCGCCCGAGCAGCAGCGCGCCCTGGACACCCTCTTGGAGGAAACAGCCGAGGACGGCGTGATCCTCCCCCTGCCCGACTCTGAGCCCGGAGCGGACCAGTGGCAGCAGTGGGGCAAGGAGTACTTCGGAGCCCGCTGGGTGGACGCCCCGTTCCTCTGGGCGGAGAGCTACTTCTACCGCAAGCTCCTGGCCGCCCTCGGCTACTTCACCCCGGGGCCCTGGCAGGGAATCGACCCCTTCGCCCCCTTCAAAAGTGCCGAGCTCGCGGGTCCGACCGTCGACGCCGAGCTGACCGCCCTCGCACGGCTGCCCGAGCTCCAACTCGACGAGCAGGACCGTACGCTCCTCCGCTCCTCCGCTCCTCCCTCTGGGGCAACCGCGCCGACCTCGGCTTCGCCCCCTCCTCGCTGACAGCGATCGGCGAGCACCTCATGCTCTTCGAACGTGGATCGCTTCCCAGAAGCCCCTCGGTGACCGACGGCAGTGCGCTGGCCCGTGTGCCTGAGAGCTTCAACACGTGCGAACTGGCGGGCGTACTCATCAAGAGTTCTCTGTCCCACCCGATGGGCGCGCTATCGAGGTGTCGCGGCGCACGCCGCGCAACCCGCCCGGTGACGGTCATGCTTGCCGCGCATCCGGCAAGGCCCCCTCTGCCAGTGACCGCGGCCGACACCCCACCGGAAGGAGGGGATGGTCGGCCTGCCAGAGGTGCGACCACCCCCACTCGTTGGCTAGGGTCCCAGCCCCACGATGGAGCTCTCGAAGTCGAGAGCTCAGAGAGGCGTGATTGTCGTGTCACTCGACGCGCGTCTTCATCGTCATGGTGAGCAAATCTCCGCAGGTCACATGGGGCGTGGCACGACCAGCCCTTGATTGCGGCTCCTGCCCAGGGCCTCCGACCTGCGGCTTGCTGACGAATCGCGGGATACTGTTGGCGCTCGCCAGCGTCCGGCCTCGTGTACGGGTTCGCCGATCAGTTGATCTCTCGGTCCAGGCCGGACCAGTACGGCTGGCGGAGCTTGAATTTCTGGATCTTGCCCGTGGCGGTGCGCGGGATGGCGTCGCGGAATTCGACGGTCGTGGGTGCCTTGTAGCCGGCCATCCGCTGCTTGCAGTGGGCGATGATGTCGGCCTCCTGTGCCGTCGCTCCTTCGGCAAGGACCACGAGGGCCTTGATCGTCTCGCCCCACTTCTCGTGCGGCACACCGATGACGGCGACCTCGGCGACCGCCGGATGGCTGAAGATTGCGTCCTCCACCTCGATCGACGAGACGTTCTCGCCGCCGGTGATGATCACGTCCTTCTTCCGGTCGGAAATCGTCAGGTGGCCGTCGGTCTCGTCGAGCGTGCCGCCGTCGCCGGTGTGGAACCAGCCGTCCTCGAGTGCTGCCGTGGTCTCCTGCGGCTTGTCCCAGTAGCCGTCGAGCACGACGTTCGACCGGGCCAGGACCTCGCCGGACTCAGAGACCTTCAGCTTGACCCCGAGCGCCGGCAGCCCCGCGCGGGACAGCTTGCGCGCCCGCTCCTCGGCGGGCAGTTCGGCGTCGGCAGGCCTGGCCCGGTTGAAGGTGAGCAGGAGCGAGGTCTCGGTCAGGCCGTAGATCTGGGTGAACTCCCAGCCCAGTTCCTCGTCCATCCGCTGGATCATCTTGGTCGGCGGGGGTGCCCCGGCGCAGACGGTCCGTACGCGGTCGCGGCCCGGGATCTCGCCCTCCCAGGTCGCCGCCGCATCAAGCACGGCGTTCCACACCGCGGGCGCGCCGCACATAAGCGTGACACCGTGTTCGTCGACCCGACGCAGGATTTCGGCGCCGTCGACCTTGCGCAGCACCACCTGCTTGACGCCGAGGCCGGCCATCACATACGGCATGCCCCAGCCGTTGCAGTGGAACATCGGCAGCGTGTGCATATAGACATCGCGTTCCCACACACGGGTGTGCAGCCCGAAGGTAAGCCCGTTGACCCAGATGTTGCGGTGGGTCAGCTGCACGCCCTTGGGCCGGGCGGTGGTGCCCGACGTGTAGTTGATCGTCGCGGTGGCGTCCTCGTCCGGGTTCGACCACGGGCGCGGATCGACGCCGAACCGCATCAGCTCGCTGTCGGTCTGCTCACCGAGAACGAACCGGTGGCGCGCCGTGATGCCGGAGAGCGCATCGTCCAGCTCCGGGTCGACGAGCAGGACTGAAGACCCGCTCTGCTGTAGCACGTAGTCGACCTCTTCGGGCTTGAGGCGGAAGTTGACCGGCACACAGATCCGGCCGCTCATCGGCACCGCGAACAACAGCTCAAGCATCCGCGCCGAGTTGTGGCTGACCACCGCCACCCGCTCGCCCTCACCGACGCCGAGCGCATCCAGCCCCGCCTGCCAGGCTCGAACCCGCTCGCCAAACCGCCCATACGTCGACCCGGGCACCGGCGGGCCGGGCTGTTTCGGCTCGTCGATCACACCGGGGCTGGAGGAGAACCCCAGCTCCGCCCGGTCGAGGAAGTCCGCGACGGTCATCGGAATGCGCATTGCTCTCTCCTGTATCGGGACAACTGCTTCAGGCAATGGGGAGTCTGGCACCTGCTGCTTGGGTCACCTGGAACAACGGCTTGAGGGGCAGGTGGGACGGCGCCTCGGTCAGGATGCCAACCGCAATTGAAAAGGAATGACACCTGATCCTGACGGCTTGAAGACGTCGTCGGAGCGCCCGACGTAGGTGAGGTAGCCGTCCGCGTCGCGCGCGGCGATGTCGCCCGTGCGGTAGAGCCCGTCCGCCATGGCCTCGGCGGTGCGCTCCTCGTCGTCGCGGTAGCCGGTCATCACCCCGGCCGGGCGCCGGCCGAGGTCCACGCAGACCTCGCCCTCGTCCGGGGAGGCCTTGCCGGTGACCGGGTCGAGGAGGACGATCTCGTAGCCGGGCGCGGGCCGCCCCATCGAGCCGGGCTTCACCCGCGCGCCGGGGAAGTTGCCGATCTGGAGGGTCGTCTCGGTCTGGCCGAACCCGTCGCGGATGGTGACGCCCCACGCGTCGCGGACCTTCTCGATGACCTCGGGGTTGAGGGGCTCGCCGGCGGCGACCGCCTCGCGCGGCGGGTTGCGCAGCTTTCCCAGATCGGACTGGATCAGCATCCGCCATACGGTGGGCGGGGCGCAGAAGCTGGTCACGCCGTGCCGGTCCATCTCCGCCATCAGCCGCTCCGCGTCGAAGCGGGTGTAGTTGTACACGAAGGCGGTGGCGCCGGCGTTCCACGGGGCGAAGAGGTTGGAATAGGCGTGCTTGGCCCAGCCGGGCGAGGCGATGTTGAGGTGCACGTCGCCGGGCTGCAGCCCGAGCCAGTACATGGTGGACAGGTGCCCGATCGGGTACGAGGCGTGGGTGTGCTCGACGAGCTTGGGGCGGGCGGTCGTCCCGGAGGTGAAGTACAGCATCAGCGGGTCGGCGGCGAGGGTCTCGCCGTCCGGGGTGAAGGCCGGGTCGGCCCCGTACATGTCCTCCAGGCGCCGCCAGCCGGTGGGCACCTGCGGTCGCGGTCCGGCGGCGATCCTCGTGTAGTTGCCCGGGACGCCGTCGAACTTGCCGGTGTCCTCGGCGCGCACGACGACGTGGCGTACGCGGCCGCGTTCGATGCGGTCGTGCAGGTCGGCCGGGCCGAGCAGCGGGGTGGCGGGGATGATGACGGCGCGCAGCCGCATCGCACCGAGCATGACCTCCCACAGTTCGCGCTGGTTGCCGAGCATGACGAGGACCCGGTCGCCGGCCGCGACCCCCTGCTCGCGCAGCCAGTTGGCGGCGGAGCAGGAGCGTTCGGACAGCTCCCGGAAGGAGAGGCTGCGGCTCGTGCCGTCCTCCTCGGCGATGCGGAGCGCGTCGGCGGCGCCGGTGTCGCCGTGCGCGAGGTGGTCGAACCAGTCCTCGGCCCAGTTGAAGCGCTCGGGCCGCGGCCAGGCGAACCCGGCGCGGGCGCCCTCGTAGTCCTCGCGGTGGGCGAGGAGGAAGTCCCGCGCGGCACGGAACCCGGCGGCGGCGCCGCCGTTCCCGGCCGCCGCCCCTGCATTCTCGACGGTGTTGTGCGTCATGAGGGGCATCGTGCCGTGCCGGCCGCGCACCCCACCAGAGCCGGGTCAGCCGTGGATTGACCCGAAGCGGACGGAGCCCGCCCCGCCCGCTGCCCCGTCCGCGCCCCCGGCCATGTCGGCGAGCATCCGCTCCCCTTCTTCCAGGATGTCCTCCTTCTCCTGCCGGGTGGCCCCGCCGAAGAGCTCGACGGTGAGGCGGCCGCCGTCGTCCAGCCGCCACAGGCCGGCGAGGAACCCGTCGAGGAGGAGGGTGCAGTACGCCTGATTGCCCGCCCAGGTACGGCCCTTGAGGCCGGCCGGGACCACCCGGGTGCGGTCGGCGTGCGACAGCAGGAGGTTGTCGAACTCGGGCAGGAAGCGGGGCGGCGCCGGGGTGTCGGCCGGCGGGCGCGGCGCATCGGGCACGTCGAACAGCTCGACGCCGTTCTCGTCGCGGAAGACGGCCAGCTGCGGCCGCAGCCGCTCGAAGGATTCCCGCAGACGGGTGAGCCCGGCCCACACCTGCATGTCCTTGACGGAGGCGGGCCCGAACGCACGCAGATACCGCACCACGAGCCCGTCCACCCCCACGCCGAACACTTCTGCCTCTGCATCCGACGCTTCGCGGCCGAGCCAACACCCGACGGTGGTGAGCCGCACCTGCCCGCTGCGCCCCCACACCCCGCGCGGCGTGACCTGCACGAGCGGCAGCAGGCAGCGCGCGGCAACGGACAGGGCCTGCGGCTCGGCGTCGGGCCAGTGCTTCAGCAGCTCCTCGCGAATCTCCCCCATGGTGCGCGGCTCGGCCTCGACGAACGCGCGGGCGAGCCCGGTGAGCCGTTCGAGGTCCACCCCGACGAGGCCCTTGCGGAAGTTCCCCAGCTCCCGGTCGCGGGGCGCCTGGACGAGCGGCCGCAGGGTGAGGGCGTCCGCGGCGGTGTGCGTGTGAATGGTGGAGCGCATGGTGACCATGCGGACCACGCGGCGGGACTCCATCAGCCCGGCCAGCTCGTCGGGCCGGAACCCGGCGAGCCGTGCGTGCAGCTGGAAGTACGGGGGCTTCACGTTCTGCGCCTGGAGCCCGAGCAGGTGCGCGACGGCGTCCAACGCGGGCATCTCGGCGCGGCTGAGGAGTAGCTGCCGGGCGAGCGTGGCACGGTTCAGTGAACGGGTGTCGAGTACGGGGTGCGTCGTCCTGGAGGCCATGACAGCAAGCTATCCCCCATAGCGGACAGCCTCTGTCCGCAACCAAGAGGCACGCACTCACCCGCACATTCCCCCAACCCATACCGGGAGCTGACCTGCGATGCCGGAGCGCCCAGACCGCGATCCCCCACCGTCGCCGAAGCGACCGGGGTGGCGCCGCGCCACGCCCCCGCCCGCCACGCCCCCGGCCGAGACCCCCGGGAACCACCGCAGCGTGATCGACTCCGCGGTGTACCGCGACGGCAGACGCGTCGCATCCCCCACCACCCTCACGGAAACCTTCCGCCGGCTGCGCGAGCAGCCCGGCCGCATGGCCTGGATCGGCCTGCACCGCCCCACCGAAGCCGAACTCCTCTCCCTCGCCGATGAGTTCAACCTCCACGAGCTCGCCGTCGAAGACGCCCTCGAAGCCCACCAGCGCCCCAAGCTGGAGCGCTACGGCGACACCCTCTTCGTCGTCCTGCGCGCCGCCCGCTACCTGGACGCCCCGGAGGAGGTCGAGTTCAGCGAGCTCCACATCTTCGTCGGCCCGGACTTCCTGATCACCGTCCGCCACGGCGCCGCCCCCGACCTCCCGGCGGTACGCCTCCGCATGGAGGGGACCCCCGAGCTCCTCTCCCTCGGCCCGGAGGCCGCCCTGTACGCCATCCTCGACGCGGTGGTCGACGGCTACGCCCCCGTCGTCGCGGGCGTCCAGAACGACATGGACGAGATCGAGACCGAGGTGTTCCGCGGCGACCCGGAGGTCTCCCGCCGCATCTACGAACTCTCCCGCGAAATGGTCGAGTTCCAGCGCGCCACCCGCCCCCTGGTGGCCATGCTCCACGGCCTGATGGCCGGCTTCGCGAAATACGGCACGGAAGAGGAACTCCAGCGCTACCTCCGCGACGTGGCCGACCACGTCACCCACACCAGCGAACGCGTGGACGGCTTCCGCCAGGCCCTCACGGACATCCTCACGGTCAACGCAACCCTGGTCTCCCAACAACAGAACGCCGAAATGCGAGCCCTCGCCGAAGCCGGCTTCGAACAGAACGAGGAGATCAAGAAGATCTCGTCGTGGGCGGCCATCCTCTTTGCACCCACACTGGTGGGAACGATCTACGGCATGAACTTCGAGACCATGCCCGAACTCCACTGGGCGGCGGGCTACCCCTTCGCGGTCCTGCTGATGGCGGTGGTCTGCACGAGCCTGTACGTCATCTTCAAGAAGCGCGACTGGCTGTAGCGATCCACCGCACGAGCTTGATCGACTTAGCGCGAGCGAATCTCGAATGACTCCACCAGAAGCCCTGTGTGGAGAATCTGGGGAGAATGCGCGGCAAGGGGTCGCCCTGACTCAGCGCCATCGCTTCAACAGAGGCGGCGCCCGGCGCCGTCATCACTGACCGCGCTCTGGGGAACTTGCCGTTCGGTACGCCCTGGACGACTTCCGCCGCGGGGCAGAGCGTCTGGGCCGAGGTCGGCCTATGTGTAGTGATCTGGCTCCGTCCAGGTCCTCGGATTCGGCGACTGCTCCGCCGAACAGCTGCCTACGCCGAAGCCCGCCCGTCTCCGCAGCAACAAGCGGGCACTCACGGCCCAGCGGCTGCATATTCAGTGGCGACCGCGGAACAACGTGACTGTCCTGTGTGTAACAGTCGTTGCCCTCACGGTCGCCCTGCCACAGACTTCTGCCAAGTCGCTACCTGTTGCGGTTCTCTACCTCGCCACACGAGAGACCCGACCCACAGGCTCAAAACGCTTCGGACACCGGCGCGGCACAGCGGAAGCAGAAGCCAACCTCGGCTGCAGGGTCCGTCACAAGACGGGCCCTGGGCGCCAGGCTGCTGGTGGCGCACCGCGGGCACACAAACGGGCGCGACGGGTGCACCGTCTCCCCAGCGGCGTTCCGGTACTCGTAGACGGTGTGGTTCACCAGGTACTGGAAGGCCGCTGTCTCAGAATCGACGTGCTGGATGCCACAGAAGTAGCAGGTTGTCACGTAGTAGACGCGATCCGGCCTCCTTGTGTCGGGGACAGGGATCGGGGAGGGAACGTAGGCCCACTGAGAGCACTCGGGGCATTCCAGAGTCCGGCTGCGGAGGGGGCCCAGCTTGGGGGCGAGCGTGCGCAGGCGCTCCGTGGCGTATGCCTGGATATCGTGCAGCCCGGAACGGATGCGTATCAGCTCGTCCTCCACCTCATCCTGCTCGTCTTCGGTGAGGCGGCCAAGGATGTGGTCGTCGAGGAAGGGTATGAGAAACCCGAGCACCTTGGCGGTAAGCGTCTCGATCACCTGGGCATTCGCGGCCGAGCCCACCAGGCCGTAATGCTGCAGGGCGTTGCGCATCTTAGCGAGCTGGTCGAGCGCCTCGGCGTCCGGCTTCGCCACCGGGATTCCGACGATGTTCTCCAGCCGTTCGCGCGCCTCTTTGGGGGTGCAGCTGGTCAGTGTGCCGTTCTCCACCTCGTCGCGCACGGCCCGTCCAGGGTGGGAGAAGACCAGCGTCCAGTGCTCCATCTGCAGACGAGCCTTGAGAAGGACTTCCGCCCCAGCCGCCAGGTGCAGGACCGCGTACTTGAGATCTCGCGGGCTGGGGGCGTCCGCCTCCAGGCATTCCACGACGCTCACAAGGTAGTCCAGGCCGTTGGCCACCGGAGGAAAGTGGGGTGTACCGCCCGGAAGTTCGGACTCGCGGACCACGTGGTAGCCGGAAGCGTAGTCCCTGCCGATTCTGCTGATCTGCCCCTCGAAGGTGATGGGGACGCCGTACTTCATGTTGTGTCTCCGGGTGCGGAACGGGCGTTTCAGCCCAGAGTGTCAATCTCCGGTCGAGGAAGAGCATGGCCGGGGGTCGGCTTATGCGCTCCAGCGTTGCTCTGCAGAATGGAACACCAGTCTGACGCAGACCGTCGCACGGGTTTCTGTTGGGCCGGGGATAACCAATCCCAACTCACCAACGAGAACGGGTGGCACAGCATGTGCTGTGCCACCCGTTCTCAGGCAAGGGCAAGGTCGTCTGGGACGTACTGAGGGGCCTCTCCGAGCAGCGCATCGACTGCCGCACGGCCCTTGCCGCCCGCCTCGGGCATGAAGTGGGCGTAGTGGTCGAGGGTGATGGTCGGGCTGGAGTGACCGAGCCACCGGGCGAGGGTGACCACGGACTCGCCCGCCTCGAGGATCACGGAGGCGTAGGTGTGCCGGAGGACGTGGAAGCCGTCCTTGCGGGATGCCTTCCAGCGCTGGCCCTTCTCCCGCATGGGGATCACTCCGGCCTTCGCGAGGGCGGGCTTCCACACCTCGTCGTTGAAGATGTTGGCGCGGATCGCGTTGCCGTAGGTCGTGGCGAGGACCAGCGGGAAGGAGCGCTTCTCCCGATCGGCTTCGGGGCCACCCCAGGGCAGCTCGACCTCGACAGCCGGATGCCGCAGGAAGTGTGCGCGCAGCTCGCCGGCCACCGAAGGCGGCATGTCGACGACGCGGGTCTTCCCGCCCTTGGGAAGGGTGAAGTACAGGCGCCCGTATAGGAGCTGGACCTGTCGACGGACGCGGATGAGGCCGCGCTCGAAGTCGACGTCCGCCGGCGACAGCCCGAAGACCTCCCCCTGGCGCAGCCCACACCCGAGAGCGACGACGACAGCGATCCGGTACCGCTGGTTGATGACGTCCCGCACCCGCTGTGCGGTCTCCAGCAGCCACGCCTCCCGCTGGTCGTCGGGAGCCTTGGGCCAGCGCACCGACTTGGCGCGCATCGGGTTGCGGACCAGGCGCTTGTCGTCGATCGCCGTCTCGAAGACGTTCGAGAGGGTGGTGAGGATCTGCCGGGCGTAGCGCGGTGCGCACTCGCCTTCGAGCGTGGCGATGTAGCCGCGCAGGACGGACGCGGAGACGTCCCGCAGCGCCACCTCGCCGATGTGCGGAAGGACGTGGAGGCGCACGCGCTCGTCGACCCGCTTGACCGTGCCCGGTGCGCCCCGTACGCCCGCCTGCCAGTGGCGCGTGACGTAGTCGGCGAGGGCGATGGAGCCGTCGCGCGGGTCGACGAATTCGCCCCGCTCGCTGTCGGTGCCCGCCCTCCGGAGCCACGCCTTGGCGTCCTCCAGGGTGTCGAACGACATGCCCCGGACCCCTGGGATGCCCGCGACCCGGTAGCGACTCCCCTTTCCGTACCGGGCGGTGCGCTCGCGCTTGCCGGTGACGGGGTCCTTCTTCTTGTTGATCCAGCGGTCTTCGATGTAGCCGGCCAAGTGTTTCCTTGCAGGTAGGGGGTCGGGAGGGGCGGCCGGGAGGTGTCAGACGGTTGCCAAGTAGGCGGCGCGCCGCTGCGGTGCGGCGCTCACGGGGTTGAGGGCGGGGTTGGATCGGGAATCCGCCTGCTCCTGCTCCCGTATCCAGGCATCGAGCGCATCGATCCGGTACGTCACTCGCCCGCGGGCACCCATGCGGAAGCTCGGGGGCCCCTGGCGCCGGTGACGCCAGACGTAAAGCGTCTTGGGTGAAATGCCGAGATATTCAGCCGCGTCATGCACCCCAAGAAACGCGCGACCAATGGCCGGACGGTGACGGAATGTGGCAGCGCTGACGGAGGAGAGCGGGTCGATAGAAGACAAGCGAGAATCCTTAAGGCTGAAGAAGGGAATGAAAGCGCCCTGCCACCCATGGGTGACGAAGACGTCCAGGACCACCCATGGTCCGGAGAATCCCCGGTTTCGGAAACCGGGGATCGTCGGCTATATTCCGCCCACCCCGGCCCGAGCCGGGCGGATCGGCACCGTCGCCAGCAAGATCTGCGGAGGGGTTCCGAGGGCGGCAGCGATGGCGATGAGGTCGTCGATGTCGCAACGTCGGACCGTGCGTTCGATGCGGGAGAGCGCGGTGAAGGTCATGGGGCGACCGAGTGCGGTGACCCGGGCGGCGAGCTGGCGCTGGGAGTAGCCACGGGCCACGCGGGTGAGTTCGATGGCGTGGGCGGCGGCGCGTCCGGCGGGTCCGATTTCGAGAGGGCGTGGCGGCATTGGTGTGTTGTAGCTTGCCCGCCGGATGTTCGGGAAGGCATTCCCCGTCTGCTGTGAGCGATCCGTGCTGCCGGTGAATATCGTGGGTGATTTCGCCGACCGGCGTTTCGGGTTTACGGTCATGCGACCGGAAAACCTTTCACGGCCGCTTGAGCCAAGTCTGGACTTCTGGACTCGGGGTGTGGCTGTGTTGTCCACGCACCCCGGCCCCGCCGGTTCCCTGCCCCGATTTCGAAAGGCGGTCGATCTCCATCGCCCGTATCCGCACCATCAAGCCCGAGGCCTTCGCCTCCGAGTCCCTGGCGGCCGTGTCCCTGAGCGCCGAGCGGACCTTCTTCGGCCTGCTCACCCAAGCCGACGACAAGGGCCGCATCCGCGACCAGGCCGCCGTCATCGCCGGGCAGCTGTGGTCGCTACGCCGCGAACACGGCCCGGTGGAGGTCGAGGAGGATCTGACGCAGCTCGACGCGGCCGGCCTGATCTGCCGCTACGAAGGCGAGGACGGAAGGCAGTACCTGCACGTCGTCGCCTTCGCCCTCCACCAGAAGATCAACCGCCCCAGCATCAGCAGGATCCCGTCCTGCCCGCACCACGACCTCGGCGTCCCGCGTGAGCCCTCACTGCCGGTGCACGGAGCCGTCACGGAGGCCTCCAGGACGGGTCAGGCAGCAGACAGGGAGCCTGCCGTGAGCCGAGAATCTGCAGGTCAAGGGCCGTTCAGTGAGTCCTCACAGCCGGTTGAGGAAGGGCTCACGGAGCCTGACGTGAGCCCTCAGCGTCCGGATCTAGGACCTAGGAACAGGGAGCTAGGAACTACCCCGTTGGGGGGCGCGAGCGCCCCCGCGCCCCAGACCGTCTCGGCGAAGGACCTCGTCACCGAGTACGTCGCGGCCTGCGAACACCGTCCGCCCACGAGCGTGCTCGGGCAGCTCGGACGAGAAGCCGCCAAGCTCCTCGCCGAGGGCATCGACCCCGCCCACGTACGAGCCGGTCTGGACCGCCAGCGGACCAAGGGCCTTCACCCGAAGACCCTGGCCAGTGTCGTGCACGAGGTCATGAACGCGGGGGTGCCCACGACCGCCGTCACCCACCGTCCCTGGACCAACCCCACCGACGTCGCCGCTGCCTACGGGGGTGCGCTCTGACCGCCACCACCCTGCCCCAGCCGTCCGGTCAGGCCGTCCGGGCCGTGGCGGGCATCCTGGCCCGCCGGGGCATGGACCCCGTCATCGGCTCGGAGGAACCGGAGCCCACGCCTGAGCCTGTCAGCGCACTGGAACTGGCCGACGCCCGGATCCCTCCGCGATACCGGCACGCCCGCGCCGATCACCCCCAAGTCACCGCCTGGGTGGACGAGATCACGCGTGCCGGGCGCCCCGGCCCGAGCGGGACGCGGGGCATCGCAGAGGGCCCGTCGCTGCTGATCGCAGGTCCCACCGGCACCGGCAAGACCCACCAGGCCTACGGGGCCGTACGTGCCCTGCTCGCTGCCAGCGTCCGCCTTCGCTGGGAGGCGGTCGCAGCCGCCGACCTGTACGCCCGCCTGAGGCCGCGCCCAGGGCTCGACGCGGAACGTGAGCTGCACACCCTGGCCCGCTGCCCGCTGTTGCTCCTGGACGACCTTGGCGCCGCCAAGGGCAGCGAGTGGACGGAGGAGCTGACCTACCGGCTGATCAACCACCGGTACGAGTACCTGCGCCCCACCCTGCTCACGACCAACCTTCCCATCCCCCAGCTCCGCACCGCCCTCGGCGACCGCGTCGCTTCCCGCCTCTCCGAGATGACCCACCGGGTCATCCTCGACGGCGCCGACCGCCGCCGCACCTTCCTTAGCGCTTGAACACGCCAACCCTTGGGAGCACCAACCGCTTGACCACCACCTCCCACCGCACGCAGACGGCCGAGCGGTGCGCCCTGGCCGTCGCAGGCTGCGTCATCGTCGCGCTCACCACAGCAGGATTCTGGCTTTCCTACGCCCATCTCGCCGAAGTCGCGGGGCAGCACGGCCTCAGCGCTTCCCCAGCCCGCCAGTGGGCGTGGCCGGCAACGCTCGATGCCTTCATCGTCGCCGGGGAAGTGCTCATGCTCCGCGCCAGCCTCCGCCGGGAAACCGACGGGTGGGCGATCGCCCTCACCGCTGCCGGATCACTGGGCTCCATCGCCCTCAACGTCGCCGGCGTCAGCAGCACCAACGGCGTCCCGGCCCCGGCCCTCGACTACGTCGTCGCCGCTGTCCCACCAGCAGCCGCGCTCTTCGCCTTCGGCGTCCTCATGCGGCAGATCCACCGCCACGTCGCCTCCGACGACTCCCGCCACCATTGCCTTCCGGCAGGAGAGACCACAGTGCATCCCGCAGACCTGAATCGTCCCCGCGCGCAATCCGCCACAGCGCCGCGTCCGGACCCGGAAAGGTTTGAGGGCTGGGAGGGTGACCGCCCCACTCCGGCTGACGCCGTACAGGGCGCATCCGCCGATGTGGCGGAAGAGGCCGACCAAGTGGCGGAAGCCCACGTCCCGCCGAAGAAGCGCACCGGTCGCAAGCCCGCCGCCACCGACGACGAGCTCTTCACCATCGCCCTCACCGCCCCGCTCGGACGCGATGGACGCGCGTCAAGCCGCCACATCGAGACGGCTGTCCGCGCTCGCGGCCTCCCCATCGGCAGGGACCGCCGGAACAAGATCACCCGGAAGGTCCAGGATGCACTCAACAGCGGCCGAGCGGACGCCGCGTAGGCCTCGTCCGAAAGTCACATTGCTCCCCCGCGCATCCGTCGCGGGGCGAGCTGGCGTTCGTCCGCCCCATTCCCTCAACGCCGAAGCCGTTCCAGCCCGACCAACAGGAGGCACGCTCTTACAGGACGAACCCACTGCCACGCATCCCCACAACCTCCAAGCAGGCGACGCCTACCCAAGCTCCAGACGGAGCAAGTTATCGGCCAAGACGCTCTTCCCCGTCAGGGGAGAGCGTCTCGGCCGCTCCCGCCCCTGGAGTGGCGGGAGCGGACCGGAGCCAGGGGGCACCGGTCCGCCAAGCAGCGACCGACGACGGATCGCAGCCGAGGGATGAGCAGCAGCCTGCGTGCGAAGCCGCGTCACCTCCGCTGCCCCGCCAAAGCGCGTACACGACGACGCACCACAGAGACGACCAGCGCTCCAAAGCATGCAGCGTCTGTCTGCACGACTACGAGCACGCGCTCGTCGCGACCGCCGCCAGGGCCGTCGATCGTCGGCGTCGCCAGCTTCCTCGCCCGAGCGACCCACAAGGCGGTCCCCGGCCTCAGGATCGCCCTGCAGACGTACCGCCGTCACCTGAGCGCGCGGAGCATGGTGGTGTACACCGGGGCGTCGGGGAACGGCTGCTGGTCACCGATGTGCTGGTACCCCCACCTCTCGTAGAGGGCCTTCACCTTCGGGTGTCCGGGCTCGACGAGCAGCGTGACGCGCTCCTCAGTGCGGCTGGCCAGCAGTTCCTCGTGGATCCGGTGCGCTAGGCCCGTGCCCCTCCAGGGAGCCCGGACCATGATCTCGAAGAGGGCGAGGGTTCGAGTGCCGTCCTCGGTCGTATCCGCCTCGGGAAGCGGCTGGAGCATGTGGGCCCACCAGCCGGTGTTGTGGGGCAGGGCCGCGGCGTAGGCGTAGCCGGCAGCCTCGCCACCGTCGTAGGCGACCACGGCCTCCCAGGACGGGCGGGAGGAGTGGCCGGTGAGACGACCCTCGAAGCGGTCGACGGAGAAGAACGGGTCCTCGCCGATCTCCTTCTCGTACACCTCGGCGTACACGCCGACCAGGGTGGGGCGGATGGTGGGCAGCTGGTCGGTGCCGTAGCGGTGGAGGGTGATCTCCGGGGTGGGCATGGTGCTCCTTGTCGCGTGCGGGTTCAGGCAGTGCGGGTGCGGTCGTTCCACTGGCGGGTGACGGCGGCCTTGGGGGCCGCCTGGTTGAGTGCGGAGGTGAAGCTGCCCAGGAGGTGGGGGACCCGGCCGGCGTCGGCGCCGGTCGGGGCGATGACGCGGGTGGCGGTGGCAACGGACTGCTCGACGTCGCCCTGCGCGACCTGCGCGAGGGCCGCTTGGGAGAGGTAGTAGGCGCGGTTGCGGTGCTGGTCGTCGCGGAGGTCGGCGATGCACCGGTGGGCATGAAACTCGGCCTTCTCCGCCTCGCCGAGCCGGTAGTGGGTGATGCCGGTCAGGCCGTGGAGCTCACCCCGGGTGTAGAAGGCGACGGAGGACGGACGGGCCTCGGCGGGATCGGCTCGGTCGTAGGCACCGTGGGCCCGGTCCAGGGCCCGGAGGGCCCTGGTCTTGTCACCGAGGCTGGCGGCGGTCAGGGCGATGCGGGAGTGGGTCAGCGAGGCGTAGAGGGGGTCGGCGCGGTGCGCCCGGGTGCCCGTGCAGGCTTCGGCCGCGGCAAGGGCGTCGGCGTACCGGCCGCGCTGTCCGGCGAGCATGGCGGCGTACCGCCAAGTCTGGTGCTGGACCTGACCGTCTCCGGAAAGTCCCGCGAGCGTGACGGACTGCTCCAGGTAGCGCTGGGCCTCCCCCAGCCGGCGGGCATCGATGGCGGAGAACATGGCGAAGGCCGTGAAGGACGCGGCGACGCCATAGAGGCGGGAGCGGACGCGCTGGCTGGCGGAGCCGTGCTGCTGGAGGCTGATCGTACGGGCGGCGAGGTCGGCGGCGCGCTTCTCCAAAACGGGGCCGCCGCCGTTCTGGTCGTCCAGGAGCCACAGTTCGGCCAGGAGGACGCGCAGGCGGTCGACGTCGGAGTGTCCGACGGTGGGTCGGGTGGCTGCGCTCGCGGTGCCGGTGGACACGGCGACGGCGGCGCCGGTGGCTACGGAGATGAAGCTTCGACGGCCAAGCACAGGGTCCTCCAGTCGTGCTGAGGGCGTTGCGGGGCGGGGGCGGGCACGGGGCACGAACCCCAGGTCGGTCCCCGGAAGCCCGGAAACGGCCTCCAGGGCCTGCCACTGGCGGTCCTGGGGTGAGCGGTTCTCTCCCGACAGCCACCGGTAGACCGTCCGTTCGGTGACGGCGCCGCGGTGGCCGGTGAGGTCCGCCATCGCGTCGTTGACCTGCTCGGCAAGAGCGCCGGCACTGAGCCCGTGTGCCTTCATCCAGGTCTCTAATTCCGCGTTCCGCTTCCGCACCATGCAGTCACGGTAGAGGCGGGGCCGCCATCCGAGGTAGCGCAGGTCGGGACTTTTCGTCAGTGGTCACGCGAGTAGCTGCGAGCGGATTCGTCATGTCCAACACGGCTCGCATACTGGTTACTTGTCCGCACAGCCGAACCGGCAGCAGGCGGATGGGAGCGGAATCGTGACCGTACTCGCGCACGAAATGGCGGCAGCCCCGGCGGAGGTGCCCACGGTCACCTCCGCCAACCAGAAGACCGTGATCGCTTCCGCGGCTGCCGCCGTCGCCGGGGACGTCGAGGCCGCCCTCACCCTCGCCGACCACCACCCGGCTGGGGAGGCGGCCGTACGGCTGCGGGAGCGGCTGCGCGGGCGCATCCATACCCTCGCGCTGCCCGCCGAACGGTACGCGGACCTGGGGCCGGAGAGCCGGGAGAAGGACATCGCGGCCAGCACCGTGCGGTTCGCCCGCAAGGTCGCCCGGGACTGCGGGAGCGATCCGGCGATAGCGCTGCGGCTGCTGGCCAAGTCGGTGGCCCACCTCGCCCGGAACACGGACCTCCTGCGGCTTGTCTGAACCGCCTCCGGCGCCGGCCTGCCTGGGGCGTCGGCGCCGGAAGCCCTACACCTGCCCGGCCGCAGCAGGTGACCGCAGCACCTCGCCGACACCGGTGAGGCGGGTCGGCTCCCCCGGATACGGGCGAGGAGCCGGCCACTATGCCCCGGCCCTGTCGGCCAGCCCCGTCCAACCTCGCCCTGGAGGCACCCGCGTGTACGCGATCGGCATGTGCGTCGATGCCCGCTACCTGCTACCCGCCCTGGTCACGCTCGGCTCGGTCGCCGACCACCTGCCGGTGGCCGACCGCCGCGAGAGCGCGGTACGGGTACTGACCAATGGCCTGTCCCCGGGGCAGGCTGCGGTAATGGAGTTCTTCGCCCGCCGCTGCGGGTTCGGCTCCTTCGACCTGCGCTGGCAGACCCCTCCTCCCGAGAGCGTCATGGCGGACACCGCCTACATCTCGGTCGCCACCTACCTGAGGTTCGGATTCACCCCGGGCTTCCTCGACCGGCCCTTCCTGATCTACGTGGACGCCGACGTCCACGTACGCGCCGACCTCTCCACGCCTCTGGACGGACTGCCGGCGGACCGGATCGGCGCCGTGCAGGACGAGTTCAACCCGGCCGTCGGCCAGTGCCCAGCCCTGCCCGGCGTCGCCGGGCGCTGGCCCCACCTGGTCGGGCGGGCCTACTTCAACGCCGGGATGCTGTGGGTACCCGCCCCGATGCTCGCCCCCATGCGGGCCGGGGTCCAGCGGGCCCTGGTCCGCGGGCGGCAGTACATCAAGCACAACGACCAGTGCGCCCTGAACCTTTGGCTGCTGTCCTCCGAGGCCGCGCACCCGGTCGGGCCAATGTTCAACCGGTTCGAGGTGGACCGGTTTCTCCAGCGGGGAGACTGGGTCCGCCGGGTCCTCCGCCGCCCGGTCACCCACCGGGACGGGCACGTGGTGCACTTCGTCGGGGGCCAGAAACCGTGGATGCGCTCGTGCCCCGGCACGGAAGACGTGCGTGCCTACCGGCAGCAGATGCACCGCACGCTGCGGCACCTGGCTGGGGCAGGTGCACGGTGACCGACGGCACGGTCCTGGCAGTAGAGAGGGCCTGCACGGAACTGGCCGGGTCGGCTCCGGCCGAGACGGTCCGGGTCCGCAGCGGGCCGAAGACGGCCGTCTACCGGGTCCGGCTCGCCGACGGCCGCCCGGTGGTGGTCAAGCTGTTCGCGGTCGACGGCACCCACGGCGCTGTCGACGAGGCCCGCCTCCTGGCCGCCGTCACCGCCGCCGGGCGGGTGCGGGTGCCGACCGTGATCGGGTACGGGCCGGTTCCCGGCCTGACCGTCTCTGCCCTGGTCACCACCGATGCCGGAACGAGCACCTTGGGGGATGCCGTCCGAGCCGGGCAGATGCCGCGTCCGGCGGCACTGCTGAAGCTCGCCCTGCTGATGACTGCCTTCCATAGCGTCAAGGCCCCGGCCGGGGTCCCCCTGGCGCCAGGCATCGGCCAGCAGGTCAGCGCTCTGGCCGCCCACTGCCCCAAGCAGGTCTTCGTCCGGCTCGCTCCCGCCTTGGAGGTCATCGCGGCCGGGGCACGCCTGGAACGACTCGTGTGGTGCCACGGAGACCTCCACCTGGAGAACGTGATCTGCGGAGGCGACCGACGCCTCACCGTCGGCGAACACGGCCGGCCCCGCCTCCCCGACTGCCTCGTGGACTTCGAGGCCGCGACCGTGGAGGTCCCCGAGTACGACCTCGCCCAGACCCTCGTGACCTGCGACGCCCTGGAGCCGTCCGACCGGTTGTTCGTGGCCGCTGCCTACGGACGGCCCGTCGACACCCGGCTCCTGGACGCCTTCGTAGCCTTCCAGGCCGTACGCGGCTGGACCTACGCCGCCCACCGGGAGGGCCGCGACCGCGGCGCCTGGGCGGCCCGCCTGCACCTTGCCCTGTCTCCGCAATCAGGAAGGACCGTGCTGTGACCGACCCCGATCTGTCGGTGATCATCCCCGCCTACAACGAGGCCGAGTACCTGCCCCGCTACCTGCCCACGGTCTTCGCTTCCCTCCGGGCCTGGGAAGCCCTCTCCGGCCTCGCGGGAGAGGTGATCGTGGTGGACAACGCCTCCACCGACGACACCGCGGCCGTCGCGAAGGAGCTGGGGGCCAGGGTGGTGACGGAGCTGGTCCGCAGCATCGGCCTGGCCCGGAACACCGGAGCCCGCGAGGCCGAGGGGCGGATGCTGTTCTTCGTCGACGCAGACGTGGCCCTGCCGCTGGAGGGGATCACGGCCGCCGTTGCCGCAATGGACGCCGGGGCCGTCGGCGGGGCGATCCCCCCGCTCTACACCCCCGCCCGGTTCGGGGCCCGTCTGCTCTGCGCCTACTGGGACCATCACCGCGCCCGCCACGGGGGCGCCCAAGGCGTCAACCAGTTCTGCACCCGGGACGCCTTCAAGGCAGTACGCGGCTACCGCCCCGACTACTTCATGAGCGAGGACATGGAGTTCTTCGCCCGCCTGACCACCTACGGCCGCCGCACGGGCGGGCCGGTCACGGTCCTCGAAGACCTCCGCGTGCGGCCCTCCACCCGCCGCTACGACGCCTGGTCCACGGCCCGGATGCTCTGGTGGCAGAACCCCGTGGTCGTCCGGCTCGGCCTGACCTCGCCCCGCTTCTGGCGCAACTGGTACGCCACCACCGTCCGATGATCGGAGAACCCCAGGTGACCCGTCTTCCCCTGCCGGACGCCGACGGCATCTACACCTTCCCCACCGACCTCCTGACCGCGCACCGGGCCTGGATGGACTCCCTCACCGGGGCAAAGGAGATCATGACGCTGACGGCGCCGCTGACCCTCGCGCCGTACTGGATCGAGCCGCGCAAGCCGTCCGGGCGGCCGGTGGTCGTCATCGAACCCCACCACGACGACTTCGTCCTGTCCGCCTCCGGAACCTTCCTCGCCCGTCCACGGCCGCTGACCGTGGTCACCGTCTTCACCCGCTCCCGCAGCGTCCATCCCTCCCTCGAAAACACCTACAACAGCGTGGAGACGGTCTCCGGACTCCGCGACCGCGAAGCCGCCCAGTCCCTGTTGCCCCTGGGGGCGGCCCGGGTCGGGCTCGGGCACAAGGACGCCGAGAAGCCCTATCGGGCACCCGAGCCCGCCCAGGTGGACCGGATCGCCTCCGAACTCGCCGAGGTGCTGGACGGGATGGACGACGCAGAGCTGCTCGCCCCGGCCGCCGTCACTCGCCACCCGGACCACCTCGCCGTCCACGAGGCGGCGCGCCGCCTCGGCTGCCGTTGGTTCTGGGAAGACGCCGCCTTCTGGTCCACGTACGGATTGTCCGGATGCGACCGGCAGCTGTTCCGGCAGCGGGTACGCGATGTCTTCGAACCGGAGCTGGAGGACATCACGGCCACCGTCCTG
This sequence comes from Streptomyces sp. NPDC090445, assembly GCF_044769385.1. NCBI lineage: Bacteria > Bacillati > Actinomycetota > Actinomycetes > Kitasatosporales > Streptomycetaceae > Streptomyces > Streptomyces sp. NPDC090445. Next base: position 332,606 of record NZ_JBIVXV010000001.1, on the reverse strand, counting down.
GACAAGGTCACCCTGCTGCACATGCACGGCTCGCAGATGCACCCCGCGCGGAAGATGTACCGGCCGATCCGGCACGCCCACACCGTCGCCGCCAACTTGCTGCCCGACCCGGACGGCCGTCCGCAGGGCCAGTTCGCGGAACGCTTCTACCGACTCGGGGGATCGTGATGATCCTCGGCCTGGAAGGCCCCTCGTACGGGGGCAAGACCTCCGCCCTGGGGCGGCTGCGCCGGGTGCCGGCGATGCAGGACGCGCTGTTCTTCTCCTGCTACGTGAAGTCGTTCGCGCGCCGCGAGGACATCCCCACCCCCTCCACCCGGTCGGCAGACGAGCAGGTGGAGGCGTTCATGACGTTCATGGAGATCGAGGGCAACCGCGTGGACGCAGCTCGCCGCCACGGCGGGCTGGTCGTCCTGGACCGGACCGTCGACACCCTCCTCGCCCACGCCCACGCCATGGACGAGATCTACGGCTTCAACGTCCTGCCCGAACTGACCCGCCGGGCCGAGGAGATGCCGCACCTGAGGCCGGACCGCACCCTGTACCTGGACGTGACGCCCGAGCTCTTACACCTGCGGCGCAAGGCGGCCGGACACCACGAGGCCGAGCCGGACTACTTCCTCCACGACCCCGCCTTCCTCACGCACTTCCGCGACTATTTCTGCCGCCCGGCCCACCGCCCGGCGACTGCGGAGTTGGCCATCGCCTCCGGGGACGGCGACCGGCAGGAGACAGCTGCTGTCGTGCAAGCCCTCTTCACGTACTGGGCGGGTGTCCAGTGACCGGCCCGACGGTGGTGTTCGTATGGCGGCGGACCCCGCCACCGCTACTGATCGGGGGCGCGGAGGTCTCCCAGCAGCTCCTGGCGGAAGAGTTCGTCCGGGCCGGCTGGCGTGTCGTCTACCTCGGCAGCCATGAGGCCCCCTGGAACGGGTCCGCCCAAATCGGCCACCTGCGCGCCCACCTCCGGGCCCACGGAACCGTGTGGGAGGAGGCTGGCGGGGAGGTCCGCTACCGGTGGAACGGCGTCTCGTGCCGAGCCGTGCCGCAGGACAGGGTGGAAGCGACGTTGAAGGGCCTCCTGGCCGAGGCCCGGCCGGATCTGGTGGTGACCTCGCAGGAACGGGCGGCCGACCTGGCCTCGCTTGCCCGCCGGTCCTCGCGGGTCGCCGGTTGGCTGCACTCGGTCTCGGCCAACAGCATGGGCGTCCTCCACGGCCGACCGCACGTCGTCCTCGCCACATCGGAGTTCGTCGCCCGACGGGCCCAGGCCCACGCCGACACGAAGGTAGTCGTCTTCTACCCGCCGTTCGCGCCAGCCGAAGGCGCCGAGCCCCTCCTCGCCGCGGGGCGCGGCGCAGCCAGTCGCATCCTCGGCGGCGTGCTGATGGTGAATCCCATCCCCGCCAAGGGCGCGGCCCTCCTGCACCAGCTGATCCGCCGCTTGCCCGCCCTCCGGTTCACCCTCGTCGAGGGCTGGTGGGACACAGCTAGCGAGTTCACCGCGTACCCGAACGTCCACTGGGTGCCCCGCACCTACGCCATGGGCCCGATCTACGCCGCGAACGACCTGCTGCTCGTGCCCTCCCAGGTCGAGGACGCCTTCCCCCGGGTGATCGTGGAAGCCGGGCTCCACGGCGTCCCCACGATCGGCTCGTCCCGCGGCGGCATTCCCGAGGCGGTCGGGGACGGCGGAGTGATCCTCCACCCCGACGAGGTGGACGGCTGGCTGCAGGCGATCAAGTCGGCCGACCGGACCGGCCTCGGCACGAAGGCCCTCGCCGGGGCAGCGCCGCTGGTCCGGCCGTGCCTGCCCGAGCTGGCTGCCGCCGGGCTCATCCCGGCGGCAGCAGGCGCCAGCTAGCGGGCCGCGTAGGCGGCCTGCACCTCGTCGGCGCGGTCGGTCCACCAGTTCAGCAGTGCCTCGTCCGTCAGGAACATCTCGCCGAAGGCGGGGTCTTGGCGGTCGAGGTAGAACTCCAGCTGCCAGAAGTCGGTCAGCCGCTTCCACCACAGCCGCTTCACCGCGTCGGCGAGGTCGCCCTCGGACAGATCGATCACGGACCGGTATCCGGAGCAGAACGCGGCAACACGGTCGAGGTCGAAGGCACCACCGACCCCGAACTGCACCTGCGCGGTCCGCGCGACCTCCTCCCCGTACGGACGAACACCGAGCCGGTCCCAGTCCAGGACCGCCACCACCCGGCCGTCGCGACGCAGCAGGTTGCGGTACTGGAAATCGCCGTGCGTCCACCCGTAGGGCCCGGCCGGCACCTCGCCTTCCGGCCGGGCATCGGCGTACCGCGCGAGGAGGCGGCGCCGGTCGTGCAGGGCCTCGGCGGCGGCCTTGTCGAAGTCCGTCACCGGAGCGGACGGCAAGCGGCTCAGGAGGGCAGCAGCCGCGCGGTCGGCCTCGGTCACATCGCGGACCTTCGCCACCGGCTCCTGCTCCGGGACTGGGCCGGGACCGTGCCGCCGCAAGCCCTCGTGGAGGCGGCCCAGCAGAGCACCGAGATCGCGCACCTGGTCGAGCGGGAGATCCGTCCCTCGAAGGTGCTCGCCGTCGACCCACGGCAGGACGCAGTAGCCGTGACCACCGACTTCCGCCACGAGGTCACCGTTGGCCGCGCTCAGCGGCGCCGGCACGGGGATGCCCTCGCGAGCCAAGTCCAGGAGGACCGCAAGGTTCCTGCGGACCTTCGGCAGAGGAACGTCGGTGATCTCCTTGAGCGCGAACACTCCAGCAGCGGTCACAAGCCGCCAGTTCTGGTTCATCAGGCCGTGGGCGAGGAACCGCCGATCACTCACCGCGCCCAGCCCGAACGTGTCGGACAGGCTAGGCAGCACTGCCGTCAGAGCATCTTCTCGAGTCGTATCCGTCACCCCCAGCACGGTACGCCGACGCCGAATCGCGCACCCGAATTCGTCACCCAGATCCCCACTGAGAGTCGGAGGGAGAGGCGAGCCGAGATCGCTTCCGCCACCAGCTCGCCTGACTCCGCCCGTGGCGGAGCCGAAACAGTCCTGGCGGCCTCACTACCCTGACCGACGGACCACCCGCGGCCGTACGACGATCGGGAGACCATGACGACGCCCTCCACCGCCCGAATCGAAGACCTCCTGCAGACCGGCGTTCGCGAGGAGGTCTATCCCGGCGCGGTGTGGGCGGTCGGTGACGCCGACGGCATCCGCGCGAGCGGAGCCGTCGGCCTCCTCGATCCCGACCGGCCCGACGAACCGATGCGGCTGGACACCGTCTTCGACGTGGCCAGCCTCGCTAAGATCCTCGCCGTCTGGTCCACGATCGGCACGCTCACCGAACAGGGCAAGCTCGACCTCCACGCCCCTCTGGACACCTTCTGGGACGAGGTCGCCGGCCACCCCCTGGCCCGGGCCACGGCCCACCACCTCCTGACCCACACCGCGGGCTTGCCCCTGCGCGCCAACCTGAAGAACCTCTACGGCACGGACCCACAGGACATCCGCGACGGCGTCCTCCACGAAGCCCTCCACCGCCCACCGGGCAAAGCCGTCGAGTACACCGACCGGGCCGCCCTGATCCTCGGCTACCTCGCCGAGCGCCTGTCGGGCCAGCCCCTGGACCGGCTCGCCACCGCCCGCGTCTGGCACCCCCTGGGCATGACGCACACCCGCTTCGGCCCCCTCCCCGCCGCCGAGGCGGCCCGCTGCGCGCCCACCGAGTACGACGACACCACCGGCACCCACCTCAAGGGCACCGCCCACGACTTCTCCGCCCGCCTCCTCGGCGGCGTCTGCGGCATCGCCGGCACCTTCTCCGTCTTGGACGACCTCACCCTCTTCCTCCGCCACATGCTCGCCCCCACCCGGGCCGCATTCGGCGCCACCTGGATCAAGGACTCCCTCCGCATCCACACCGGCGCCCTCACACCCGCCCGCGGCCTCTTCTGGCACCCAGCCCCCGGCACCGACCCCACCGAGGACGTCTGGGTCCACTACGGCTTCACCGGCACGGGCATGTGGATCAGCCCAGCCCAGGGCCGCTGGGCCGCCCTCCTCACCAACAAGCTCCGCTTCAACCGCGCTCGGGAACCCTTGACGGAAGTCCGCAACGCTTTTCGCGAAGCCGCGTTCCTTGCGCCAGCTCGGCAGATCACCACACGTTCGTAGCACCGCCGAGGCCTCGGGGGCCCGACTTGAAGGGTCGAGGATGCGGAAGTAATGCGCGCCCAGACGTTGCTGCGAGCCACCATCGTGATCAGGATCGCCCAAGCTAGCACTGCCTGCACTCGCCGACCCATCCAGTCCGTTGGCGCCACCGGACGAGAATCCGATCTCGCCCAATGCTCCTTCTCATAGCGGGCGTTGTCGTTGTGCCCTACCCTGATCGCTGTGGCTGTGGGGGAAGACGCCCACCTCAAGGGATTCTCTGGGGCTCGCCGGGCGAAGATGTGGCTCGAAGGCACGATGCGGATCTCGGGCGCGTATGCGAACACCGACTCGCCGTCGTGTGCCCGGCGGCTGACCCTGGCATGGCCCCACGGTGGGCAGACCTTCTCCTTCGATCTGGGTGGCGCGATGCGAGGGGCCCCGTACCACGGGGACATGTTCTGCGCTGAGGTGAAGAACTACCAACAACCCAGCGACCAGGGAACGCAGTTCGATGAGTTCGTCGCCAAGTGCTACGTGGCTTGCCAGACGGGTCACCTCCTCAGCGATCACCTGATGTGGATCACATGGTCACCCTTCCGCGCTAACACCTGGACTCAGCTGCACTCGCCAAGGCATGTCGAGGATGCGGTACTCATCCACCATGCGCGTGTCTTTGGGACGAGCGATCGGGCGGAAGCAAAGGCCGCGATCAACCAGCAGGTAGTCGAGACTGTTGCGAAACGACTGTGGCTAATCGTGCTGTCCGAGAAGCAGGAGACGCTGGTCCCCCTCAAGGACTGGGAAGCCATCGTGGCTGCCGAACTGATCCGAAAGGGAGAGCAGTGGTGAACGAGACATCACAGGCGATCATGGCTGCGCTCGACGAGACGGAGCAGAGCCAACCGTTCGCCAGGGTCAAAGAAATCGTGGGTCATCAGCTGCGGAGAATGGATCCGCGGGCGGAGGTCATCACGACTGGCTTCTTTAACCACACCTACGCCCCTGACATGGTGATCCGGTGGCCTCAAGCAGCCCGCACCACAGATCGGTACGTGTATCTCCGCACTACGGCCAACCCGGCGGAACTGCGGGAGGACATCACACGACTCCAGACGAAGGACCGGCCGCTGATCCTCTCGCTGGGTGAGCTAGAGGCCACGCAGGCGACCGACGCACTTCAGCCGACCGCCTCTGAGCATCAAGCCCTACTCCTGGACACGCCGGCCTTCGGCGAGCTGACACCAGCCCACGACACACCCAGCGTTCCGCGGCTGATCTCCAGTTCAATCATCGAGGGGGGCCGGGGCGCAATGAATGCACCGGCAACCACGCAGTTCACCAACGCAGTTGCAACCGGTGTTGGTGCTGCCCGTGACGGAGACCCCAATGGCACACGCATTGCCGTCGAGGCTGTCTCGGCTCAGATGGTCCCTCAAGTAGCGGATCGAATGACGGCCTTCATGGCCGCACTGTGGCAGGGTGGAGGTTCGACTCTTTCAAGTTTCCCCGGCCCATTGCGGCGATCCGGCCGATTGGACGAATCGACTCTGGCCTACCTCCTAGGTAGCGAAGAGATTCCGGACCCAGATTTCTGGCAGAGGCTACTTCCGATGGTTAGCCTCCCCCTGCTCTTGCGCACGCCTATCCGCGACCCGGACAACCTTCAACACCTCATGCGATGTGCCGTCGAGCGTTGGCAAAGCCACGTGTGCGTGATCGCGCGCGGCACTACAGCAAGTGCGCCTATCGGACCATGGCGCTGGGCAGTCGAGCGAGGCCACCTGTTGCTACAGACGCCACGCTTCCGTACCTATGTCGCACAAACGCGAAAAGACCTCGACGCCTCAGATACCTTCGACGAGCCAAGCCTGGAAGACGTACGTACCCGTGCAGATCGCTTCTCTATCCCGTTGACGTCGATCAGGATGCTGGTCACCGATAGACGCATCGGATATGACGGCCCTGGCGACAACGTCGTCCATGACGAGCAGCTCGCCGGCATCAGCGAAGCGCTCGGACAGTCCGAAGCCGTTTTCGAGGCTGACGCACGCACCCCTTCAGGAGCGGTGCTGCGTTGCAGCTTCACCCAACTTTTGGCCAGCGCACGAGGCGCCCGTAGCCAGGTCCCACTCGATGAGCTCATCGGTACAGCGGCCAGGCTCCTCTGCGAACTCACCAACCCAGAGGCTGAATTTCTAGCTGCTCTCCTTGGGCCGCAGGGACAGCCAGTTGCCGCGCCTTGGAACCAACCCTCCCTGTTTGACTCATAGCACCTGCAGCGGCGACCTTCCTCACGCTGGACCTGGGGTCAGCCCATGTTCCTTAGGCGCCTGGCCGCTACGACCCTGACCATCCGGTAGATCGACGAGCCCCGTCTCACGGAGGACGGGGCTCCTCCTTCGGCCCGCTATCGCGGCTCGTATCTACATCTTGGCCTTCTCGAATAGCGCAGCAGCCTACGTCCACAGGGAGTCCCCGACTACCCGTCGTCGCCCGAACCCAGCCAACCCGTCCGGCCCACTACCCACCTGCAATACCAAGATGGGCATCCCGGCACACCCGCCATCTCCACCCACCCCAACACCACACAGGCAGCCACCCATGGAACCCCGCAACTACCGCATGGTCGTCTCAACCGAGCAAGACTTCGTCACCGTCTCCGCAGAGGCCGACCGCCAACTGCACCACTGGCTGGCCGTCATGAAGCGGTACGATGCGTCCGCGCTCGACGAGGGCCGCAACGAGATAGCCGAGGGCGTGACCCTCGACCACGACGCCGCCGCGGGCAGACACGGCTCGTACTCACGCTGGCGACTGCGTGAGACCCGCAACGAAACGGATGGTACTTGGCAGTCCACGCTCGTCGTCCGCTCCGGTAGCCGCAAAGATGCCCGCCGCACCTGGCTCCAAGTCGACATCGAGCATCAGCCCGCCCCAGGCCGGCCGTACATCCGGGCAAACACCCCTGGCATAGCCAAACTGCTGCTCGACGCCCTCCCCACCCAGGATGGTCTCGCAGACGTTGGCAAGATCCCGAAGTTCATCGAGCCGGACGACATCGAGGAGGTGATCGAGGAACTCTGCGACCAAGAACGCAGGCTCCCGATCGTCGTGGCCAGCGTGCCCTACGGGCAGGACGTCGAAGCCTGGACAGAAAGGGTCGTCGAGCCTGTCTTCCGGCACCTCCCCGGCCTCGCCGTCATGTACGTCCTCAGGCCAGAAGCCCAACTCGCCTTCAACACCGCCCTCGACTTCCACCCCGTTTTCGGCGGCGGTATCCGCACTTACCTCCCCGGCGTCGACCCGGCGTGGCAGCCCGACGCCCAGCGCCACCCAGTGATGTCTCGGACTACCATCGAGGCGAACTTCAACCGCGCGGCGGCGATCCTCGCCTCCCTGCCCCAGCGGCTGGCTCTGAGCCATCCTCTGCCTGAACCGCTGGACACTCTCCCGGTCCAGCGCACCCGTCCGCGCCCGGCCGCCGACGGCACCAGCCTCGAAGGACTCCGCAAGGAGCTCAGGACCGCCGAGGGGCTACTCAAGGACGCAGAGCAGCAGGAAGAATCCCGGGTCGAGGAGATCCGAGAGTTCCGGCGACGGCTCAAGCAGGCGGAGGACCGGGACTTCGAGCAGATCGTCGAGAACGACCAGCTCTACGGCAATCTCCAGGACGCCCAGCGCAAGAGCCGTTTCCTGCAGAAGCAGCTCGAAGAGGCCGGCCTCCATGCCCTCGCCCACACCCCTGCTCCCAAGCCAGCCGACCAGCCCGGTACGTTCTCCGAGATCCTGAACCGCATGGACGAGTTCCCCCGCCTACAGTTCACCGGGAACGTGAAGAAGACCAAGGAACTCGACGCGCAGTGCATCGGCAACTGGGTGACCGTTGCCTGGGACGCCCTGCACGCCCTGAACGGCTACGCCGCCGCGTCCGCCTCAGGCGCCGCTGGCGGCGACTTCCGCCACTGGTGCGACAACCTGCCAGACGACTGCGAGCATCCCTTCCCGTCCGGCAAGGTGAAGATGAAGGAGTCGGAGACGGTCGGCAACAACGCGGACTGGCGTCGCCAGCGGACATTCCCCGTGCCGAAGACGGTCGCCAGGGAGGGCAAGCTGTTCATGCAAGCCCACCTGCGCATCGGCGGAGGCAACACCGTGTCACCCCGGCTGTACTTCCACGACGACAGCCCAGGCACGGGGTTCGTGTACGTGGGATACATCGGCCCGCACCCGGACAACACGCAGACCTGACCATCAGCGCGTGACGGCACCGTTCACGAACGCAGCCACTACAAGGTGCCAAAGGCCAATTGGGCACGTGCACGTGTGTCTTGTTGTCACGCATGTGGATGGTGCCGGGCGATACAGCGGCCTCCAGGCGTTCGCCGCCTTCGTTGCCGCTGTCGCCGCTCGGACAACACACCACAAACCTGCCGGTCAGACGTCGTGGGTTACCAGTTCAAGGATCGCGACGCACTCCACGTAGTAAGCCATCGACATCAAGTCGAGCACCGCCTACCGGATACCTCTACGGTCTTACACCTGAGGCCGGCACCCGCGCTGTCCTTCCCGACGATCGGTGGGTCACCCCCGCACTTGTCTCTACGTCGCGGAGCCTGCCATGCCACTCGGATACGGTCCCGGCCAGCGGCGTTCCGTCTTCAGAGGCAGCGAGGCTGGGGAGAATCTGGGGAGAATGGAACCCAGTTGGGGAGCAGCTGGGGAGGATCGGCCGCATCAACGGGCAGCACAGAGAAAGGGCCCGAAAGACAGATCGCCGCAGGTCAGAGCGACTTCCCCGTCGATTTCCGCAGGTCAGCGGCGTGAGGGTGACGACTTCAAGAAGATCTCCGCCTGGGCCGCCATCCTCTTCGCCCCCACGCTGGTGGGAACGATCTACGGCATGAACTTCGAAACCATGCCGGAACTGCGCTGGGCGGCAGGCTACCCCTTCGCAATCCTGCTGATGGCGGTGGTCTGCACGAGCCTGTACGTCATCTTCAAGAAGCGGGACTGGCTGTAGGCAGTGGCTCCGATCCATTGATCGACGTCGCAGCAGGCGAGCTACCCGTCCGTCGGCAGTCGACCGCCGTCAGCGTGCCAGGACCGCGTCGAGGTGTTCTTGCACCGGCTCGAACAGGCCGTACGGGACGTACTGCGGGATCTCGGCGTGGGCAACCCAGACGAGCTCGTCCAGCTCGTCGGTGTCCGCGACGTGCGCGTGGCCGCCGACCACCTCACAGGCGGTGTAGGACCACGAGCCGACCGGTGGCAGGGTGGACCCGCTCCCCCAGAGGCTTCACCGCCTCCACGGTGAGGCCGGTCTCCTCCTGGACCTCCCGTACGGCGGCCTCCTCCCGGGCTTCGCCGGGCTCGACCTCACCAGCCGGAAACTGCCAGGAGAGCCGCCCCTCGCTGACCCGGCGCCGCACCATGAGCACGCGGCCTTCGCGCACCACGATGGCTGCAGCGGTGACCGGTCGACCCTCAGCGTTCTGTTGCGCCACGTTGCTCCTCCAGGTTGGGTGGTTGGCTGCCACGAGAGGCAATGCCCGCACGTTCACCGCGGCTCGGCCTCGGCATTGACGCACGGGGCGAGCAGATCCACCGCCTCCTCCCAAGGAAAGCGGTCGGCCCCGCCGCCGGACTTCGGACGGTGCGGCTCGTAGCTGCCGATCAGCACGCTCATCTCCCGGAGCTCGTCGATGCTGCGCCGGTAGGCTCGGTGGGCGGCGAGCGCGGTGTTCACGTAGGGCAGCAGGACCGTGGGGACGCCCATGCCGAGGGCTTCGCAGAGGATGCCGAGCGCGAGGTTGTCGGCGAAGCCTGCGGCCCACTTGTTGACCGTGTTGAACGTGGCCGGCGCGACCGCGATGGCGTCGGCCCGCGGGTAGGTCCGTGCCTCGCCGGGCGAGCGCCACCCTGACCGAACCGGGTAGCCGGTCTGGTCCTCGATCGCCCGGGTGTCGAGGAACTCGAGACCCTGTGGCGTGGCGATGACCCCGACCTCCCAGCCCCGTTCCTGCGCTGCGGTGATCAGCCTGCCGACGTCGCCGGCGATCCCGGCAGCGCACACAACGACGTACAGGAAGGGCCTGGACTGCGGCTCGGTCACGCGGGGACTCCCAGTCGGCGGCTGAAGTGGTGGAGCTCCGGCAGCGTACGACGGCGGTCCCACGCGGCCGTATCGCCGTGGCGAGGAAGCGGGACACTTCCTCGGGCCGGGGTGAGTTGCACAAGGCATGGCGCAGGTCGGTGATCAGGCCGGGGAGCGTCCTGCGCATCCGGCATCGACGCGCTGGCGGTGTACGCGGAGGCGTGCGAGACGACTGGGGTCCGCTACAGGCCCGCCGCGTGGCTGACGGTATGGGTCAGTGGGTTCGGTGGGTGCGGGTGCGGGCCAGGCCGCCGAGGGTGGTGGCGGTCAGGCCCAGGAGGATGGCGACGTAGGCTCCGCCGAGTCCGTTTCCGGTGCCGAGGCCGCCCTCGGCGGTGGCTGCGACCGTGCCGCCGACGGCCACGGCGACCGGTCCCGCCACGAGGGCGGTGACCGCTCCGTTCTGCCGGGCCCAGGTGACGACGCGTCCCCGGCCGGCGGTGCGGGCCAGCGCGAGGGCGCCGCACACCGAGCCGAGGAGGCCGAGCAGCGCCGACAGGATGGCTCCGATCCGGCCGGCGCTCACGGTGTAGAGGTCTGCGGCGACCGGCTGGGCCGAGGCGTCGGCGGCGGCAGCCGGTTCGGCGAGCGTGAGAGTGCCGATCAGGATGGCGGCGGCAAGGGAGAGCGCGGGTCGAACGGACATGATCGGGTCCTGTCTTCCGAGAGGGTTCTGAAGGTTCTGAACGGACGCTCGCCGTGCGGGTGGCGCCTGCGGTGACGTTTCGAGGCCCTACGGGGCGTGCGGGACGGGCAGCCGGGCGGCGCCGAGATGTCGGTCGTGACCGTCGGGTTCGCCTGTGCCGCGGTTCACCGGGCGGCTAGGAACGGGCGGCCGGGCGCAGCAGCGAGCGTGGGGGCAGTGACCGGACCAGGGCCAGGGTGCTGAGGGCGCACATCACCACGCCCAGGGGGACGTGCAGCGAGGCCACGTGCGCGACGCCGAGTGCGACCTGGGCCGAGGCGAGGAGGAGGAAGCCGGTGGAGTGCAGGATGGGGCGCGGGGATCCGCCGCCCGGGCGCCAGGCGAGGACGGTGGCGAGGACGTACAGCATGGCGGCCGCGTACATCACCTTCGATCCGTAGTCGTGCACCACATAGCCGCGGGGCGAGGTCAGCAGCAGGCCTGCGGTGGATGCCTGGAAGAAGAGGGCCAGGGTCTGCAGGGCTATCGCGGTCTTGAGGAAGGTGGCGCCGCGCGGCGCTGCGGTCGTCTGTCTGGTCATGGTGTGGGGCCTCTCCGGTCGTGTGCGGTGATGGGATGTTTGTGGGGTGTCGTCGGCGTCGGCTCGGGGTGATGTCTCCAGGTGTTCGGCCTCAAGGTGGCCGGTCTCAAGGTGTTCGGTCTCCAGGTGTTCGGTCTCAAGACACCGCGTGATCCGGCGTTGTGACAGGCTGTGGCGCAGGTCACACAGTTCGTGGGACGGGGCTCGGGGCGGTCGCTATGGGAGCAGTTCGAGGGTGACGTGCGGGGTGAGGGCGCGCAGGAAGTCGAGGGCGTCGAAGATCTCGCCCGCGGCGGCGACACCGACGGTGCGGGTGCGGTCGGTGAGGACGCGTTCGAGGGCTTCGACGACGAGGGGGGCCGTGACAGCGTAGATGTCCTGACCATGGGCGACCGCGCGGCGCTCGACGCCGCCGAGCCGTACGACCGCGTCGACGACGAAGGTCTGGTCGGATCGGCCGCTCTCGTCGGCGGCGGTCGGCGCCGGCGTGCCGGGGGCCGCGATGTCCTGGACGGCGTTGGCCGTCATGTATGTCGTGACCTCGGGGACGGAGAGATGGCTGGGCACGGTCACCACGTCGGCCATCGTGAACTCCCCGATCACGGGCTGGGTGCCCATCGGCTGCGGGAAGCGCCATTCGAGGGTGGGCGGGGCGTCGGTGCGGTACTCCCACTGGCCGCCGGTGTAGCGCAGGCGTCGCTCACCGCGCCGCTCCCGGGAGACCGCGCCCGAGAGCCGCGTCCCCGCGGTGGGGTGCCAGCTGCTCAGGCCGTAGGCGATGTGCGCCTCGTCGGCCTCGTTCCAGTCGCCCATGGCGGCGGTGGCCAGCAGGTCGCCGAGGCCGCCGAAGAAGGCCATCGCGGGGACGACGACCGCACCGGCGTCCCGTGCCCGGTCGGCGAAGTGGGCGAAGGTGTCGATGTTGGCCTCCAGTTCGGCAGCCACGTCCAGGTACGGGATCCCGGCCCGCAGGGCCGCTTCGATCACGGGGGCGGTCGTCGAGGCGAAGGGCCCGGCGCAGTTGATGACGGCGGCCGTGCCGGCCAGCGCGCGGTCGAGCGAGTCCGGGTCGTCCGCCGTCGCCGGGCGGGCCTCCAGACCGGTCCCGTCCGCCAGCGCCTTCAGCTTGCCGGTGTCGCGGCCGGACAGCACGGGGGCGAAACCCCGCTCCACCAGCTCCGTCACCACGAACCGACCGGTGTGCCCGTACGCGCCGAACACCGCCACCTGCTGACCCGATCCCATGAACCCGCTCCTCCACGCCGAGTGCTGCGCCGCGGCTCCGTGTGATCCGCCGCGCTCCGTCATGAAGATCCTGGCGCGGAGGAACCCTTCACACGAGTGTCCGGAACGACATGACCCGTACACTTCCGGACGTGACCACTGTTGCCCTGGCCATCACCGACGGCATGCTGCATTTCGAACTGTCCCTGGCGATCGAGGTCTTCGGCGCCGATCTGACCCACATAGTCGACCCCTGGTACGACTTCGCGCTCTGCGGTCCGAGCGCCGTCCGGGTCGACCGCTTCCGGCTGGACCCCGACCACGGACTCGACCATCTCCGGCGAGCCGACACCGTGATCGTCCCCGGCTGGGCCGACGTCGACCAGGACCCGCCGGCCGAGCTGGTCGACGCCGTGCGCGCGGCCCACGAGGCGGGGGCCCGCGTGGCCTCTCTGTGCACGGGCGCCTTCGTGCTCGCCGCCGCCGGCCTCCTGGACGGCCGGCGCGCGACCACGCACTGGGCGCACACCGAGGAGCTGACCAGACGCCACCCGCAGGTCACGGTGGATCCCGACGTCCTCTACGTGGACAACGGCAGCGTGCTCACCTCCGCGGGCAAGGCCGCCGCCATGGACCTCTGCCTGCACCTGGTGCGCCTCGACCACGGCTCGGCCGTCGCCAACACGATCGCCCGGCGCCTGGTCGTCCCTCCGCACCGCGACGGAGGCCAGGCCCAGTTCGTGACCACTCCCGTGCCCGCCCCCGGCAACCATCCGCTGGCCCGCCTGTTCCCCTGGGTGCTGGAACGCCTCGACCAGGCGCTCACGGTGGAGGACCTGGCCCGTCAGGCCGGGATGAGTTCGCGCCATCTGGGGCGCCACTTCAGATCGGTCACCGGCACCACGCCGCTGCAGTGGCTCCTCACCCAACGCATCCGGCATGCGCAGGAACTGCTGGAGACCACCGACGACACCGTCGACACCATCGCGACGGCCACCGGCATGGGCACCGCCACCACCCTGCGCCGCCACTTCGCCCGGACGGTCGGTGTCCCGCCGGACACCTACCGCCGCACCTTCCGCACCCGCAGCCGCTCCGCCCCCGCCGTGCCGGGCGAGACCATTCCTGGGGTTTTCGTCAGTCCGGTGGGTGTGGCGGGTGTCGTGGGGGCGGTCGGGGCGGTCGGGGCGGTGGGGGGATGACGCGTCCGGCGGTGGCGAGCTCACGCCCTGCAAGCGCCGCGGTCCTCGCGCCGGCCGACGGTGTCCCCGTGCCCCCTCAGGTCTCTCGGAAGATCACAGCTGATGTGGAGCCCTTCGAAGCGATCACGCCATCCGCCGGCCTGGGCGCTGGTCGCCTCGATCCGGGACTTGACCAGGTGGAGCTTCTCGAAATCCGAGTCGCTGGTAGAGCGCTATGGCGTCGGTCATGTCGCTGACGACATGACCGACGTGACGTAAGCGTGGGCTGGGAGACGTCCTCGACGCATCCGTCCACGGAACCCCGTGGCCGAAGCCGCCGAGCGGCAGGTAGCCCCCCGGCCCCAAGGGTCCGGCTCGGCCGGCGATGGTGTGGTGGCCGGTTGCGGCTGCCGCCGTCAGGTCAGGAAGCGGGATCGCAGGCGGTTCTGCGTTGCGTGCGTGATGCCCACGCGGTCGGTGAGGTAGCCGGTCGGCGAGCCGTAGCGCGCCGACAGGTCGGCGAGGACCAGGGACAGGACGATCGCCGGCGCGCGCCCGTACGACGGCCAGCGCATGGTGCGGTCCGGGTTGGCGGCGTGCCAGTCGGCCAGGAGCCGCTCGGTGGCCAGCTCGGTCAGGGCGAAGTCGGCGAGGATGTCCTCCTCGGAGACCCCGAGGAGGGTGAGGAGGAGGGCGGCGATGAGTCCGGTGCGGTCCTTGCCCGAGGCGCAGTGGAAGACCGCCGGGCCCGGCCCGGTGGCGATCAGCTCGATTGCTTGTCGGATCTCATCGGCCCCGTCCTCGGCGACCTCCGCGAACCGGTCGGCCAGGTACCGCCAGGGGTCGATGTCGGGATCGATGGCGGCCTGGTCGTACGGGCGGTGCTCGATGCTGAGGTTGGCGTACGTGAAACGGCCGGGCTCGGGGATCCGCCCCTTGGCCTCGATCTCCCAGGGGTAGCGCAGGTCGATGACCGTGCGTATGCCCAGGGCGAGGAAGCGGTCCCAGTCGGCTTCCCCGGTCTGGAACTTGCCCAACGAGTCGGCGCGGTAGAGCGTGCCCCAGGCGACCGTACGGCCGTCGGCGCCTCGGTAGCCGCCCAGGTCGCGGAAGTTGTGCAGGCGGTCGAAGGTGATGTGGCGGCTGTGCGCCGCGGCCGTCGGGTGTGGTGGCTGTCGGGTCAACTTGGGCTCCTTGATCGGGTGTTGGCCATTGCGATCAAGGATGCCTCTTCGGAGGCCGGCCCGTCGGTCGGTCAGTCCGTTCGGGGCGGGGCGGGTCGGGCGGGCGGGCGGGCGGGCGGGCGGGCGGGGTCAGCGTTTGCGGGCGAAGGTGAGGCCGTCCGCGATGGGGAGGAGGACGGACTCGACCCGGTTGTCGGCGCGTACGTGGGCGTTGAACTCCCGGATCGCCAGGGCGTTCCCGGTGGCGTCGGGGCGGGCGGCGTTGCCGCCGTACAGGGCGTTGTCGGCGAGGAGCAGCCCGCCGGGCCGCATCCGCGGCACGAGCTCGTCCCAGTAGGTGCGGTAGCCGCCCTTGTCGGCGTCCAGGAAGGCCAGGTCGATCTCGGCCTCGTAGGGGAGGGCGGCGAGGGTGTCCGCGGCCGGGCCGAGCCGCAGGTCGATGCGGTCGGCGACGCCGGCCTCCTGCCAGGCCTCCCGGGCGATCGCCGTCCACTCCTCCGAGATGTCGCAGGTCACCACGCGCCCGCCGGGGGCGAGGCCCTCGGCGAGGGCGAGGGTGGAGTAGCCGGTGAAGGTGCCGGCCTCGACGACGCGGCGGGCGCCGACGATCCGGGTGAGGAGGGTGAGGAAGCGGGCCTGCTCGTGCGGGACCTGCATGACCGCGATGTCGCCGAGCTCGCGCGTGCGGGCGGCCAGCGACTGCTGGACGGGCGTCGGCGGTTCGGTCTGCGCGAGCAGGTACGCGTACACCTCCGGGGTGATCGGCACCGTCTTCGCCGAACCGGGGGTCCTGTCCATGGCCTCTGCCCCTTCGTGCGAGGACGGGGCCCTGCGCCGCCGTCCGGGGTGGACAACGACCGCGTTCGGCTGCGGAAACGGCCGGGCGCGGCGGCGGCCCGGGCGGCGGCGCCCGGATCGGGGTGGGCGGATCGGGGTGGGCGGATCGCTGTGAGGACGGCCACATGCCCGTGGGGAACTCCCGCTGCGGCCGCCCCCGTCGAACAGGGGGCGGGAAACGGGAAACAGGGCAGGCAGCGGGCGGGAGTCCACATGGTCACCACAGGGCGCAGGCGGGGCGGCAGGCGGGGCATCGGTCGCCGGCTGCTCCTCGTCGGGTGCTGCGCGGTGCTGGCGGGCGTTGCCGCGTACGCGTGGCAGCTGCGCGGCATCGTGGCGAACTCGGCGGCGGGCGACCGGGCCCGCGGAACGTACCTGCAGGACCCGGAGACCGCCGACCGCACGGCGTCGGCCCTGCTGGACGGGATCGTACGGGAGACGGAGGCCGATCCGGGGCTGCGCGCGCGGCAGGCCGCCCCGCGGCGCAACACGAACTGGCGGTCGGGCGGCTGGCGGCCCTCCGACCCGCTCGTGGCGCGGCCTGCCGCCGGCGAGCCCACGGTCGGAGCGCTGTTCTCCCCCGGCAGCGACGGCGACCCCGAACACCACTGCTCGGGCGTCGTGGTCCACTCCCCGGCCGGCGACCTGGTCGCCACCGCCGCGCACTGCGTGTACCGGGCCGCCCTGGGTTTCCGCACCAACCTCGCCTTCGTGCCCGGCTACCGGGACGGGCAGGCCCCGTACGGGGTGTGGGTGCCCACCCGGATCGACGTGGACCCGCGCTGGACCGAGGACCAGGACCCCGACTACGACGTGGCGTTCCTGCGGCTGCGGAGGCCGGGGCGGCCCGGCGAGGAGCTGGAGGACGTGACGGGGGCGGAGACGCTCCGGTTCGATGCCGAACTGCCCGCGCCGGCACGGCTCGTGGGCTTCCCGAACACCGCCGAGCAGTCGCTGGAGTGCTTCAACACCGCCCGCGCCGAGGGGCCCACGCAGCTGCGGCTGGATTGCGCGGATGTACCCAACGGCACGAGCGGCGGTCCGGTGCTGACCGACGGGCACACCCTGATCGGGGTGATCGGCGGCCGTGACGGGGGCGGGGACGAGAAGACCTCGTACAGCAGCCGGTTCGGCGACGGTGTGCGCGCGCTGTACGAGCGGGCCATCACGGGTCCGGCGAACCCGGGCCGCCGACAGGCCGGCCCGCTGCCCCGGCAGGGGCAGGGGCAGGACGGATCGGGGGCTTCCCGGTAGCCCATTGTCCTTCCGGGGGTGTCGTGCGCCCCCGGGTGTCCGGTCGGGCCGGATTCGTCGACTCGGTCGACGCGGCACTCGGTCGTCCCCTCGTGCGCGGTCGTCCCGTACGCGGTGGTCCCGTGCTCGGTCGACGCGGCGCTCGGTCGTCCCCTGCGCGGTCGTCCCGTACGCGATCGTCCCGTGCGCGGTGGTCCCGTACGCGGTCGGGTGGTGGCTCCTCCGGTTCGGGCCGGGCATACCCTGCCGTGGCATCGGCTGTTGGGTGGTTGTCCGGGTCGTTGTCCATGGCACCGAGTGTCCCCGGCCGGCATGGGCCGGTTCGGGTCGTGTCCGGGGCGCCCTGGCGCAAGCCGGGGGCGGACGGACGCGTGGACGGGCTCGGGGATGGACGTGCGGACGGGCTCGGGGACGGCCTGCGGGGCCGCCGTACGGCTCACGGCAGCACGACCGGCGCCGGGGGCGGCGGCAGCATGTCCATGTCCGGCATCGGCTGCTGTGGGGGTTCCAGGCCGGGCAGGAGCCAGGGGTGGAACGGGGCCAGGGCGGCGAGGGCGAGGAAGGCGGCGCCGACCGCGAGGGAGAACAGCGGGCCGAGCCGCCACAGCTTCTCCACGAAGATGACCAGGGCCAGGGCGGCCATCGCCAGGACGTTCATGACGCCCAGCGGGATCAGTACGATCATCAGGCCCCAGCAGCAGCCGACGCAGTAGAGGCCGTGGTGGAGTCCGACGCGGAGGTCCCGGGCCCAGGGGCGGAAGCCGGCGTACCGCACGAGGTGGGCCATGGGGCTGCGGCAGTGCCGCAGGCAGACGTCCTTCAGGGGGCCGATCTGCTGGAGCCCGGCCAGCAGGAAGGCGCCGGCGCCGATCCAGCGGCCGGCGTCGGGGTGGTCCGCCACGGCGGTGCCGGTGAGCGCGAGGATGCCGTACGTGAGCAGCCCGAAGGCCGTCCAGGCCAGCAGGTAGCCGCAGACGAACTGGGTCAGCCGTGCCGCGCGGGCCGCGCCGGCCGACGCGCGGCCGATGGACCGGGCCCAGGTGACCGCCACCGGCGCCACGGACGGGAACATCATGGCGATCATCATGATCACCCACAGCAGCAGGAACAGCGGCAGGTCCATGCCCATGGTGCCGGGCTCGACGCCCATGCCCCGGGCCTGGTCGAGTACGAGGGCCCACGCGAGCAGCGCGAGCACGATCATGACGGACCAGGCGAAGGCGAGTTCCCGCGCCGGCAGGAGGTTCGCCGGCCTCAGGGGCGGCGAGAGGGCTCTGCGGTCGAGGCGACGCACAGGTACAGGACAGCACAGGGGGCGTTGCGGCGCGCGGTGCGGCCGGGCCCGCCCGGATGGCCCCGGTTCGGGTGGAGGGGGAGAATTGGGGTGGAGGCCTGTGCTCACGGTCACGAGGAGGCGGCGACATGTCCGCGGAAACGGTGACGGTCCCGGAGTGGCACGCGGTGGGCGACTGGTTCGACACGTGCAGGTGCCATGTGCCCTGTCCGTGCACGTTCGCGCAGCTGCCGACGTACGGCGCCTGCGACGGCGTCCTGGCCTGGCACATCCGCGAGGGGCGGTACGGGGACGTGTCCCTGGACGGCCTCAACGTGCTGATGCTGGCCTCCTTCGTCGGCAACGTGTGGGCCAAGCACTCCGAGGCGTACGCGGCGGTGTTCTTCGACGAGCGCGCCGACGACGCCCAGCGCGAGGCGCTCCAGATGATCTTCAGTGGGCAGGCCGGCGGATGGCCCGCCCGACTGGGGGAGATGCTCGGCGCGGAGATGCGGGGCATGGACTTCGCCCCCATCGAGATGGAGGTCTCCGAGGACCTCAGCGCCTGGTGGGCGGCGGTTCCGGGCCGGGTCGAGGCCCGCGGCGAAGCACTCTCGGGGCCCACGACCCCCGAGGGGGCGCGGGTCCAGTCGACGAACATGCCGGGCTGCGAGACGGGCCCGGGGCAGGTCGTGACCTGGGGCCGGGCGACGGCCAACCATGCCGATGCCTTCGGCTTCGAGTGGAGCAGGCCCGGCCAGTCCAGCAAGTACATCCCGTTCGACTGGGCCGGGCCGGACGAGGTCGAGCAAGCTGCCTGAAACCGGTTCGGTCAGTGGTGTGCCAGGGACTCGTACGCGACGGACGTGAGCTTCTCCGAGGCGGTCCACAGCCGCCGGGCGGAGTCGTCGTCCAGGGTCCACTTCGCCCGCCGGGAGCGGACCGGCGCCCCGCGCCAGCCGAGCCGCGGCCCGAAGAAGTCGTCGGGGCGGACGCCGGGCGCGGTGGCCGCGTACAGCGTCGGCAGGGCCCCTGCCGCCGCGGGCTGGGCGATGACGGCGTTGGCGAGTTCCAGCAGGCGGGCCACGGGGCGGCCGGCCGCGCCCGCGTGCAGGTTCGTGGCGGCGTATCCGGGGTGGGCGCTCGCCGCCACGATGGTGGAGCCGGCGGCCGCCAGCCGCCGGGCGAGCTCGTGGGTGAAGAGCAGGTTGGCGGTCTTGGAGCGGCCGTACGCGATCCAGCGCCGGTAGCGGCGCTCGCTGCCGAGGTCGTCGTGGTCGATGTCGCCGAGGGCGTGGAGGCCGCTGGAGACGTTCACGATCCGGGCTCCGGGCGCCGCGTCGAGCAGGCGCGGCAGGAGCAGGCCCGTCAGGGCGAAGTGGCCGAGGTGGTTGACCCCGAACTGGGTTTCGAAGCCGTCCGCGGTCCGCCCGTGGGGCAGCGCCATCACGCCCGCGTTGTTCACCAGGAGGTCCAGGGCGGGGCGGCGGCGCGCGTAGCCGTCCGCGAACTCCCGTACGGAGCCCAGGTCGGCCAGGTCCAGCGGGGCGAACTCCACTTCCGCGCCCGGGACTTCGGAGCGCAGTCGGATGGCGGCGGCGTGGCCGCGCGCGGCGCTGCGGCAGGCCAGGACCACCTCCGCCCCGCGCCGTGCGAGTTCCCGGGCGGTCGCGTAGCCGATGCCGCTGTTGGCGCCGGTGACGACGGCGGTGCGGCCGCTCTGGTCGGGGATGTTCCGGGCAGTCCAGCCTGGCATGTCGGCTCCCTCACGGTCCTCACGACGGTGGGTTACCGAGGGTAGCCCGGTCGCTGCGCGGGGGTGGACCCGGGGTCGGGCCTCCCGGCCAGTAGGCTGCGGTCCGTCCGTCCCCTACGCCCCGAGGTACCGCGCCGTGAGCCCCGCACCGCCGCCCCCCATACCCGTCACGGTCGTCGGCCTCGGCGCCGACGGCTGGGCCGGGCTCACCGCCGCCGCACGCTCCGCCCTCGCCTCGGCCGAGGTGCTGATCGGCGGGCCCCGGCAGCTGGACCTGCTGCCCGCCGCGGACTGCCGCGGCGAGCGGGTGGCCTGGCCGAGCCCGCTGCGGCCGGCGGTGCCGAAGCTGATGGCGGAGCACGCCGGGCGCCGCATCGCCGTGCTCGCCAGCGGCGACCCCATGTTCTACGGGATCGGGCGGGCCCTGTCGGAGGAACTCGGGCCCGGGGCCCTGCTGGTCCACCCGCACCCGTCGTCGGTGTCGTACGCCTGCGCCCGCCTGGGCTGGCCGGTGGAGGAGACCGAGGTCGTCACGGTGGTCGGCCGCCCGGTGGCCCGGCTCGCGGCGGCCCTGTACGAGGGGCGGCGGGTGCTGGTGCTCAGCGCCGGAGCGGCGACCCCGAACGAGATCGCCGCTCTCCTTCGTGAGCAGGGCTTCGGTCCGAGCCGCCTCCGGGTACTGGAGCAGCTCGGCTCCGAGCGCGAGGACGCGTACGAGGGCCGCGCCGACAGCTGGGACCACGCGCCCGGCGACCCGTTGAACGTGGTGGCCGTCGACTGCCGCCGCGATCCGGCCGCGCCCGGCCCGCGCCTCGGCGCGACCCCGGGCCTGCCCGACACCGCGTACGAGCACGACGGCCAGCTGACGAAGCGCCATGTGCGGGCCGCGACCCTGTGCGCCCTCGCCCCGGCCCCCGGCGAACTGCTGTGGGACATCGGCGGCGGCTCCGGCTCCATCGGCATCGAGTGGATGCGCACGCACCCGTCCTGCCGGGCGGTCGCAGTGGAACGCGTCCCGGAGCGCGCGGCCCGCATCACCCGCAACGCAACCGCACTGGGCGTGCCCGCCCTGCGCGTGGTCACCGGCTCCGCCCCCACAGCACTCACCGGACTCCCCACTCCCGACGCCGTGTTCATCGGCGGCGGCCTGACCGCCCCCGGCCTGCTGGACGCGGCCTGGGAGGCCCTGGCCCCCGGCGGCCGGCTGGTGGTCAACACGGTCACGCTCGAATCGGAGGCCGTCCTGACGGACCGGTACCGGCGGCACGGCGGCGACCTGGTGAAACTGGCCGTCGCCCACGCGGTGCCGGTCGGTGGCTTCACGGGCTGGCGCCAGGCCATGCCGGTCACCCAGTGGTCCGTGACCAAGCCCCCCTCCCTGCCCGCGAACGAGAAGGATCAGCAGATATGACCGTGTACTTCATCGGTGCGGGCCCCGGCGCCGCCGACCTGATCACGGTGCGCGGTGCCCGGACCCTGGCCGCCGCCCCGGTCTGCCTGTACGCGGGCAGCCTCGTCCCGCGCGAGCTGCTGGCGGAGTGCCCGCCCGGCGCCCGCCTGGTCGACACCTCGCAGCTGAACCTCGACGAGATCATCGCCGAGTGCGTACGGGCCCACGAGGCCGGCCAGGACGTGGCGCGGCTCCACTCGGGCGACCCGTCCATCTTCAGCGCGGTCGCCGAGCAGATGCGGCGGCTCGACGCGGCCGGCATCCCGTACGAGGTGGTGCCGGGCGTGCCCGCGTTCGCCGCGGCGGCGGCCTCGCTGAAGCGGGAGCTGACCGTCCCCACCGTCGGCCAGACCGTGATCCTGACCCGCATCGCCCAGCAGGCCACCCCGATGCCCCCCGGCGAGGACCTGGCCACCCTGGGCCGCAGCGGCGCCCTCCTCGTACTGCACCTGGCCACGCGCTACGTGGACCGGGTCGTCGGCGAACTGCTGCCGCACTACGGGGCCGACTGCCCCGTGGCAGTCGTCGCGATGGCCAGCCGCCCCGACGAGCTGATCCTGCGCGGCACGCTGGCCGACATCGCCGACCAGGTGAAGCAGGCGGGCCTGGTCCGCACGGCGGTCATCGTGGTGGGCCGCACCCTCGGCGCCGAGCAGTTCCGCGACAGCCACCTGTACTCCCCCGAACGCGACCGCCATGTCTGCTGAGCCGCACCCCGGGCACGTCCTCGTCCTGGGCGGCACCACGGAGGCCCGCCGCCTCGCGGAAACCCTGGCAGCCCCCGAACCCGCCCCGCCCACGCCCCCGCCCCCGCCCCCGTTCCGGGTGACGACCTCACTGGCCGGGCGGGTCGCCGCACCCGTACTCCCGCCGGGCGAGGTCCGCATCGGCGGGTTCGGCGGGCCGGAGGGCCTCGCGGCCTGGATCGCCACCCACCGGGTCACCCACCTGGTGGACGCCACCCACCCGTTCGCGGAGCGGATGAGCTTCAACGCGGCCCGGGCGGCGGCCCTTTCGGGGGTCCCGCTGCTGGCACTGCGCCGCCCTGGCTGGACCCCGGGCCCCGGCGACGACTGGACCTTCACACCGGACCTCGACGCGGCGGCGGCCCTCCTCCCCCGGCTCGGGGCCGCCCGGGTCTTCCTCACCACCGGCCGGACCGGCCTGCACGCCTTCGCGCACCTGACCGACCCGTGGTTCCTCGTGCGCTCCGTGGACTCCCCGGCCGGACCGGTACCGCCGCACCTCGAAGTACTGCTGGCCCGCGGCCCGTTCACCCTCGACGACGAGCGCGAGCTCCTCTCCCGGCACCGGATCGACCTCCTGGTCACCAAGGACAGCGGCGGCTCCGCCACCGCCCCCAAGCTGGCCGCGGCCCGCGAGGCCGGCATCCCCGTCCTCGTCGTCCGCCGCCCCCCGGTCCCCGAGGGCGTCCCGGAAGCCGGCACCGCAGCAGCCGCGGCCGCCTGGCTGCACGAGCACGCGGCGCCGTAACCCACCAGTCGCCGCCGGCCGCCGAACAAGAGAAGCGCGTAGCGATCTGGGGCGCCTCAACTCCCGCCGCCCTCCACCCACATCCGGGAAGGCCGGAACGGGCAACGGAACCGGTGCCCGCCCTCTCCGACCGCGGCCGCCCCCGAAACAAAACCTCCCGGCCATTCCTGCCGGGAAGCCCCGGACACCCACCGCCCCCGCCCGGCCAAGACACAGCCCACCGGGGAGCAACCCGCAGGGCAGCCAACGGGGAGCACCCGGCGAGGCAGCCAGCGGAGAGCGATCCTCAAGGCAGCCAACGGGGAGCCCCCCGGCCGACAGGACCGCACGAGCCCAGAAGACGCCGCCCTCCGGGCCCGCACAGCCCGCCCGACCGCCCTCCCCCTCAGCCGTACCGGCGCGGGGTCCAGGTGACGAACGAGCCGTCCGCCCGCTCCGTGACCTGCGTCTGCGACGAACCGACGAGAAGCAGCGTGCGCATGTCGACCTCGGAGGGCTCCAGCGTGCCGAGCGTGACGATGCGGACGGACTGCTCCGGCCCGCCCACGTCACGGGCGACGACCACCGGGGTCTGCGCCGGGCGCAGCTCCAGCAGCAGCTCGCGCGCCTTGGCGACCTGCCAGTTCCGGCTGCGCGAGCCCGGGTTGTACAGGGCGAGCACCAGGTCGGCCGCGGCGGCCGCGCGCAGCCGCTCCTCGATGACCTCCCACGGCTTGAGCCGGTCGGACAGGGAGACGGTGGCGTAGTCGTGGCCGAGCGGGGCGCCGGCCGCGGCGGCGGCCGCGTTGGCGGCGGTCACGCCGGGCAGGACCCGTACGGGCACGTCCTTGTACTCGGGCTGCGCGGCGACCTCCAGGACGGCAGTGGCCATGGCGAAGACGCCCGGGTCACCACCGGAGACCACGGCGACCCGCTGGCCGCGCCGGGCCAGGTCGAGCGCGAACTCGGCGCGCTCCGACTCGACCTTGTTGTCGGAGCCGTGCCGGATCTGCCCCGGCCTGGCGGGGACGCGGTCCAGGTACGTGGTGTAGCCGATCAGGACCTCGGCGTCGGACAGTGCCCGGCGCGTCTCGGGGGTGAGCCACAGCGGCCCGGCCGGCCCGGTGCCGACGACGGCGACCTCGCCGGGCCCGGACGGCACGCTGCCGGGGTTGCCGACCCGGCTGGGCACGACGGCGACGGCGAAGTACGGGACGGTGTCCGGGTCGGTGTCCGCGAGGACGCCGGTCCGCTCCCCCTCCATCGTGGCGCGTTCGACGTAGCGGGCCTCGGCGAGGCGGCCGCTGCCCTCCATGGCGCGGCGCACGGCGGGGAAGGTGCGGCCGAGCTTCATGACGACCGCGGAATCGGTGGCGGCCAGGCGGGCGGTGAGCTCCTCCTCGGGCAGGGTGCCGGGGAGGATGGTGAGGACTTCCTCGCCCTCCACGAGCGGGGTGCCCAGGCGGGCGGCCGCGGCACTGACCGAGGTGACGCCGGGGATGACCTCGGCCTCGTAGCGGTCGGCGAGCCGCTTGTGCATGTGCATGTACGAGCCGTAGAAGAGCGGGTCGCCCTCGGCGAGGACCGCGACGGTCCGGCCGGCGTCCAGGTGCGCGGCCAGGCGGGCGGCGGAGGCCTCGTAGAACTCCTCCATCGCGCCCTGGTAGCCGCCGGGGTGGTCGGTGGTCTCGGTGGTGACCGGGTAGACCAGCGGCTCCTCGATGTGGTCCGCGCGCAGGTGGCGGGCGGCGATGGAGCGGGCGATGGAACGTCCGTGGCGGGCGCTGTGGTAGGCGACGACATCGGCTTCGCCGATCACCTCGACGGCCCGCAGGGTCATCAGCGACGGGTCCCCGGGACCGAGCCCCACCCCGTACAGACGCCCCTTGACGCCGGCGTCAACTCCGGTGCTGCTGCTGCTCATTCTTCCTCGCTCGCGATCGCGTTGAGGGCGGCGGCCGCGATGGCGCTGCCGCCGCGCCGGCCGCGGACGACGAGGTGGTCGAGACCCGAGGGGTGGGCGGCCAGGGCGTCCTTGGACTCGGCGGCGCCGATGAAGCCGACGGGCACGCCGATGACGGCGGCGGGGCGCGGGGCACCCTCCTCGATCATCTCCAGCAGCCGGAACAGGGCGGTCGGCGCATTGCCGACGGCGATCACGGAGCCCTCCAGCAGGCCGCGGTCACGCCACACTTCGAGGGCGGCGGCGCTGCGGGTGGTGCCCATGCGCTGCGCGAGGGCGGGCACGGACGGGTCGGAGAGGGTGCAGATCACCTCGTTGTCGGCGGGCAGCCGCTTGCGGGTGACGCCACTCGCGACCATCTGCACATCGCAAAGAACGGGCGCCCCGGCGTGCAGGGCGGCGCGGGCCCGCAGGACGACGTCCGGCGTGTAGCCGAGGTCCCGGGGCAGGTCGGTCATTCCGCAGGCGTGAATCATGCGTACCGCGACCTGCGCGACGGAGGCGGGCAGCCCGGAGAGGTCCGCCTCGGCGCGGATCGTGGCAAAGGACTGGCGGTAGATCTCCGCGCCGTCCTTCTCGTACTCAAACACTGTGTACTCGCTCATTTCTTCGCTGCGTCGTCGTGGGAGGTGGTGCGGCGTGCGGACGCGAGGGCCGCGGCCAGGTGATCGGAAGTCTCGATGCCGCGGAGCGGGGGGCTGCCGCCGGGGACGGTGAGGTCGTAGCCGGCCGGGGTGGCGACGACGTCGACCCACGCGGTGCCGCGGGGGTGCCCGCAGCGGCGGTCGCAGCCGGACCAGTGCACGGGCAGCGGTCCGGTCGCGCGGGCGGCGACGGCCCGCGCATCGACACGGACGTCGGCCAGGGACTTGGCGCAACCGGGGCGCCCGGTACAGGCGGTGACGGAACGCCAGGGGTCATCGGGAGCGGTGACGAGCCCGGCGTCCGCGAGCGCGGCCAGGGCCTGCGGGGCCCGGTCGGCCGGCACGCCGGGCACGACGATCCCGCGCCAAGGCGTGAGCCGCATCCGGCCGGTCAGCCCGGCCAGCAGCCGCCACTGAGCGGTGGTCAGCCGCCCGAGGGGCGCGAGCACACTGAGCGCGACGGCCGCGCCGGGCCCGGCGACGATCCCGGGCTCGGGCCCCGGCCCGTCCGGGCGGGACACGGGGCCGCCCGGGTCCCGGCGGCCCTTCAGCGCGGCAACGGAGCCGGCCTCGGCCACGACGGTGGCCGGGATCCGGGCGGCCGCCAGTCGATCCGCCAACCCGGCTGCGGTCAGGGCGTGTTCGGCAGGCAGTTCGACAGCCCGCCAGGCGCGCGTACCGGCCGCGCGGACCGCGTCGAGAAAGTAGCGGGCAGCGACCACCGCGGCACGCGGCACATCCTCCGCGGCCACGAGCACGGCGGCGGCGTTGGCGTTGGCGTTGGCGTCGTTGGCGGCGGCGTTGGCGGAAACGGCGGCGGCGTTGGCGGCGGCAGCGTCCCAGCCCGAGGCAGCCACGGCCGAGGCGGCAGCAGCCGAAGCGGCGGCAGCACCCAAAGCGGTAGCACCCGAAGCGGCGGCAGCGACGTACACGAGGGCGTGTTCGGCGTCGCGGGCGACAACGGTGACGTCCGCGTCCAGCGAGGCCACGTCGCCGCGGCCGTCGTCGAGGGCGAACAGGAAACGGCCGGACAGGGCGGCCGCTTCGGGGTCGGCACACAGCAGCCGGTCCAGCTCGGCCACCCACGGGGCCACGTCCGGCAGCGCCGGCAGGTCCAGGCCGGTCAAGGGCGAGGCGACGATGTTGCGGACCCGCTCGTGGGTGGGCGCGGGCAGCAGCCCGGCCCGGTCCAGTACCCCGGCCAGTTCGCCGCCGCAGCTCGCACCGAGCCCGCGGAGCTGGGCGTTGCCGCGCGAGGTGAGGTCGATGTGCCCGTCGCCGAGCCGGTCGGCGGCGTCGGCGAGCAGCAGGGCCGCGTCCTCGCCGAGCATCCCGCCGGGGATCCGCACCCGGGCCAGGTACCCGTCGTCGGCCGCGTGGAGGCGCAGCGCGCCGGGGCAGGCGTCACCGCGCTCCCGTATGACGGGTTCGTCCCGTGCTGCAGGGGCGGAGGGGGGTGTGGGCATGGCGGCGAGCATACCCACGAATCCCGGCCCCCGACCTGTGGCCGTCACCACCTCCGACCTGCGCCCGCCGCCAACCCCGCCCCGCACCCCGCCCGGCACGTCCGCGCACACCACCCGGCACGTCCGCGCACACCACCCGGCACGTCCGCGCACACCACCCGGCACGTCCGCGCACCCCCGTCCGGCACGTCCGCGCACCCCCGTCCGGCACGTCCGCGCACCCCGCGGGCGCCCCGGCTCGCTCCCGCCGCGCCCCCGGCGTGCGCCTGCCGCATCCGCTGCCGCGTGGCGCACCGGGGGCGGCCCGTACCCCCGGTTCACCAGCCACGTCCCGCCTCGCGGGGTCCCCCCGTCCGGCCGCGGCCCGCGCTGCGACCCCCACTCCCGGCCGGGGGCAGCGGCACCTAAGATGACCTTCGGCGTGCCATTCGGCCCGCTCATCGCCGAGGACGGCGACATGGGAGGAAGCCCGGTGCGATTCCGGCGCGGTCCCGCCACTGTGAACCCGGCAGAGCAGCCGCCGACCCGGGTGAGTCAGGAACTCCCGCCGTCCTCAACTGCCCGGGGCGCGGAAACCCCGAGGAAGGCCTGCCGCCGCATGATCCTGCTGCTGTCGACGTCCGACACCGATCTGCTCAGCGCCCGAGCGGCCGCGGACGGCCCGGTGCCGTACCGGTTCGCGAACCCCTCCCGCCTTCCCCTCGACGACCTCCCCGGCCTCCTCGACGGCACCGACCTGGTCGTCGTACGCCTCCTCGGCGGCCTGCGCGCCTGGCAGGACGGCCTGGACCTGCTGCTGGCCCCCGAGCAGACCCGCCCCGTCGTCGTCCTGACCGGCGAACAGGCCCCGGACGCCCAGCTGATGGAGGCGTCGACGGTCCCGATCGGCATCGCGGCCGAGGCGCACGCCTACCTGGCGCACGGCGGCCCCGCCAACCTGGAGCAGCTGGCCCGCTTCCTGTCCGACACCGTCCTGCTTACCGGGCACGGCTTCGAGCCTCCCGCCGCCGCCCCCACCTGGGGCGCCCTCCAGCGCCCGGCGCCGGCGGCCGCGGACGCGACGGCGGGAATGGCCACCACCCCCACCCCCACCCCCCGTATCGCGGTGCTCTACTACCGCGCCCACCAGATGAGCGGCAACACCGCCTTCGTGCACGCCCTGTGCGACGCGATCGAGGCGGCGGGCGGCTCCCCGATGCCGCTGTACGTGTCCTCCCTGCGTACCCCGGAGCCGGAGCTGCTGGCCACCCTGGAGGCGGCCGACGCGGTGATCACCACGGTGCTCGCGGCCGGCGGCACGCGTCCCGCGACGGCCTCCGCCGGCGGCGACGACGAGTCCTGGGACGCGGGCGCGCTCGCCGCCCTGGGTGTGCCGGTGCTGCAGGCCCTGTGCCTGACGGGTTCACGCAGCGCCTGGGAGGAGAGCGACGAGGGCCTGTCGCCGCTCGACGCGGCGACGCAGGTCGCCGTGCCCGAGTTCGACGGTCGCCTGATCACTGTCCCGTTCTCGTTCAAGGAGTTCGACGAGGACGGCCTGCCCGCGTACGTGGCGGACCCCGAGCGTGCCGCCCGTGTCGCGGGGATCGCCGTACGCCACGCCCGGCTGCGGCACATCGCCCGCGGCGACAAGAAGATCGCGCTGGTCCTCTCCGCCTACCCGACGAAGCACTCGCGGATCGGCAACGCGGTCGGCCTGGACACCCCGGCCAGCGCGATGGTGCTGCTGCGCGCCCTCATCGACGGCGGCTACGACTTCGGCCCCGCCGAGGGGATCCCGGGCCTGGTGTCCGGTGACGGCGACGAGCTGATCCGCGCCCTGATCGAGGCCGGCGGCCACGACCAGGACTGGCTGACGGAGGAGCAGCTCGCCCGCAACCCGGTCCGCATCCCGGCCGCCGACTACCGGCGGTGGTTCGCCGAGCTGCCGGCCGAGCTGCGCGAGCAGGTCGAGGAGCACTGGGGTCCGGCGCCCGGCGAGATGTTCGTGGACCGTTCGCAGAACCCGGACGGCGACATCGTCCTCGCTGCGCTGCGCCGCGGGAACCTGCTGATCCTGATCCAGCCGCCGCGCGGGTTCGGCGAGAACCCGATCGCGATCTACCACGACCCGGACCTGCCGCCGTCGCACCACTACCTGGCCGCGTACCGGTGGATCCAGGCCCGCGCCGAGGACGGCGGTTTCGGCGCCGACGCGATGATCCACCTGGGCAAGCACGGCAACCTGGAGTGGCTGCCGGGCAAGAACGCCGGCCTGTCGGCGGCGTGCGCGCCCGATGCGGCGCTCGGCGACCTGCCGCTCGTCTACCCGTTCCTGGTCAACGACCCGGGCGAGGGCACCCAGGCCAAGCGCCGCGTGCACGCCACCCTGGTCGACCACCTGGTGCCGCCGATGGCGCGCGCGGAGTCGTACGGCGACATCGCCCGCCTGGAACAGCACCTCGACGAGTACGCGCAGATCAGCTCCATGGACCCGGCGAAGCTGCCCGCGATCCGCGCGCAGATCTGGACGCTGATCCAGGCGGCGAAGCTGGACCACGACCTGGGTCTGGAGGAGCGCCCGGACGACGACGGCTTCGACGACTTCCTGCTGCACGTCGACGGCTGGCTGTGCGAGGTGAAGGACGCCCAGATCCGCGACGGCCTGCACGTCCTGGGCGGCGCCCCGGCCGGCGAGTCCCGCGTCAACCTGGTGCTGGCGATCCTGCGCGCCCGCCAGATCTGGGGCGGTACGACGGCCCTGCCCGGCCTGCGCGAGGCGCTCGGCCTGGACGAGTCCGCGGCCACCCGTACGTCCGCGGACGAGGCGGAGGAGACGGCGCGGGCCCTGGTGCAGGCGATGGAGGACGCCGGCTGGGACCCGGCCGCGGTGGCCTCGGTTGCCGCAAGCCTGTCAACGGACGCCGCGGGCCGCTCGGCGGACGTGGCGGCCGTACTGGACTTCGCGGCCCGCGAGGTGGTGCCGCGGCTGGCGGGCACGACCGACGAGATCGCGCACGTGGTGGCGGCCCTCGACGGCCGGTTCGTCCCGGCGGGCCCGTCCGGTTCGCCGCTGCGCGGCCTGGTGAACGTGCTGCCGACCGGCCGGAACTTCTACTCGGTGGACCCGAAGGCCGTCCCGTCCCGCCTGGCGTGGGAGACCGGGCAGGCGCTGGCCGACTCCCTCCTGACCCGCTACCGCACGGACAACGGCGAGTGGCCGGCCTCGGTCGGCCTCTCCCTGTGGGGCACGAGCGCGATGCGCACGGCGGGCGACGACGTCGCGGAAGCCCTGGCCCTGCTGGGCGTCCGCCCGGTGTGGGACGAGGCCTCGCGCCGCGTGACCGGCCTGGAGCCGATCCCGCTCGCGGAGCTGGGCCGCCCCCGCATCGACGTGACGCTGCGCATCTCGGGCTTCTTCCGGGACGCGTTCCCGCACGTGATCGGGCTGCTGGACGACGCGGTGCGGCTGGTGGCGTCCCTGGACGAGCCGGCGGAGCAGAACTTCGTCCGGGCGCACGCCCAGGCGGACCTGGCCGAGCACGGCGACGAGCGGCGCGCGACGACCCGTATCTTCGGCTCGCGGCCGGGCACGTACGGGGCGGGCATCCTGCAGCTGATCGACTCCCGCGACTGGCGTACGGACGCCGACCTCGCGGAGGTCTACACGGTGTGGGGCGGCTACGCGTACGGCCGCGGCCTGGAGGGCCGGCCGGCCCGGGCCGAGATGGAGTCGGCGTACAAGCGGATCACGGTGGCCGCGAAGAACACGGACACCCGCGAGCACGACATCGCCGACTCGGACGACTACTTCCAGTACCACGGCGGCATGGTGGCGACGGTCCGCGCGCTGCGCGGCACGGCGCCGGAGGCGTACATCGGCGACTCGACCCGCCCGGAGACGGTCAAGACCCGCACCCTGGTGGAGGAGACCTCCCGCGTCTTCCGGGCCCGCGTGGTCAACCCGAAGTGGATCGAGGCGATGCGCCGCCACGGCTACAAGGGCGCCTTCGAGCTGGCGGCGACGGTGGACTACCTGTTCGGCTACGACGCCACGACGGGCGTGGTCGCGGACTGGATGTACGACAAGCTGACGGAGACGTACGTCCTGGACCCGGAGAACCGCGCCTTCCTGGAGGAGGCCAACCCGTGGGCCCTGCACGGCATCGCGGAGCGGCTGCTGGAGGCGGAGTCCCGCGGCATGTGGGAGAAGCCGGACCCGCAGATTCTGGAGGCCCTGCGCCAGGTCTACCTGGACACGGAGGGCAACCTGGAGGGCGAGGCGGAGTAACGGAGTCGCGGCGCGGAGCAACGGCGTGGCGGGGCGGAACAACGGAGTAACCCGCCCCGCAGCCCTCCGCCCGACAGCACGGCGCCCGGCCCACCCCCCGTGGTGAGCCGGGCGCCTCTGTGCACCCCTGTCCCGCACGGGCCCAGGCGCCCGCCCGTCGCGGGACCTCCCGCGGAGCGCTTAGCCTCCTCGGGCGGGGTGTGACACGGCATCGGTGGGTGTGTCACCTGATGCGGTGAACTCGGCCTTGTCACGGGGGGACCGCGGGTAGGCCCGTGCTGATCTCGTGCGGGGGGCCGCTGTCCGGGCCTCCGCGCCCTCGGACCGAAAGGCCTGACCCGCCGTGACGCAGCCGTTCCGACTGCCGGATTTCTACGTGCCCCATCCGGCCCGACTGAACCCCCGTCTGGAGGCCGCGAGAGCCCACACCACGCAGTGGGCCCGCGGCTTCGGGATGCTGGAGGGCTCGGGTGTCTGGACCCAGGAGGACCTCGACGCGCACGACTACGCGCTGCTGTGCTCCTACACCCACCCCGACTGCGACGTCGACACACTGAACCTGGTCACCGACTGGTACGTGTGGGTGTTCTTCTTCGACGACCACTTCCTGGAGGTCTTCAAGCGCAGCCAGGACCGCGAGGGCGCCCGGACGTACCTCGACGGGCTGGCCGCGTTCATGCCGATGGACCTCGCCGACGGGTTCCCCGAGCCGACGAACCCCGTCGAGGCGGGCCTGAAGGACCTGTGGACGCGGACCGTGCCCGCGATGTCGATGGACTGGAGGGAACGGTTCTCCGAGTCCACGCGGAACCTCCTCGACGAGTCCATGTGGGAGCTCCACAACATCAACATGGGCCGGGTCGCCAACCCCCTGGAGTACATCGAGATGCGCCGCAAGGTCGGCGGCGCCCCCTGGTCCGCCGGTCTGGTCGAGTACGTGGCCGCCGAGGTGCCGGCCCGGGTCGCGCACGCCCGCCCCCTGCAGGTGCTGCGCGACGCGTTCTCCGATGCGGTGCACATCCGCAACGACCTCTTCTCCTACCAGCGCGAGGTCGAGCAGGAGGGCGAACTCTCCAACGCCGTGCTGGTGCTGGAGACCTTCCTGGGCTGCACCACCCAGGAGGCCGCCGACCTGTCGAACGACCTGCTGACCTCCCGGCTGCAGCAGTTCGAGTACACGGCCCTCGCCGAAGTCCCCGCCCTCGCCGTGCAGCAGGGCCTGCGCCCGGACGAGGCGGCCGCGGTCCTGGCGTACGCGAAGGGCCTGCAGGACTGGCAGTCCGGCGGCCACGAGTGGCACATGGTCTCCAGCCGGTACATGAACGAGGGGGCGCGGGGCGCCGGGACGCCCGCCCCGCCGTTCGCGCCCGGCGGTCCGGGCACCGCCGCCCTCGACTGGCGCTCCGTCCTCACCCCCCGCTCGGAAGGCCTGCGGCGGCGCCGCTTCACACACGTGCCGTACCAAAAGGTGGGGCCGTCGCTGCTGCCCGACGTCACCATGCCGTTCCCGCTCTCCCTCAGCCCGCACCTCGACCTGGCCCGCCGCGAACTGCTCGACTGGTGCCGGGACATGGGCCTGCTGGGGCCGCAGCCCGGCGACCCCGGCTCGGACCTCTGGACCGAGGACGAGCTGGTGGGCATGGACCTCGCCCTGTTCTCCGCGGGCATGGACCCCGACGCCACGGCCGGCGCGCTGTGCCTGAGCGCGCTGTGGCTGGCCTGGGGCACGTACGCGGACGACTGCTACCCCAGGGTGTTCGGCCGGGCGAAGTCGCCCGCCGCGGCCCGGGCGGCGACGGACCGGCTGATCGCCCTGATGCCGCTCGGCCCGGAGGGGGCCGGGGTGGAGCCGGCCACCGTGATGGAGCGGAGCCTGAAGGATCTGTGGTCCCGGACGGCCGCCTGCATGGGCGGGGCGGACCTGGCGGAATTCCGCGGCCACGTCGCCGGGACGCTGGACAGCTGGGTGTGGGAGATCGGCAACACCGCCGTGAACCGGATCCCCGACCCGGTCGACTACGCGGAGATGCGCCGCCTCACCTTCGGCAGTCAGCTGACGATGTTCCTGGCCAGGGCCGGCCGCGGGGACGACGGGGTGCCGCCCGCGGTGTGGCGGGACGGGGTGATGCGCTCGCTGGAGAGCGCCGCCGCCGACGTCGGGTGCCTCGTCAACGACCTCTTCTCATACCAGCGGGACGTCGAGTTCGAGGGCGGGCTGCACAACCACGTCCTCGTCGCCCAGAACTTCTTCGACATCGACTACCCGCAGGCGTTCCGGATCGTCTCCGACCTGCTCGTCCAGCGCATCCGCGAGTTCGAGCACATCCGCGACCACCAGCTCCCGGTGCTGTACGAGGACCACGGCCTCGACCGGACGGCGCGCGCCTCGCTGGACGCGTACGTACGGGGGCTGGAGGACTGGATGGCGTCCAACCTCCACTGGCACCGCAGCGCCCGCCGTTACGGGGAGGAGGACCTGCGCCGCGCCCCGGCCCCGGTGCCGGCGGCGACCCGGGTGCCGGCGGCGGCCCCGGGGCACGCCTCGTTCGGTCTGCCGGCGTTCGGGGTGTCGGCGGCCGCCGTCGGGCGGCGGCCGGCCTGAGCCTGCAGGCCTGCGGAGTCACCTGGCGGGGCCCGTCCAGCCGGCCGGGACGTGGCCGATCCGGATGCGCTGCGGGTGGTCGCCGACGGGGACGGACACCCGCTTGGCTCCGGTGGCGAAGTCGATGGCGGTGACCCGGTCGGAGCCGCTCTCGGAGATCACGCAGCCGGTGCCGTCGCCGTCGACGGTGGCCCAGTACGGCTTGTCGGCGGGGACGAGCGGGCCTTCGGTGAGGGTGGCCCGGTCCACGACGGTGGCGTAGTCGTCCATGGTGCCGGCGATGCACAGCTTGGTGCCGTCGGGGCTCATCGACATGCCGTGGTGGCGGGAGTCGTTGACCCAGGTGGTGCGGTCGCCGCTGGTGCCGGGGTTCTGCGGGAGGGTCTTGACGCGGGTGACCCGGTCGGCGGCGACGTCGTACTCGACGAAGCCGTTGAAGAACGACACCTGGAAGTAGAGCGCGGACTCGTCGGGGGTCAGGGACATCGGCCGCACCGCGTCGGAGAGGTCCTTGCGCCCGAAGGCGTTCAGCCGCTCCCGCATGTCGATGGTGCGGACCGTGCGGAAGGTCTGCGCGTCGGCCACCGTGATCTTGCGGTCGCCCTTCGTCCAGTCCAGCCAGGGGGCGTCCAGGGCGGAGGTCACGTCGCCGATGGCGCTGTTCCACAGGAACCGGCCGTCGCGGGTGAAAGTGTTCTCGTGCGGCTTGTCGCCGGTGGCGAAGGAGCCGACCTGGCGGCCGGTCGCGATGTCGAGGACGTGGACGGTGTTCGCGGTGGACGCGGAAACGGCGACGCGGGTGCCGTCGGGCGAGACGGCCATGTGGTCGGAGCGGTATCCGGCGACCGGGAAGCGCCAGTTGATCCGGCCGGTGCGCAGGTCGAGGGAGACGACGTCGGCGAAGCTGGGGCGGGAGACGACCACGGCCGTGCCGTCCGGGGTGGTGTACATGTCGTCGGCGAACT
Source organism: Streptomyces sp. NPDC090445 (assembly GCF_044769385.1). Classification (NCBI taxonomy): domain Bacteria; kingdom Bacillati; phylum Actinomycetota; class Actinomycetes; order Kitasatosporales; family Streptomycetaceae; genus Streptomyces; species Streptomyces sp. NPDC090445. The sequence continues at coordinate 297,556 of NZ_JBIVXV010000001.1, read as the reverse complement.
GGTCGTGGCCCTCGCCCGCGGTGTGCCGGATCCCGAGGAAGAAGCCCAGCTTGATCGGGTTGAGGTAGATCTCCCGGAGGCGCTCCGCCTTGTCGGGGATCACGTTGATCCGGCCGATGCGCTCCAGGTTGCCGGTGGAGGCGAGGACATCGGCGGTGCCGTCCCAGTTGTTGCCCACGAACAGCACCTCGCGCAGTCCCGAGGGGGTGGCGGCGGTCGTGGCTGCGGCTGCGGACGCCGAGGCGGCCGGTGTCGCGGCGCCCGCCGCGAGGGCGGCCGCCGCCAGTGCGCCCGCGGCGAGGAGCGTACGGCGCAGGGGCGTACGGCGCACGAGTGTGCGGGCGGGGCGGTTCGTCCGGGACATACGCTCAACTCCGTTGCAGGCAGGCGCTGTTACCGGCGGGTAAAATATGGGGTGGAGCGACAGGGCGCAACCCCTGCGACTGCGCCCTTTTCCCGTCCCTTCAAGCCACCGAGCCGATCCTGCCGACGACCGCGTCCGAGGTGTCGGGGTGGATCGGGATGTGCCCGCCGGTCAGGGCCGCTCCGGAGCCGCCGCGCCGGTTGGCGACGATCTCGGCGGCGATGGACAGCGCGGTCTCCTCCGGGGAGCGGGCGCCGAGGTCGAGGCCGATCGGGGAGCGGAGCCGGGCGAGTTCGAGCTCGGTCACGCCGACGTCGCGCAGGCGCCGGTTGCGGTCCTCGTGGGTGCGGCGCGAGCCCATGGCGCCGACGTAGGCGACGGGCAGCCGCAGGGCCAGCTGCAGCAGCGGGACGTCGAACTTGGCGTCGTGGGTGAGCACGCACAGGACGGTCCGGCCGTCGACCTCGGTGGTCTCCAGGTAGCGGTGCGGCCAGTCGACGACGATCTCGTCCGCCTCGGGGAAGCGCTGCTTCGTCGCGAACACGGGCCGTGCGTCGCACAGCGTCACGCGGTAGCCGAGGAATTTGCCGATCCGCACCAGGGCGGAGGCGAAGTCGATGGCGCCGAAGACGATCATCCGCGGCGGCGGGACGCTGGACTCGACCAGGACCTTCAGCGGCTCCCCGCAGAGCCGGCCGTCGGCGCCGATCTCCAGCACGCCGGTCCGGCCGGCGTCGAGCATGGCGCGGGCTTCCTCGGCGACGGTGCGGTCCAGTTCGGGGTGGCCGCCGAGGCCGCCCTCGAAGCCACCGTTACCGCCGTTACCGCCGTCGCCGCCGTCGCCTCTGACCAGTACGGCGCGGCCCTTGAGCTCGGCCGGGCCCTCGGCGATCCGGGCGACGGCCGCCGCCTCGCCGCGGGAGGCCGCGGCCAGGGCGGCGGCGAACACCTCGCGGCCCGGCGAGCCTACGGGGACCGGGGTGACGAGGATGTCGATGATGCCGCCGCAGGTCAGGCCGACGGCGAAGGCGTCGTCGTCGCTGTAGCCGAAGCGCTCCTGGACGGTCTCGCCGTCCTCCAGCGCCTGGCGGCACAGCTCGTACACCGCGCCCTCCACGCATCCGCCGGAGACCGAGCCGATGGCGGTGCCCTCGCTGTCGACGGCGAGGGCCGCTCCGGGCTGCCGGGGTGCGCTGCCTCCGACCGCCACGACGGTGGCGACGGCGAAGTCACGTCCCTGCTCGACCCACCGGTTCAGTTCTTCGGCGATGTCCAGCATTGCGGCCTCCTCGGAGGTTCGGGTTCCAGTATCGGATGCGCGGAGGGTCGGTGCTTTTCGGTCAGGGTCAGTGGACCCCGAGCCAGCCCTCGATGGGGTTCAGTGCGTAGAAGACGATGAACACAGCCGTCAGTCCCCACATGAAGCCGCCGATCTCGCGGGCCTTGCCCTGCGCGACCTTGATCGCGACGTGCGAGATCACACCGGCGGCGACGCCGGCCGTGATCGAGTACGTGAACGGCATCAGCACGACGGTCAGGAAGACCGGGATCGAGGTCGCGGTGTCGGCCCAGTCCACGTGGCGGGCGTTCTGCATCATCATCGCGCCGATGACCACCAGGGCGGCGGCGGCGACCTCACCGGGGACGATCTGCGTGATCGGGGTGAAGAAGATGCAGGCGGCGAAGAAGAGGCCGGTGACCACGGAGGCGAGGCCCGTGCGGGCACCCTCGCCGACGCCGGTCGCGGACTCGACGAACACGGTCTGGCCGGAGCCGCCGGTGAAGCCGCCGATGGCGCCGCCGGCGCCGTCGATGAACAGGGCCTTGGACAGGCCGGGCATCCGGCCCCTGTCGTCGGCCAGCTTGGCCTCGGTGCCGACGCCGATGATGGTGGCCATCGCGTCGAAGAAGCCGGCCAGCACCAGCGTGAAGACGATCATGCCGACGGTCATCGCGCCGACCTCGCCCCAGCCGCCGAACTCGACCTGGCCGAAGAGCGAGAAGTCGGGCATCGAGACGGCCGAGCCCTCCAGGACCGGCGGGCCGCTCGCCCACACCTTGTCGTCGATGTCGGCGACGATGTTCAGGACGGCGGCGAGCACGGTGCCGGTGACGATGCCGATCAGGATGGCGCCGGGGACCTTGCGGGCCTGGAGCATGAAGATCAGCAGCAGGGTGACGGCGAAGAGGAGCACGGGCCAGCCGGCGAGCTCGCCGGTCGGGCCGAGGGTCACGGGGCCGCCGCCGGGGGCGGGGTTCTCGTGCACGAAGCCGGCCTTCACCAGGCCGATGAGGGCGACGAACAGGCCGATGCCCATGGTGATCGCGTGCTTGAGCGCGAGCGGGATCGCATTCATGATCATCTCGCGGAGGCCGGTGACGACCAGGAGACAGATCACGACGCCGTACATGACGCACATGCCCATGGCCTGCGGCCAGGTCATCGCCGGAACGACCTGCGAGGCCAGCACACCGGAGACGGACAGGCCGGCGGCCAGTGCGAGCGGGACCTTGCCTATGAAGCCCATCAGCAGCGTGGTCAGGGCCGCGGCGAACGCCGTGGCCGTGATCAGGGCCTTCTGGCTCAGCGTGTCCCCGGCGACGTCCTTGCCGGAGAGGATCAGCGGGTTGAGCAGGAGGATGTACGCCATGGCCATGAAGGTCGTGATACCGCCACGAACTTCTCTGCCGACGTTCGACCCTCTATGGGTGATGTGAAAGTACCGGTCGAGCCAAGAACGCCCGGCGGGATTGCGAGAGCCGTCGCCGGCCTCTTCCGCGCTGGTCCTGGGCTCCACAGAGGACTGGGTCATGGTGCCTAACTCCCAAGGTTCACAGGGGCACCCCGCCCGAAATCTTCGGACGCGGGATTTGGGAAATGCCGTTGGCTGCACGACCCGGGGTGACGGCCCGAGGCGACGCGATTGCAAGACTGCGTGTACTGCGGGTGCTGCGGGTACTGCGGGGGTTCTGCGGTACTGGTGGTGACGGTGCCGGGGTAGTGGCGCCGCCTCTTCTTCTCTTCGGGGGTACTGCCGGCGGGGCGGACCGCGAGCGGTGCGGTCCCCGGGTGCCGGACTCCGTGCTCCGGGCGGTGCGGCCGGCCGGGAACGTGACGTTCCGCTGTCGCACCGCCCGGAGAGTCTGGGGTCCGGGGGCCTCGCGGCCCCCGGAGGACGCCGTCCTAGAGGGTGCCGGTGAGGGCTTCCGGGCGGATCGGCGTCTTGTTGAGCTCCAGGCCGGTCGCCGCCCGGATCGCCGCGAGGACGGCCGGGGTGGACGACAGGGTCGGGGCCTCGCCGAGACCGCGCAGGCCGTACGGCGCGTTCGGGTCGGCGAGCTCCAGGTAGTCGACCGGGATGCTCGGGGTGTCGAGGATCGTCGGGATCAGGTAGTCCGTGAAGGAGGGGTTGCGGACCTTCGCGGTCTTCGGGTCCACGATGATCTCCTCCATCACCGCGACGCCGAGGCCCTGGACGGTGCCGCCCTGGATCTGGCCGACGACGGAGAGCGGGTTGAGGGCCTTGCCGACGTCCTGGGCGCAGGCCAGCTCGACGACCTTGACCAGGCCGAGTTCGGTGTCCACCTCGACGACCGCGCGGTGCGCGGCGAAGGTGTACTGGACGTGGCCGTCGCCCTGGCCGGTGACCGGGTCGAAGGCGGCGGTCGGCCGGTGGCGGAACTCCAGCTCGATGTCGACGGGGTCCTCGCCCTCCAGCAGCTCGGCGATGTCCGCGAGGACCTCGCCGCCGTCGGTGACGACCTTGCCGCCCTCCAGGAGGAGTTCGGCGGTGGCCCATGCCGGGTGGTAGGAGCCGTTCTTGCGGCGGCCGATCTCCAGGACCTTCTCGCGCACGGCCTCGCAGGTGTTCTTCACGGCGCCGCCGGTCACGTACGTCTGCCGGGAGGCGGACGTCGAACCGGCGGAGCCCACCTGGGTGTCGGCCGGGTGGATGGTCACGTTGGTGACGCCGAGCTCCGTCCGGGCGATCTGGGCGTGCACGGTGACACCGCCCTGGCCGACCTCCGCCATGGCCGTGTGGACCATCGCGACGGCCTCGCCGCCCACCGCCGACAGCACCACGCGGGCGGTGGAGTAGTCGTCGAAGCCCTCGGAGAAGCCGACGTTCTTGATGCCGACCGCGTAGCCGACGCCGCGGACGACGCCTTCGCCGTGGGTGGTGTTCGACAGGCCGCCGGGCAGCGCGCGGACGTCCGCGCCCTCGCCGGCCGTCTCCCACTGGCGCTCCGGCGGCAGCGGGCGGGCCTTGACGCGGCGCAGCAGCTCGGCCACCGGGGCGGGCGAGTCCACGACCTGGCCGGTGGGCATGATCGTGCCCTGCTCCATGGCGTTGAGCCGGCGGAACTCGACCGGGTCCATGCCCAGCTTCGCCGCGAGCTTGTCCATCTGGGCCTCGTACGCGAAGCAGGCCTGGACGGCGCCGAAGCCGCGCATGGCGCCGCAGGGCGGGTTGTTCGTGTAGAGGGCGATGGCCTCGATGTCCACGTCGTCGACCACGTACGGGCCGACGGAGAGGGAGGAGGCGTTGCCGACGACCGCCGGGGAGGCGGAGGCGTAGGCGCCGCCGTCGAGGACGATCCGGCACTTCAGGTGGGTGAGCTTGCCGTCCTTGGTGGCGCCGTGCTCGTAGTACAGCTTGGCCGGGTGGCGGTGCACGTGGCCGAAGAACGACTCGAAGCGGTTGTAGACCATCTTGACCGGCTTGTTGGTCGCGAGGGCCAGCAGGCAGGCGTGGATCTGCATCGAGATGTCCTCGCGGCCGCCGAAGGCGCCGCCGACGCCGGAGAGCGTCATGCGGACCTTCTCCTCGGGCAGGCCGAGGACGGGGGCGATCTGGCGGAGGTCGGAGTGCAGCCACTGGGTGGCGACGTACAGGTCGACGCCGCCGTCCTCGGAGGGCACGGCGAGGCCGGACTCGGGGCCGAGGAAGGCCTGGTCCTGCATGCCGAAGGTGTACTCGCCCTCGACGATCACGTCGGCCCGCTTGCGGGCCTCCTCCACGTTGCCGCGGACGATGGGCTGGCGGTGCACGATGTTCGGGTGCGGGACGTGGCCGGCGTGGTGGTCGTCGCGGCCCTCGTGGATGAGCGGCGCGCCGGGGGCGAGGGCGGAGGCCTCGTCCGTGACGACCGGCAGCTCCCGGTAGTCGATCTTGATCTTGGCGGCGGCGCGGCGGGCGGTCTCCGGGTGGTCGGCAGCCACGAGGGCGACGGGCTCGCCGTGGTGGCGTACGCGGCCGTGGGCGAGGACCGGGGTGTCCTGGATCTCCAGGCCGTAGTTCTTCATCTCCGCCGGCAGGTCGGCGTGGGTGAGCACCGAGTAGACGCCGGGCATGGCCAGCGCCTCGGAGATGTCGATGCTCGCGATCTCGGCGTGGGCGACGGGGCTGCGCAGGGTCTGGCCCCACAGCATGTCCTCGTGCCACATGTCCGACGAGTAGGCGAACTCGCCGGTGACCTTGAGGGTGCCGTCGGGGCGGAGCGTGGACTCGCCGATGCCGCCCTGATGGTGCTTCTGGGAGACGTTGGTCGGCGTACCGGACGGGGCGGTGCGGGTGTTGGCCATGGTCAGACCGCCTCTCCCTGGCGGGCGGCCGCCAGGCGGACCGCGTCGAGGATCTTCTCGTAGCCCGTGCAGCGGCAGAGGTTGCCGGAGAGGGCCTCACGGATGTCCTGGTCGGACGGGTCGGCGTTGTGCTCCAGCAGGGCGTCGGCCTGGACCAGCAGGCCCGGGGTGCAGAAGCCGCACTGGACGGCGCCGGCGTCGATGAACGCCTGCTGGATCGGGGAGAGCTCCACGCCCTCGCCGGTCTGCGAGTCGGTGCCCTTGGCCGTCCACTGCCTGGCCTCGTCGGTGGAGACGCCCTGGGCGCCGCCGCCCGCGCCGCCGCACGCGCCGGTGCCGCAGGCGTGGCCGTGCTCCTCGCGCTGCCTGGCGAAGTCGGCGAGGCCCTCGACGGTCACGACGTCGCGGCCCTCGACCTGGCCGGCGGCCACGAGGCAGGAGCAGACCGGCACGCCGTCGAGGCGCACCGTGCAGGAACCGCACTCGCCCTGCTCGCAGGCGTTCTTGGAGCCGGGCAGGCCCAGCCGCTCGCGCAGGACGTAGAGGAGGGACTCGCCCTCCCAGACGTCGTCGGCCTGCTGCGGACGACCGTTGACGGTGAAATTGACGCGCATGGTTACGCAGCCCCTTCGAGCGAGCGGCCGTTGCTGCCGCGGTACTGCTCCCACGTCCAGACCAGCTGGCGGCGAGCCATGATGCCGACCGCGTGACGGCGGTACTTCGCCGTGCCGCGAACGTCGTCGATCGGGTTGCACGCGCCGGAGGCGAGCTCACCGAACTGCTTGGCGATCGACGGGGTGATGACCTTGCCGGACTCCCAGAACCCGCCCTCTTCGAGCGCGGCGTTCAGGAACTCCTCGGCGGCCCCGGCCCGGATCGGGGTCGGCGCGGCCGAGCCGATGCCGGTGCGGACCGTACGGGTCTGCGGGTGCAGGGCCAGGCCGAACGCGCACACCGCGATGACCATCGCGTTGCGCGTGCCGACCTTGGAGTACTGCTGCGGACCGGTGGCGTTCTTGACGTGGACCGTCTTGATGAGCTCGTCCGCGGCGAGCGCGTTGCGCTTGACGCCGGTGTAGAACGCGTCGATCGGGATCATGCGGCTGCCGCGTACGGACTCGACCTCGACCTCGGCGCCCGCGGCGAGCAGGGCCGGGTGGGAGTCACCGGCGGGCGAGGCGCAGCCGAGGTTTCCGCCGACACCGCCGCGGTTGCGGATCTGCGGGGACGCGACCGTGTGCGAGGCGAGCGCGAGACCCGGCAGCGTTCCCCGCAGGTTCTCCATGATCTGGGTGTACGGGACGGAGGCGCCGAGCCTGGTGACCTCCTCGCCCACCGCCCACTCCCGCAGCAGGCCGATGCGGTTCAGGTCGAGGAGGTAGTCCGGACGGCGGTGGTCGAAGTTGATCTCGACCATGATGTCGGTGCCACCCGCAATCGGCACAGCTGTCGGGTACTCGGCCTTCGCGGCGAGCGCCTCCTCCCAGCTGGCAGGGCGAAGGAAGTCCATGCGTGGCTCTCTTCTTGTAATCGGGTCGTTCACTTCAAGCCAGGAGGCGGACGGGCCCTCGACTGGTCGTTCATGTGGTGTTAACGCGGTGTGGAGCCAGTACACAAGCCGGGCGTCCCCCGGGTGCAGTCACCGAAACCATGAAGGAGTTGGCTGGCGCCCTCCCTCGTCTTGTAGATTCGTATGAAAGGCAGGATGCAACGACCTGCCCGATTTCCAACGGCAACATTCGAGACAGATCGGCGGCGACACCATGCGGCTGCGCGCACTGCTGGAAACCGAGGCGCTGGGGCTGCGGCTGCTGGGCGGCGAGGAAGAACTCGACCGGACGGTCCGCGGCGTCATGACGACCGACCTGAGGGATCCCAGCCGGTACCTCACCGGGGGCGAACTCGTCCTCACCGGCCTGGCCTGGCGAAGAGATTCGGCCGACTCCGAGCCGTTCGTACGAATCCTCGCGAGCGCCGGCGTCGCCGGCCTGGCCGCCGGCGAGGCCGAGCTGGGGGACATCCCGGACGATCTCGTGTCGGCCTGCGCACACCACCGCCTGCCGCTGTTCGCCGTGAACGAGGACGTTGCATTCGCCACGATCACCGAGTACGTCGTACGGCAGGTCTCCGGGGAGCGCGCCGGCGACCTCGCGGCCGTCGTCGACCGCCATCGCCGCCTCATGACCTCGGGGCCCGCGGGCGGTGGACCGGACGTGGTGCTCGATCTGCTCACCACCGACCTCGATCTGCGCGCCTGGGTGCTGTCCCCCACAGGCCGGCAGATCGCCGGAGCGGGAGAACCCCTGGCGCCGGGCGTCTGTGCGGCTCTGGCCGGCGAGCACCTCGCGGCGGTCCGCACCGGGCGCAGGGGCCCGCACCGGATCTCCATCCAGGGTATTACCTACTCGCTGTTCCCGATCAGGGGCGCGGGGCGCGGCCCGGCCGCCCCCGACGGGCCCGGCGGGGGCGGCGTGACCGGCGGGCGTGACGTGCGCGAGAGCGTGCTGTCGGACTGGCTGCTGGCGGTCGAGGCGGACGCGGGCGACTGGCCGGCCGAGCGGCTGGACCTGCTGCAGGGCGTGACCCAGCTGATCGCCGTGGAGCGGGACCGGCGCGACGCGGCCCGCACGGTGCGCCGCCGGCTGGCGCAGGAGGTGCTGGAACTGGTCCAGACGGGCGCCCCGCCCGCCGAGATCGCGGCACGCCTGCGGGTGGCGGCGCCGGTGCTGCTGCCGGGACTGGGCGCGGCCCCGCACTGGCAGGTCGTCGTGGCCCGGGTGGACTGGGAGGGCGGGGACATCCCCGGCGGCCCGGTGGCCCAGTCGCTGCTGGAGGAGATCCTCGTCGACCCGTCCGCCTCGGGCCCGGAGCCCTCGGACCGGATCGCGGTCGCGCACACCGGCGACGAGGCGATCGCGCTGGTGCCGCTGCCCGCGCACCCCGGCGAGCCGGGCGAGGACAAGGGCCCGGGCACTGCCCTGCACGCCGACGAGCTGCTGGCCGCCGTACGCGACCCGCTGCAGGCGGGTCTGGACGGCGATGGCCGGCTCACGCTGGGCGTCAGCGCGGCCGTGCACTCGGCCGAGGGGCTGCGGGGGGCGCTGGAGGAGGCGCGGCACGCCCGCCGGGTGGCCGCGGCCCGCCCGGGCCGGGTCTGCGCGGCGGGCCACCACGAGCTGGCCTCGCACGTCCTGCTCCTGCCGTTCGTGCCGGACGACGTGCGGCGCGCGTTCACCGCGCGGCTGCTGGACCCGCTGCGGGACTACGACCGCCGGCACCGGGCCGAGCTCATCCCGACACTGGAGGCGTTCCTGGACTGCGACGGGTCGTGGACGCGGTGCGCGTCGCGACTGCACCTGCACGTCAACACGCTGCGCTACCGGGTCGGGCGAATCGAGCAGTTGACGTCGCGTGACCTGTCGCGGCTGGAGGACAAGCTCGATTTCTTCCTGGCACTGCGGATGAGCTGAGCAGTTGCGCCGCAGGGGCGGAAGGGGCGTGTTCCGGGAACTGCTGACGCAGCGTCCGGACTTTGTGAAAGAGTTCACCCGACCCCTTGGCCGAACCTGCCGATCCGTGCTCTCATTTCGCCCCAGGGCTCGAAGACGTGCTGCTTGATTGCTTTGGGGAGGGCAATGTGGCGGACACCGCCATGTCCGGGGCCGGAACCACCGGAGGGGACGACCCCCTCCAGCGGGCGATATGGCGGCTGCGCTCGCGCGGCTGCTGGACCGATGCGGCGGCCCTGCTGGCCCCGCATGTCGACCATGACGCCGGCGCCGCCGTGCAGCGCACCGCGCTGCTGATCGAGCGGTGCCTGTTCACCGGGCAGGGCTGGGCCGAGGCGGAGGACGCGCTGCGCGTCGCCGAGGCGGTGGCCGCGGACGACGACGAACGGGGCGCGGCAGCCTGCGAGCGGGGGCACCTGGCGTACGCGGCCACCGTGCTCGGGGTCCGCGACCGCGCGGACGAAGCCCGGGCGGCGCTGGGCCGCGCCGCGGCCCTGCTGTCCCCGGACTCCCGGACCCGCCCGCTGCTGGACCTGCGGCGGGGACTGGTCGCCGAGCACCTGGCGGACGCCCCGCAGTCGGCGCGGCCGGCATACCGGCGGGCGCATGCGGGAGCCGCGGCGAACGGGGACACCCTGCTGCTGTCGTTCACGTGGCGGCACCTGGCCGCGCTGGCCCTGCGGGACGGCGAGGTCGCGGAGGCCCGCAAGGGCTTCGCGGAGTCGCTCCGCATCCGCGAAGAGCTCGGCTTCCTGGTCGGAACCGCTCCGGCCCTGGCGGCGCTGGCGGAAGCCGAACCGGAGCCGGAGGCCAGCCGCCTCCGTGCCGAAGCCCGCCGCCTGTTCCGCCTCCTGGGCGGCATCCCCACCTGGCTGGCCGACCAACTCCACCCAACCCCGGCCACCTGACCCCGGGGCAGCCCACACCCCCCAGGGCTCCGCCCAGCCCCGCGCCTCAAACGCCGGCGGGGCTGACAGAGCCGGGTATCCACCCCAGCACCCCGCGACTCCGCCCCAACAATCGCCTCAAACGCCGGCGGGGCCGGCATGCCGCCGGCACCAACCCAGCCCCGCCGGCACCACCCGGTCCCGCCGGCACCGATCCGGCCCCGTCGGCGTTTGAGGCGCGGGGGGCCGGGGGCTGGCCCCCGGAAACGGCGGCGCACCCGCGCACGAACGGGTGAACCAGCGGCGGGTCGGCGGAGCCGGACGATCCAGCCTCGCCGGCGATTGAGGCGAGGGGGCCCGCCGGCGGGGTCAGGCTGCGGCGGAGCCGGCGAAGTGCTCGCGGACCAGCGACTCGACCACCGGCAGGTCGCCCGCGATCAGCGCCTCCAGCAGCGCCGAATGCTCCGCGGCATCCGCGACCAGGTCCGCACGGCGCACCCGCGGGGCCGCGGGAACGGGCCACTGCGAGCGCCGGTGGAGTTCCTCCGCGACCTGGACCAGCTGGTCGTTCCCGTCGAGGGCCAGCACTTCCCGGTGGAACGCCCGGTCGGCCTCCGCATAGCCGGCCAGGTCCCCGGCCGCGGCGGCCGCCGCCGTGGCGGCCGCGGCCGGCCGCAGGGCCGACCAGGTCCCGGCCGGGACCGTTCGGGCCAGCCGCAGCATGACCGGGACTTCGATCAGTGCCCGCACCTCGGCCAGCTCGGCCAGCGCCCGCGGGGTGCGTTCCAGCACCCTGAAGCCCCGGTTCGGCAGGCATTCCACGGCCCCTTCGAGGGCCAGTTGCTGCATGGCTTCGCGCACCGGTGTCGCGGACACGCCGAAGCGCTCTCCCAGCGCGGGCCCGGAGTAGATCTCCCCCGGGACGAGTTCGCCGTCGACCAGCGCGGCGCGCAGCGCCGCCAGCACCTGTCCGCGTACGGAGTGGCGCAGTACTTTCTGGGTCGGGATCAGAGCCGACATCCCGACACGGGCCGCTGTGTGCACTCGGTCCTCCTGTGGGTCTCGGCCTGTCGGGAGAATAGTTGAATCCGTCCGGGAAGTGTGGATACAGACGGCCCCGGATCGGGTAAGGTAAGCCTTACCTATGTCGATCACGACCTTCTGATCGGTGATGACGCATGCCCGCGCCCGCCCTCGCAGCAGCCCCGGCCCCCGCTCCCGCAACCGCGCCGCCCGCGCCGCCTGCCTCCCCGCTGGCGGACGCGTACGCGCGGCTGACGGCGGTCTACGACGGCCTGCACGTGGTGGAACGTGCCGCGCACGAGCCCGCCCCCCGCGGTGCGGGGTGGGTCGGCGCGGACGAGCTCGCGGCCGGCGGACCGGCCCTCGACGCCTTCCTGGCCTGGGACAGGGCCCAGGTCCTGCAGGACTACGGGCGGGAGGCGCGCCCCGACGTGGTCGCCACCTTCGGCCTGCACCGATACACCTGGCGGGCGTGCCTGCTGACCACCGTGCCGTGGTTCCTCGACCGCCGGGTGCCCCGGCTCGCCCCGGCGGACGTGGCCGTCCACCGGCCCCGCGGGCGGATCAGCGTCCGCGCCGAGTCCTTCGCCTGCCTGCCGGACGATCCGGCGGCGGCCCTCCCCGGGGCCCGGGTCGTGCCCGACGCGGCGGCCCTGCGGGACGAGGTGCGCGCTGCGGTGGCGCACCACCTCGAACCGGTCCTCGACGGCTTCGGCCCGCGCACGCGGCGCAGGCACCGCGCCCTGTGGGGCCTGGCGACCGACTCGCTCGTCGCGGGCCTGTGGTACGCGGCGAAGCTGCTCGACGAGGAGCAGCGGGCGATCGCCGAACTGCAGGCCCTGCTGCCGGGCGCGACGGCCCCGTACACCGGGGGTGCCGGGTTCCGTACGCTCACGGGCCCGGGCGGCATGCCGCTGGCGACCCGGGACCGGGTCAGCTGCTGCCTCTTCTACACGATCCGGCCCGAGGAGACCTGCGTGACCTGCCCCCGGACCTGCGACGCGGACCGGGTCACCCGCCTCACGGCCCGCGCCGCCGCCACCACCGGCTGAGCGTCCGCCACCCGGCGCCGTCGGGTGTCAGTGGTGGCGCGTACGGTCTGCGCATGATCGATCGACGCCCGCCCTTGTCCTCCCTGTGCGACTTCGCCCCCTGGGCCCCGGTGCTGCGGCTCCTGCTGGCCGGTTACCCGGAGATCCGTCCCGACGGGTCCGCCCGCGTGGCGGGACGCATCGGCCGGCACGGCTGGAGCCTGGCCCTGCGGGGAGGGATGTCGTCGGGGAGGCCGCCGGCGGTAAAGCACGTCCAGCGGGCGCTCGCGCGCGGCCGTGTCGAGGAGGTCGCGTTCTCGGCGGAGATCATGCCGACCGGACGGACCACCCTCCGCCTCGTCTGGCCCTGCCCGGCCGTGGAAGCCCCCGACGGCTACCCGGACCTCGGGGTGCTCGTCCTGGTCGACGGCGCCGTGCCCGAGCCCTGGCGCCGTCTCCCCGACCCGGTGCCGGGGGCGGTCCCGGCCCCTTCGGCCGACCTGGAGCTGCTGGAGCGCACGCTCCGCGAGCGGATACCGGACGCCGTTGGAGCGACGGAGGAAGAGATCGCCGCGGCCGAGGCACGCCTCGGCGTCACCCTCCCGGACGAACTGAAGGTGTTCTACCGGGTGACCCGGGTGCACGGGGAGGACCGGGGCGACTTCCACGAGCTGGTCCGGGTCTCCGAGGCGGTCGGCTACGAGGTCTACGCCCTGGAGCACCTGGAGAGCGTCGACCCGGGCGCCCGCCACTCCCGCTGGCGATTCGGGGCGACGGATGCCATCGTCACCCCGCCCGACGCCGCGGTGCAGGGCCTGGCCGGCTCGTCCGGCTGGATCGTCTTCGGCAGCAACGGCGGCGACGAGATCGCGGTCGACCTGACCCCCGGCCCGGGCGGACACCTCGGGCAGGTCATCCTGGTCGACCACGAGCAGAGCCTCGGCGCCGAACTCGTCGCCGACTCCTTCACCGACATGGTCCTGGGCCGGGAGAGGAGGCAGCCCCTGGCCCGCCACAACGACCTTCCGGCCGTGGCCGAGGTCGGCGGCGGCGACCTGCCGGACGTCCGGGCCGCGGCCCATGCCGCCCTCGAAGTCCTGTCCCTCCGCGCCGGGGACGGTGCCCCGTTCGGCCTCGCCCCCGTCATCGGGCTGCCCCGCCTGCGCACCCTCACCGCCGACCCCGGCACGCTCGCCGACCCCCTGGAGGTCGCCGAGCTCGCCGGGTTGGACTTCCTGGAGCTCGGGCCGCAGGAGTGGCGCGTCCTCCTGGACGCCGGCGCCGTACCGCGCAGCCTGTCGGCCGCCGTCGTCCGGGAACGGGGACAGGACCGCGCGACCGTGGTGGCCGTCGCGAACGAGCTCCTCGCCCTGTGGGACCGGCCCCGGATCGACGAGACCGTCCTCGAAGGAGACCTCTTCCCCGAGGCGTAACCGCGGGTCGCCGTCAAGCGGCTCGCGCACCAACCCACCCGTCCGGCTGATTGTAATCGAACACAACCCTCGTCACCCGGACGGGAGTTCGAGTCACAGCCCCCTATCCGGCGGGCCGCGCCCCCCGATGGCGTCCACTTGCCCCGAAACCCGCATGCCGCACCGATCTCCTGCGCCACCATGGCCCCGGTAGGCCGCAAGTCGATGCAAAGGCGAGGGACATTCGCATGAGACTGACCGACATATCGCTGGACTGGCTGCTGCCCGGCAGCCTGCTGATCCTGGGCGTACTTGCGGCAGTTGCGGTACTGGCCCGGGGCAAGCGGGAGAACGACAAGGCGGCGACCGAGGACTCCTGGGAGCGCAGCGAGGAGCGGCGGCGCCGCAAGGAGGCCGTCTACGGAACCGCCTCCTACGTCCTGCTGTTCTGCTGTGCGGCGGTGGCCGCCGCCCTCTCCTTCCACGGGCTGGTCGGCTTCGGCCGGCAGAACCTGAACCTCTCCGGGGGCTGGGAGTACCTGGTCCCCTTCGGCCTCGACGGCGCCGCCATGTTCTGCTCGGTGCTCGCCGTGCGCGAGGCGAGCCACGGCGACGCCGCCCTCGGTTCGCGCATGCTGGTCTGGCTGTTCGCGGGCGCGGCGGCCTGGTTCAACTGGGTGCACGCGCCGCGCGGCCTCGGCCACGACGGGGCACCCCAGTTCTTCGCCGGCATGTCGCTGTCGGCGGCCGTCCTCTTCGACCGGGCCCTCAAGCAGACCCGCCGGGCGGCGCTGCGCGAGCAGGGCCTGATCCCGCGGCCGCTGCCGCAGATCCGCATGGTCCGCTGGCTGCGGGCGCCGCGCGAGACGTTCGGCGCATGGTCGCTCATGCTGCTGGAGGGCGTCCGCACCCTGGACGAGGCCGTCGAGGAAGTACGCGAGGACAAGCGGGAGAAGGAGATGGACCGCCTCCGCAGGCGGGACCAGAACCGGCTGAACCGGGCCCGCCTGAAGGCGCTGGGCCGGCAGAACCGGACCTTCGTGTTCGGGCGCTCGCGCGGGCGCCAGGTGGACATGGCGGGGCTGGCCTCCGCGACGGGCTCCGCGCCGGTCGGCGCGGAGCCGGCCATAGCGGATCCCGGACAGCTGCCCGCACCGCGCCGACACCTCTCCCTGCAGGCCGTGACCGGATCGGACATCGGTGACCTGACCGGTCTGCGCACGGTCGACCTGACCGCCGAGGACGACACCCAGACGATCCCCCGGCTCGACTCCCTGGAACGCAAACTCAAGGACCTGGAACAGCAGTTCGGCTGACGGTCCTGCCGGCCGGCCCCGCCCGCCCGCTCGTCGCCGGGCACGGGGCCGGCCGGCAGCCCGAAGGGCCCGCCTGGTCAAGGCGGGCCCTTCGTCGTTCAGGCCGTTCGTCGTTCAGGCCGTTCGTCGTTCAGGCCGTTCGTCGTTCAGGCCGTTCGTCCGCGCAGGCCGTTCGAACCGCTCACGCCTCGGCGACGCCGTGCAGTTCGAACCACACGACCTTGCCCGCTGCCGGGGCGCCCGCCGTGTCCACGCCCCAGGCGTCGGCGAGAGCCTGCACCAGCAGGAGCCCCCGCCCGTGCGTACCGTCGTCGGCGGCCGGTACGTACGGGCGCGGGGGCGGGCCCGCGGCGTGGTCGCGGACCTCCACCCGCAGCCGGCCCGCGCAGAGCCGGGCGGACACCTCGGCGCCCTGGTCGGTGTGGACGAGCGCGTTGGTGACGAGCTCGGTGGCCAGGAGTTCGGCCGCCTCCGCGGTGTCGGCCCGGCAGCGGTGCCGCATCAGCTCCCGGAGGTCCCTGCGGACCTCGCCGACGGCCCTGAGATCGGCGCGGCCCACACTGCGCCGGAGCTCCGGGGCCGCCTCTCCGCCCGCCACCGCGGTCTCCGCGGCGGCCGGCTCCCGCTGGAGGGGCCGCCCTCTGCGCCACTGCTTCCCGGTCTTCGCCTCCACCCGCACGGCGATGCCCCTCCCCCGTATCCCCTGGATCTCCTGAATCTCGAACAGGTCTACGGAATGCATTCCCGCCGGGGTATGCCGCACTCCTGCGGGCCCCCTGCCGTATCGCGTCCGACGGGCGGGATCGAGCCATCCGGATCGCCCGGCCGACCCGCCGTCGAGCACCGACTCGCCGTCGGATGGTGCGAATCCGGTCACCGCCCCGTCCTGGATGTTCGGTGGAACGAACAGCACTCCGGGGCCGGACACCGCGCCCCGGCGGACGGGCCGGGTCCGCGCGGCGGCGCACGGTCCACACGGAGAAAGTCCGGAAACCGGCATTCCCCACCCGTCCGTTCCGGATGGGGAGTTGCCGAACAGGCCTACTTTGACGGGTGGGCCGTACTGCACGAGGGCGAGGAAATCTCCCCTCGGTTCCGCCCGTTCCGTCCGTCCGGTTCCCCGGCCACGAACGCGGTCGCCTCGCTTTACGACTCCCAGACCGCGGCGGCCGTCCGGTCGTCGGCGTACCCCTTGACGCGCAGCTGCGTGTCGGCGAGGAACGCGGCCAGGCCGGGCGGTTCCCCGCCGGACCAGCGGGCCGCGAGCTCGGCCGGCAGCAGCTCCTCCTCCCGCATCGGGTCGGCCAGGCCGCCCGAGCAGAGCAGCAGGCTGTCGCCGGGCCGGGCGACGGCCGCGCGGAACCGGAAGCCGGGGCCCGGGTCGGGGCCGGGCTCGCCGTCGGGCCCGGCCGGTGCGGGCGGCGGCTCGGCGGTCTCCAGGTCCTCCCAGGCGCCGGAGCGCAGCCGGAACAGCCCGCCGGGGCCGGCGCCGAAGCAGACGCGGGTGCGGCACTCGGGGTCGATGGGCAGGAGCAGGGCGCGCAGCCCGGCGGTGTACGCCTCCTCGGGGTGGCCGAGCTCGGCGGCGCGGGCCCGCAGCCGCCCGTAGCCGCGGTCGGTGAGCCGCTGGAGCCCGGAGCGGAGGGCGTCGCGCCGCCCGGCCCGGATGTCGTCGGCCAGCCGCGACTGGCTGCGGCCGACGGCGGCGCCGATCCAGTGGCACAGCTCGGCCGCGGCCTCCGCGGCCCCGGCGGCGGCCCGGTCGCCGCCGGCGAGGGCCACCAGGACGAGGGCGTCGTCGCCGGATCCGAAGCGGGCGGTGAGCAGGACGTCCCGGCGGGCCTCGCCGCGGTAGCGGGCGGAGTCCCCGCGGACCGAGGCGGCGCGCAGGGTGCAGGCCCCGTGCCGGGCTCCTTCCAGGACGGTGTCCGGGATCAGGGCGTCGAGCGCGGCCGGGTCGGCGAGGGGCAGCGCGCCCGGTTCGGCGGCATACGTGGGCGCCCGGTCCCCCAGGTGCCGCACCTCGGGCCGGGCGGCCGCCGGCGGGGCGGCCTGCGGGACGGGCGGGGCGGCGGGGGGCCGCCGGGGTTCCGGTACGGGCGGCGGAGGCGCCGGTGACGCCACGGGCGGGGGCGGGGGCACGGGCGGGGCCGCGGGTGCGCTTTCGTCGGCCGGGACGGGAGGCACGGTCACGTCGCCCAGCCCGTACCCGGTCGTCCCGCCCTCGCGCGGATCCCGCGGCCGGGGCAGCCCCGGACCGGCCCACGGCGCCGCACCGAACCCCCCTGCCCCCACCGGCCCGTCCGGCTCCCGCCCCCCGGGCACAGGTCCGGCGGCCTTCGCCGGCGCGTCCGGGCTGACGGGCTGGGACGGCACGGTGCGCGGCGGCACCGGCGGCGGCACCGGCGGGGGCGCTACGGGAGCGGCCGCCTCCGGACCGGGCGGCACCGGCGCCGGTGACGTCGGCGCGGGCGGCACCGGCGGGGACGGCACCGGCGGGGCGGCCGTGTCCGGCGGGCCCGGCTGCGGCGGGACCCCGGGCGGCGCCGCCACCGGCGCGGGCCGGGACGGCGGCGAGGTCAGGGAGGCCGCCGAGTCGTACCGGCTTTCGAGCGTGTCCCCGGGATCGGGGGCCGGGCCCGCGTCGGGGTCCTCGTACAGCCGCTGCCACCAGTCGTCCGCGCCCTGCTGACTCATGCCGCTATTCTCGGCCCCCCGCTGCCGCGGAAAACGCGGAATACACGAAATGGGTTCGCGTTCCGCTTGCTTCGTACGGCCCACCGCATTCCGTACATCCGTGCGCCCGCCCTTCCTTCCGTACGCCGGGACCGGACTCCCCCGCGAAATCGGGTGCATCACCCCCTCCCGGAGATTTCCGGGCAACCGTCGCACAAGTGGCGTCCGGGCGGCGGGCGTTGGTGCTGCCGCAACGGCTGCGGCGATGATGTCCGCGGCGGGTTTGCGCCGTGGCCGCTTCCCGCCAGGAGCGGCGGGCCGAGAGGTGGGGGTGGACGGGTTGCTGGGTGCGATAGGCCTGGACAAGGGCCAGGAGGCGGCGTACCGCGCGCTGGTGGCGCTGGGCGCTTCGGAGGTGCCGGACCTCGCGCACCGGCTGGCGCTGCCGGTGCCTCAGACCGAGCGGGCCCTGCGCCATCTGGAGCGGCACGGCCTGGCCGCGCAGTCCTCGGCCCGGCCGGGGCGCTGGGTGGCGGCCCCGCCGGGGGTGGCGCTGGCCGCGCTGCTGGCGCGGCAGCGGAGCGAGCTGGAGCAGGCGGAGCTGTCGGCGGCGCTGCTCGCGCAGGAGTACCGGGGGGAGGCGGCCGAGCCGACGGTGCACGATCTGCTGGAGGTGGTGACGGGCGCGAGCGCGGTGGCGCACCGGTTCCGGCAGCTCCAGCTCGGCGCGGCGCACGAGGTGTGCGCGCTGGTCACCGGCCGGCCGCACGCGGTGACGGCGGCCGACAACGAGGAGGAGGAGCGGGCCGCCGCCGCGCGGGGGGTCGTGTTCCGGGTGGTGGTCGACCAGGACGTGCTGGGCGGGCCGACGGGGATCCGGGAGGCGTCGACGGCGCTGGCGCGCGGGGAGCAGGTACGGGTCACGGACCGGGTCCCGACGAAGCTGGTGATCGCGGACCGGTCCCTGGCCATGGTCCCGCTGGCGGCGCGCGGGGCGGAGCCGACGGCGCTCGTGGTGCACGCGTCGGGGCTGCTGGATTCGCTGACCGGCCTGTTCGAGGCGGTGTGGCGGGAGGCGGTGCCGCTGCGGCTCGGGGCGACGGGGGCGGCGGAGGAGTCGGGGGGCGTGCCGGACGCCACGGACCTGGAGATCCTGACGCTGCTGCTGGCCGGGCTGACGGACGCGAGCGTCGCCAAGCACCTGGAGCTGGGGCTGCGGACGGTCCAGCGGCGGGTCAAGGGGCTGATGGAGCTGGCCGGGGTGACGACCCGGCTGCAGCTGGGCTGGCACGCGCGGGAGCGGGGCTGGGTGGCCCGGTAGCCCCTGGTCGGGCACGCTGAGCATGTGGATCTGCCACAGCTGCTCCTGGTGGGGCTGGTGCTGCTGCTCGGGGTGGCCGGGGTGCTGGTCCCCGGCGTTCCCGGGACCCTGCTGGTCTGGGCGGGGGTGCTGTGGTGGACGCTGCGGGAGCGGTCGGCGGCGGCCTGGTCGCTGCTGGTCTCGGCGACGGCCCTGCTGCTGGTGGTCCAGGTGGTCAAGTGGCAGCTGCCGCCGCGGCGGCTGCAGGGCGTCGGGGCGACCGGCCGGATGGCGGCCTACGCGGGCGTGGGCGCGCTGCTCGGCTTCGTACTGGTGCCGGTGGTGGGCGCGGTCCCGGGCTTCGTGGGCGGCATCTACCTGTGCGAGCGGCTGCGGCTGGGCACGCACGGCGAGGCCTGGGCGTCGGTGCGGGCGGTGATGCGGGCGGTGGGGACGAGCGTGCTGGTGGAGCTGCTGGCCTGCCTGATGGTGGTGGGTGCCTGGGTGGGCACGGTGGTGGCGGGCTGACGGCGTCGCCCGGTCGGCGGAAGGACGCGGCGGCGGGACGGGGGCCGCCCGATCGGTCCGCGGGAGGTGCGGTGAGGGGCCGACGGTCGCGCGCGGGCCCGTTGTGGCCGGTCGCGCAGTTCCCCGCGCCCCTTCGGGGCGCTGCCGGACCGGGCCGGATGAGGGACCGTGGCCGTATGAGGGAGTTCAACGGTTTCAGCGAGGCGGAGCTGGCGTACCTCCGGTCGCAGCGGCTGGGGCGGCTGGCGACGGTGGACGCGACGGGCCAGCCGCAGGCCAATCCGGTCGGGTTCTTCCCCCGGGAGGACGGCACGGTCCTGGTCGGCGGGCTCGCCATGGGGACGACGAAGAAGTGGCGGAACCTTCAGGGCAACCCGCGGCTCGCGCTGGTCGTCGACGACCTGGTGAGCACCCGGCCGTGGCGGGTCCGCGGCATCGAGATCCGCGGCCACGCCACGCTGGAGGTCGGCCCGCACACGCTGGGCCCGCACTTCAGCCCGGAGGTGATCCGCATCCACCCGGACCGGATCTTCACCTGGGGCCTGGACACCCCATGAGGCCTCGGGCCCGGGATCGGGACCGGGCAGCGCCATCCGGCCCCAGGAGGCCAGGGGCGCGGGGAACTGCGCGATCAGCGACAGCCGACCGGCACCCGCCCACCGGCCGTCCGCCCCCAGGCCCCGAGCCGGGCAGCCACGGCCCGGCTCGGGGCCTGGGACCGGGCCTGGGACCGGGGCTGGGACCGGGGCTGGGACCGGGGCTGGGGCCGGGACCGGGGCCCAGGGCTCGGGCGGGGCGGCGCTGACGGGGGCGCCGCCCTCGCTCGGGCGCGACGGTGCGCGGTCAGACGCGGCGGCCGCGCTTGGCCGCGTGGTTGGCGCGGCCCTCGGCGGACTTGATGCGCCAGTCCCGGCGGATCTCGGCCCGCAGCCGCGCGTCCGTCTTGGCGACGATCCGCTGGTTCTCCCGCAGCAGCTTGCGGTAGCTCTCCAGGCGGCGGTGCGGCAGCTCCCCGGCATCGACGGCCGCCAGCACCGCGCATCCCGGCTCCGCCTCGTGGGCGCAGTCGTGGAAGCGGCAGTCGGCGGCGTACTCCTCGATCTCGGAGAACACCTGCCCGACACCGGTTCCGGCGTCCCACAGGCCCACGCCGCGCAGCCCCGGCGTGTCGATCAGCACGCCCCCGCCCGGCAGGGCCAGCAGGTTGCGGGTGGTGGTCGTGTGGCGGCCCTTGCCGTCCACCTCGCGGGCCGCCTGGACCGCCATGACCTCGGCCCCGAGCAGGGCGTTGGCGAGGGTGGACTTGCCGGCGCCGGAGATGCCGAGCAGCACGCTCGTACCGTCGGCGACGATCCCCGCGAGGGCGTCCGCGCCCTCCCCGGTGAGGGAGGAGACGGTCAGGACCCGGACGCCGGGCGCCGCGGTCTCCACGTCCTGGACCAGGTACGACAGCGCGACCGGGTCCGGTACGAGGTCGGCCTTGGTCAGCACGATCAGCGGCTGTGCGCCCGACTCCCAGGAGAGTGCCGGCTTGTGCAGCAGCGCATCACCACTGGAGCTGGACATCGCGAGGGCGAGGAACCGCTCGATCCGCCCGAGATCGAGTTCGACCGCGAGCGACACACAAATGACGATGTGATCGATGTTAGTGGCCAGTACCTGGCCTTCGGAGCGCTTGGACGACGTCGACCGTACGAAAGCAGTACGGCGCGGCAGCAGCGTCCGCACGTACAGAGGGTCGCCGACGGCATCGACGGCGACCCAGTCGCCGGTGCACACGACCTTCATCGGATCGCGCGGGACAACGAATTCGGTATCGGCCCGCACGGTGCCGTCCGGAGTGACGACATCGCACTGGCCGCGGTCGACCCGCACAACACGGCCGGGCACCAGCCCCTGCTCGGCGTACGGAGCGAACTCAGCGGTCCAGCCTTCATCCCACCCGTAGGCGGCGAGAGCGTGCTGGGCATCAGCAGTGGAAGACGTGTTGAGCGAAGCGTTGAACAAGGGGAACCCTTCGAAGGGTGGCCCCGGCGGCGCGCTCGGCGCGCGGAAGATGTGTGGGTGTCAGCCGGAGACCACAGAGGTGGAAACGATGATGAACTCCTGAATGCGGGCAGCGCCCGTCACCGTGACAGTCATCAATGTCCTCACCTCCTGCTTCCTCAACGAACCAACGCTGTTCCCTCGGGAACGGAACACGACCGTGCCCAGGAACGGGGAAACCGTAGCCCCACCCCAGGGCACGGCGCCAGCGATTAACGGTCGGGGCTCATCCGTACGACACCCGCAGCCGGCGGACCGACCTCACGCCGCGACGCGTACGGCGTTCTGCGCGAGGTCCTGGGGCCTGCGGGCATCAACTGCGCAGACAAGATCCTGGCCGCGGCCCGCCGTCTCGGACCTGGCAAACGGCGATGCCGTGCAGGGCCGAATTGCTCAGGGATCGCGGGGCCGCAGCCGGGGTCCGGTCAGGCGGTGGCCAACGCGCACTGGCCTCGGTCGGCCTTCATCGGTCCGGCGGCGCTGGGACGGACCTCGAAGTCGAACATGGCGGTGGGTACGTACAACGAGCAGCAGGCGTTGGGGATGTCGACGATGCCGCTGATACGTCCCTCTATGGGGGAGGAGCCGAGCAGCAGGTAGGCCTGCTCTCCGCTGTAGCCGAACTTCTTGAAGTACTCGACGGCGTTGAGGCAGGCCCGGCGGTAGGCCAGCGTCGCGTCGAGGTAGTAGTTCGTGTCCGTGTCGTGGTCGACGGAGATCCCGATGAAGGTGAGGAACTCCGTGTACCTCGGCTCGACGTTGCCCGGAATGAACACGGGGTTGGTGGAGATGCCGTACGTCTCCATGCCGCCCTTGATCAGGTCGACGTGGAAGTCGATGAAGCCGCCCATCTCGATGGCGCCGCAGAAGGTGATCTCTCCGTCGCCCTGGCTGAAGTGCAGGTCGCCTCCGGAGAGCTTGGCGTCCTTGACGTGTACGGGGTAGAAGACCCGCGAACCGCGCGTGAAGTTCTTGATGTCGTGGTTGCCTCCGTTCTCGCGTGCCGGCACCGTGCGTGCGCCTTCCGCGGCGATGCGCGTGGCGAGGTCTCCGGTGGCCGTGCCCGCGAGTGCGTTGGTGCTGTCCGGCGGTACGGCGAGTGGCGGGACCCGGTTCGGGTCGGTGTCGATCAGCGCCTGCTCGCGGGCGTTCCAGCGGGCGAGCATCTCGGTGGACGGGGCGGTTCCGAACAGCCCGGGGTGGGTGATCCCGGTGAAGCTGATCCCGGGAAGGTGGCGGGAGACCGCCTGCTGTCCGTGGAAGTCCCATATCGCCTTGTAGGCGTCCGGGAAATAGTCGGTCAGGAAGCCGCCGCCGTTGGCCTTGGCGAAAATACCGGTGTAGCCCCAGCCCTGGCCCGCAGCTTCCCCGGTCTGCTGCGGCACGGGGCCGAGGTCGAGTATGTCGACGACGAGCAGGTCGCCGGGTTCGGCGCCCTCCACGCCTATCGGACCGCTGAGCATGTGAGGGATGGTCAGGTCGATGTCGCGTACGTCGTTGGCGGTGTCGTTGTTGCCGACCTGGCAGTCGGTCCAGTCGCGGCATTCCATGCGGAACTCCGCTCCCGGCTTCACCATGGCGACGGTGGGGACGTCCGGGTGCCACCTGTTGTGTCCGGGAACGTCCTGGTCACGCATCGACTTACTGTGGTCCACATTGAAGATGACTTCTGGCATGACAGCTCCTGGTTTCTGATTCCGTCACGTTTGTGCGCCCACGCTTCCGGCCGCCGGGGCGGCTGGAGCCGGTTGCCGCGAATTCCGGGTGAGCGGCCACAGCGCCCCGAACACCACCACGCCGAACACCGCCAGCGCGATGGCGGTTTCGGTGGGGCTCACCCAGTAACCGGAGAGCAGCAGCGCCGCGGGAATCGCGCCGGTGACCCAGCCCTGGATCGCCGTGACCCAGCCTGTATAGATTCTGAGGCTGTCCATCTTGAGACCGAGCAACAGGAAGAACAGGAACCACAGGAATGCCCAGTAGAGCCAGATGACCCCGAACGGGTAGTCCCGGAAGATCCGGAAATTGACGAACGAGTACCCGAGGGCCGCAACCGCAACGAACAGCGAGTAGTAGCCGACGCCGGTACTGTCGAGACCGGCGAGGAGGCCCACGCCTACATACAGATAGGTGAAGCCGAACAGATAGATGCCGGATGCCGCCAGGATCCCTCTGGGGTCGCCGGCGGCGACGAAGATGAGATAAGTCGGCGTCAGCACCTGCAGTGCGCCAACGAACAGGTTGAACACCGCTGCCGCCTTGGCGTCGACCTTCCCGAGCAACAGCATTCCGTTGAGGAAGAGCACTGCACCGACAAACAGCAGTCCCACGTTTCCCACGGGGACACACCTCCTAAGTCCGCGTGGGCGCCCTCAGGGACGCGGCAACCGCGAGAGCGCGGGGTGCGGGTGCCGTGGCACCCTTGTGCGTGGCGGCACTTCGGAGACTACTGCCGGGGCCTCACGGGCCTGCGCCTCCTGGTCATGAAGGGCGGCGACCGCGTGCGAGGTCTGCGTAAAGCCGGGCGAGGAGTACACACGTCTCGCAGCGCCTGCGCAAACAGGGCAACCGTAAGCCTTGGGCGCCGTCCCGATCGCCAACTTCACATCGAAGGGCCCACATCGGCTGCATAGATATTCATAGGTTGCCATCAGCAGCCTCCGGATGCCGGTGGACGCTGGCCAACCCGAGTGCGTGCGGTGCATCCCAATCAGCACACGCCACAGCCCCTCTCCTACTTTCAAGGAGACGTCTCGCAAATCCACGTGTCAAGTACCGGACGGCCGGACTTGGACCTCCTCAGAACGAACCGATCGCGAGCGCCGCCGCTGATGCTGCAAGACCCGCCGCGAGACTCGAAGCGGCGTACAGCAGGGACTTGCCGACCTGCCCTTTCTCGCACAGGTGGACCAACTCGTAACTGAATGTGGAGAACGTCGTATAGGCGCCGCAGAAACCGACGCCGGCAATGGTCACGACCTGCTCCGGCAATGCGTGCCGTGCGCCGAGGCCCACCAGAAGCCCCAGCACGATCGATCCGCTCACGTTGATCAGCCAGGTGCCGCGTGGGAACGCGCCCGGGCTCCGGTACTGCACGTACTGGCCGAGGAGGTAACGCGCAACTGCCCCGACCGCGGCCGCCGCACCGACGGCGAGCAGGATGATCACCGCACCCACCAGCCGTATCGGCGAGCGCGCCCGCGCCGCGCGTCGAGCCGTATTCGCCGGGCCGACGTCAGCCGGCCGATGGCCAGGCCCAGAACGGTGGCGGCCGCCCCGGCGAAGAGGCTCCCGAAGATGTTCAACGCCGCGGCTGCGTAGTGGCCGTGGCCCAGCAGGCGATCGGTGTCGACCATCCAGGTCGAGAAGGTGGTGAAGGCGCCGAGGAAGCCGACGGCGGCGAACGGCCGCACGTACCGGGTCGGCGGCCAGGCCTCGAACACATAAACGAGCAGCAGCGCCAGCGCGAACGATCCGGACACGTTGATGGCGAATGTCGTCCACGGGAACGTCACCCCAGGCGCGGGGAAGGCCAGCCCCAGCGCGTAACGGGCCGTCCCGCCCAGCAGGCCGCCGAGCGCGACCGCCGCCAGGACGCCCCCGCGCAGATGCGCGCGGAACGGCTCCCGACCCCCCGTCACAGGCCTCGTCGGCATACCCGCATTCTATCCACCGGAACACCTCCCCCTTATCCCTGGGGATTGCAGCGCCGACGCACAGTCGACTAAAATTCAAGATCATCGGTGTTCGACCGGTTTACCGGTGCCCCACCCGTTCACCGGAGCAGTAGCCCCACCGATGGAGGACGGCCATGGCAAAAATCCTTGCGGTGCTCTATCCGGATCCCGTGGGCGGATATCCTCCCGACTACGCCCGCGACGAGATTCCCACCATCACCGGCTATCCGGGCGGTCAGACCGCGCCGACCCCGCAGGCCATCGATTTCGCCCCGGGGCACCTCCTCGGCTGCGTCTCCGGAGAACTGGGACTGCGCCGGTTCCTGGAGGACCGGGGTCACACCTTCGTCGTCACGAGCGACAAGGAAGGGGCGGACTCCACCCTGGACCGCGAGCTTGCCGACACCGACGTGGTCATCTCGCAGCCATTCTGGCCCGCCTACCTGACCCCCGAGCGCATCGCCGCGGCTCCCCGGCTCAGACTCGCGATCACCGCGGGGATCGGGTCGGACCACGTCGATCTGCCGAGCGCCATCTCCCATGGCATGACCGTGGCCGAGGTGACTTTCAGCAACAGCATCAGTGTGTCGGAGCACGCCGTGATGCAGATCCTCACCCTGGTGCACAACTACATGCCAGCTCACGAGTGGGTGACCGCCGAGAAGGGCTGGAACATCGCCGACAGCGTCTCGCGCGCCTACGACCTCGAAGGCATGGACGTCGGTGTCCTCGGCTCCGGCCGTATCGGCCAGGCGGTACTGCGCCGCCTCAAGCCGTTCGACGTCACGCTGCACTACTGCGACGTGCACCGGCTGTCCAAGGAGGTCGAGGAGGAGCTGGAGCTGACCTGGCATCCCGACGCCCGTTCGCTGGCCTCCTCCGTCGATGTGCTGTCGATCCACACTCCGCTGCATCCCCAGACGAAGAACCTCTTCGACGACGAGCTGATCGGGGCCATGAAGCGCGGTTCGTACATCGTCAACACCGCACGGGCGCTCATCGTCAACCGGGACGCCGTGGTGCGGGCCCTCAACAGCGGCCAACTGGCCGGTTACGCCGGTGACGTCTGGTACCCGCAGCCGCCACCGCCCGACCATCCCTGGCGCACCATGCCGTACGAGGCGATGACGCCGCACGTGTCCGGATCGACCCTCTCGGCGCAGGCACGCTACGCGGCCGGTACGCGGGAGATCCTGGAGTGCTGGCTCGACGGGCACCCCATCCGCCCGGAGTACCTGATCGTCGAAGGCGGTGGGCTCGCCGGGACGGGAGCGAGCTCCTACACGGTCGCCGGATGACCGACACGGGCGGGAGTGACATCCGGCGGACAAGAAATCAGCTGAAGATTCAATAGAAGATCCACCACCCCGGCTGTGAGTCGATTCACGCACAATTTACTGGACGGGCACAGACGAGGCCTTTAATATCCATAAATAGATTGTTTCTCGTTATACGGAGATACCGGCGCCGCGCGTAATCTCCCGTAAGAAAACCAGGCGCACGCCGGGAAGGTGGATCAGTGAGCATAGACGCAGTGTGGGTCCGGGGCGTGACCGGCATTCAGATGCACCACGTGACCGACCTTCAGGATGCCGGCAGGTTTTTGGGCAACGCAGCGATGGCACTGCGGGCCGCGCACGTAAGGACCGGCGCCGACCGGTACTCCGGCATCGCCGCCGAGCTCAAGGCTCTGGTGGAGCGAGTGCGGGAGTTGGAGGAGGAGGCCCGGTCGAGCATGCACGACCTGCACTCCACCGACCCCGATCGGTTCGTCCGCTGCCGGGACGGCCACGAGCCGTGGCCCGGCGAGCTCGCGGCAGGATTCATCCCGCGCCACACGTGCAAGGACGAGTGCCTCTACCACGACCGCGAGGTCCTCGACGCCATCATGCAGTGCACGTGCGGACGGCCGCCGTGCCGGGCCTGCGAGATCGGCGGGAGGCTCTGACGAGCCCCGGGCCTCCCGTGGCCGAGCCGGATCGAAACACCACCTGATCACCGACGGTCACGGCACCCACTCCCGGTGATCAGGACTGACTGCAACCACAACGACGGCTACCGCTGGCCGATGCCGTCCCCGCCACAGACAACGGTCAGCAGGGACGGCCACGCCGCAAGCCCGGCTCACGCATCGCCGAGCACGGCTCCGGCCGGTACCGAACAGTCCGGCCGCGACGACGCGCTCGCGTCAGCTCACCCCGACCCACCGCCGTGCGCGTCGCGGCACTTTGTTCTTCCGGTGCGGCTCGCCCGCGGCCGTCAGTGCTTGCGGAGGCGGGCCGTGTAGTCCTCCGGCGGGAGGAAGTTCGACCAGCGCTCGGGGAATTCCGACGGGGTGCCGCCGTCGCCGTCCCCGTCCTCCTCGTCCTCCTCGTCCTCGGACTCCCCCTCGGCCAGCGCCCGCCAGGCGGCGGCCCGCGCGATGAGCTGGGCGGCCTCGGCCTCCCGGGCCCGCTCGTTGTCCTCGCGGGCGGCGGCCGTCGCCACGGACGGCCAGACCCGGTCGATGGCGGCGTTCACGGCGGCGCCGACGAGGACCGCGAAGGCGGAGATGCCGATCCACAGCAGTACGGCGACCGGGGCGGCCAGCGATCCGTAGATGGTGGGGCCCTCGACGGTGTTGATGAGGTAGAGCCGCAGCAGGAACGAGCCGACCACCCACATGGCGAGCGCGATGAGCGCGCCCGGGACGTCCTCGATCCACGGCGAGCGCACGGGCACGGACACGTGGTAGAGCGTGGTGAGGAAGACGACGGACAGCAGCGTGACGGTGGGCCAGTACAGCACGGCGATCACTTCCGCGCTCCACGGCACCCACCGCACGACGGCGTCCGGTCCGGCCACCATCAGCGGCAGCACGACCGCGCCGATCACCAGGGCGATCACGTACAGCAGGAAGGCCAGCAGCCGGGTCTTGACGATGCCTCGGCGGCCGTCGAGCCCGTACATGACGGTGATGGTGTCGATGAAGACGTTGACGGCGCGCGAGCCGGACCACAGGGCGAAGGCGAAGCCGAGGGAGATGATGTCGGGGCGGCCGCGCGAGGTCACGTCGTCCAGCATCGGTTTCGCGATCTCGTTGACGCCCCGGTCGGAGAGGACCGTGCCGACGGCGCGGAGGATGTTCTCCTCGATGGAGGCCACGAAGGTGCCGCCGGTCCAGCCGTCGACGTAGCCGAGGACGCCGAGGAGGCCGAGGAAGAGCGGCGGCAGCGACAGCAGCGTGAAGAACGCCGCCTCCGCGGCCAGTCCCAGGATCCGGTACTCGATGCACGAGTTCACGGTGTCCTTCAGGAGCAGCCACGCCATCTTGCGCTTGGAGACGTTGCGGTAGAGGGCTCGGGCCCGGTGGAGTCGCCCGGGGCCCCGCCCGGGAGTTTCTTCTGCTGGCTGCACGTCCTTACGGTATCCGCATGGCAGCCACCACCCACACCGTGACGAATCAGGCCCCTCCCCTGGTGGGATACGACGTCTACGCCGGCGACCGGGCCCTCACCGAGAACGTGGAGCGCCATCTGGGCGACGCGCCGCCCGGGCTGCTCTCCGAGGTGCGCGGGGAGCTCTCGGAGCTCGGGCGGGCCGCGGGGTCCGCGCAGGCGCAGGAGTGGGCCCGGCAGGCCGACGGGAACCCGCCGCGGCTGCGGACGCACGACCGGTACGGGAACCGGATCGACGAGGTGGAGTTCCATCCGGCCTGGCACCGGCTGCTGGGGCACGCGGTGGGCGCCGGGCTGACGGACGCCTGGACCCGGCCGGCGGGGCACCTGCGGCGGGCGGCCGGGTTCTTCGTGTGGTCGCAGGCCGAGGCGGGGCACGGCTGCCCGGTGTCGATGACGCACGCGGCGGTGCCGGCGCTGCGGGCGGAGCCGGAGCTGGCCGCCGAGTGGGAGCCGCGGCTGACCTCGCACGTGTACGAGGAGGGGCTCCGGCCGGCGGGGCGGAAGGCGGGCGCGCTCCTCGGCATGGCGATGACGGAGAAGCAGGGCGGCAGCGACGTCCGGGCGAACACGACGGCGGCGCGGCCGCTGGGGGGATCCGGCGAGTACGAGCTGACCGGGCACAAGTGGTTCTGCTCGGCGCCGATGTCGGACGGGTTCCTGGTGCTGGCGCAGGCGGCGGCCGGGGCGGGGCGGGAGGCTCTGACGTGCTTCCTGGTGCCGCGGGTGCTGCCGGACGGGACGCGGAACCCCTTCGCGATCCAGCGGCTGAAGGACAAGCTCGGCAACCGGTCGAACGCGTCGGCAGAGGTCGAGTTCGACGGGACGTGGGCGCGCCGGGTCGGCGAGGAGGGCCGCGGCGTGCGGACGATCATCGGGATGGTCGCGGCGACCCGGCTGGACTGCGTGCTCGGGTCGGCGGCGCTGATGCGGCAGGCGCTGACCCAGGCCGTCCACCATGCGGAGCACCGCTCTGCCTTCGGAGCGCCGCTCATCGAGCAGCCGCTGATGCGGAACGTCCTCGCCGACCTGGCCCTGGAGTCGGAGGCGGCGACCACCCTCGCCCTGCGGCTGGCCGCCGCCTGCGACGCCGACACCGACCGGGAGCGGGCCTTCCTGCGCATCGCGGTGCCCGCCGCGAAGTACTGGGTGGCCAAGCGGTGCACGCCGATGGTGGCGGAGGCCCTGGAGTGCCTGGGCGGCAACGGCTACGTGGAGGAGTCCGGGCTGCCGCGGCTGCTGCGCGAGTCCCCGCTGAACTCGATCTGGGAGGGCTCGGGCAACGTCCAGGCCCTGGACGTGCTGCGGGTGCTGCAGCGCGAGCCGCAGGCGCTGGACGCCTTCCTGCGGGAGATCGGGCAGGCCCGCGGCGCCGACCACCGGCTGGACGCGGCCGTCCGGGGGCTGCTGACGGAGCTGGCGGACCTGACGGGCATCGAGGCGCGGGCGCGGCGGCTGGCGGAGCGCATGGCGCTGGTGCTGCAGGCGTCGCTGCTGGTGCGGTGGGCCCCGCCGGAGGTGGCGGACGCGTTCTGCGCGGGACGGCTGGGCGGCGACCGGGGCGGGGCCTTCGGCACGCTGCCGCACACCCTGGACCTGGGGGCGGTGGTGGAACGGGCGCGGATCGCGGGGTAGGCGGGTCCCCAAACCACGCCGCCGCCGGGATCCGGACCCGTTGACCGGACCAGGGTGGCGCCGCGCCGACTCGGCACCACCGCTGGCCCGAAAGCCCCGAGGAGGAGCTGTCACGCCGTTCCCGGCGCGCGGACAGTTTCGGTCGGGTGACCGGGACTTGGCGAGAGTTGCATACCGTTGCAACCCTCTGAGACGGAACCGTCCGCCGGGTGTGCCAGGGGAAGGGCACGCCCGGGCCGACCCGGGCGGGTTCCCGCGTACGTCCTGTTCCGCACGGGGAGGTTCCGGTGGCCGACACCGCAGGAGGCACGGTCGATGTGGCGCGCATCTCGGCCATGGAGCCCCGGGAGGCGACACGGCTGCTGAAGGGGGTGCGGGCGGCCGCGCTGGCCGGGGAGCGGCCCCCGGCGCTGCCCCGCCCGGAGATCGCGGAGTCCTGGCGGCGGATGCTGGCGCACGGGGTGCACCCGGACCGGGACTCCCGCTCGCGGCTGCTGTCGGCGGCGGAGACGGAGGAGCGGCGGCACGGGTCGCCGCTGCGGGAGATGCTGCCGGTGCTGCGGGAGGGGCTGCTGCCGGCCCTGGACACGGCCGTGCACATCATGGTCGTCGCCGACGCGGACGGGCGGCTGCTGTGGCGGGAGGGCGCCCCGCCGATCCTGCGGGCGGCGGACCGGCTCGGCTTCGCGGTGGGCGCCGACTGGAACGAGGCGGTGGTCGGCACGAACGGGGTGGGCACCGCCCTGGTGGCCCGGCGGCCGGTCCAGGTGTTCTCGGCGGAGCACTTCGTCTCCAGCCACCACGAGTGGACGTGCGCGGGGGTTCCGCTGCACGACCCGCGGGACGGGCGGCTGCTGGGCGTGGTGGACGTCAGCGGGCCGCTGGCCACCATGCACCCGGCCACCCTGGCCTGGGTGACCGCGGTGGCCCGGCTCGCGGAGCGGGAGCTGCAGCTGCGGCACCTGGAGTCGCTGGAGCGGCTGCGGGCGGTGGCGGCGCCGCTGCTGGCCCGGCTGCATCCGGGGCGGGCGGCGGTGGTGGACCCGCACGGCTGGACGGCGGCGGTGACCGGGTTCGCCCCGCCCGAGCGGGTGCCGCTGCCGAAGGGGATCGGGCCGGGGCGGGTGTGGCTGCCGCAGCTCGGGCAGTGCGCGGTGGAGCCGCTGCCCGGGGGCTGGCTGCTGCGCGTCGCGGAGGCGTCCCCGGCCGGGGCGGCGGCGAGCCGGGTGGTGCTGGACCTGAGCCGGCCGCGCGCGTGGACGGCGACGGTGTACGGGGCCGCCGGGAGCTGGTCGCTGGAGCTGACCCCGCGCCACGCCGAGCTGCTGTTCCTGCTGGCGCAGAGCCCGCGGGGGCGTACGGCGGCCGAGCTGTCGGAGGAGCTGTTCGGGGACCCGACGCGGACGGTGACGGTCCGCGCGGAGCTGTCGCGGGTGCGGCGGCACCTGGCGGGGGTGCTGGCCCACCGCCCGTACCGGTTCGCGGAGGACGTGGAGGTGGAGCTGGTCCGGCCCGCGGACCCGGCGGGGCTGCTGGCGCACTCCACCGCGCCGGCGGTGGTGCGGGCCCGCCTGGGCCGTTCGGGGTCCGGCGTGGTTCCCTGACGTGCATGAGCACCCTCACCCTCACCACCTGGTCCCTGGAGATGACCTCCCCGGAGGACCTCGTCCCGGCCGTCGTCCCGGGATCCGAGATACGTGTCCAGCGGGCGGAGGTCCCCTCGCCCGAGTTCAGCCGCTTCCTCTACGCGTCGGTGGGCGGTGACATCCACTGGACGGACCGGCTGGCGCTGACCCGCGCCCAGTGGGTCGAATACCTCGACCGGCCGGGGGTGGAGACCTGGGTGGCGTACGACCGCGGGACGCCCGCCGGGTACATCGAGCTCGACCCGCAGGACGACGGCGTGGTGGAGATCATGTACTTCGGGCTGCTGCCCGACTTCCGGGGCCGCCGCATCGGCGGGCACCTGCTGTCGGTGGGCGTGGCCGCGGCCTGGTCGCTGGCGGAGCGCTGGGCGGAGCGCGGGCCGACGCGCCGGGTGTGGGTACACACCTGCAGCCAGGACGGCCCGACGGCGATGGACAACTACCTGCGGCGCGGCTTCAAGGTCTTCAGGACGGAGACCGAG
Source organism: Streptomyces sp. NPDC090445 (assembly GCF_044769385.1). Taxonomy (NCBI): domain Bacteria; kingdom Bacillati; phylum Actinomycetota; class Actinomycetes; order Kitasatosporales; family Streptomycetaceae; genus Streptomyces; species Streptomyces sp. NPDC090445. The sequence goes on along the minus strand of NZ_JBIVXV010000001.1, from coordinate 265,000 downwards.
GAGAAGGAGGACACGCCGACCCCCGGCCCCTGGCCCGGCGCGCAGACCGGCGCACAGACCGGCCCGTAGGCGCGCGGGGCGCAGACCGGCCTGTGGGCCGGAGCGCCGACCGGCCCGCAGGCCGGCTCGTGGGCCCGGCCCCGTGCCCGGCCCGCGCCCCGCGCGCCTCCCCCGCACGCCCCGTACGCCGCCCGGGGCCGGAACCACCGGCCCCAGGCGCCCCGTTCCGTACGTGACCCCCGTCACGCCGTCTCGAAATGCGGGACTGCATCGTCCACATCATGGACACTAGTGGACTCGTCCAATCGCCCCATGACACGCTTCGGCCATGAATGGAGCTGGAACAGCCTTGGTGAGTCGGCGGCACGTCGACCTCGGCCGCATGTCCAGCGCCATCTGTCCGGCGAGCTGACAGAACCAGCCACCGCCGCACAGCGCACCGCACAGTGTCGTCGCGGATGCGCCGTCACCCCGCCAGCCCCCTGAAGGCAGACCCCCCGCCCTGACCTCCGGCACAACCGGAGCCGCGCGGCGGTCGGCCACACCTGCTCAGCGCCAGGGGCCACGCCGCCGACTCCCCCTGCCCTTGCCTTTGAGCCGCCGAAGAAGGACGTACCGCCATGGCCGCCACCCCCGAAACACCCGCCGCCGCGCGCCGCAAGCCCGGCCGTCACCGCGGCGAGGGCCAGTGGGCCGTTGGACACCACACCCCTCTCAACGGCAACGAGCAGTTCAAGAAGGACGACGACGGTCTCAATGTACGGACGCGCATTGAGACGATCTACTCCAAGACCGGATTCGACTCGATCGACCCCAACGACCTGCGCGGACGCATGCGTTGGTGGGGCCTGTACACCCAGCGCAAGCCCGGGATCGACGGCGGCAAGACCGCGATCCTGGAGCCGGAGGAGCTGGACGACAAGTACTTCATGCTGCGCGTCCGCATCGACGGCGGCCGGCTGACCACCGAGCAGCTCCGCGTCATCGGCGAGATCTCCGAGGAGTTCGCCCGCGGGACCGCCGACCTCACCGACCGCCAGAACGTGCAGTACCACTGGATCCGCATCGAGGACGTCCCGGAGATCTGGCGCCGCCTGGAGGCCGTCGGCCTGTCGACCACCGAGGCCTGCGGTGACACGCCCCGCGTCATCCTCGGCTCGCCCGTCGCCGGCATCGCCAAGGACGAGATCATCGACGGCACCCCCGCCATCGAGGAGATCCACCGCCGCATCGTCGGCAACAAGGACTTCTCCAACCTGCCCCGCAAGTTCAAGTCCGCGGTCTCCGGCTCCCCGCTGCTGGACGTGGCGCACGAGATCAACGACGTCTCGTTCGTCGGCGTGAACCACCCCGAGCACGGCCCCGGCTTCGACGTCTGGGTCGGCGGAGGCCTGTCGACCAACCCCAAGCTCGGCGTCCGCCTGGGCACCTGGGTCTCCCTCGCCGAGGTCCCGGACGTCTACGAAGGCGTCATCTCGATCTTCCGCGACTACGGCTACCGCCGCCTGCGCACCCGCGCCCGGCTGAAGTTCCTCGTCGCCGACTGGGGCGCGGCGAAGTTCCGCCGGGTCCTGGAGGACGAGTACCTGAAGCGCAAGCTCGCCGACGGCCCCGCGCCCGAGCAGCCGTCCGGCCAGTGGCGCGACCACGTCGGCGTCCACCGGCAGCAGGACGGCCGCTACTACGTCGGCTTCGCCCCGCGCGTCGGCCGCGTCGACGGCGCCACCCTCACCAAGATCGCGGACATCGCCGAGCGGCACGGCTCCGGCCGCCTGCGCACCACCGCCGAGCAGAAGATGATCGTGCTCGACATCGAGGAGGACCGGGTCGACTCGGTCGTGGCCGCCCTGGAGGCGCTGGACCTGCGGGTCAAGCCGTCCCCGTTCCGCCGCGGCACGATGGCCTGCACCGGCATCGAGTTCTGCAAGCTGGCCATCGTCGAGACCAAGGCGCGCGGCGCCTCGCTCATCGACGAACTGGAGCGCCGCCTGCCGGACTTCGCGGAGCCGCTCACCATCAACATCAACGGCTGCCCGAACGCCTGCGCCCGCATCCAGGTGGCGGACATCGGTCTCAAGGGCCAGCTGGTCCTCGACGAGCACGGCAACCAGGTCGAGGGCTACCAGGTCCACCTGGGCGGCGCACTCGGCCTGGAGGCCGGCTTCGGCCGCAAGGTCCGCGGCCTGAAGGTCACCTCGGCCGGACTGCCGGACTACGTGGAGCGCGTCGTCACCCGCTTCGAGGAGGAGCGCGACGACGGCGAGCGCTTCGCCGCCTGGGTCGCCCGCGCGAGCGACGAGAGCCTCTCGTGAGCGCGGCGAACGAGACGAGGAGCACGGCATGAGCGAGCGAGCGGCCCCGTTCCACTGCCCGTACTGCGGCGACGAGGACCTGTTCCCGAACGAGCAGGGCCACGGCGCGTGGGAGTGCCGGTCGTGCAACCGGGCTTTCCGGCTGAAGTACCTGGGACTGCTGGCCCGCGGTCTCGCGTCCGGGACCGCCGGAGGGGAGGACACATGACCACCACGACGCTCAAGGAACTGGCCGGGCAGGCCGGCCGCGACCTGGAGGACGCCCCCGCCCTGGAGATCCTCTCCTGGGCGGCGCGGACCTTCGGCGCGCGGTTCTGCGTGACCTCCTCCATGGAGGACGCCGTCGTCGCCCACCTGGCGTCCCGCGCCTTCCCCGGCGTGGACGTCGTCTTCCTCGACACCGGCTACCACTTCGAGGAGACCATCGGCACCCGCGACGCGGTCGAGGCCGTGATGGACGTCAACGTCATCACCCTCACCCCCCGCCGGACGGTGGCCGAACAGGACGCCGAGCACGGCCCCCGGCTCCACGACCGCAACCCCGACCTGTGCTGCGCCCTGCGCAAGGTCGAGCCGCTGGAGGAGGGCCTGACCGGGTACGACGCCTGGGCGACCGGGCTGCGCCGCGACGAGTCCCCGACCCGGGCGAACACCCCCGTGGTCGGCTGGGACGAGAAGCGGCAGAAGGTCAAGGTCTCGCCGATCGCCCGCTGGACCCAGGACGACGTCGACGCGTACGTCGCGGAACACGGCGTCCTCACCAACCCGCTGCTGATGGACGGCTACGCCTCGGTCGGCTGCGCCCCCTGCACCCGCCGCGTGGCGGAGGGCGAGGACGCCCGGGCCGGCCGCTGGGCGGGCCGGGCGAAGACCGAGTGCGGACTGCACGGCTGATGACGGAACCTACGGAGAAGCAGATGAGCGTGACGGACCGGGGAGCCACCGTGTGGCTGACGGGTCTGCCGAGCGCGGGCAAGACGACGATCGCCCACGCGCTGGCCGAGCGGCTGCGCGGCGACGGCCACCGGGTGGAGGTCCTCGACGGCGACGAGATCCGCGAGTTCCTCTCGGCGGGCCTGGGCTTCACCCGCGAGGACCGGCACACCAACGTGCAGCGGATCGGCTTCGTCGCCGAACTCCTCGCGAGCAACGGCGTCAAGGCGCTGGTCCCCGTGATCGCGCCGTACGCCGACAGCCGCGAGGCCGTCGCGAAGCGGCACGCCGCCGCCGGCACGACGTACCTGGAGGTACACGTGGCCACCCCCGTCGAGGTGTGCTCCGTCCGCGACGTCAAGGGCCTGTACGCCAAGCAGGCGGCGGGCGAGATCTCCGGCCTGACCGGCGTCGACGACCCGTACGAGGCCCCGGCCGCCCCGGACCTGCGCATCGAGTCGCACACGCAGACCGTCCAGGAGTCCGCGGCGTCCCTGTTCACGCTGCTCACCGAGAAGGGGCTGGCATGACCACCGCCGCGCACCTGCACAACAGCGCCGCCGACGCGGACGCCCCGTACGCCCTGTCGCACCTGGACTCCCTGGAGTCGGAGGCGGTGCACATCTTCCGCGAGGTGGCGGGCGAGTTCGAGAAGCCGGTGATCCTGTTCTCCGGCGGCAAGGACTCCATCGTCATGCTGCACCTGGCGCTGAAGGCGTTCGCGCCGGCGCCGGTGCCGTTCGCGCTGCTGCACGTGGACACCGGGCACAACTTCCCCGAGGTCATCGACTACCGCGACCGCACGGTCGCCGAGCACGGCCTGCGGCTGCACGTGGCCTCCGTCCAGGAGTACATCGACGCCGGCAAGCTGCGCGAGCGCCCCGACGGCACCCGCAACCCGCTGCAGACGGTCCCGCTCACCGAGGCCATCCAGCACCACCGCTTCGACGCCGTCTTCGGCGGCGGCCGCCGCGACGAGGAGAAGGCCCGCGCCAAGGAGCGGGTGTTCTCCCTGCGCGACGAGTTCTCCCAGTGGGACCCGCGCCGCCAGCGCCCGGAGCTGTGGCAGCTCTACAACGGCCGGCACGCCCCCGGCGAGCACGTCCGCGTCTTCCCGCTGTCCAACTGGACCGAGCTGGACGTGTGGCAGTACATCGCCCGCGAGGACATCCGGCTGCCGGAGATCTACTTCGCCCACGAGCGGGACGTCTTCCTGCGGGGCGGCATGTGGCTCACCGCCGGCGAGTGGGGCGGCCCGAAGGACACCGAGACCGTGGAGAAGCGGCTCATCCGCTACCGCACCGTCGGCGACATGTCCTGCACCGGCGCCGTCGACTCCGACGCCACCACGCTCGACGCGGTGATCGCCGAGATCGCCGTCTCCCGCCTCACCGAGCGGGGCGCGACCCGGGCGGACGACAAGCTGTCCGAGGCCGCGATGGAAGACCGCAAGCGCGAAGGGTACTTCTAGCCATGACCAGCACCACCGAGCAGCTGAGCACGACGACGCTGCTGCGCTTCGCCACCGCGGGTTCCGTCGACGACGGCAAGTCCACCCTGGTCGGCCGCCTGCTGCACGACTCCAAGTCGGTCCTGGAAGACCAGCTGGAGGCCGTGGAGCGGGTGTCCGCCGACCGCGGGCAGAACACCCCGGACCTGGCGCTGCTGACCGACGGCCTGCGGGCCGAGCGCGAGCAGGGCATCACCATCGACGTGGCCTACCGCTACTTCGCCACCGCCCGCCGCCGGTTCATCCTCGCCGACACCCCCGGGCACGTGCAGTACACCCGGAACATGGTCACCGGCGCGTCGACGGCCGACCTCGCGCTGGTCCTGGTCGACGCCCGCAACGGCGTCGTCGAGCAGACCCGCCGGCACGCCGCCGTCGCCGCCCTGCTGCGCGTCCCGCACGTGGTCCTCGCCGTGAACAAGATGGACCTCGTCGGGTACGAGGAGGCGGTCTTCGCGGCGATCGCCGAGGAGTTCACCGCGTACGCCTCCGAGCTGGGCGTCCCGGAGATCACCGCGATCCCGATCTCGGCCCTGGCCGGCGACAACGTCGTGGACCCGTCCGCCAACATGGACTGGTACGGCGGCCCGACGGTCCTGGAGCACCTGGAGACCGTCCCCGTCAGCCACGACCTGGCCGCCTGCCCGGCACGCTTCCCCGTGCAGTACGTGATCCGCCCGCAGACCGCCGAGCACCCCGACTACCGGGGCTACGCCGGCCAGATCGCCTCCGGCGTCCTGCGCGTCGGCGAGCCGGTGACCGTCCTGCCGTCGGGCCGCACCTCGGTCATCGAGGGCATCGACGCGCTCGGTGAGAGCGTCGACATCGCCTGGGCCCCGCAGTCGGTGACGCTCCGCCTGAAGGACGACATCGACATCTCCCGCGGCGACCTGATCGCCCCGGCGGCCTCGGCCCCCGCCACCACCCAGGACGTCGAAGCGACCGTCTGCCACGTCGCCGACCAGCCCCTGGCCGTGGGCGCGCGGGTGCTGCTGAAGCACACCACCCGCACGGTCAAGGCGATCGTCAAGGAGATCCCCTCCCGCCTGACGCTGGACGACCTGTCCCAGCACCCGAACCCGGGGCAGCTGGTGGCCAACGACATCGGCCGCGTCGTCGTACGCACCGCCGAGCCCCTCGCGCTCGACGCGTACGCCGACTCGCGCCGCACCGGATCGTTCCTGCTCATCGACCCGGCCGACGGCACCACCCTCGCGGCGGGCATGGCCGGCGAGTCCTTCGCCTCCCGCGACGAGGCCGGCGCCGGGGCGGACGACGAGGGATGGGACTTCTAGACCATGACCGGCGACATCTTCGCGACCTTCGCCAAGGAAGGCGGCCGGGTCGGCTGGGGGTACCCCCGGACGAAGTCTGGGGGAGGCAACCTCGGCAGCGGTCAGGGAGGGGTGGCGCGATGTGTGCGATGACCGCATCGCCGTCGGCATCCTGCCGTCGCGCCCCCACCCCCCACGAGCACCGCGAGCCCGACCCCGCCTCGCTCCACCGACGAAGACGTGCGTCATGAGACGACGTCACGAGAGGAAACCCTCCCGTGCCTGCCACCGGCCGCACCACGCCCCGTACCCGTACCCGTACCCGTAAGACCCTGCGCCGCGGCCTCGCCACCGCCGCCGCCCTCCCGCTCCTGATCGGCGCGCTCGCCTCGTGCGGCTACGGCTCCCAGGCGGAGAAGGCCGATGACAAGACGTCCGGCACCGCTGCCGCCTCCGGCGGGAAGCTGTCGGCCTCCGAGGTCCGCATCGGCTACTTCCCGAACCTGACGCACGCCACCGCGCTGGTCGGCCTCCAGGAAGGCCTGATCGCCAAGGAGCTCGGCGGCACCAAGATCAAGCCGCAGGCCTTCAACGCCGGCCCGTCCGAGATCGAGGCCCTCAACGGCGGCTCTCTCGACATCGGCTTCATCGGCCCCTCGCCGGCCATCAACGGCTACGTCAAGTCCAAGGGCCAGAACCTGCGGATCGTCTCCGGCTCCGCCTCCGGCGGCGTCAAGCTCGTCGTGAACCCGGAGAAGATCAAGACCCTGGACGACCTCAAGGGCAAGCGGATCGCCACCCCTCAGAAGGGGAACACCCAGGACGTCGCCTTCCTCAACTGGATCGCCCAGAAGGGCTGGAAGGTCGACCCCGAGTCCGGCAAGGGCGACGTCTCCGTCGTCCGCACCGACAACAAGGTGACGCCGGACGCCTTCAAGCAGGGCTCGATCGACGGGGCGTGGGTGCCCGAGCCGACCGCCTCCAAGCTGGTCACGGACGGCGCCGCGGTCCTCCTCGACGAGACCGACCTGTGGCCCGACAAGAAGTTCGTCATCACCAACGTCATCGTGTCGCAGAAGTTCCTCAAGGCGCACCCGGACGTGGTCGAGGCCGTGCTCCGCGGCACCGTGAAGACCAACGAGTGGATCAACGCCGACCCGGACCGGGCCAGGGCGTCCGCGAACGCGGCCCTGAAGGCGGAGACCGGCAAGGAACTGGACGCGAAGGTCATCGACCCCGCCTGGAAGAGCATCCTCGTCACCGACGACCCGCTGGCCACCACCCTCAAGGCGCAGGCCGACCACGCCGTCAAGGCCACCCTCATCGAGCAGCCCGACCTGGCCGGCATCTACGACCTGACGCTCCTGAACAAGGTGCTGAAGCAGGCCGGCAAGCCGGAGGTCTCCGACGCCGGCCTCGGCGCGAAGTAAGCCCGCACGAAGTCCGCACGCAGTCCGCACGCAGTCCGCACGCAGTCCGCACGCATCAACCCCCAGGAGGTGACGACCATGGCCACCACGCTTGCCAAGGCCGCCGAGGGCGCCGTCGCGACGGCCGCCCCCGCCGCCGCCCGCATCGAGCACGTCTCGAAGTCCTTCACCGGCCCGGCCGGATCGCAGCTCGTCCTGGACGACATCAGCCTCGATGTCGCTCCCGGCGAATTCGTCACCATCCTGGGGGCCTCGGGCTGCGGCAAGTCCACCCTCCTCAACCTGGTCGCCGGCCTCGACAGGCCCAGCGCGGGCAGCATCGAGACCGCCGGCCGGCCCGCCCTGATGTTCCAGGAGCACGCCCTCTTCCCGTGGCTGACCGCGGGCAAGAACATCGAACTCGCCCTGCGGCTGCGCGGGATCCCCAAGTCCGACCGCAAGCCGGAGGCGGAACGGCTGCTGGAACTGGTCCGGCTCGGCGGCGCGTACGGCAAGCGCGTCCACGAACTGTCCGGCGGCATGCGCCAGCGCGTCGCCATGGCCCGCGCCCTCGCCCAGGACAGCCGGCTGCTGCTGATGGACGAGCCGTTCGCCGCGCTCGACGCCATCACCCGCGACGTCCTGCACGGCGAACTCACCCGCATCTGGGAGGAGACCGGCGTCTCGGTCCTCTTCGTCACCCACAACGTGCGCGAGGCCGTACGCCTCGCCCAGCGCGTGGTCCTGCTCTCCTCCCGGCCCGGCCGGGTCGCCAAGGAGTGGGCCGTCGGCATCCCGCAGCCGCGCCGCATCGAGGACGCGGACGTCGCGGAACTGTCCCTGGAGATCACCGAACACCTGCGTGGGGAGATCCGCCGCCATGGCCAGCACTGAAACGAAGGCGAAGACGGACGACCTCGCCGGCCTGGAGGCCGGCCTCGACGCGCTCGACGCCGTCGAGGTCCGCCGCACCCCGGTCAGGGAGGTCCTCCTCAAGAAGGTCCTCCCGCCGGTCCTGGCCGTCGCCCTGGTCCTCGCCGTCTGGCAGATACTCGTCACGACCGGGGTCACCGAGGAGAGCAAGCTGCCCCCGCTGTCCGCGGTCTGGGACAGCCTCGCCGACATGTGGCTCAAGGGCACCCTGCTCGACGTCATCTGGACCTCCGTCTCCCGAGGCCTCCTCGGCTTCCTGCTCGCCCTCGCCATCGGCACCCCCCTCGGCCTGCTCGTCGCCCGGGTCAAGCCGGTACGGGCAGCGCTCGGCCCCATCCTGTCCGGCCTGCAGTCCCTGCCGTCGGTGGCCTGGGTCCCGCCGGCCGTCCTCTGGTTCGGCCTCAACGACGCCATGATGTTCACGGTGATCCTGCTGGGCGCCGTCCCGTCCATCGCCAACGGCCTCGTCTCCGGCGTCGACCAGGTGCCCCCGCTGTTCCTGCGGGCCGGCCGCACCCTCGGCGCGACGGGCTTCAAGGGCGTGTGGCACGTCGTCATGCCGGCCGCACTGCCCGGCTACCTGGCCGGCCTGAAGCAGGGCTGGGCGTTCTCCTGGCGCTCCCTCATGGCCGCCGAGATCATCGCCTCCTCGCCCGACCTCGGACTCGGCCTGGGCCAGCTGCTGGAGAACGGCCGCAACAACATCGACCTGCCCGGCGTGTTCCTCGCGATCATCCTGATCCTCGTCGTCGGCATCGCCATCGACCTGCTGATCTTCAGCCCGGTCGAACGGTGGGTGCTCCGCAGCCGCGGCCTCCTGGCCAGGAGCTGACCGCCGTGCCCCCCGCCCCCTCCTCCCCCGTCCTCCTCGTGATCGCCCACGGCAGCCGCGACCCGCGGCACGCGGCGACCGTCCACGCCCTCACCCGGCGGGTGCGGGCGCTGCGGCCGGGGCTGCGCGTCGAGACGGCCTTCCTCGACTTCAACGCCCCCCGCGTCGAACAGGTGCTGTCCGCGCTGCACGCCGACCGCGTCCACGACGTGGTCGCACTGCCGCTGCTGCTCACCCGCGCCTTCCACGCGAAGGCCGACATCCCCGCGGTGCTCGCGGAAGCCCTCGTCCGGCTGCCGGGCCTCACGGTCCGCGTCGCCGACGTCCTCGGCCCCTCCCCACTGCTGACGGAAGCGCTGGAACTCCGGCTGCGGGAGGCGGGGATCACCCCGGCGGAGCGCGCCGGCACCGGTGTGGTGCTCGCGTCCGCCGGCTCATCGGACCCGGAGGCGATCGCAGTGATCGCAGAAACCGCGCGGGAGTGGCGGCACACCGGTTGGTGCGCCGTGCGGCCTGCGTTCGCCTCCGCCGCTCTGCCCCGTACGGAGGACGCCGTACGGGCCCTGCGGGCGGAAGGCGTCCGCCGCATCGCGGTGGCGCCGTACGTCATCGCCCCCGGCCGGCTGCCGGACCGGATCGCCGCCGGGGCGCGGGAGGCGGGCGCGGATGTGGTGGCCGGCGTGCTGGGCGCCGCCCCGCAGCTGGCCCGCCTGCTGCTCCGCCGGTACGACGCCGCCGTCCCGGCCCCCGCCGCGGCCCGCCACCCCACCGCCCTCTCGGCCTGACACCCGCCGCTGCGCGGAGCATAACTGTGGGCTCCGCCCCCAGACCCTCCCCCAGCTACCGCTGGGGGCACCCCCAGCGCCTCAAACGCCGGCGAGGCTGAAACATCCAGCCCGCGCGGCGTTTGAGCGCAACGGGTCCGGGCAGAGCCCGGTTTCGGGAAGGGGCGGGGTGGGGAAAGGCTCCGCGCAGCGGCGGCGGCTAGCGGTGGCGGGACTCGGCCTCGTCGGCGAGGGCGGTGAGGTCCGCGACGGACATCGAGCCCGGCGCGATCCCCTCCCGGGCGAAGATGTTCGCCGCATGCCGCAGCACCTCGTTGACCGGGGTCGGCACCCCGTGGAGCCGCCCCAGCAGACAGACTTCCCCGTTGAGGTAGTCGGCCTCGATCGACCCGGTCTTCCGGTGCAGGCTCTGCCAGGACGACCCGCCCCGCAGCACCGCGGGCTGCACGGCGCGGCCGTCCCAGGCCGCGGCCTCCTCCGCTTCCGACACGTACGCGATGCCCGCGGCCGCGAAAACGGCCTCGCCCTCACGGCGGGCCCGCCGGAGCAGTGCCGTCTTGGCCGGGTCGGGCTCGGGCCCGGTGGTGGCCTGGATCGCGTTGCCGAGGTTGCCGAGCAGCTTCCCGTACTTCCACCGCATCACGTCGTCGACCACCGGGGCGTCGAAGCCGGCCTTCTCCAGGTCGGCGGCGATCCGCCGGGCCCGCGCGTCCGCGCCGCCGGCGGCCGGGCCGATGTGCAGGATGCCGGTCCGGGGCGTGCCGAGGGCGCTGACCACGCCCGGCTCCAGGAACGTCGCCGGCAGCCAGACGCAGACCCCGTACACATGCGCGAAGCGGCGGAGGGCGAGGCGCTGGCTCTCGACCCCGTTCTGCGCGCACAGGACGGGCAGCCGCTGGGCCGCCGTCCCGCCGCCCGCGACTTCCGCGGCGCCCCACAGGTCGAGCGCGGCGATGGCGTCCTGGGTCTTCACGGCCAGCAGCAGGACGTCGTCCGGCCGGAGTTCGCCGAGTTCCGCCGGGTCCTCGACCACGGGCAGCCGGTGCACCCGGGGCCCGTCGGCCGTGGTGAGCCGCAGCCCGTCCGTGTGCAGGGCGCGGGCGTGTGTGCCCCGCGCGGCGAGGACGACCTCACGGCCTGCTTCGGCGAGGCGTCCGCCGATGGTTGCGCCGATCGCTCCGGCGCCGATGATGATGTAGCGCATGTGCGGAGCCTGGCACATCCGGCGGCCTGCGTTGCCGTCGGGGGCACGGTGGGGCGGCCGTGCGCTGGAGGTGCACGCACGGAGCGGGGAGCCCCTGCCGGTGTGTCACCGCGGGGCGGTCCGGCGGGCATCCCCCACCCGGGGCTCCCCCGGGGGCTAGCGGGTCATCTCGACGAGCTTCACCACCGTGTTCCAGTTCCGGGTGGTGGCGTCGATGCCTTTGAACACGGCGGGCCGGAACAGGGCCTCGGCCAGCTTGGACCGGCCCAGCCCTTCGGGCGCGTACAGGTAGACGACCCGCTCCCCCACGGTGAACTCCTCGGGCAGGAAGGCCTCCCGGTCGATCCCGGTGAACCGCCCGTCGTCGGGCTGCTCCGAGAGGAAGGTGGCGTGCAGCTGTTTCCCCTCCAGCTCGTCGGCGGGGTACGGGCAGCCCTCCTGTACGGCGCGCAGCCGGGCCCCGTCGACGACGAGACAGGCGACGGGGAACCCGAACCGTTCCTCGATCGCCCGCTCGATCTGCGCGGCGAGCGCGGCGGGGTCGGCGTCCCCGCCGCCGAAGACGGCGTTGCCGCTCTGCAGGTAGGTGCGCACGTCCTCGTACCCGAGGCCTTCGAGCACCTCGCGCAGCTCGGCCATCGGGACCTTCTTCTTCCCGCCGACGTTGATGCCGCGCAGCAGGGCCGCGTATGTGGTCATGCCCGCACCATAGCCTCGATGAGGTCGGCGGCCTGCTGCGTACCGCCTTCCTGCGCCATCTCCGCCCGGATCTCCGCGGCCCGCCGGGCGACGTCGGGGTCGGCGACGAGGGCCTCCACGGCCTCCCGCAGCGTACGGGCGTCCGCCTCCTCCATGGGGACGTGCCGGGCGACGCCGAGCGCCTGCAGCATGTCGGCGTTCCCGAACTGGTCGACGGCCTGCGGTACGGCGACCATCGGCGTGGCGGTGGCGAGCCCTTCCTGGCTGCCGCCGGCCCCGGCGTGCGTGATGAAGGCGTCGGCCTTCCGCAGCACGTCCAGCTGCGGGACCCACCGGTGGACCTCCACGTTCTCCGGGACCTCCCCCAGCTCCGCCACGTCCGTGAACCGGCCGATCTGCAGGACGACATGCCAGCCGGGCACTCCCCCGAAGGCCTCGATGCACGCACGGTAGAAGGCGGGCTGCTTGGTGAACGTCGACCCGAGCGACACGAGCAGCACCTTCTCCGCCCCGGCCGGCCGCGCCCACACGCCCTGGGCGCTGCGGTCGCCCTGGCAGGCGCCGACGAAGGTGTGGACGGCCGGGTCGACCCGGTCGGCGTGCGGCTGGAGGGCGCGCGGGATCAGCACGATGCTGCGCCGGGGGCGGCCGACGAACGGGTCGGGGTCCTCGTCGATCCCGTTCTCGGCGAGCCAGGCCGAGAAGCGGGCGTAGTACGCGCGGCCGCGCTCGGAGGCGCGCAGCCCGGCCGTCATCGGTGCGGCGACCTCCTCCTCGTAGCCCTCCCAGGCGACGAGGTTCGGCGACAGCGACACCGCGGGCACGCCCCACCGGTGGGCCAGTACGCGCGCCGGGTAGGAGGTGATGTCGTGCAGGACGAGATCGGGCTCGTCCCCTTCGAAGGCGGCGGCGAGCTGCGGCAGGGCCTGCACGGCGTCGTGGAGGAAGGGCTCGATCTGGTCGATGAGCTCGGTGCCCCAGGCGTCGGGCTCGTCGTCGGTGGGCAGGGTCGAGGTCCAGATCACCGGCGTGGCGCCGGTTTCGGCGACCTTGTCGGCGAAGGAGGCCGGGACGGCGTAGCTGACGCGGTGCCCGCGGGCGACGAGCTCGCGGATCACCTCGATGCTCGGGTTCACGTGTCCGTGTGCGGCGATCGAGAACATGGCGATGTGTGCGGGCTTGGCTGAGGTCATGCCGCAACCATAACGAGACGATACGTCTCGTGCAATTGTTTTCCTTCGCGTCCCACGGCGATCGGGAGTTGTGGCTGATGCACGATCCCAGCGCCGGGGCCGCGGCCCCGGCGGGCGTGCGATCCCCGAGCACCACAGGCACGTCAGATCACCGGCGGCCGCCCGAGGCGGCTCATCCGCCATACCGTCCGCCACCGGATCGGCTTCCGCGGCGGGCACTCCAGCCGGACTCCCTCGAAGAAACCGGCCCACCATGACGCAAGCCCGGACAGCGGGGCCGCTGCACGAGCGTGTAGGCGGCCCACGTCGCGAGGTAGACCGGCACCAGGACGGCAGGCAGATTCCGCTTGGCCAGCCACACCCGGTTCCGGCCGGTGTTGCGGTAGTAGACGGCGTGCCGGGAAGCCGCCGTGCGCGGGTGTCGGAGCAGCATGTCCGCCCGGTAGTCGATGTCCCAGCCGGCGTCCAGGGCCCGCCACGCGAAGTCGGTTTCCTCGTGCGCGTAGAAGAACTGCGCGGGGAAGTCACCGACCTCGTCGATCACACGCATGCGGATGGCGTGACCGCCGCCGAGGAAGGCGGTGACCGGTCCGGACCGCTCCGGATCGGCGCCACCGAGCCTGGGCACGTGACGGCGCCGGCTCAGCCCCTCCTCGTCGACGATCCGGAAGCCGGCGATGCCCAGGCGGGGGTTCTCGGCGAAGGCCTCGCGTACGAGCCGCAGGGTGTCCTTGCGGGGCAGCAGCCCGTCGTCGTCCAGGACGACCACGATGTCCGCGCCGCCGCGGTCCCGCAGCCACTGAACGCCGACGTTCCGGCCGCCGGGAATGCCCAGGTTCTCCGGGAGCTCGACGCCGGCGACTCCTTCCGGCAGCGGGGGGAGTGCCACGCCTTGGCCCAGCACGACGACGGCCGCCGGATCGCCTTCCTGGTCGGCCACCGAGCCGAGCCGCTGGCCGACGCCATCGCAGCTGCCGCCGACGGGCGCTTCCTGCTTCCGGCCGGACCCCTCGCCCTCATGCTCGCCGATCGGTCGGCACACCTGCCGTAGCAGGCAGACCGGCCGCCGGACCCGGTGGGGCGGGAGTGCGAGACTGGGTGGGGCCGCTGAGGTGCGGTGTCGGGAGGGGGCGGGAGGGCGTATGGACGAGGGGCGGGCCAGGGGTGTGCTGGCCGCCGCGGGGGTCACCCGGGCGGCCGGAGGGCCGGTCGCCGAGCTGCTCTCCCTCGGCGAGAACGCGGTCTTCGGCGTCGGCGGCCTCGTCGTGAAGGTCGGCCGGGAGGCGGGCCTGCTGGAGCGGGCCGGCCGGGAGATCGCCGTGGCGCTGTGGCTGGAGCAGGCCGGGATCCCGGCGGTGCGGGCGGCGGAGCCGGAGCCGCGGCTGGTGGAGGGGCATCCGGTGACGGTGTGGCACCGGCTGCCGGACGCGGTCCGGCCGGCCGGGCCCGAGGACCTGGCGGTGCTGCTGCGCCGCATCCACGCCCTGCCGGCGCCGCCGTTCGACCTGCCCGCGCGGGACCTGCTGGGCGGGGTCGAGCGGTGGCTGCGGCTGGCCGGCGACGCCGTCGACCCGGCGGACGCGGCGTACCTGCGGGCCCGCCGCGACGGCTACGCCGGCCAGGTGGCCGGGCTCAGCCCGCACCTCCCGCCGGGCCCGATCCACGGCGACGCCCTCCCCCGCAATGTGCACGTCGGCCCCGACGGCCCGGTCCTGGTGGACCTGGAGACCGTGTCGGTCGACCTGCGCGAGCACGACCTGGTCGTGATGGCCCTGTCCCGGGACCGGTACGGCCTGCCCGCCGCGTCGTACGACGCGTTCGCCGCCGCCTACGGGTGGGACGTGCGCGACTGGGAGGGCTGCGCCGTGCTGCGCGGCGCCCGCGAGACGGCGAGCTGCGCGTGGGTCGCCCAGCACGCCCCCGCCGACCCGAAGGCCCTCGCCGAGTTCCGGCGCCGGGTGGCGTCCCTCCGGGACGGGGACACGGAAATGCGCTGGCACGCCTTCTGACGGTGCCGTATCAAGGTCCCGTATGCACACGCTTCGTCTCGTCCGCCACCAGGCCCGCCTGGGGCCGCACACGTTCACGGTGTTCCGCCCGGCCCGCACGCCGGCCCGGGCCCTGCTGCTGGACGCCGGCTGGTTCCTGAACGCCCGGTTCGGCCGGGAGGCGGCGGAGCTCACCGCCGGCCTGTGGGCCCTCGCCGCGGCCTCGCCCCGCGCCCTGGTGCACCTCCCGATCCGCGCCAACGCCGCGGCCGACGGCGGCACGGGCGGGCGGCCGCTGGACCTGGTCCTGCTGCACCACTCCCTGCAGTTCGCCCCGTCGCGCTGGAAGGAGCTCCGCGGCCGGCTCGGCCCGGGACGCCCGCGCACGGTGGACCTCCGGGAGGCGAGGGCGGACCGCGCGGAGCGGATGGATCGCCACGACTGGGCGAACCGGGAGGTGTTCCGCCAGCACGTGCACGGCGACACCCTGTTCCTGACCGGCAGCGCCCGTACCTTCCGCAGGACCTCCGGCCTCTTCGCCGACCTCGCCCGCAACGGCCCCGCCCAGGCGGCCGCCTTCCCGGACAGCCACTACTGCCAACGCCTGTACTGCGGCCCGCGCGACCGCGACCTGCACATCGAGTACAGCGCCGACGTCCCGGTCACCGGCTTCGCGGGATGACCGGCCAGGAGGGCTCGACGACTGCCGTGGGGTCCGCGGTGCGGCGCAGGTAGGCCTGCAGGGAGGCCGACTGGGCGGCCGCCGCGCGGACCTGGAGGTCGTGCAGGTCGGTCAGGGGCATCGTCCCGACGGGCCGGTGCCGCTCGCCCATGCGGCGCACCACGCGGGCGGCGGCCACCGCGTCCGCCCGCGCGTTGTGCGCGTCGTCGAGCGGGACGCCGTAGTGCGCGCACAGCGCGTGCAGGGCCCGCTTGCCCTTGCGGTACCGGTCGACGTGTTTGTCGATCACCAGCGGGTCGATGACCGGCGAGGGCTCGTCGCCGAGGCGCTCCCCGATCGACTCCAGCCCGTACCGCCGGCACTCGCGGTCCAGCAGGGACAGGTCGTAGCGGGCGTTCATCACGACCAGGGGCGTCCCCGACCGCAGGACCGCGGCGACGGCCCGGGTGATCTCCTCGACTCCGGACGGGGCCGGGGCCCCGTGCGCGCGGGCGTGGTCCGTCGAGATGCCGTGGATGGCGGAGGCCTGCTCGGGTATCGCCACCCCGGGGTCGAGGAGCCAGGTCCGCTCCGCCGAGACGGCCCCGTCCGGCTCCAGCCGGACGACCGCCGCGGTGACGATGCGGTCGGTCTCGACGTCCGTCCCCGTGGTCTCCAGGTCGAAGGCCACCAAGGGCCCGCTGATCCAGTTCATCGCGTGACCCCCGCTCCGGCGTGCCGGTTCCCCATCACGCGCCCCTCCCCCGTCACGTCCGCGGCCGTCAGTCCTCGGCCACGGCACCGTTCGTCAGTCGTCAGCCGTCGGCCGGTGCACATTCACCGGCCACCGACTTTCAGCCTGCCACGGGGCACTGACAGTCACGACACCGGGCGGGAGTCCTGCCAGATCGACTCGAATTCCTCCCGGTACGTGGGGAAAAGTCCGTGTTCCGTATCACGTGGTGCCGCCGCGGCGCGCGCGCCGCCGCCCCGCAGGACCAGGACCGGGGCCTCCATGCCGCGCGCCCGGCGCAGGTACGACTGCACGACCGCGATGCCGGAGTTCTCGCCCTCCACCAGGTAGGCGGTGAAGCGGGGGGTCTCGTCGAAGACGTGGATCTCGAACCGGGAGGGGTCCCGCAGCCCGGCCCGGACCCGCCGGACGTGGAGGATGTTCATCTCCACCGACCGGCTGAGCTCGCCCTTGCGCAGCCCGAGCTCCCGCTCGCGGCGCTTGACGGCGCTGCTGGCCGGGTTCAGGAAGAGCAGCCGGACCCGGCAGCCGGCCTCGGTGAGCCGGACGAGTCTTCGCCCGGAGTAGTTCTGGACGAGGAGGTTGAGCCCTATGCCGATGGCGTCGAGCCGCCGCGCCCCGCCGAAGAGGTCCTCGGCCGGGAGCTGCCGCTGCAGCCGGACCCGGTCGGGGTGGACGGAGACCACGTCCGCGTACCGGTCGCCGACGAGGTCCTCGACGGCGTCGATCGGGAGCCGGTCCGCCGACGGGGAGCCCGCGCCTCCGCCGAGCACCTCCAGGAGCCGGGCGGAGGCGCGCTCGGCCTGTTCCAGCACGGCCCGGGACAGCGCCCGGTTGCGGGAGACGACGTTTCGGGTGACCTCCAGCTCGTCGAGGGCGAGCTCGATCTCGCGGCGGTCGTCGAAGTACGGCTCGAAGCACGGCCAGTGCTGGACCATCAGCTCGCGCAGCTGGGGCAGGGTCAGGAAGCTGAGGACGTTGTCGTCGGCGGGGTCGAGCAGGTAGCCCTTGCGGCGGCTGACCTCGCGGACCGCGACGGCCCGCTGCACCCACTCCTGGCCGGCGGGCCCGGCGGCGACGACGACCCAGTCGTCCTCGCCGTGCACGGGCTCGTAGATCGGCCGCAGGACCGCGCCGACCACCGACCGCAGCCGCTGTTCGATCAGATTCAGCCAGATGTATGCACGGCCCGCGCGCTGGGCCCGGGTGCGCACCTCGCTCCAGGCGTCCGCGCCCCAGTCCAGCTCGGCCCCGGCCCGTACCGCCCCGGCCTCGGGTGACGCGAGGGTCACCGCGCCGCCCGGCACTCCGCCGGACCCGCCGGTTCCGCCGGCCCCGCCGCCGCCCCCGGCCCCTTCCGGCACCCCGCCGGACGCACCGCCGGGTGCGCCTCCTGGGGCGTCCGCCGAGCCTCCCTCGTGACCGCCGTCACCAGGGGGAAGCTCCAGCCCTCCCGAGCTCACCCGTGCACCGCCTTCTGCGTTCTGGACGCCCGTCTCCAGTGATCACGGAAGGGTACTCCGAGGTCGGCGCCCGGTGCAGCCGGATGCGACCCGATGGACCGTACACAGGTGATCTGTTGACCCATTATCGGATGCGCACACAGTCCGCTGACCCGCATATCGGCACACCGGGTCACCCGGCAGGAGTATCCCAAGTCCCCGCGTACAGCCCCTCTTTCGGGGAAGATCCTGCCCATGGCACGGATCGGCGGCCCCCGACGGCGAACCAGCCACCCGCACGCCGAGGGGAAGACGGGAGAGAGTCGTTGTCCATGCAGGTCTGGCCGGGACACGCGTATCCGCTCGGCGCCACCTACGACGGCGCGGGCACCAATTTCGCCGTCTACTCCGAGGCCGCCCGGCGCATCGAGCTGTGCCTGCTCCACGAGGACGGCTCCGAGACGGCCGTCGAGCTGCGCGAGACCGACGCCTTCGTCCGGCACGCCTATCTGCCGGGCGTGATGCCGGGCCAGCGCTACGGGTTCCGGGTCCACGGACCGTACGAGCCGGAGCGCGGGCAGCGCTGCAATCCGGCCAAACTGCTCCTCGACCCGTACGCACGCGCGATCGCCGGGAGCATCGACTGGGGCGAGGAGGTGTACGGCTACCACTTCGGCCGGCCCGACTCCCGCAACGACCTCGACTCGGCTCCCCGCACGATGAGTTCGGTCGTCGTGAACCCGTACTTCGACTGGGCCGACGACCGTCCGCCGCGCCACGAGTACCACCGGACGGTGCTGTACGAGGCCCACGTCAAAGGGCTGACCATGCGCCACCCCGAGCTCCCGGAGGAGCTGCGCGGCACGTACGGGGCCCTCGCGCACCCGGCGGTCATCGGGCACCTCACGAAGCTCGGGGTGACCGCGCTGGAGCTGATGCCGGTGCACCAGTACGTGCACGACCACCGGCTGGTCGACGACGGGCTGACCAACTACTGGGGCTACAACACGATCGGCTACTTCGCCCCGCACAACGGCTACGCCTCGGGCGACCGCGGCCATCAGGTGCTGGAGTTCAAGTCGGCGGTCCGGGCCCTGCACGAGGCCGGGATCGAGGTGATCCTGGACGTGGTCTACAACCACACCGCCGAGGGCAACCACCTGGGCCCGACGCTGTCCTTCCGGGGCCTCGACAACGCCTCGTACTACCGGCTGGCGGACGATCCGCGGCACTACACGGACACCACCGGGACCGGGAACTCGCTGCTCATGCGCTCCCCGCACGTCCTGCAGCTCATCATGGACTCGCTGCGCTACTGGGTCACCGAGATGCACGTGGACGGGTTCCGCTTCGACCTGGCGGCCACGCTGGCCCGGCAGTTCCACGAGGTGGACCGGCTGTCGTCGTTCTTCGACCTGGTCCAGCAGGACCCGGTGGTCAGCCAGGTGAAGCTGATCGCGGAGCCCTGGGACCTGGGCGAGGGCGGCTACCAGGTGGGGAACTTCCCGCCGCTGTGGACCGAGTGGAACGGCAAGTACCGCGACACCGTGCGGGACCTGTGGCGCGGGCAGCCCCGGACCCTCGCCGACTTCGCGAGCCGGCTGACCGGCTCCTCGGACCTCTACCAGGACGACGGCCGGCGCCCCCTCGCCTCCATCAACTTCCACACCTGCCACGACGGTTTCACGCTGCGGGACCTCGTCTCGTACGACGAGAAGCACAACGAGGCGAACCGGGAGGGCAATCGGGACGGCGAACCCCACAACCGGTCCTGGAACTGCGGGGTGGAGGGGACGACCGAGGACCAGGAGGTCCTCCAGCTGCGCGAGCGGCAGATGCGCAACTTCGCGGCCACCCTGATGCTGTCGCAGGGCGTGCCGATGCTCAGCCACGGCGACGAGTTCGCCCGCAGCCAGGACGGCAACAACAACGCCTACTGCCAGGACAACGAGCTGGCGTGGGTGGAGTGGCCGGAGCCCGGCAAGCCGGCGCCCTCGCTGCTGGAGTTCACCCGCCGGATGGTGTGGCTGCGCCGGGACCACCCGGTCTTCCGGCGGCGCCGCTTCTTCCACGGGCGGCCGGTCGAGGGCACCCACGACGAGCTGTCGGACATCGCCTGGTTCACCCCGTACGGGGAGCCGATGCGGGCCCGCGACTGGCAGGCGCAGCACGCGCGGGCGCTGACGGTGTTCCTGAACGGGGAGGCCATCTCCGAGCCGGGGGCCCGCGGGGAGCGGATCACCGACGACTCGTTCCTGCTGATGTTCAACGCGGGTGCGGAGTCCCAGGAGTTCACGGTGCCGGCCGGGCACGGGGCGCAGTGGCGGCTGGTGGTGGACACGGCCCGGCCGGAGGTGCCGCCGCCCGGCACCGGGCCGCAGTACGCGGCCGGGGACCGCGTGACGCTGACGGGACGCTCGCTGGCGGTCCTCCAGCGGCCGGAGTGACGGCGGCGAGCCGCCGGAGCTGGCCGCGTACAGCCAACCCGGTGCAGTCACCCGAATGCACCGGTTCATGGCACGGAATCCGGCGGGGCGGGTACGTACGTTCTCATGAGCCGGCGTCATACTCACCTCACAGCAGAATCTGACATTCCGACCGCCGCCACCGGGGCGACCCCTTCGTCGACGTATCGCCTCCAGCTGTGCCCGGAATTCCCGTTCGCCGCCGCCGAGAAGACCGTTCCGTACCTCGCCTCGCTCGGGGTCTCCCACCTGCACCTGTCCCCCGTCCTGGAGGCGGTGCCCGGGTCGGCCCACGGGTACGACGTCACCGACCACTCCCGGGTGCGGGAGGAACTCGGCGGGGAGCGCGGGCTGCGCGGGCTGGCCGCCGCCGCCCGGGAGCACGGGCTGGGCCTCGTGCTGGACATCGTGCCCAACCACATGGCGGTGCCCTCGCCGCTGCGCCTGAACCGGCCCCTGTGGGAGGTCCTGCGGGAGGGGCCGCAGTCCCCGTACGCCCGCTGGTTCGACATCGACTGGGAGGCGGGCGGCGGGCAGGTGCTGCTGCCGGTGCTCGGCGAGCCGCTCGACCCGGCCGCCTGCACGGTAGGCGAAGGCCTGCTGCGGGTCGGCGGCTCCTGGGAGTTCCCGCTGCGCGCCGGGACGGCCGGGCTGCCGCTACCGGAGCTGCTGGCCGCCCAGTGGTACCGGCCTGCCTGCTGGCGGGAGGCCCGCACCGGGCTCAACTACCGCCGCTTCTTCACCATCTCGCAGCTCATCGGGGTCCGGGTGGAGGACCCGGCGGTGTTCGCGGCGACGCACGCGAAGCTGCTGGAGCTGGTGCGCGACGGCGTGGCCGCCGGGCTGCGGATCGACCACGTGGACGGCCTCGCGGACCCCGGGGCGTACCTGCGGCGGCTGCGCACGGCCGTGGGGGACGGCTGCTGGGTGGTCGTGGAGAAGATCCTGGCCGGGCGGGAGCGGCTGCCGGCCGGCTGGCCGGTGGCGGGGACCACCGGGTACGACGCGCTGCGGCAGGTGGACGGGGTGTTCACCGACCCGGCCGGCGCGGCCGCACTGGACCGCCGCTACCGGGAGTCCACGGGCCTGCCGGGCTGGGAGGACACGGCCCGGGCCTGCACGCGGGAGGTGCTGACCGGCGATCTGGCCGCCGAGCTGGGGGCGCTGGAGCGGGCCGCGGGGCCGGAGGCGGCGCCGGCGGTGCGGGAGGTGCTGATCGCCTACCCCGTCTACCGGCCGTACCCCGGGGGCGGGGGGCTGGATCCGGGGGCGCTGGCGGAGGCCGCCCGGCGGGCCGGTGCGGCGGCGGTGGCCGGCGTACGGGAGCTCGTGCGGGAGGATCCGGCGTTCGCGGCGCGCTTCGCGCAGACCTCGGCCGCGCTGCGGGCCAAGGCGCTGGAGGACCGGGCCTTCTACCGGTACGCGCCGCTGCTGTCGGCCACGGAGGTCGGCGGGGATCCGGGGCGGCCGGCGGTGGAGCCGGACGGGTTCCACGCGTACTGCGCCGGGCTCGAACGGGACTGGCCGGGCTCGGGGACGGTGCTGTCCACGCACGACACCAAGCGGAGTTCGGACGTCCGGGCGCGGATCGCGGCCCTGTCGCAGGCGCCGGAGCTGATGGACGCGCCCGGCCCCGGTGCGGACGCCCCGGGGGACGACCCGCAGCTGGCCTGGGTGGCGCGGCAGACGGCGTACGGCCTCGGCGAGGTCCCGGACCGCGCGGAACGGCTCGCGGGGGCGCTGCTCAAGGCGGTGCGCGAGGCCGCCCTGCGCACCGGCTGGACCGAGCAGGACGCGGCGTACGAGGCCTCCGTCGCCCGGTACGTCCCGGCCGGGACGGAGGGCGCGGAGCTGCCGCAGGCCCTCGCGGAGGCGGCCCGCGCCAACCTGCTGGGGATGGCGCTGCTGCACCTGGCGATGCCCGGCGTCCCGGAGGTCTACCAGGGGGCGGAGACGGAGTACCGGGCACTGGTGGACCCGGACAACCGGCGCCCGGCCCGGTTCCCCCGGGAGGCGCTGGCCCGGCTGGACGCGGGGGCGGCGCCCGAGGGGGTGGCGGAGGAGAAGCTCCTGCTGACGGCCGCCCTGCTGCGGCTGCGGCGGGACCGGCCGCGGCTGTTCACCGGGTACGCGGCGCTGGCCGCCCGCGGCCCGGCAGCCCGGCGCTGCCTGGCCTTCGCCCGCCCGGGCGGCCTGGTCGCGGTGGCGACCCGGCTCTCGCTCCGGCTGGCCCGGGCCGGGGGCTGGCGGGACACCGTCCTGCCGCTGCCGCCGGGACGGTGGCGGCCCGTCCTGCCGCCCGCGCCCGGAGCGGCGCCCCCGGCGGCCCCGTACGAGGGCGGGGTGCGGCTGGCGGAGCTGCTGGCGGCCCGGCCGGTGGCGGTCCTGCTACGGGACGGGGCCGACGGGGGCGGGGACGGCTGAAGCGGGGGCGGCAGCGGAAGCGGGGACGGCCGGAGCGGCGGCGGGGACGGGAGCGGTGGGAGCGGTCGTCCGGGGCGGGACGGCGAGTAGCCCGGCGAAGGCCTCCGCGGCGCCCGTCAGCGGGACGCGGGAGAACACGGCCAGGGGCCGGTGCCACGGCGGGTCGAAGGACAGCAGCGCGCAGTCCTCGCCGAGGGCGCCCCGGGCCGTGTGGGCGGGGGCCATGACGATCCCGGTGCCGGCGGCGGCCATGCGGACGGCCGTGGAGGTGTGCTCGGTGCGCAGCACGGTGCGCGGGGTGAAGCCGACCTTGCCGCACGCCCAGTCGAGGAACGGCTCGCCGTGCACGGTGGGTTCCATCGCGCAGCGGATCCAATCGCGATCGGCGAGTTCGGCCAGGCGTACGGAGCCGCGGCCGGCCAGCGGGTCGTCGAAGGGGACGACGAGCACCAGCTCCTCCCGGCCGGCCGGGAGGACGGGGCCGGTCCACTCCTTGGGCTCGGGGCCCACGGCGAGGTCGGCGACGCCGCGGTCCAGCTGTTCCTCCAGGGTTTCGGTGGACCCGTACTCGCGCAGGACGAGCTGGACGCCGGGGTGGCGGCGGCGCCAGCGGACGGCGACGGCCGGGAGCAGGCCGACGGCGACGGAGTGGACGGTGGCGATGTGCAGTTCGCCGCCGACGGCCCCGGCGGCGGCGCGGGCGGCGCGCCGCGCCTGGCGGGCGCTGCGGACGGAGAGCTGGGCGTGCGGCAGGAACGCGCGGCCCATGGCGGTGAGGCGGACCCCGCGCGGCATGCGTTCCAGCAGCGCGCCGCCGACCGACCGCTCCAGGGCCTTGATCTGGTGGGAGAGGGCGGGCTGGGTGACGTGCAGGGCGTCGGCGGCGCGGGTGAAGGAGGACTCCTCCACGACGGCGAGGAAGTACTCCATCTGACGCAGGCTCATGGACGCGAAGCATAAACATCCTGCATGGGACCGAGTAGATCATTGCCTTGGACCGCGGGCCGGGCCCGGCCGCAGGGTTGAGGGCATGAACACCGCAGATGTGATCGTGATCGGCGGCGGCACCGGCGGGTACGGCACCGCCCTGCGCGCCGCGGCCCTGGGCCTGGACGTCGTCCTCGTGGAGCGCGACAAGGTCGGGGGGACCTGCCTGCACCGCGGGTGCATACCGAGCAAGGCCATGCTGCACGCGGCCGAGCTGGTCGACGGGGCGGCCGAGGCCCGTGAGCGCTGGGGGGTGCGGGCGACGGTGGACGGGGTGGACTGGCGTGCCCTGACCGCCACCCGGGACGACATCGTCGCCCGCAACCACCGCGGGGTGGAGGGGCACCTGCGGCAGGCCGGGGTGCGGCTGGTGCACGGCTCGGCCCGGCTGACGGGCCCGCGTTCCGTACGGACGTCGGACGGGCGGGAGTTCACGGCGGCGCGCGGCATCGTGCTGGCCACCGGGTCGCGGCCGCGCGTCCTGCCGGGGCTGGAGCCCGACGGGCACACGGTCGTCACCAGCGACGACGCGCTGTTCGCACCGGGGCTGCCGGGGTCCGTGCTGGTGCTGGGCGGCGGTGCGATCGGCGTGGAGTACGCCTCGTTCCACCGGTCGATGGGGGCGCAGGTGACGCTGGTGGAGGCCGCGGACCGGCTCGTTCCGCTGGAGGACGCGGACGTGTCCCGGCATCTGGCGCGGGGGCTGCGGGGGCGCGGCATCGACGTACGGACCGGGGCACGGCTGGAGGGGGCCGAGCGGCTCGCGGGCGGGGGCGTGCGGGGCGCCGTACGCGGTCCGCGCGGGGACGTCGAGGAGGTGTCGGCGGAGCGGCTGCTGGTCGCGGTGGGGCGGGTTCCGGTGACCGACGGGCTGGACCTGGCGGCGGCGGGACTGGCCGCGGACGGGCGGGGTTTCGTGGCGCCCGCCGACTGGTCCCGGCTGGAGACCGCGGTGCCGGGGATCCACGTGGTCGGAGACCTGCTGCCGCCGCCCTCGCCCGGGCTGGCGCACGCCTCGTTCGCGGAGGCGCTCCTGGTGGCGGAGACCCTGGCGGGGGTGCCGAGCCCGCCCGTGGACTACGCGGCGGTGCCCAGGGTGACGTACTCGTCGCCGCAGACGGCCGCCGTGGGGCTGACGGAGGCCCAGGCCCGCGACCTGGCGTACGACGTGGTGGTGGGCTCCATGCCGCTGACGGCCATCGCCAAGGGGATGGTGCACGGGCAGGGCGGGACGGTGAAGGTGGTCGCGGAGCGGGGCGGTCGGGTGCTGGGCGTGCACCTGGTGGGGCCGCACGTGTCGGAGATGATCGCGGAGAGCCAGCTGATCGTGGGCTGGGACGCGGAGCCGTCCGACGTGGCCCGCCACGTCCACGCGCACCCGACGCTGTCGGAGGCGGTGGGCGAGGTGTTCCTGACCCTGGCCGGCCGCGCCCTGCACCAGCAGCAGTCACCCGGCGGCCGAGGCTTTGGCCAGGGCATCTCGGGAAGTGTGGGGCGCGCGGAGCAGTAGGGGGCGTGTGCGGCGGGCATTGCATCAGACGTGACCCACCTCCGTGACATGCGCTACCCCACACCGCGCGAACTCGCGCTGGCCGCCCGCGCACTGGCGGACGAACACCCCCGCCGGGTCCGGCTGCGCCAGGCCGGCCGCTCCCGGGCCGGGGAACCCCTCTGGCTCCTGTCCGTGGCCACGGCCGGGACCACCGCGGGCAGGACCGTCGCGGACGGGACCGCGTCGGACCGGCAGGCCGCTGGCCGGCAGGGCGTCGGCGGCGGGCCGCGGGAGCGCTGTGTGCTCGTCGTCGCCGGCGCACACGCCAACGAGCCCGTCGGCGGCGCCACCGCCCTCGCCCTGGCCCGCCGCCTCGCCCGCGGCCCCGCCCCGCACACCGGCGGAGACTGGCACTTCCTCCTGTGCGCCGACCCCGACGGCGCCGCCCTGCACCGCACGCCGCGGCCGGACTCCCTGCTCGACTACCACCGGAACTTCTACCGGCCGCCCGGCCCCGAACAGCCCGAGTGGGCGCCGTCCTTACTGCCCCCGGACCGGCTGCCGCCCGAAACGCTGGCGCTGACCGCCCTCATCGACGAGCTGCGGCCGGTGCTCCAGGTCTCCCTGCACGGCACCGACCTCGGCGGCTCCTGGGTCCAGCTCACCCGGGACATACCCGGCCTCGCCGAGCCCTTCGCCAAGTCCGCCGCCGAGCTGCGCATCCCCGTGGAGACCGGGGCCTCGGACGCGGTCGGCTGGCCCTCCCCCGGGCCCGGGATCTTCGTCATGCCCCCGCCGGGACACGACGCCGCCGGGGCGTTCCACCCGGAGGACACCCGGCTCAGCACCTGGTACCGCACCCACCGCTACGCCGGCACCACCGCCATCGTGGAGGTTCCGATGTGGGCCTCCGACCTGGTGGACGACCCTGCCCCGCACCCCGACCCGCGCGGCGCCCTGCGGTTCCTGGCCGGCCGGCTCGCCGAGGACGCCTCCCTCGTCTCCGCGGTCCGGGACCGGGCGGCGGACGCGGTGCCGGGCGCGGACCCGGGTGCCGCCTCCCTGCTGCGCGCCGTCGACTGGACGCTCGGCCTGATCCCCGGGATCACCGCCGAGTGGACGGGCGCCGGAGCCCCCGCCGAGGCCTCGACGGCCCGCATCGGCAGCATCGACGCCTTCGGGCGGCGGCTGTCCCTGCGCGCCGCCGCGATGCTGCTGCGGGTGCTGCACGTCCAGGGCCACCCGGCCGCGGCCGGGCTGGACCGGCTCGTCTCCGGCTGGTGCGCGGAGTTCGAGGCCCGGTTCCACGCCCGCCGGGTCCCGGTCGCCGACCAGGTCGAGCACCAGACCCGTACCGTGCTCGCCGCCTACGAGCGCCTCACCGCCGCCGACTCCGCCGGCTCCGCCGGCCCGTAGCGTCCGCGGACACGGGGGTAGTGGCCCCCGCGTCCCCGGGTGGATCGTGTGCGCGGTGGCCGCCGGCGTGCCCCCGGCCACCCTCGCGTACCCGGTGCTGTGGCCGTGGCACCGGGAGGACGCCCGGGCCGGCCGGCGGCGGGGGCCGAGGGGGCCGTCCTGGCCGAGGGGGCCGTCCTAGCCCGTCGCCAGGCGGAAGGACATCCGGCCGAAGCCGACCTGGTCGCCGTCGCGGACCACGATGGAGCCGGTCACCCTGCGGCCGTTGACGGTGGTGCCGTTCGAGGAGCCGAGGTCGGTCAGGACCCACATCCCGTCGTGCATGCCGAGTTCGGCGTGCACCCGGGAGACGGTCTCGTCGGTGAGGCGGAGCCCGTTGCCGGGGTCGCGGCCGATCCGCAGGGGCTGCGCGCCCGGGTGCGGCAGCAGCAGCTTCGGCAGGCGCTCCGCGCTCCAGGCGCGCCGGACCCCGGCGGACACGGCGGAGACCCGGCCGACCCAGCCGAACAGGCGGCGGGTCCAGGCGGCTTCCTTGTCCCGGCCGTCGAGGTCGGCGACGAGGACGGCGAGTTCCTCGGAGCGGCGGGCGACGAGGGCGAGCTCCATCCGGCGCAGGAAGGTGTCGTGGGACAGCTTGCCGAGGGCGGCTCCTTCGCGGAGCTTGCCCAGGGCGAGGTCGCGCTCCGCGTCGGAGAGGCGCGGCGCGGGATAGGCGGAGAACTCGAAACTCGACGTCACAGGGTGATTGTCGGCCCGTCAGGGCCGGAGTGTCCAGAACTGCTCCGGCCACCGGTGATGATGGGTACGACACATGGCAAAGCTCACGTTCCGGTACCGCCGCAGACGAGGGAGCCGCCCGTGCAGTTCGAGGTGTGGGCACCGCTGACAGACCGGGTCGCCCTGCGGCTCGCGCCCGCCGCAGCCCAAGCCACAGCCACAGCCCAAGCCGGAGCCCAAGCCGCATCCGGGACCGCGGGAGAGGCCGTGGGCTGGACCGCGTACGACATGGTGCGCGATCCGGGGCGGGACGGCTGGTGGGTCGTCGACGTCCCGGCCGCCGACGGGGACCGGTACGGGTTCCTGCTGGGCGGCGACCCGGCCGTACGGCCCGATCCGCGCGGCCGCCGGCTGCCCGACGGGCCGGACGGGCCGTCGGCCGTCGTGGACGTCGCGTCCCTCGCCCCGCAGGCGCCGTCACCCGGGGTGCGGCTGCAGGACGCGGTCCTGTACGAGCTGCACATCGGCACCTTCACCCCCGAGGGCACCTTCGACGCGGCCGCCGCCCGCCTCGGCCACCTCGTCTCGCTCGGTGTCACGCACGTCGAGCTGATGCCGGTCTGCCCCTTCCCCGGCCGGCACGGCTGGGGGTACGACGGGGTCGCGCCGTGGGCGGTGCACGAGCCGTACGGCGGACCGGCCGGGCTCGCCCGGTTCGTGGACGCGGCGCACGCGGCCGGCCTCGGGGTGGTGCTGGACGTGGTCCACAACCACCTGGGGCCGTCCGGGAACCATCTGACGGCCTTCGGCCCGTACTTCACGGACACCCACCACACGCCCTGGGGTGCGGCGGTCAACCTGGACGCGCCCGGCTCGGACGAGGTCCGCGCGTACTTCACCGGCAGCGCCCTCGCCTGGCTGCGCGACTACGGGATCGACGGGCTCCGCCTGGATGCGGTGCACGCGCTGGCCGACGGGCGGGCGCTGACGTTCCTGGAGGAACTGGCGGCGGCGGTGGACTCGCTCGCCGCCGAGACCGGCCGGCCGCTGTTCCTGATCGCCGAGTCCGACCGGTGCGACCCGCGGACCACCACCCCGCGCGCCGAGGGCGGGCAGGGCCTGCACGCCCAGTGGAACGACGACTTCCACCACGCCCTGCACTGCGCGCTGACCGGCGAGTCGCAGGCGTACTACGCCGACTTCGCCGAGGCGCCGCTGGCCGCCGTGGCGAAGACCCTGACCCGGGCCTTCTTCCACGACGGGACCTGGTCGGCGTTCCGCGGCCGCACCCACGGCCGGCCGGTGGACCGCCGCCGGACCCCCGCGCACCGCTTCCTCGGCTACAGCCAGACCCACGACCAGATCGGCAACCGGGCGCAGGGCGACCGGCTCGCCGGCTCCCTCTCCCCGGGGCTGCTGGCGTGTGCGGCGGCGCTGGTGCTGGCCGGGCCGTTCGTGCCGATGCTGTTCATGGGCGAGGAGTGGGGCGCCGGCACCCCGTGGCAGTACTTCACCGACCACCCGGACCCGGAGCTCGCCGAGGCCGTCCGCACCGGGCGGCGCCGGGAGTTCGCGGCCCACGGCTGGCGGGCCGGGGACGTCCCGGACCCGCAGGACCCGGCGACCCGGGACCGGTCCTGCCTGGACTGGGCGGAGCCGGAGCGCGACCCGCACGCGCGGCTGCTGGCCTGGTACCGGACCCTGGTCGGGCTGCGCCGCAGCCACCCGGACCTGCGCGACCCGGACCTGGGGGCGGTGCGCGTGGCGTACGACGAGGAGCGGCGCTGGATCACCTTCCGGCGCGGCGACGTACGGGTGGCGGTGAACCTCGCCGCCGAGCCGGCGGTGATCGCCCTGGGCCGCAACGGGGTCCGGGTGCTGGCCTCCTGGGATCCGGTCGGCCACCCGGATCCGGAGGGCCGTGTCCACGTCCCGGCGGAGTCGGCCGTCCTGCTGGCGCCGTGACCGGCGCCGCAGGATGACCCGGCCTTCCGGCGGCCCGGGCCTCCGGCGCGCGCCCTGGCCGGCGTACCGCCCGGGGCCTCAGTGCGCCCTGGCCGGCGTACGGCCCAGGCCTCAGTGCGTGCCGAGGCGGCGTACGGCCCGGTCCTCCGCCCGCTCCACCGGGCCCCGCCCGTACGCGTGGACCAGGGCGAGGTGGAACAGGGCGGGGGCGGTGGACGTCCAGTGGTGGATGCGGTCCGGGCGGAGCATGTACCCGACGACGTCGGCGGGGCGGAACGGGACCAGGTCGACGCTCTGGTGCTCCCACCGGTCGGCGACCCCGCGGGACATCCGCTCCTGCAGGCCCGCCCCGGTCAACTCGCCCAGCCGGGCGTGGAAGTGGGCGCTCCACTGCCGCCGTTCCACGTCGAGCACGAAGGCGAGCAGGCTCAGGGTGTACTCGTGGGGTTCCAGGGAGAGTTCCTCGCGCATGCCGCGGCGCGCCACCTCGTGCAGGTCGGGGGCGTTGCGTCCGGCGGAGTCGAGGTGCCGCGAAAGCCCTTCGTTCACCGAGGAGTTCCACAGGCCGGTGCCGGTGCGGACGCTGTCGGCGCGGCGGGTGACGGCCAGGAGGTGGTCGGCGGTGACCACGGCGACGTTGACGCCGAAGCTGCACTGCAGGAAGGCGGGTGCGGTGAGGGGGTCGCCGGGGTCCAGGTAGCGGCCGCGCGGCGTGGTGCCGTCGGGCAGCCTGCGGTCGAGCTGCTGGGCGGCCAGGAAGGTGAAGTAGTCGGTGGGGCGCAGCCGCAGCCGGACCTCCGGCTGCTCCTCCAGGGGGCTGCGGGAGACGGACACCTCGTCGACGGCGTAGCGGGGGCCGTTCCAGGCGCCGCCGCCGTCCCGGGCGCTCTCCTGCTCCTCGATCTCGTCGCGCCAGGGGGCCATCTCCTCGGGCAGGACGGCCTCCTGGTCGAGGACCTGGACGTGGACGGCGGACGGGGCGATGGGGTGCCGGCCGTCGCCCTCCACGATCAGGGTGGAGGTGCGCAGCGGGCCGAGGGCGAACGTCGACCAGGCGGCGGCCCCGCCGTCATCGTGGCGGAACGTCAGACTCCGTACCCTGCCGGCCGATCGCCGTCTGAACCGGTGCCAGGCGTCCTCGATCGGCTGCTGGAACAGGCTCCCGAGGACGAGCCCGAAGACGGCGCCGACCGCGCCGTTGACCACGTCTATTCCGCTCACACGGGTCAGCGTAGGGCAGCGAGCCGGGCGGACAGGGCAGCGAGCCGGGCGGACAGGGCGGCGGCCGCGGGCGTGGGGGTACGGGGAGTGAGGAGCTCCGTACGGTGGACCAGGCGGGCGTCGGACAGGGGTACGGCCACCCCTGCCGCGGCGGCCTCGGCCACCCGGCGGGGCAGCAGGACCAGGCCGTGCCCGGCGGCGGCCAGGGCGCACAGGGCGTGCAGGTCGGTGCCGTCGTAGCGCAGGGCAGGGGCGGTGCGGACGGCGGCGGGCGGTGTGAGGCCGGCGTGCGGGGCGTCGAGCCAGCGGGCGTCGGCGAGGTCGTCCAGGCGGAGGGCGGCCCGGCCGGCGAAGGGATGGCCGGCGGGAAGGAGGACGGCGAGCTGCTCCTCGCCGATGCCGGTGACGGTCAGCGGGGCCACGTCGGGCAGGCGGAGCGGGTCGCTGGCGGCGGCGAGGCCGTCGGCGAGCCCGAGGTCGCAGCCGCCGGTGGCGACGGCGGCCGGCACCTCGCCGGGCGGTACGACCCGCAGCTCGACCCCGGTGGCCGGCAGGGCGGCGAGCAGCCGCGGCCCGACGGCGAGCGGCGACGCGGCGAGGGTGACCCGTCCGGGCGGGGCCGCGGCCAGCCGGAGCACGTCGGCGCGGGCGGCGTCGAGCCGCAGCAGCAGCGGTGCGGCGTGCTCCAGCAGGCGCTGCCCGGCGGGGGTGGGGGCGACGGGGCGGCGGGTGAGCAGCCCGGTGCGGAGATCGCCTTCCAGGGCGGCGATGTGCTGGGAGACGGCGGACTGGGTGTAGCCGAGCTCGCGGGCGGCGGCGGAGAACGAGGACAGCCGGGCCACGGTGACGAAGGTGCGCAGGAGGTGCGGATCCATGGCCATCAGCTTCGCTTATCGATCATGCAGGAACAATCGTTGGCGCTGAAGCGGGAGCCGCCCGCAGGATGATCGGCATGACCCACACGACCACCGACACCGACGCCGGGGCCGGCACCACCGGCACGCCGGCCACCACCGGCACCTCCGCCACCACCGGCACGGCCGCCACCACCGCCACCACCCCCGCCGGCACGCAGAACGGGCCGAGCGCCGCGCCCGTCGCCCGGATCGCCCTCGTCGGCGACCGCTCCCCGCACGTGACGTCCCACACCCGGATCCCGCTCCTCCTCGACGCCCTCGCGGCCCGCGACGGGCTGGTCCTGGACGCGTACTGGATCCCCACCGCCGACGCCGGGGCCGAGGCCGCCTCCGGGGCCCTGGCCCGCTTCGACGCGATCTGGCTGCTGCCCGGCAGCCCGTACGCCAGTGAGGCCGGGGCGCTGGCGGCGGTCGGCGTGGCCCGGGAGGAGGGCATTCCGTTCCTCGGGACCTGCGGCGGCTTCCAGCACGCCCTGCTGGAGTACGCCCGCGCGGCCTGCGGGCTGCCCGCCGTCGCGCACGCCGAGAACGACCCCGGCGCCGAGGACCTGCTGATCACCCCGCTGGCCTGTTCGCTCGTCGGCCACGAGGGCGTCGTACGGGTGGAGCCCGGCTCGCTCGCCGAGTCCGTGCTCGGCGCGGAGCGGACGACGGAGCGGTACCACTGCAACTACGGGCCCGAGCCGCGGCACCTGCCGGCGCTCACCGCCCACGGCCTTCGCCTGTCGGGGCACGACGAGGACGGACAGCCGCGGATCGCGGAGCTGCCGGGCCACCCGTTCTTCCTGGCCACGCTGTTCCAGCCGGAGCTGCACGGCGACGGGAGCCGCCCGCACCCGATCGTCAAGGCCCTCGCGGCCGCGGCCGTCGCACACGCCGCCGCCACGCCGACCGCGTAGCCAGCCGCCCGGCCGGCCGGGCACGGCCGCCTGACCGCGCCCGCCGCCGGATATCGCGTCGCAGGACCACCCGCCTGATCGGCTATGCTGTGCGTGCACATCGAACGGGCGGTCCGCCGCCCTTCGTGGTGGGTGTAGCTCAGTTGGTAGAGCACCTGGTTGTGGTCCAGGTGGCCGCGGGTTCGAGTCCCGTCACTCACCCTTCCGTCCCGTAGGGGCACGAGGTCTTCTCCTCGTGCCCCTACGGGCTTTCTCACTGCTCCCGGTCGGAGCGGAGGAAGTCCTCGACCGCTGTGACGAAGGCCACCGGCGTCTCGTGCGGCGGGTAGTGGCCGGCCCCGGGGAGCGGGAGGACCCGGCAGTTCGGGTACGTGACCTGCCAGGTGGCGTGCATCACATCGGGGCTGAGCGCGAGGTCGTACTCCCCCGCGAGGACCAGCACGGGGACGGTGCTGCCCTTCACCGCGGCGGACAGGTCCAGCGACTGCCAGCTCGACAGGTAGGCGGCGAAGGCCTCGGGGCGGGAGGCGGCGACGGAGTGCGCGACCATGCGGTCCAGCCAGTGGCGGCTCGCGCGGTGGCCGGTGACCAGGTCGAGGATGATCCGCCGGTTCTCCGGGCTGTCGGCGGCGCCGTGGAAGAGGGCGTGGGTGGCGTCGTCCATCGCGTACGGGCCCGCCGGGACCGGGTTGATGCCGATCAGCTTCTCGACCCGCTCGGGGGCGCGGGCCAGGACCTGCTGGATGGCCTTGCCGCCCATGGAGTGGCCGATGAGGGAGAAGGTGTCCCAGCCGAGCTCGTCGGCGAGGGCGAGGACGTCGTCGGCGATCTCGGCGAGGTGGTAGCGCCCGGGGACGTCCCGGCGGTCGCCGTAGCCGCGGTAGTCCGGGAAGGCGTACGAGAAGCCCTCCGGGTCGAAGTAGTCCAGCACGGAACCCCAGTTGGCGGAGGTGCCGAACCAGTCGTGCAGCACGATGGCGCGCAGCGGTCCGGTGCCGATCCTGCGGTGGGCGATGGCCATGCGTTCTCCCTCTGTGGCGGAGGTGGCGTTAACCGACGCCGTACGTTCTGCCCAGCCCGCCTACCATCACACCGTGACTCCCCTTCCGCCCCGCAAGCCCCTGGTCGAGGGGCACTTCTCGCGGCCCGACGGCGCCCGGCACCCCCACCACCCGAGCAGCTACGAGGTCACCGATCCGGCGGAGATCGCCGAGGTGGAGGCCCTGCCGTCGGCGATCGGACCCGACCCGCACGGCGGCGCCTTCGAGTGCATGTGCAGCGAGGCGGCCGGCGCGCGGCCCGTCACCCCGGAGCTGCTCCGGCTCCTCGACCCGCTCTCCCCCACCGGCATCCCCGCCCGCCACCGCGCCCGTTGGGTCGCGGAGGCCCCGCCGGAGCTGCGCGCGTACGCGGCCGCCTGGGCCGACGGCGGCGAGCCGGGCCCCGAAACGGTCCCGGGCGTGCCCCTGGCGGTGGTGTTCGCCTGGATGGGCGCCGTACGGGAGGAGCCCCGCGATGCCGCGCGGCTGCTGGCCGTACGGGCACCCGAGCGGATCCTCGCCGCGGCGCGCACCGGGGACCTGGCCTGGGCGGTGCGGGAGACCGGCCGCGCCGGACTCGACGCGGCCGTGGCGTTCTTCGCGGGCGAGTACTTCACCACCCGCCACCCCAAGCACCGCCGGGTCCCCGACACCGCACGCGATCTGCTGCTCGGCCACGCCCGCCGCCACCGCCCGGCCGACCTCCCGGTCCTGGAACGGCGCCTGCTGCGCCTGCCGGAGGACCGGATCAGACGCCCCTGAAACGACGGCCCTGGAGACCATGGGCCCGCGGGGTCAGGTTCCGTGCTTCAGCGGGGCAGCAAGTTCGGCGGTGTGACGAGTCGAGCCCGTTCGTACAGTTCCCGCGCTGTGCGATTCTTCAGATACGGGCGAATGCGGCTGTGCAGGGCGGCGATACTCCGGTCGCACTGGCCGGACTGGACGAGTGGGTATATCTCCAAGACCCGCCCCCACGTTTCGCAGGCCACCTCCAGGTGTCCGACCTCCAGTTGCCGTTCGGCCAGCATGGACAGATAGCGAATGCTCGTCCGCCTGAACGTGCCGGGGCGCAGCCGGTCCGACTCTTTGAGCGACTCGATGGAGCCCGCCACGTCGCCCAGTTCGTAACGGACCTGTCCCACGTGATACGCCAGCGAGGAAGGGTTGTAGGACCCGAACGTCTTGTACTGTGACTCGGCTTCTTCCATGGAGACTTCGGCTTCCTTCATGCGCTGCAGGGCCATACGCCTATTGCCCCCTTGTGCCGCCGCATGCGCCTGCTGTCCGGTGAGGAACGCACGCATTCTGGGACCGGCATGCGGGGAAGCGGCAGCGGCAGCGTCGGCGAGCCTCAAAGCTTCGGTACCGTGCCCCAGGTCCACCGCCTGGACACTCATTCCCCGAAGAGTGGTGCAGTACGTGAGGTGATCCTCGGATGCCCCGGCAAGTTCAAGCGCCTTCAGATAATAGCGCTGCGCCATTCCGTGTACGCCCTCGTCGACGGCCATGTACCCCGTGAGATACGAGAGGTCGGACGCGGCAGCCATCATGGCTTTGCGGACATGGTCCGGAGCGTCGGCGCGCAGATAGGGGGCAACGGTGTTGACGAGATAGGCGGCAGCCATCGGACGCGCCGTCCGTCCGCCGAACTGGTCGTCAATGTCAGAGAGACGTTCCGTCATGGCGATAACCGATTGAACGTCGGACATCCCGAAGCGCCGGGTCCCGCCTTTTTGGACCGCCTCCATTCGACCGACCAACTCAGGCCAATTGGGCACGGTGAGGGCAACGGCGAACAGTCCTACTCCGAGCACGCTCCGGCGCGAAGGGTCCATGTCTTGCCTCCCCAGGTCCAGCAACCCTTCAACCGTACCGGGGAGCGGGCCGGACTCTTCAGCGGGAGGTGTCGGGAAACCCGCCTCGCTGTTCGTGATGGGGCGGCCCAACTTCCTGGCCAGCGCCTCCAGGATCAGCGGGCGCACGTCGTCTTTGGGCATGTGCCCCTTAAGCCACTGGTGTACCGATGGTTCGCGGTACTTGAGGGGTGTTCCTCGCCCGGTTCCCAGCTTGTTGATTTCTTGGGAGAACTGACGGAGCGTCCAGCCCGTTTCGCGGTACAGCCGCTCAAGTCCTCGGTTTGGCTCTCGACTGGTCACCGGCCGTCCACCCCCCGCTTAAAGGTCTTCAGTCCTCGCGCTGTTGCAACGGTACCTCTGCCGGTAGTCGTGCGGTTGCCTTGAGTGAGCACGCCGGACGGCCGGAGTTGCCGAGACAGACGAAGGGGACAGCGAGGATGACCAGGACGACCGCGGACACGGACGCACGCAGGGACGAGTACATGACGTTCGCGCCGACCGGGGAGACGTGCCCCGAGTGCACCAAGCCGATCGGAGCCCTTGAGCCCTGCCGACGGGGAACCTTGGAACGCCAGTCCGGCCCGCCCACTGTCGTCTACCGGCACCGCGAGTGCGCCAAGAAGTACCGGCGGACCGCGTGACCCCCTGCGAGGCTTCGCGGACCGCCCGCGCGCCTGTTGGCGATCCCTGAACGGGTGACCCACGCAGACCTCACGGAGGACCCTGAGGGCCCGCGCGCGCTCTACCCCGAGAGGGCCGAGGGGTGAGGCGGTTGCTGCGCACCCTCGTGGTGGTCCTCGCGACCGTCGCGTGGACTGCAACTGTCGCTGTGATCGCGGCCCGAGGTCGGGCCGCTTGGGTTCCCGCCCCCCGGTTCCGGACGCCGACACGCACGACGGGGGGGGCGGGTGCACGACGGCGCGGGGACCGCTTCCCCGTTACGTCCTCCGAGAGGAGTACCCGATGTCCGCTGAACTGCCCGGTTTCGAGTTCGTCAAGACGGCCGCGTGCCGTGATCCGAAGGTGAACAACTGCCCCGAGGTCGCGACCAACGTCCCCGGCGTCGTCGCCTTGCGCGACAGCGGCCGACCGGACATGGTCGTCACGTACACGTCCGCCGAGTGGGCCGACCTGACGGCCGCCGTCAAGGCCGGAGAGTACGACCTGAGCATGTGAGAGTAGGTCCCGTGGCGAAGTGCCCCCGCTGTGACGCCGAGTGCCCCACCGACCCTGAGAACGGGTTGCCGTGGTGCGCGCGGTGCGGGGAGTTCTTCGGCCTCTCGCTGCCTGCCTGCCGGGGCATGTGGTGGTGGCGCAGCGCTGCCACTCGTCTCCCGGTCCGGCGGCGCGAGCACTGAGCGGAACCACTCCGCAACAGCCCCGTCCGTGAGCCCTCCCCGGACGCACGGACGGGGCTTCCTGCTGGTCAGGCCGGTCCCGTGTCCTACCACAGGAGTCTTCAACCGCCCAAGGAACGGTTCTCCTGCATCAGAACGACGACGTGCTCGGTGTCCTGGATGGTGGTGCCCTGCGTGAAGACCCATGCGGGCGAGGGGGGAACCGGGACCGGGAGGTGACGGGGAGCCGAGGGGCGCCCCGAGGGGAGCGGGCCCGGGGTGCGGGTCGGAGAGCAGCCCGTGACACCCCGCGGTGCGGCGGGAGGACGCAAAGCACTCCCGGTGGCCGCCCGGATCTGCTGGAATGACTTCCGGACACACGGCACGGGGGGCACGGGGGCATGACGGGGACGGGTACGGGGGCCGGCTTCGGGCATGCCCTCGGGCTGTCGCGGGCGCTCACCGGCCTGCCGGTCGCTCCGCTGGTGGAGCGGTACGGGGAACTCCTCGCCGCGCAACAGGACCTGGGTATCGGCCACTTGGGCGAGTTACTGGTCCCGCCCGGCGGACGGCTGCGCGTCTTGGACGGGATCTTCGCCGTCGAAGGGCCGGGGCGGCGGCGCCATGTGGGCGCGGCGGTGCTGCGGGGGGCGGTGGCGGCCCGCGCCGGAGCCGGGGCCGCGGCGCTCGTCGAGCGGCTCGCCGGGATACAGGAGCGGGATCCCGCCGCGCTGCGCCGGATCCTGCTCTACCAGCTGGTGCAGCTGCTGCACGACCACCCCCGCGGGAACCGGCCCGAGACGGCCGCCGCCCTCGGGATCGACCCCGCCGAGGCGGCCGCCCTGGCACAGGCCGCGGCCGGGCGGGCCCGGCTGGACGCGGCGGGACGGGCCGCCGCCGAGAGCCTGGAGGACGCCTGGTCACAGGGCCGGATCCGGGCCGCCGCGCTCTGCGTGGCCGCGCTCCCGCCGGCGGGCGGGGACCGGCTGCTGGCGGACCGGCTCGCCCGGATCGCCGCACGGGTCCGCGACGCGGACGCGCTGCTGGACGAGGCCCGGGACTGCGAGGACCGCGGGGACCGGGAGGAGGCCGCGGCCCGCTACGGCCGGGCCGCACGCCTGGCCTGGGACTGCCCGCGCGCCGTACGCGGCCTGGTCCGCACCCACACCCCGGCCCACGGCCGCCTGACGGCCACCCTCAAGCCGGCGGGGGTCGAGCTCCGGCACCTCCCGTCCGACGACGAAACGGCCGGGCCTGCCGAAGCTGCCGTTCCGACTCACGCCGAAACGGCTGCGGCCGGTACCACCGGACCGGCGGCCGGCGAACCTGCCGGAACTTCCGGGCCGGCCGGGGCCGCCGGGCCGGTCGGGGCGGCCTGGCGGATCGTCAGGCTGGTCCGTGGCGAACCGCTCACCGTTCCGCTGACGGAGATCCCGGGAGATCCGGCGACCGGCCCGGTCACCGACCCCGAAGCCCCCCTGGGCCGCCAGGTCCGGTATGTGGCCCTCCCCCGCGACACGCCACCGCCGGACCCCGGCCTTGCCGCCCGCGCCTCCGGGACCGGGGCCGACGGCACCACCGCATCCGGAGGCGCGTTTCCGTCCTCGGGCGCGGCCGACGCGCATTCCGCCGCCGGAGCAGGCCGCGGGACACCGGTCCATGGCCACGCCCCCGCCACACCCGGCAGTGCGGCCCGGAGTGCCGCTGCGGCTGCGGGCCCGGTCAGCGGGCACGGCTCCCCCGCGACCGGCCCGGAGACGCCTGCCCGCGGCGACGGCGGTGCAGCCGGAGACGTGGGGCCGCTGGTCAGTGCGGTGGTGCTGATTGCGCCGGAGGTGGAGGGGCTGGTGCTCGCCGACGGGCGCGCCCGGGTCGAGGCCTCCTGGTTGCGCCCCGCCGGGGCGGTCGGGGTCGAGGTGACCGTGACCGGGCCCGACGGCCGGATCGTGCCGCACGGGTCCGTCATGCCCGGCTTCACCGCGGCCGGGAGCGCCACCGCCGGACATCCGGCCTCCGGGAACGCGTCATCGGGGGCGGCCGACAGCCTCGGTCCGGGAGTCGCGAACCGGGCTGTCGCATACGGCCCCGAGCCCGGGCGCGGGACGGCCGGCGCCGGGGCCGGCGCGTACGCAGCCGACGGCGTCGGCGAGGGCGTACGGGTCGGCGGAGTGGCCGTGGGGCGGTATGCCGTGCGGGTTCGGGCGCGGTACGCGGGGCCGCGCGGGGACGTGCTGTCGCTCGGGGTCGAGGGGGAGGCCACCGTGCATGCGTGGCCGGAGCCCGTGGTGGGCCTGGGGGCGCGGGCGCGGGACGGCGGCGGGCTGCGGCTGCACTGGACGGGGGGTGCGGGGGCCGACGTACGGATCGTGCAGTGGCCCGGCGACGCGCCCGCCGAGGGGGCCGAGCTGGCGGCCGACGGGCTGCCGCCGGCGCTGCCCTGGGTGGACGCGGCCGGGGTCGCGGACCCGCCGCCCGGGACGCTGGCCACCGTCAGCGCCGTGGCCGTGCTCGGGGCGCGCGCCCTGGCCGGGCCGAGTACCGCCGTCGAGGCGCCGCGGCCGGTGGCCGGGCTCACCGCCCACCGGACCGCCCCCGGCCGGGCCCGCATCGCCTTCGACTGGCCGGACGACGCGGGCCGGGTCGTCGTCGCCATCACGCCCGAAGCCGGCGACGGCAGCGGTGAGGCCGTCGAGCACCCCGTCGTGCGGGCCGTGTTCCTGCGCGAGGGGCTGGAGCTGCCGGTCGGGCCGGGTGCCGTCCGGATCACCGCGTACGCGGCCCCCCGCAGTTCCCTCGCGACGGTGGCCGCCCCGGGTGACGCCGGGCAGGTGCTGCTGCCCGCCGACGTCGCCATCGCCTACCGGGTGCTGCCCGGGCAGCGGCGGAGGCTGCGCCGCGGTCCCTCCGTGCTCCGCGTCACGCTGCTCGCGCCCGGCGGCGACCCGGGTGTCGGCCTGCCCGACTTCGTCCTCGTCGCGGGCGCGGGCGGCGGCACGGCCCGCCCCCGCCGGCCCGCCGACGGGGCCGAGCTGTGCCGCGTGACCGGCAGCGAGCTCGCCGCCGCCGGGACCGTGGAGCGCGAGATCACCCCCCACCCGCCCGCCGCCGGCCCGTATGCCGTGCGCGGTTTCCTCCTCGGCGGCCGTGCCGCCTCCGTCCGGCTCGACGAGCCCTCCCTCACCTCCCTGGTGGTCCGCTGACATGACCTCCGTCGTCTGCCCCTACTGCTTCGACCGCTCCTCCGCCGCCCGGCTGCCCTTCCGCTGCCAGATGTCCGCGACCGGGGTCCGCGGGGGCAAACCCTGCACCGCCGAACTCGACACCGTGTGGGCCGAGTTCATGGGCCCGA
Organism: Streptomyces sp. NPDC090445; assembly: GCF_044769385.1. Classification (NCBI taxonomy): domain Bacteria; kingdom Bacillati; phylum Actinomycetota; class Actinomycetes; order Kitasatosporales; family Streptomycetaceae; genus Streptomyces; species Streptomyces sp. NPDC090445. Next base: position 224,986 of record NZ_JBIVXV010000001.1, on the reverse strand, counting down.
GCGTGCCGCCCGCACTCACCCTGCGCGGCCCGGTCTTCCCCGGGCCGCGCGGCCTCGCCGGCCGCCTCGGCAGCGGCGGCGCCTCCCGCGCGGACTGCCCCCGCTGCGGGGTGTCCACCCCGGTCCGGGTCTGCCTGCGCTGCCACAGCGACTTCCCCAGCGACTACTGCGACCAGGACACCCGGATCATCGCCCTGCTCGGCCCGAAGGCGTCCGGGAAGAGCACGTACGTCTCCGTGCTGATCAACGAGCTCCGCAACCGGGTCGGCCGGGCGTACGGCGCGTCGATCACCGCGATGGGCGGCGAGACCCAGCGCCGCGACCGGGAGATGGCCGAGGACCTGTACGACCGGCTGCGGCTGCCCGGGGCGACCAGACCGGCGGCGCTCGGCTTCAACGATCCGCTGCTGTACCGGCTGAGCCTGCCGCTGCGCCGCCGGCTGCTCGGCGACGGCAGCCGGCACACCGCGCTCGTGTTCTTCGACGCGGCCGGCGAGGACCTCGGCAGCGCGGAGGCCATGGACCGCTACACCCACTACCTGGCCGCGGCCGACGGGATCATCCTGCTGGTGGACCCGCTGCAGATGCGGGCCGTACGGGACCAGCTGCCCGTGGACGGCGGGCTGCCCCTGCCGACCGTGGAGACCCCGCCGCAGCAGATCGCGGCCGACCTCGCGGCGCAGCTGCGCGCCCACGGCCGGGGCAGCAGCCGGGGCCGGGTCACCACCCCGGTGGCGGTCGCCGTGACCAAGACGGACTCCCTGTTCTCGCTGGTGGGCCCGCATTCCCCGGTGCGGCGCAACGCCGACCACTCGGGCGGCGTGCTCCACGACGAGGACCGGCTGGCCGTGCACGAGGAGATGCGGGCCCTGCTCGACAGCTGGGACTCGGGGGCGCTGTTCCGGCAGCTGGAGCGGGACTTCGCGCAGCTGTCGCTGTTCGGGATCTCGGCGCTGGGCTCCCCGCCGCCCGCGGAGTCCCCGTCCGACGCCCCGAAGTCGGGTCCGCAGCCGCTGCGCGTGGAGGACCCGCTGCTGTGGCTGCTGGGGCTGGGCGGGCTGCTGCGGCGGACCCCGGCCGGCAGTGCGGCCGCGGGCGGCAGCAGCCGGCGTACCGCATCGGGAGGAGCGGCGTGAGCCTCGCGCAACTGCACTACACCTCGGCGCCGCCCGGCCCGGACGGCTCGGGCTTCCGGTTCACCGCGGTCAGCCCAGGCGTGCCCGTGTCGCTGCTGCGGGAGGCCGAGCAGCTGATCGGGTACGAGCCGCCCCGGGACGCGCCGCCGCGCCCCGGCCCGGAGCAACTGCCGGATTTCCCGCAGGCGTTGAGTCTGAACGTGCTCGGCGACGGCAGCCGGCTGCTGGCCCGCTCCGTGTACACGGGCGCGGACTACAGCGGCCGCTGGGGCAACTTCCACGCGCACGCCGTGCACCTGCCGCAGCCCGCCGGGCCGGACCGGCCGGCCGAGGGGCCGCTGCCGATCACCTCGTGGGGGTCCCCGCAGTGGGCCGACGAGAGCCCCCCGCCCGGGGCGCCCCTGCCGCCCCTGGCGTCGGTGCCCGTGCCGGGGCCGCTGGACCGGGAGGCGCTGGCGGCGTTCGTGGGCGCCCGGGGGCCGTGGCTGGCGGGGTTCTTCGCGGACGTGCGCCGGCTCGGCGAGGATCCCGCGGCCCCGCAGATCGTCGTGGTGGAGCCGGACAGCGAGGCCGCGGCCCGCTGGATCATGCTGGCGTGCAGTGTGCTGCCGCACCAGCGGGGCCAGTGGCTGACCTTCACCACGTACACGCGGCGGCCGCAGCTCGCCCGGCAGCAGATCATCGGCGTGCTGCCGGACGACGGGACGGGCCTGGCCGGGCAGGAGCACCGCTACCGGGTGTACGACGCCGCCCGGGCGGCGGCTCCCGCGCCCGCCGCCGACGCGTGGGCGCAGACCGCCGCGCGGATCTGGCGGGCGGGGCGGCAGGAGCTGTTCGCGGAGGTGCGGCGGCTGTCCGCCGAGCCGTACGCGGCCGGGCCGCTGGCCGCGCTCGCCCTGGCGGCCGGCGTCCCGCTGGACCCGGCGGGCCGGGCGGCGGCAGCCGACTGGGCGGCCGGGCACCGCGAGGCGCTGGACGGCGGACGGCTGGACGGCGGACGGCTGCACGCGCTGGCCGCGGCCCTGGGCCGCCCGGCGGACGGAAGCGGGTACGCGGGCGAGGCGGCCGGGGAGGCTGCGGCCACGGCGGCTGCTGCGGACGCGGAGGCCACGGCGGACGCGGAGGCCGCGGAGGCCGCCGCGTGCGGGCGGCTGCTGGCGGCCCTGGCCGGGTGGGCCCCGGTGGCGGTGACCGAGCCGCTCGCGGCGGCGGCCCTGGCCCGGGCGGTGCGCTCCGGCGGCGCCGTCCCGCCGGCCGGGCTGCTGGGCGAGGCGGCCCGGCTGCGGCTCGGCGCGGAGCTGGGGCCGGAGCTGCGGGCGGCGCTGACGGACCCGCAGCGCCGGCCGGCGGACCGGGTGGGCCTGCTGCGGGCCGGCGCCGAGCTCGGGATCGACAGCGGCGACGTACTGCCGGAGGTGGCCCGGCATCTGGCGCGGGCCCTGATCGCCGACCCGGAGGGGACGTACGGGGAGCCGGTGCGGGCCGCGCTGGACGGGATGCCCGGGCTGCGGGCCCTGGTCCTGGACCGGCTGGACGGGCTCGCGGCGGGCGATCCGGCCGCGGCGGCCCGGGTGTTCGCCCGGACCCCGCTGCGGCTGGCGGTGGCCGACGCCCTGCCGCACCTGCGGATGTGCGCGCGGGGGCCGGAGCCGGGCGGGGACCGGGTGCGGGCGCTGACCGGCCTGGTGCAGGCGGCCGGTGTCCCGCTGGAGGCGGAGCCGCTGGTGCTGCGGACCGCGATGCGGCTGGTGTGGCCCGACGGGGCGCCGGGCGCGCGCGAGGCCTGGCTGCTCCTCACGTCGACGGGCCCCGGGCCCCACCGGGAGGCCGGCACCTGGGAGCTGCTCGCACGGGCGGCGGTGGACGCCCCGGCCGAGGACCGGGCGGCGGAGGAGCTGGCCCCGGAGCTGCTGCGGCACTTCGCGGCCGAACTCCCGGCCGCACTGCGGCCGTCGCTGCTGATGCTGGAGCTGGCCCGGAACCTGCGCGCGGGCGCGGCGGGGCCGGGCTGGGTGCGGCAGGCCCTGGACCTGGGGACGCTGAACCCGTCGGCCGCCGCCCGGGACCACGCCTACGGGGCGGTGGCGGCGCGGCTGCTGACGGCCGAGGACCGGCCCGACAGCGAGCTGCGGGCCCTGATCGAGAGCAACGACGCGGCGCTGCTGGCCGCGTACCGGCAGGCCGCACGCGACCCGCGGGTCGTGGACCGGCTCCGCTTCGACCCCGGCTACGCGGCCGAGTGCTTCGCGACCTGGTCCTCCCAGCCGCAGGCGGGCCCGGTGTGGCAGGAGGCCCGCACGGACCTCCTGGACGGGGTGATGCGGCCGGTCGTACGGGGCCTGCCGCCGGACGGGCTCGCGGACCTGGAGGAGGCGCTGGGCCGGCTCGGCGGGCGCTGGGCACAGGAGTTCCGCGGCTGGCAGCGGCCGGGCGCCTTCGGGCGGCTGCGGGACCGCTTCACCGGGGCGGGCCGGGGGACGCGGCGCGCCGCGAAGGGCGGCGGCCGGGGCGGCGCTCCCGCCGATCCGCCGCCCCGCGGCGGGGGCGGCGGGCCCATCGTCCCCGGCAGCCCGGCCGGCCCGCCCGGCCCGGCCGACCCGCCCGGCCCGCCCCACGCCGCCGGCACGGACGGCCGCCGGGGCGGCGGCCGGGGCATCGACGGGAAGGACGGGCAGCTGCCGTGACCCCCGAACTCGGCCTGCAGATCGTCCTGTACGCCACCGGGGCCATCGGGGTGGCGGTGTGCGCAGGCTACGGGCTGTGGCGGTTCCTGGCCCTGGCGCTGCAGGCCGCCGCGTCCGCGTTCGGCCCCCGCGTCCCCGGCACCCCGGACCCGCGGATCGCCGCCCCGCCCCCCGGGGCGGAGCCGACGAAAACGGCCTACTGGGCCCTGCAGATGTGGGTCGACACGGCGGGGGCCGGGAAGGCCGCCGTCGAGCTGGTGTGGTACCTGCTGACCCGGCACTGGCTGGACGAGGTCGTCCGCAACCGGCTGCTCCACGGCTGCAGCGGCTACACCGGGGAGGAGGCCGAGCACTGGATCGCCCGCCTGGTGCTGCGGCTGATCGCGCCCGGGATGGCGCTGGCCGCGGTGCTGTCGGCGCTGCTGGCGTGGGTGCTGCTGGCCGGGATCGCGGTCGCGTTCGCCGCGCAGCTGGTGCTGGTGACGGCGGTCGTGCTGGCCGGGGTGCTGGCCGGGCGGGGCGCGGACCGGCTGTGGAAGCTGGTCCGCGGCATCCGCATGAAGTGCCCGTACCCGGGCTGCTACCGGCCGTTCCCGCTGGCCGTGTACGTGTGCCCGGACTGCCGTGCGGCCCACCGCGAGCTGCGGGCCGGCCGGTACGGGGTGGTGCGGCACGTCTGCCGCTGCGGGCGGGCGCTGCCCACGACCGCGGCGGCCGGGCGGAGCAGGCTCGCCGCGCGCTGCCCGCACTGCGACCGGGAGCTGCCGAAGGCCGTCGGCACGACGCGGGTCGTGCACCTGCCGCTGGTCGGCGGCACCTCCGCCGGCAAGACGATGCTGCTGGCGGCCGTGCTGGACGGGCTGGGGGCCTGGACGCGCACGTCCGGGCTGACCGTCGAATACGCCTCCCCCGCCGACCGGAACGAGGCCACCGCCCTCGGCCGCCAGGTGGACACCGCGGGCTGGGCGCTGAAGACCCAGGGCGGGCAGCCGCGGGCACTGATGCTGCTGGTCGGGAAGGGCCGCGGGCGGCTGCTGCGGCGGCAGCGGCTGCTGTACGTGTACGACCCGATGGGCGAGTCCCTGCGGGACGCGGACACCACCCGCCGCCAGCAGTACCTGGCGCACGCCGACGGGGTGCTGCTGGTCGCGGACGTGCTGGCCTCGCCCGTGGTACGCCGCTCCCTGCGCGCGGGCGACGGGCCGCTGGCGGTGTCCGCCCGGCCCGCCGACCTGGGCCCGGTGGAGATGTACGAGGGCTTCACCGGCGAGCTGCAGGGCCTGGGCGGCCGGCGGCGGCGCCTGGGCGTGGCGGCGGTCGTGACCAAGCGGGACGTGCTGGACCGGCTGGACTCGCTGCCCCGGCCCGGGGACGGGCCGGTGGACGCCTGGCTGGAGGAGATCGGACTGGGCGACCTGGTGCGGTCGCTGGGCCACGACTTCGCCGCGGCCCGCTTCTGGGCGGTCAGCGCCCGCGCCGCCACCGGGGCGGGGGCCCTGGAGTCGGAGCAGCTGCGGGCGGCCGAACCGGTGCTGTGGCTGCTGGCCCGGACGGGGCTGCGGATCCGCGGCGCGGCCGGCAGCCCGGGCGGCCCGCCCCGCGGGGGACGGCCGCCGGGGCTGAAGCAGCTGGCGCGGCTGCCCCGGCCGCGTGGTTCCGCCGACCGCGGCACACCGAATCGATCAAGCCTGTGACGAGGGCGGGGGCGACTGGCTAGGGTCGCGGGAAGGAGCAACACCCCATGGTGACACCGCAGATCGTGCGGGGGCGGCGGCTGATGCTGACCCTGCTCGTGGTGGCGGTCGCGATGACGGCCGCCGCCGGGCTGGCGGCGCTGGTGCACTACGTACCCCAATGGCTTGGGGAGTTGAAGGAGATCAGCAGTGAGTGACATCCCCGGCGGGCCGATGGCGAACCGGCCGGTCCACTTCATCTGGCTGCTCGACTGCTCGTACTCGATGCAGGGCGAGAAGATCGGCCAGCTCAACTACGCGATCAGAGAGGCCGTTCCGGAGATGCGCTCGGTCGCGCAGGACAATCCGGCGGCCCAGCTGCTGCTGCGGACGATGACGTTCTCCACGACCGCGCGCTGGCACCACCAGGACCCGGTGCCGGTGGAGACCTTCACCTGGCAGGACGTCCAGGTCGACGGCATGACCAATCTGGGCGACGCCCTGCACCTGGTGGCGCGGGAGCTGGACACCCCGCCGATGCCGCAGCGCGCGCTCAAGCCGGTCCTCGCCCTCGTCTCCGACGGGGTGCCGACGGACGACTGGAAGGCGGGTCTGCGGGCGGTGGACGCGACCCCGTGGGGGCGCAAGGCCGTACGGGTGGCCATCGCGATCGGCGCGGACGCGGACCGCACCGTGCTGCAGGAGTTCCTCGGCAATCCGGAGCTCCAGCCGCTCGACGCGAACAGCCCCAAGCAGCTCGCGGCGGCGATCCGCTGGGCGTCGACGGCCGCGGTCAAGGCGGCCTCCCAGCCGGTGGCGGGCGCCGGGGACGGCATGGTCAAGCAGCCGCCGTACGCCCCGCCCGTGCTCGACGACGACGATGACGACGTGTGGTGAGCGGCCCCGTGTCACCCGAGCCGCCGTCCGAGCCGCCCTCCGAGCCGCCGTCCGTGCCGCCACCCGTCCCGCCGGGAGCGCTGCGGGAGACGTGGTGGGAGACCCTGTGGGAGACGCTCCGCCAGAGCGTGCAGGGCGTCAACAAGACCCGCAACCAGGACTACTGCGACGCCCTGGGACTCGGGACCGACGAGGAGCCGCTGATCCTGGCCGTGGCCGACGGCCACGGGTCGGCGGTGCACGCCCGCAGCCACCTGGGGTCCCGGTTCGCGGTGGACCTGTTCGTCGAGCAGGCCCGGCAGTTCGGGGCCCTCGCCCGGCCGCGCGGCGACGAGCGGCCGCCCAGCCTGGCCTGGCTGATGCACTACGCCGAGCACACCTTCCCGCGCCAGCTGGTCAGCGCCTGGCGGGAGCGGGTCCTCGGCAACTGGGCGCGGACCAGCTCCCACGAGGAGCCGGGCCTGACCGACGAGGGCAAGCTGCTGCTGTACGGCAGCACCCTCGTCGGCGCCGTGCTCACGCCCCGCGTCTTCGCGGCCTGGCAGCTCGGCGACGGCGAGCTGACCGTCGTGGGGGACGACGGGCGGGTGAGCGTGCCGCTGGCGCCCGCGGAGGCCGACCTGGGCGACGAGACGGAGTCGCTGTGCACCCCGGAGGCGTGGCTGCGCGTACGGACCCACTGGGCGCCGGTCACGGACCCTTCCCGGACGCCCCGGCTGGTCGCGGTCTCCACCGACGGGCTGTCCAAGAGCTTCGCCTCGGACCGCGGCTTCCTGCAGTTCATGGCCGGGCTGGACGACCGGCTGGCGGCGGAGGGCGCGGCCGCCGTCCGGACCGTGCTGCCCGAGTGGCTGGGCAGGGCCTCGCAGCACTCGGGCGACGACACCACGCTGGTCGCCGCCTGGAACACGGCCGCGGCGGTGCCGGCGCTGCCCACGCCGCCGGCACCCGAGGCAGCCGAGGCTGCTGCTGCGGCGACCGAGGCGGCTGTGGCAGCCGGGGCGGCCGTGGCACCCGACGGCACCGCGGAACGTGCCACAGGAGGAGTGGCGGACTCCGGCCCCGACACAACGACAGAAGACCCGCACGGGAGTGGAACATGAGCGGCATGCTCGACAGCGGTACCCGGCTGACGACCGACAGCGGCACGGCCGTGGACGTCTTCAACCTGCTCGGCGCCGGCGGCCAGGGGGAGGTCTACCGGGTCCGGACCCCGGCCGGGGACCAGGCTCTCAAGTGGTACTACCCGGCGTGCGCGACGCCCGCGCAGGAGGCCATCGTCCGCCAGCTGGTGGGCCGCGGCTTCGACGACGACCGCTTCCTGTGGCCGCTGGACTTCGTGGCCGACGGGCGCGGCGGCTTCGGGTACCTGATGGACATCCGGCCGGACCGGTTCAAGGGCCTGCCCCTGCTGTTCCGGCGGCAGCTGCGCACCTCGACGCGGGCCCTGCTGAAGGCCTGCCTGTACACGGTGGAGGCGTACCAGGCGCTGCACTCGAAGGGGATCGCGTACCGGGACATCTCCTGGGGCAACATCTTCTTCGACCCGGCCACCGGCGACGTGCTGGTCTGCGACAACGACAACGCGGTGGTGGAGGGCGACAGCACCGGCATCTCGGGGACCATGGAGTTCATGGCGCCCGAACTGGTGCGCGGCGACCCGGGGGCCACCCCCGGCACGCAGACCGACCTGCACTCCCTGTCGGTGCTGCTGTTCATGCTGCTGATGAACCACCACCCGCTCAAGGGGCGGCGGGAGCTGGCGATCCACTGCCTGGACGAGGCCGCCGAGCGCAAGCTGTACGGGAGGCAGCCGCTGTTCGTCTTCGACCCGCAGGACACGTCCAACGCCCCCGACCCGGGCGAGCAGCAGACGGTGCTGGCCACCTGGGCGGCGGCGCCGGCCTCGCTGCGGGACCTGTTCACGCAGAACTTCACCACGGGCCTGCACCACCCTGCCTCCCGGATCCGGGAAGGCCAGTGGCGGGACACCCTGCGGGCCGTGTACGACGCGGTGGTGGAGTGCGCGCACTGCGGGCGGCAGAACATGACCGAGCCGCGCTCATCCACGCCGGGGGCCTGCTGGGGCTGCCGGAACACGCTGGTGCTGCCGCCCCGGCTGGTGCTCACCACTCCCCCGCCGCGCACCGAGCACCACATCCTGCTGCACCGGTCCTCGCGGGTGCAGGCGCACCACCTGGCCCCCGAGCCGGCCCGGCACGACTACGGCGACACGACCCTCGTCGCCCAGCTCACCGAACACCCGCAGAAGCCGGGCCGGTTCGGCCTCGCCAACCGGTCGGCCGGCACATGGACCGGCACCCGGGCGGACGGCACCACCCAGCGCATCGACCCGGGCCAGACGGTCCCGCTCCGCTCGGGCCTGGAACTCGACTTCGGCGGCGCCCGCGCCGTCGTCCGCGCCCGGTAGCCGACCCCGGGTCAGCTGCCGGTGAGGAGGCGGCTGATCTCCTGGGCGAGGGTGAAGCCGCTGCTGCCCGCGCCCAGGCCCAGGGTGATGGTCTCCAGGGAGCGGCGGATCAGGCCCGGTTCGGCGGGGCGGCGCTCCTGTACGGCGCGGTCCAGTTCGCCGCGCAGGACCTCCGCCGCCTCGACGCGGGCCGGGGCGGCGCCCTCGTCGCGGAGCCACTGGGCGAGCTGGGTCGCCAGCCGGAGGGTCCGCTCGGCGGCGTCCTGCTGCCCGACGTTGATGACGCCGTTGTCCCCGAAGTTGGCGGGGCCGTTGATGTTGCCGTTGAAGGTGTAGTTGCCGCCCATGCGGTTCTCCTCGCGCTGCGGATGTCGGGGGCTGCGGACGTCTCGGGGCTGCGGACGTCAGGGGCTGCGGATGTCGGGGCTCAGGGGTGCGACGGGCCCTGGCCGCCCGGGCCCGGCCCGGGGCCGTTGATGACGCCGCCCTGGCCGTAGTTGCCCGGGCCGTGGATGTCGCCCTGGAAGTTGTAGGTGTGGGTGTTGATGACCTGCTGCGCCTGGTCGTAGGAGCTGGTGTCGACGTTGTGGTCCTTCAGGAACCGCTCGGTCGCTATCAGCACGCCCTGCTGGAGGCGCTGCAGGAAGTCCTGCGAGTCGGTGCGCTCGGAGAAGCCCAGCTGCTTCCAGTCGGAGACCCGCTCGCGGATGCTGTCGGCGGCCCCGTAGTCGTACAGCAGGTGCCGCTTGTCGATCTCGCGGCGCCACTTCTCCAGGGTGCGGGCCCGCCGGCGCCGCTCCGACGACCGGCGCCAGACCCGTCCGGGGGCGCCCAGCAGCAGGGACAGGGTGGCGCCGGTCGCGTACGAGACCAGGCTCCACCAGCGTTCGAACCCGTCCACCGGCAGCTGGTTCACCCGGTCGAAGCGGGCCTGCAGCGGGGGTATCCCGTACGCCGACACCTCCCAGGTGAGGCTCGGGTGCTGGAGGCGGGCCCGCAGGTGCATGGAGACGATGGCGCGGCCGCCCTCGCCGGCGCGCTCCAGGCTGAGGTAGGTGCGCATGCCGGCGCCGGACTGGACCAGGCCCGCCTGGACGAGCTGCTTGGGGATCTGGGAGCGGGGCATGCCCAGCCGGTCCGGGAGGAGTTCGGTGACGTACGGGACGTGGTTGCCGATCACGTACAGCCGGTTGCGGGCGCGCAGGCCCTTGAGGCCGGCGATGTTCTCCATCTCGCGGGCGACGAAGGTGTGCAGGTCGATCGCGTCGAACGGCTTGACGGTGAGCTTGCCGCCGCCTGCCGGGTCGTCGGCGGGCCGGCTGACGTCGATGGGCTGCCACACCATCTCCTTCAGCTTCGAGCCGCTGCCGACGAAGGGGTTGGTGCGTTCGGCGCTCGCCGTGTACGGGACGACGTTGGCCTTCTTCTGCTCCAGGAGCCGCTGTTCCGCCTCGGGTTCGACCGGCGGGGCGAGGCCGGCGGCCCGGTCGGAGCCGTGCTCGACGGCGAGCGCCGCCCCGCGGGCCTCGCTCTCGGTGCGGTGGACGAGCCACCAGGCGCTCCCGTAGCCGAGGACGATCGCCAGTCCGGCCGCGTAGCCGAGCCCCGCCGGGCCGGCGGCCGCCGCGTACAGCAGGGCGGGCACGGCCGCCCAGACGCAGACGGCGCAGATCCAGGCCAGGACCCGGTCCCGGACGTCGATCCGGCGGACCGCGGCGCGGGCGTGCCGGGCGAGGGCGATCAGGTCGATGCCGAGGGTGAGGCCGATGGCGTTCAGCCGGTCCTCGGTGAGCTCGATGTCGACCTCGCGGGCGAAGTCCTCGTCGAGGTGGGCGCCCGCGCACAGGTGGCGGGTCACCGCGTCGGTCCGGTACTGCGCCAGCTGCGGTAACCGGCGTGTGGCCAACTGGCTCATGCGCGCCCTCCCGTGGTCGACCCCTCGGCCCTCGGACCCTCGGGCCCCGGTCCCTCGGACCTCGGCCCCTCGGCTCCTCTGCCCCTCGGTCCTCACCCTACGAAAACAGGCCGCGCCTGTCCCCCCGTTGGGCATGATCAGCGGGGCCGGGTACTCAGGCGGGACGGTGCGCACACGCGTGCGATCTGAGCATCCGTACTCAGGCCCGGGCCGCGGGCGCCTTGCCATCGTGAGGGCATGTTCCTTCAGTCGTACGGACCGCAGCCCCGCGCCGCCGGCATCACCGCCGTCGGCAGCGTGCTGCCCGAGGAGGTCCTGTCCTCGGAGTCCCTCCAGCAGGAGGTGGCGCGGCGCAGCGGCCTCGCGCTGCCGCCGAGGCTGCTCACGCAGGCCACCGGGATCCGCACCCGCCGGGTCGCCGGCCCCGGCGTGTACGCGTCGACGCTCGCCGTCGGCGCGGCCCGCCGGGCGATGGCCTCGGCAGGGCTCACCGGGCCCGACATCGACCTGCTGCTGTTCGCGTCCGCGTCCCGTGACATGGTCGAGCCGGCCACCGCGCACATCGTGCAGGCGGAGCTCGGGACCCGGGCCCACGCGCTCGACGTCACCAACGCCTGCAACAGCTTCGTCAACGGCATCGACCTCGCCCGGGCGATGATCCTGGCCGGGCGGGCCCGGCGGGCCCTCGTCGTCACCGGGGAGACCCCGAGCCGGGCCGTGCAGTACGCGCCGGGCAGCCTCGCCGAGCTGCGCGACGGCTTCGCCGGGTACACCTTCGGCGACGCGGGCGCGGCGGTGGTCGTGGAGGCCGTGGAGCGCGGCGGGATCCTCGACGTGGACACCGAGACGCACTCGGAGCACTGGGAGGTCGGGGGCATCCCGGGCGGCGGGTCGCGGCACCCGCGCGGGGACGCGTACACCTACTTCCGCGGTGACGGGCACGAACTGCGGGGCGTGTTCGAGAAGGTGGGCACGGCGGTCATCGACCGGACCCTGCACCGCACCGGCCTCGACTGGGACGGCGTCGCGAAGGTGCTGGTGCACCAGGTGACGGTGCCCTACCTGGAGCGGTTCGCGGAACTGACCGGGGTACCGGCCGACAAGCTGGTGGTGACGGTGCCCGAGCTCGGGAACATCGCGAGCGCGAGCATCGGGGTCCAGCTGGACCGGGTGTTCGCCGGACTCGCCCCGGGCGAGCGGGTGCTGTGCGTGGGGCTGGGCGGCGGCATCAGCATCATGACGATGGTCTGGGAGAAGTCGTGAGCGGCGGCGTGGGCGGTGACGTGGGCGGCGTCGTGGGCGGTGGCGTGGGCGTGGGGGGCGGGCACGCGCTGTGGGTGGTGCTGCCCGCCCACCAGGAGGAGGCCCGGCTGCCCGACACGCTCGCCGCGCTCGCCGCACAGCACGACCGGGACTTCACGCTGCTGGTCGTCGACAACGCCTCCACGGACCGGACCGGCGACATCGCCCGGGAGTTCGCGGCCGGCGCCCCCTTCCCCGTGCGGGTGCTGGACGAGCCGGAGAAGGGCGTCGGCTCCGCCGTGGACACCGGCTTCCGGTACGCCATCGGGCAGGGCGCGACCCTGCTGGCCCGCACGGACGCCGACTGCATCCCCCGGCCCGGCTGGGCGGGCGCCGCGCGGGCCGCGCTGACGGCCCGGCCGGGCCTGGTGTGCGGGCGGATCACCGCCCGGCGGGACGAGCACGGGCCGGTCGGCCGGGCCGGGTTCGCCGCGCTGGTCTCCCTCGCGGCGCTGTTCGGTCGGCTGCGGCCGGAGCACGTGCGGCGGGGCGAGTTCCGGGCCCCGTACCGCATGCACGCCGGGAACAACATGGCCGTCACCGCCGAGCTGTACCTGGCGGTCGGCGGCATGCCGCGGCGCCCGTCGCCCACCGACCGGCTCTTCCTGAACGCCGTACGCCGCCACACCGACCGCATCAGCCGCTGCCGGTCCATGGTCGTGGAGAACTCCACGCGCCGGCTGCGGGCGTACGGGATCCTCGGCACCGCCCGCTGGTACCTCGACCAGGGCAGCGGCCCTCACGGAACGGACGACCCCCGCTGATGCTCGACCGACTCGACCACGCGCTGCGCAGCCGCCCCGACCGGCCGGCCGTCCTGACCGCCACCCGTACGGGCGCGCCCCGCGTACGGGCCCGCTGCGGCGAACTCGCCGACCTGGCCGACGCGTACGCCGCCGCCCTGCACGCGCGGGGGCTGCGCCCCGGGGACACCGTCGGCGTCGCCGTCCGGCCCGGGCCGCGGGCCCTCGCCCTGCTGCTCGCCCTGTGGCGGCTCGGGCTGCGCGGCGCCGTCCTCGACCCCGGGGCCGGGCCCGACGTGCTGCGCGCCCGGCTGGCACTGGCCCGGCCCTCGCTGGTGGTGGCCGACGCCACCGCGCAGGCCGTCGCCGGATGGGCCCGGCCGCTGGCCCGCAGGGCCCGGCTCGCACTGCCCGACCTGGCCGCGCTCGGCGGGCCCGTGGCCACGGTCGGGCCGCGGCTGCCGGGGTGCGCCCCTGCGCTGGACCTGCGGGCGCCCCGGCCGACGGGCTCGGCGGGCCGCGGAGCCGCTGTGACGGGGGACGCCGACGCGGTGATCGTGTTCACCTCGGGGACCACCTCGAAGCCGCGGGCCGTGGTGCACACCCGGGCGAGCCTGGCCGCGGGGATGGAGACGGTGAGCACCCTGTTCGCGGGATCCGGAGTACCGACGGGTTCCGGAAGCCTCCGCCACGACGGCCACGACGGCTACGACGGCCATGACGGCCACGGCTGCCGGCCGGTGCTCGGGGGCACGTTCTTCGTACTCGTCCCCGCACTCACCCGCGGCGCCCCCGTCGCCCTCCCCGCCCGCTCCCCTCGGGTGCTGGCCCGGCAGCTGGACCGCCTGAAGCCGGCCGACACCTACCTGACACCCCCTCAACTACGCGACGCCCTGCGGGCGGACGCCCGGTTCCACGGCCGGGTGTGGACCGGCTCGGCCCCGGCCGGCGCCGAACTGCTGGGCCGGGTGAGGGCTGCGGGTGCGGCCGAGGCCTGGGGGGTGTACGCGCTGACCGAGCTCTTCCCGGCCGCCGCCGTGGAGGCCGCGGAGAAGGCCGCGTACGACGGCCCCGGCGACCTGGTGGGCGCCCCGCTGCCGGGGGTGGCGGCGAAGACGGACGAGGACGGGCAGCTCCTGCTGGCCGGGGCGGCCGCCCGGGACCGCTACCTCGGCGAGGAGCCCGACCCGTGGGTGCGGACGGGGGACCGCGCCCGGCTGGACGGGACGGGACGGATCGTGCTGGAGGGAAGGACGAAGGACATGGTGCTGCGCCGCGCCGAGAACATCTACCCGGGCCTGTACGAGCCCTCGCTGCACGTGCCGGGGGTGGAGCTGGCCGTACTCGTCGGCGTCCCGGCCGCCGGGACCGCGGAGGCGGCGGGCGACGAGCGGCTCGTCGCCGTCGTACAGCCGCGGCACGGGGCCGCCGTACCGGAACTGCGGGCCGCGCTCGCGGATCCGCTGCGGCGGATGGGCTCCGCCCGGCCCGACGCGGTGCTGTTCGCGGAAGTCCCACTGTCCGGGCGGTCCCGCAAACCCGACCGCGCGGCAGCCGCCGCCCTGGCCGCAGCCCGCCTCGGGGCCGCCCGATGAACACCCCCACCGCCCCGGGGCACCCGACCGCCCCGCCGCCCGACGGACGGCCCGCGCCTGCTGAGGTGCAGGCGCCGGCCGCCACGGCGCAATGCCCGGCAGCGGGCGCGGACGCGGCGGCCCACACATCGGAGGCGCCGCGCCCCGGCGCGGCCGACGGGCACGGGGCGGCGGCCCGGCCCGGCACCGTCGGCGGGGACGCTGCGGCGGCCCGGCGTGCCCGGCGTGCCCGGCGGCAGGACCGGCGGGTGTACCTGCGGAGCCACCCGCTGCTGTTCGGGCTGCTCGCGGCGACACGGCGCGGGCGCGGAGTGCGGCGGCTCGGGCGGACCCTGCTGGTCCATGACGCGGCCGCCTACCGGGAGGCCCTGACACGGCTCCCGCTCGACCGCACGGCCGCCGGCACCACGGGCGGCGCGGCGCGCGAGGCGCTGGCGGGGTCCGGCTCCCCCGGCGGCGGCGTCCTGTTCGACCAGGAGGGCAGCGGGCACCGGGCGGACCGGCGCTCCCTCGCCGACGGGCTCGGCGCGGCCGGGGTGGAGCAACTGCGGGCGCGGTGGCGGCCGCTGCTGGAGCGGCGGCTCGCGCCGCTCGCCGCGGGCGGCGAGGTGGACCTGGTGGCCCTGGCCCGCGAGCTGTCCGGGTCGGTGGTCTGCGAGCTCCTGGGCACGGACGCGGATCCGGCGACGCTGGCCCGCGCGGCCGCCGACGCGGCGGCCGCCTCGGTCCGCGACCACCTCCCGGGCCTGCCCCGCCCGGGCGCGGCAGCCACCGCCGCCCGCGCGGCCCGCACCCTCCAGGACCTGCTGGGCGGCAGCGGAACCCCGGGCGCGGAAGCACCGCCGGTGCAGGGCGCGCTGGCGGCGATGGTGGCGGTGGCTGCCGTCAACACCACCGTTGCCGCGCTGCCCCGGGCCGTGGCCTGGTGTGCCGAGGCCGGGCTGTGGGAGCAGGCCGCCGACCCGGCGCTGCTGCCCCGGCTGGCCGACGAGTTGCTGCGGGTGACCGCGGCTTCGCCGGTGCTGCCGCGGGTGGCCGCCGCGGACGGGAGCGTCGGCGGCTGCCCGGTCCGCGGGGGCGACCGGCTGCTGCTGGTCGCCCGGCATGCCGCCGCGGCGCACCGGCGCGACCCCGACGCCCTCGATCCGGCCGCGCCGGCCGACGCCCACCTGGTGTTCGGCGCCGGCCCGCACGCCTGCCCCGGTGCCCGGCTGGCCCGGGCCCAGCTGGCCGACGTCCTGGCGGCGCTGGCCCCGTACCGGCCGCGGGTCGTCCGGGCCCGGGTGGACCGGCGGGCGGCCCTGCCCGGCTGGCGGGTCCTCAAGGTGAAGGCGGCGGGCGCATGACCCGGATCGCGGTGACGGGGGCGAGCGGCTTCTGCGGCGGGCACGTGGCCCGGGCGGCCGCCGCCCGCGGGGCGGAGGTGGTGTGCGTGGGCCGCAGGCCCGGCCCCGTCGGGGAGCACCGGTTCTGGGACGCCGCCCGCGACCTGCCGGACCTCGCCGGGGCGGACGTCGTCGTGCACTGCGCGGCGGCGGTCGGCGACCCGGCGCCCGGGTCGCCCGCGGAGGCGGAGATGCACGCGGTCAACGTCGGCGGCACCGAGCGGCTGCTGCGGGCCGCCGCCGACAGCGGCGGCAGGCCGGTGGTGTGGATCAGCAGCGCGAGCGTGTACGACCCGCGCCCGGACCGCAGCCTGGTCGGCGAGGACCATCCGCGCACCGGCCAGCTGAACGCGTACGGGCGGACCAAGGCGGAGGGCGAGGCGCTCGCCCTCGCCGCGGGGGCGGTGGTGCTCCGGCCGCGGGCCGTCTACGGGCCGGGGGACACGACGCTGCTGCCCCGCATCGTGTCCCGGGTGCGGGCGGGAACGCTGTTCCTCCCGGGCCCGGACGTCCTGCTCAGCCTGACGGCGGTGGAGAACCTGGCCGACGCGGCCCTCGCGGCCGCCGGCTGGGCGCCCGGCGCGTACAACGTGGCCGACGCGGAACCTTACGCGCGCGATGCGACCGTACGCCGGGTGCTGCACGCCCACGGCATCACGGCCCGCATCCGACACCTCCCGCCGGGCCTGGCCCGTACGGCCGCCCGCGCGGCGGAGGCCCTGGCCCGCGGCGGCGAACCGCTCCTGAGCCGCTACGCGGTGGACCAACTGGCCCACTCCGTCGTCCTGGACCTGACCCGCGCCCACTCCCAGGCCTGGACCCCGCACCACACCCTGGACGACTACCTGAAAACCCTCCACACCCCCAGCCCGCGAACTCCCAGCCCGCGCAGCGTTTGAGCGCACTCCCAGCCCGCGCAGCGTTTGAGCGCACTCCCAGCCCGCGCAGCGTTTGAGCGCACTCCCAGCCCGCGCGGCGTTTGAGCGCACCGGGGTCCGGGGTGGAGCCCCGGTTTCGGGAAGGGGCGGGTAGGGGAACAGCTCCGCGCGCGGCCATCCCGGCCATCCCGGCCATCCCAGCCACCCCGGCCACCCCGGCCACCCCGGCCACCCCGGCCACCCCGGACCCGCGGCTGCCGACGGCGCCCGGCGGGGACTGTCGTCCCGGCCGGGCGCCGTCGTCGGTGGTGCGGGGTCGGGGTGGCGTCAGCCGATCGTGAGGAAGGTGTTCCAGCCGTCCTCGTCCCTGCCTGCTGCGGGGCCTATCACGGTGGTTCCGCCTCGGAAGAGCCACTGGTTGCCGAGGGTGTCCACGGCCCAGATGTCGGGGATGCCGTCCCCGTTGGCGTCGGGCGTGCCGAGGATCATGGGGATGGCGGCCCGGCCCCAGCCGGTGGTGGCGTAGGTGTGGTCCTGGCCGCCGGCGGAGCTGGCCGCGTCCTTGAGGGAGGCGAGGTCGACTCCGCCGTTCGTGCCCGGCTTGCCCTTGCGGAGCGCGAGGCCGCGGTCGGCGTCGGCGTCGTCGCGGAAGAGGAGGTCGGGGACCTTGTCTCCGGACACGTCGCGGACCCCGACGAGGTCGCGGCCGGTCCACGGTCCCGCGGCCATCTTCGTGTACGAGGTGAAGCTCGATCCGGTGTAACCGGAGAAGGCCCACAGCGTGTCTTCCGCGATGGCGAACATGTCGGCGAACCCGTCGCCGTCGATGTCCTCCGTGACGACGATCTGCCGGAACGTCGCCGGGTTGGGCGCACCGGCCGGCAGGAGGATCTCCATGCGGCGGCCGACGTCGACCTGGCCGGTCCCGATGCCCGGGTAGACGTACAGCTTGCCGTCGGGCATCCGGGCGATGAGGTCGGTGAGCCCGTCGCCGGGGAACCAGTCCGTGGAATGGCCGATGAGGGCCTTCGTTCCCGCGGCTGAGCTCTTCCAGTGGCCGTCGCCGACCGGGACGCCGTCCTGGATGGCCCCGCGGATGTATTCGTCGGTGTCGCCCGTGGCGTCGCCGGCGTACGAGCGGAGGTTTCCGTCCTTGTCGACGGCGAAGAGGTCGGGGTGTCCGTCTCCGGTTGCGTCGCCGGGCGTGTCCAGGCCGGGCCTGGGGCGGACGAGGAACGGGTAGGCCCGCTGGTCGGAGACGTTGCCGTACTTGTTCACCGTGCGGGCGTAGAGGACGTTGGGGCCGCTGACGTCGACCTGGAGTCTGATCACGGCTGAGTCGCCGGCGGTCGGGGTCGCCTTCTTGTCGAATGCGGGCCGGTTGAGGCTCCACTGGTACTCGCGGATGTCCTCGGCCTTGGCGCCGTTGCCGCCGATCTTGAACTCCTGGTCCGGGGTGCCGGCGGGGTTCACGCTCCAGTCGGTGTGCGCGTCGCCGCGGGGAGGGAACTGGGAGGAGGAGATCTCAGGGCTCGGAGGAACGTCGTGGTTGACGGTGAAGGTGCACCAGCCGCCGCCTCCGGAGTCCAGGGGGCCGCTGCCGGGCGAGCCCCATCCGTCCCAGTCGTAGGTGCGCGAGAGCCAGTAGTACTTCCTGCCCGAGGTGAACTTGTCCCAGGGGACTTCCCGGGTGACCATTCCGTCGCTGTTGGGGGTGAGCCATTCGTTGTGGACGTGCTGTCCACTGGCCGCGTCCCACACCTCGATCTGCACTGCCTTGAGGTTGCCGTCGCGGTCGGTTCCCCTGGTCTGGAAGGTCACGTTCGTCTTGCCGATGCTTGCCCCGTTCTCGCTGGTGAGGCAGGCACCGCCGGGTGAGGTGCTCATGTTCGCGGCGACCGGGGTGTCCGGCGGGGTGTTGTAGACGATCTCCAGGTACGGGGCGGTCTCGCCGTTGCCGATGAACTTCTTCCAGTAGTACGGGTCCGACTCGTTCGGTGCGGCGAACCCCAGTGAGAGCGCGCCCCAGCCGCTGCCGGCGGCCTCCGCGACCAGGCCCTTGATGTCGGGCGCGATCCAGTTGTCGGGGCATGAGCTGTTGTAGCCGTAGCCGGAGTACTCGGACGCGACCACCCGGTTCCAGTAGGCGGCCGTGTTCGTGTTGTCCCACGTACTCGACGAGGTGATGTACGGGGTCGAGAAGATGTTCATCGCCTTTTGGTCGCACGACCAGGAGTACGTCTGCAGTGCGCGCACGTTGGCGGAAATGATGCCGGTGCCGCGGAGCTCGCCGCCGAAGTCGAAATTGAAAATGGAGCGGGATGTTCCGCCCGTGGTCGACTCATATCCGACGCGGGCCTCGTTCGTGCCGCTCGCGTTGTAGTTCTGCCCGTTGAAGAAGCTGGAGCCGCCTTGCGTCTTGTAGAGCAGCGTCCAGGAATGCTTGTGCCCCTTGAAGGAGGGGTCGATGAACACCGGATACACGGTCTCCGCGGCGTTCAGCAGGGAACTGTCCGGGGTCACCGAAAGGCGGTTCTCGGCCAGCGCGACCTTGGCGGGCTTCAGGCGCGCGCCTTCCGCGCCGGCCAGGCCGGGCAGAGCCAGCGTCGGATGCTGCTTCGCGACCGCGGTGGGCTTCCAGGCGGGCTCGCCGTCGGTGGTCGCGATCTTGCCGCTGGAGTCCCACATCATCGGGGTCGGCGAACCGGCAACTTCCATGCCCTGGGCGTCACGGGCACTGACCGCACCCGACTCGGCGTCCAGCCTGAACGCCAGGTCGGGCGAGGCCAGCCGGTAGTTGAGCCCGCCCAGCAGCGGATCGGCGGCGGCCTGCCGGTCCCTGACGACCAACAGGTGCGAGTAGCCGCCGTCCTGCGCGGTCATCACCAGGTCGATTCCGGGGCGGACGTTCTCGTACAGCGCCCGCGGGCCGTCGATGACGGGCTCGGGCAGGGGGCCGGGCCAGCTGACCACCATGTCGTGGCCGTCGGTGTTCAACCGAACCAGGTCGGTCCACACCTCACCTGGAGCGTCCTGTTTCAGCGCCACCCGGCTGACGCCGCGGGAGGACCGCCGGCCTCCGCCCGTCTGCTGCTGGGAACCGGCACTGAAGACGACCCGCCCGTTCACGGCCTTGGCGGCATAGCCGCCCTCCACCCGTTGCAGGCCGGTGTCGATCGACTGCCAGCGGCCGTCCGCCTTGGCGCGGACGGCCGCACTGAAGACCTGCTTGCGGAACGTTCCGTCAGGCCGCGCCCACGTGGTCGTGTTCGCGCTGTGCGCCGCGGTGACCTCGACCTCCTTGCCGGTCTTCACAGCCAGACGGCGCGCCTCGGCTTCTGCCACGGGCGGGGCGTCCTGCGTCGGCCGGGTCCGTCCCTTGTCGCTGTCGGCCAGGTGTACGCCGACCGGCAGCGCGACGGCGACCGCAAGGAGCGCAGCGAGGCCCCCCAGGGTCCTGCGGCGCTTGAACCAGCGGGTCGCCGGTGCGGCAGCCTTTTCCTCGACGGTAGTCGGCGGACTCTCATCCACGGATTCGCCAACGGACACGAGCGTACTTCTCCCCCCTCGGGCGCTCCTGCTTCCGCAGCCCCCGGTATTCGCAAAACAATTTCGGCCACTGGCCTAAAAACGCGAATGGCTCGCTCCCCGCTCGCCGTTCGCGCATAGGCGGGCACGCCAGTCGAGCATGAACCATTCATCCGACATCTTCACCTCCCGAGCCGCACGGCCGGCATCCCATTTGGGGCTGATTTACACCGTTCATCCAAGCATATGCAGCGCTTAAGGTGATAAAGGCCACACCGGATATCGGAACCTTGGATTCTCTGATCGACTGGCCGCAGAATCAACTGGCTCATTGTCAGTTTCCTGCCGCCTGCGTGCCATTGCCCGGGCGGCAGCGCGTGGGGGGGTCCACATGTCGCCGTTCTCGGCGAACAATTTCCGCCTGCCCGGAAACAGAAAAGCGCGCGCAATCCGTGCGCGCTTCGCCGGGCGCACCGGCATCACGCTGTCCGTGTTGCTGGTCGCATCTCTCCTTCCCGTCCAGGCCTGGGCGGCACCACCCGGCGACCGCACAGGCGTCGATCTTCCGGGTCTCCAGAAAGACCTCAAGGCCAAACTCGATGCGGTCGAGGCGGCCAAGCTCAAGGGCTGGGCCGGTGAAGCGGCCTCGCCGCCGCCGGCGTTCGAGCCGAAGGCCCTGGCACCGCCGGCCGCCGGCTCCTACGACGTCACGCTGACCGGGGACCAGCCTGTCCGGGCAGGCACGCTCCCGGTGAGCATCGGCAAGGCCGAGGGGACCGCCACGGCTCCCTCGGGGACCTGGAACGTGGCCGTCGAGTCGCGCCCGGCGACCGAGGCGGCCAGCGTCGACGGCGCACTCATCAAGATCACACCGCCTGCCGGCGCATCGACCCCGGTCGACGTCAAGCTGGACTACACGAAGTTCAAGGACCTCTACGGCACCGAGTGGTCTTCCCGCCTGCAGCTGAAGCAGCTTCCCGCGTGCTTCCTGAGCACCCCGGACGTCCCCGAGTGCTCGGTCTCCAAGGACCTCCCGAGCACGAACAACCCGTCGGAGAAGACGGTCGTCGCGACCGTGGACCCGACCACCAGTGCACCCGCCCAGGGTCTTCGCACGATGACGGGCAGCGCAGGCGGTGCCGTCGTGCTGGCCGCCTCCGACGGCGCTGCGGGTGCAGGCGGCAGCTACAAGGCCACTTCTCTCTCACCGTCGGGCTCGTGGACGGCGGGCGGCAGCGGTGGCGGCTTCTCCTGGAACTATCCGCTGACCGTGCCCCCGGCACCAGCGGGCCCGACGCCTTCCATCGCGTTCTCCTACTCCTCGCAGGCCGTCGACGGCAAGACGTCCGCGACCAACGGCCAGGCGTCGTGGATCGGTGACGGCTGGGACTACAACCCGGGCTTCATCGAGCGCCGCTACCGCTCCTGCGCCGACGACCGCAGCGCCAAGATCAGCAAGCCCAACAACGACAACGCCACGGACAAGAAGAAGGCCGACCTCTGCTGGGCCGGCGACAACGTGGTCCTGTCCTTCGGCGGAGTGACGACCGCGCTCGTCCACGACGACAAGACCGGCAAGTGGGTTCCCGCTGCCGACGACGGCTCCACCGTCGAACGCAGGACGGGCGGCAGCAACGGTGCCAAGGACGGCGAGTACTGGGTCGTCACCACGCGCGACGGCACCCGCTACCACTACGGACGCCACAACGTAGGCGCCCACGGCGACGGCTCGACGCCGCAGACCGCCACCGACTCCGTCTTCACCGTGCCGGTCTTCGGCAACCACCCCGGCGAACCGTGCTACCAGGCGTCCTACGCGAACTCCTCCTGCACCCAGGCCTGGCGCTGGAACCTCGACTACGTCGAGGACGTCCACGGCAACGCCATGGTCGTCGACTGGAAGAAGGAAGAGAACCGCTACGCCAGGAACGAGAAGTTCTCGGAGAAGGACCGGGCCAAGGTCGGATACGTCCGCGGCGGCTACCCGGTCCGCATCCTCTACGGGCTGCGCGCCGACAACCTCGCCGGAGCCCCGGCCGGCCGGGTCGAGTTCGAGGCCAAGCCGCGCTGCTTCGCCGAAGGCGACATCAAGTGCGGGGACGCGCAGTTCAACTCCAAGAACGCCGGTGACAAGCACGGCTGGTGGGACACCCCCACCACCCTGCACTGCACGATGGACGTGCCGAACTGCTACACCGGCGCCCCGACCTTCTGGTCGAACATGCGCCTGGCCGGTATCAGTACCTACGGGCAGCGCACCGAGGGCTCCACGGCCCTGTCGAAGGTCGACCAGTGGTCCCTCGACCAGTCGTTCCCCGCTCAGCGGACCGACACCCACCCCCCGCTGTGGCTGAAGTCCATCACCCGCACCGGCTACGGCGTCAAGGACGGCGCCATCGGCGTCTCCCTGCCGGCCGTCACCTTCACCGCCAACAAGAACGACATGCCCAACCGCGTCGGCAAGTCGGCCAACGAAGCCACGCCCGACTTCGACCGGCTCCGTATCGCGACGATCCGCACAGAGACGGGCGGCGAGATCCAGGTCAACTACTCCGCCCCCTGCCCGGTCGGCACCAGTGGCCTCAAGCCCGAGGGCAACACGACCCGCTGCTTCCCCGTCCACTGGTCCCCGGATCCGGACCTGCCGCCGGAGAAGACCCCGATCGAATGGTTCAACAAGTACGTCGTCGACAGCGTGGTCGAAACGGACCGCGTGGCGCTCCGTCCCGCCGTCACCACCAGCTACACCTACGAGGGCGGCGCGGCCTGGGCCAAGGAGGACGACGAGTTCACCAAGCCCGAGCTGCGCACCTACAGCCAGTGGCGCGGCTACGCCGGCGTGCTCACCACGACGGGGCAGACCGCCAACGCGGGCACGCCCACCGCGACCGAACAGTCCCAGACGCGCACCCGCTACTTCCGCGGGCTCTCCCGCGAAGGCGCCAAGGTCACCGTCAAGGACTCCACCGGAACCGAGGAGCTCGGCGAGGACAAGCCCCGGTACCAGGGCCTGACCGCCGAGACCATCACCTACGCCAAGGCCAACGGAGCCGTCGAGAACCGGCACCTGACCTGGCCCTGGGACTCCGGCGCCGCGACCGCGACCCGCAAGAGGGTCGACACCACCGACCTGGAGGCCCACCGCAGGGGCGTCGCCCGTACCGACGAGATCCAGTCGGTCAGCGGCGGCAAGTCCAGGATGGTCCGGACCCGCAACGACTTCGAAACCGCGTACGGCCTGGTCAAGAGCACACAGACCGACGTCATGGAGAACAAGGGCACCGGCTGGACCACGGTCGACCAGTCCTGCAACAAGACCACCTACGTCCACAACGCGGCGAACAACCTGATCGGCCTGCCCGCCCAGGTCCGCACGACGGCCGGCGACTGCACGGATGCCGCCACCAGTACCGGCACGGTCCTCAGCGCAGCCCGCACCTCCTTCGACGCCGTGAACGCCTTCGGCGCGGCCCCCGCCAAGGGCCTCCCCTACCAGGTCGACGCCCTGGACGCGGCAGGCACCGGCTGGACGACCGCCGGGCGCACCGAATACGACGCGCTGGGACGGGCCGTCAAGGCGTATGACGCCGCAGGCAACGCCGCGACCACGGCATTCAGCCCGGCCACCGGTCCCACGTTCGCGACCACGGTGACCAACGCCCTCGGGCACACGGTGACGGCCAAGGTCGATCCCGCCCGGGGCAGCGTGCTGGAGACGACCGACGCAAACGGCCGCAAGGTCACCACGGCCTACGACGAACTCGGCCGCAGCACCAAGGTCTGGACCCCTTCCCAGAAGCCGGCCACCGACCGACCCGCCTACACCTTCGAGTACCAGATCGAGGAGCTGAAGACCCCGGCCGTCACGTCCCGCTCGCTCAAGGACGACGGCACCTACACCACCTCCATCGCGATCTACGACGGGCTGCTGCGCCCCCGCCAGACCCAGGCCGAAGCCCCCGGCGGCGGACGCGTGATCGCCGACACCCTGTACAGCGCGAACGGCACGGTCAGCCAGACCAACAACGGCTACCACGCCGAGGGCCGGGCCGACACGGCCATCTTCGTCCCGCAGTCACTCACGGAGATCCACAACTCCACGCAGACCGCCTACGACGGCCTCGGCCGCCCCGTGCGCACCACCACCCTGCAGAAGGGCACCCCCCAGCAGTCCGCCCTCACCCAGTACGGCGGCGACTGGACGCTGACCCGCAGCGCCATGTCCCCGACCGGGGCCACACCGCTCGCCGGCAGCCGCGCCGTCAAGACCACGACCGACGCCCTCAACCGCACCACCCTGGTCGAGCACTACACGTCCACCCATCCCGCGGACGTGGACCCGGCCAAGGACAGCAATCCCGCGACCACCAAGACCCAGTACACGTACGACGCCCGCGGAAAGCTCGCCAAGGTCACCGACCCGGCCGGCAGCAACTGGACGTACGCCTACGACGCCCGCGGGCGGATGACCTCGTCCGACGACCCCGACATGGGCAAGGCGACGTTCACGTACGACATCCTCGACCGGCAGGTCTCCGCCACCGACTCCCGCGGCCTGGCCCAGTACACCAAGTACGACGTCCTCGGCCGCAAGACCGCACTGCACGACGACTCCGAAACCGGACCGGTCGTCGCCACATGGACCTACGACACCCTGCCCGGAGCCAAGGGCCAGCCCGTCTCCGCCACCCGTAACTGGGGCGCGGGCTCGTACGTCAGCGAGGTCACCGGCTACGACAGCGAGTACCGGCCCACCGGATCGAAGATCACGATCCCGAGCCTGCCCAGCACGAAGGGCCTGGCCGGCACCTACGCCTACAGCACCACCTACACGCCCACCGGCAAGGTGCAGTCGACGACGCTCCCGGCCACCATCGGCGGCCTCGCCGCCGAGAAGCTGATCACCCGCTACAACGCGGACGGCATGGTGCAGACCATGTCCGGCCTGACCTGGTACACCGCCGACACCGTCTACAGCCCCTTCGGCGAGGTCCTGCGCACGGCCTCCGGCGCGGCCCCTCACCGGGTGTGGACCACCAACGCGTACGACACCCACACCGGCCGGATCACCGAGACCGCCGGCCACCGCGAGACCAAGGACGACCTCACCAAGTCCAACCTGGTCTCCGCCCTCACCTACGCCTACGACAAGGTCGGCAACCCGACCTCCATCACCGACACCCAGCCCGGCGGACGCATCGACCGCCAGTGCTACACCTACGACGCCATCGGCCGGCTCACCAGAGCCTGGACCGGCAAGACCGAAGGCTGCCCCACGGGCTCGAACGGCCCCGCCCTCACCGAGGTCGGTTCCGCCGCTCCCGGTGACGCCTACTGGCAGGACTACGAGTTCGACGCGGTCGGCAACCGCACCAAGCTGACCGAGCACGACCTCACGAACACCGCGCTCGACGACGTCACGACCTACGGCTACGGCGTCGCGCTCAAGGAGGGCGCCGGATCCCCGGTCAAGCAGCCGCACGCCCTGACCGGCGTGGCCAAGACCGCCAAGACCGCGACCTCCACCGTCAACTCCTCGTCCACCTACACCTACGACGCAGCCGGGAACACCAAGACCCGGCGCATCGACGGCGACACCCAGACCCTGACCTGGGACCGCCGCAACAAGCTCACCTCCGCCACCAGCCCCGGCATCGGCGCCGTCGCCATCACCGGGCTCGCCGACAAGTGCCTCGACGTCGAGAACGGCAAAACGGCCGAAGGCACCGCAGTCCAGCTCCTCTCCTGCAACGAAACCAAGCCGCAGCAGTGGCGCATCACAGGTGACACCGTCCAGGCCCTCGGCAAGTGCCTCACCTCCGAGAACGGAGACGCGGTCCTGAGGACCTGCGACGGCAGGCCGGAACAGAAGTTCACCTACCGGGCAGCGGACAAAGCCCTGTACACGGGCACCAACGGCTGCCTCACCGTCCCCAACGACAACGCCGCAGAGGGCAACGACCTCGACATCTACCCCTGCGCCGGCCCCGCCCCGACGGCAGCCCAGCAGTGGAGCTTCAGCAACACCACCAACTACCTCCACGACGCATCCGGCAACCGGGTCATAGAGGAGACGGGCAGTGCTCGCACCCTCTACCTCGGCGAAACCGAGATCACCGTCAACAAGGCCGGCCAGGCCATCGACGCCGTCCGCTACTACGGCAGCCCCAGCGGCGGCCCCACCACCGTCCGCCGCACCAACGGCAAGGCGACCGGCCACACCCTGTCCATCCTCCTGACAGACCACCACAACACGGCCACCACCAGCATCGAACAGGCCCCGGGCCAGAAGGACACCCGCCGCAAGTCCGACCCGTACGGCAACCCCCGAGGCGCCCAGCCCTCGGATTGGCCGGGCAGCCACACCTTCCTCGGGACGGGCGTGGACGACAACGCGACCGCCCTCACCCACATAGGCGCCCGCGAATACGAGCCCGCGACGGGCCGCTTCATCTCCGTCGACCCGATCATCGACATCACCGACCCGCTCCAGATGAACGGCTACACCTACTCCGCCGGCAACCCCATCACCGGGTCGGACCCCACGGGCCTGCGGAGCGAGGAATGCGGCACCCTCTACGACTGCCACGGCAGCTCCGTCATCACATTCTCGAACGCTTCCACGATCACCTACCGTGAACCGGCAGCTCAGCGCAGGTATTACCAGACCGCTGGTGAAACCTGGCACTGGTATGACCGTGACATCAGGAAGCAGATCAGAAAGAACGAGGGCATCAAGCCTGCTCCCCGCAACCTCCGCCAAGTAGCGAAGGATGCTGTCGGAGGACTGATCGGCGGCCTCCTCCGTACCGGCGACATGGTTAATCCGTTTACCCCGGTTTTGGCGCGCTTCGGTATGTCTGGCGGTCAGGTCGCCACTCGGATGTCCGAGAGGTTCGGCCTGAACGAGAAATCTGCCGCGTATCAAATCGCGGAACTTTTCTCCCCCGGGTTCGGCGGCAAGGCAAAGACGGGGGCGATGGCAGCGCGCGGACTGTTCGCCCGCGTGTTCAGTAAATGCAACAGCTTCGTGGCGGGCGCGAAGGTTCAACTGGCAGACGGCACCTCGAAGCCGATCGAACAACTGGCTGCCGACGATGAAGTAACGGCCACCGACCCGGAGACAGGGGAAACCGGGCCCAAGGCCGTCACAGCCACCATCTACACCACCGATGACAAGAAGTACGTCGACGTCGCCATTCAGACGGACGACGGCGTGAAGACCATCACCACGACAGACCACCACCCGTTCTGGTCCGAATCGGACCAGGCCTGGAAGGACGCAGGGGACCTCAAGCCGGGCACGACACTCCGAACCGACGACGGCACGCCTGCGGCCGTTGTCCAGATCCGCACCTACCAGGACGTCAAGGAGACCTACAACCTCACCGTCGCAGACCTCCACACGTACTATGTGCTGGCAGGCGCCACTCCGGTCCTAGTTCACAATTGCCCGGCTGGGGGTGCCCCGCGTTCGGCGGACGGCAAGTTCTCAAAGCGTAACGGCGAGCCGGGACGCGACGGTGCTGCGGATGAAGCGAACGCCTGGGATCAGCTGGAAATGGACGGCGCAGTCGTTATGCGCAATGAGACCGCAGTTTCCGCGCCAGGAATGCGAGTTCGCAAGTATGACGGCACGGTTGAGATCAACGGTCAGTGGTACGGGATAGAGGTAAAGGGTGGGACTGCCAAGAAGAATCCTCAGCAGCGAGAATTCGACGATTGGCTCAACACGCCCGGTAATACGGTCACTACTAGTGATGGTCGAACGCTTGTCGGAGTTCACGATGTGTGGATAGATCGGTAGCGTCTGTGTGGGCCGACCCGGATGGCTGGGTCGGCCCACACGCGATCTGGCCCGGCTGCGGTATCGTCTCCGCAGCTCAGCGCTGCGAGTCGGACCCCCGCTCGCGGCTTCGAGAGGGAGATGAGAATGAGTTTTGATCTGATCTTTTGGTGTCAGAAAGTGGTCCCGACCTCGGAGGAAGCTGCTCAGATTTACGATCAGTTGACGGATGGGGATACTGGGATCGTCGAAGAGAGTCCGGCCGTCGAAGATTTCCGCCAGGCTGTGGTCTCTGAATTTCCGGACCTCACTGAGGCAAATATGGAGGAGTCGCCGTGGGCCTCTCCTCTTTATGTCACTGGCGAGTGCGTAATCGCCTCTATCTCTTGGTCGCGTTCCACTGAGGTTTCTTCGGTTCTGCTCGGCTTGGCGTCGACATATGGGCTAACTGCGTACGACCCCCAGGATCGAGTGGTCTACGGCATTTCCGGAGATTTCTCAGACCGCTGACGAATCAGGGAGCAGTGCACACGTCCGAGGGCGCGTCAGCGGTCGCTGCGCAGACGCTTGACGGCAGTAATTGACGGCAACGTCAGCGGACGAGCGCGGTGCAAGGTGGCGGTTCGTCGCCGTCGCCGTTGGCCGTTTCGGTGGTCTCCGGGAGGCCGAGTGCGGTGCTGAGGGTGTCGATGGCGTGTCGCTGGAGGCGGAGTCGGACGTGGGCGTAGACGGTGGCTGTGACGCCGATGTGGGCGTGGCCGAGGAGTTCCTTGATCACGACGAGTTCGACGCCCTGTTCGAGGAGCAGCGTCGCGGTGGAATGCCTGAGGTCGTGGAAGCGGATGCGGCGGAGGCCGGCCTTGTGGAGGAGCGTGTTGAAGGCGCGGGTGAGGTTGGTCGGGTCGATCGGTCTGCCCTGCGCTGTGGTGAACACGTGCCCGTCGTGCTGCCACGAGGTGCCCGCGGCCTCACGCTCGCGCTGCTGCTGTTCGTGGCGGAGCTTCAGCGACTGCACGCAGCGGATGGGAAGGACGATGCGGCGCTCGGAGGCCCGCGTCTTGGTAGGCAGCGTGGTGAGCCCGCCTGCGCTGGTGCGCTGCAACGTTCGGCGGATGGCGGCTGTGCCCGCGTCGAGGTCGAGGTCCCCCCAGCGCAGGCCGAGGAGTTCGCCCTTGCGGAGCCCGGTGTGAAGAGCGAGTTCGAACAGCGCGTGCAGCCGGTGACCTTGCGCGGCGCTGAGGAGCTGGCGGGCTTCGTCGGCGGTGAGGGGTTCGAAGCGCCGTGGCCGTGGGGTGCCGGTGCGGACGTTGCGGCCGACGTTACGCGGGATCTCCTCCTCGCGCACGGCGTGCTCCAGAGCGGACTTGAGCACGGAGTGGATGTAGGTGAGCGTCAGCGGGGAGAGCAGCTTGTGGCAGCACTGGCCGGCGGCGCAGCAGCGGGGCTGGTCGCGCCGGGCGTCGATGCCGCGCGTGCAGCACTGGCAGGTGGTGCGGAGCTGGTTGAGCCAGGTGCGGACGTCCTTGGCGGTGAGCTTGGCCAGCTTCTTCTTGCCCAGGCCAGGGATGAGGTACCGGTGGACGCAGGCGCTGTAGCGGGTGTGAGTGGTCTCGCGCAGGTGATGGAAGGCGACGTTCTCCAGCCAGTACGTCAGATACGCGGCCACGCTGCCCTGCGCGGAGGGGACGGGCAGGCCGCGGTTGCTGGCGGCAATCTTCTCGGTGAGCTTGGCCAGGGCGTCTTTGCGGGTGGCGCCGTAGACGCGGGCGCGCCTGCGGGTGTTGCCGGGGGCGAGGACGTATCCGGCGGCTTCCCAGCGGCCATCCTTGCGCTGGTAGACGGTCCCGTCGCCGTTGGCGCGCACGCGGCGGGAGGCGGGGTTGTCTCGGGGCGTGGTCATCAGGCGGCGGCTTCCTGTTCGAGGCGGGTGCGGATGAAGTCGGTCAGGGCATGGGTGGGTATGCGGCGGGTGCGGCCGAGTGTGATCGAGGCGAGCTGGCGGGTGCGGAGGAGGTCGTAGACGGTGGAGCGGCCGAGCTGGAGGCGGGCCATTACCTGGGGAACCGTCAGCAGCTCCTCGGACGTGCTCGGTCCCTCCTCGGGCGCGGCGGGTGCCTGCATAGTCATCAGCAGCCCCCTTCCGCGATGAACTGCCGTGCGAGTTCGCTGCGGTGCCAGACGGCGGCGGCGAGGAGCGCGGCTCCGGGGCTGTAGCCGGTGCCGAGGTAGGCCCAGTGGCCGATGGCGAGGGTGGTTTCCGGGTCGGGCTCGGGCAGGCTGGCGTGGATGCGAGCCTGTTCGGCGCGCCAGGCGCGGCGGGCGGCGCGCAGCGCGCCGAGTGTGACGGAGTAGGAGCGGGACTTGGTGGAGAAGTGGCCCCGGAAGCCGAGCATGTGTGCCCACTTCCAGAGCTTGAGGACGGCGAACTCGGGCAGCTTGCCCAGCTCCCAGCAGCTGCGGATCATCTGCCGCATGTGGCGGGCGACCGCGAGGCGCGGCAACGGGCGGGCCTGTCCGGTGCCGTCGCACGTGGTGCAGGGGATCGGGGTTCCGTGGGGTAGGAGGGTGGCGCCGCGACCCTGGCAGGGGCGGCAGAACAAGGGGCGGTCGAGGGTGCCCGAGGCGTCGGCGGACTTGGTGGCGTACTTGGCCACGTAGGCGGCCACGGCCTGATCGGTGAGTTCGGCGTCCGCGCCGAAGGCGGCGATCTCGCGCACGTCGAGCTGTTCACCCCAGGCGAGTTCGCGTTCCCCGATCGCGTCCGACTCGATCGTGACGCGGACTCGTGCGGCGGCGGCCCGGATGGCGTCGGTGAGCACGGCGGCGGTGACATACGGCGGCGGGGGCTGACTGGTGCCGTCCGGGGAGTCGAGCCGGATGACGGCGTGGAAGTGGACCAGGCCGCGCTTCTGGTACTCGGCGACCTTGGCGAAGGAGACCCGCAGGACGGCGCGGGCGGCCTTCTGGGTCATGCCGAGCTGGGCGGCGATCTCTCGGCGCAGGTAGATGGTGAAGCGTGCCCACAGCGCGGAGGCGTGGGCGTTGAACAGGACCGCGCCCGCGTAGTCGTATGTCGTGGGGTTCAGCGGGGTACCGAGCAGGGTGTCCGTGGGTTCGTGGAGCTTGCCGCAGCGGCAGGGCCGGGTGCCGCCGTCCGCGTTGGTGGGGCGGTTGTGGACGGGGCCGAAGGAGGGGGCGGTGAGGGTGGCGAAGACGCGGGGGTGGGTGCGGACGGTTTCGGGGACGGTCTTGCCGCCGGTCAGGCCGGCGCGGATGAGGTGGTAGGTGTCGGCGGCGTAGATGCGGGAGCAGGCTGGGCAGCGCGAGGAGCGCCGGTTGCCGCACGCCGTGAGCAGGCTGCCCGTGGGTTCCTGGGATGTGGTGTAGGAGCGCAGTACCTCACCGGTTGTGGTGTTGACGGTGGTGGTGTGGCCGGTCAGGCGCACGGGTTCGGTGCAGCCGCCGAGGTGTTCGATCTGCTGCTGTGCGCGGTCGAAGTCGGGCTGGTTGACGAGGTGGAGGAGGTCCCGCACGGCGGGGCTTGCCACGTGGCGCAGGTCCAGGGTGACCATGTCGGGGCGTGTCCCTTCTGTCGAGGAGGGTGGCCCCGAGCAGCAACCAGCTGGCGAGAGGGCGTGCTGGGGCTGCTCGGGGCATGACGAACCAGGCCCATCAGCGGGCGTGGGGTTCGGGTGGGGTGATCCGGCCGGCGGCCGGGGGAGGCTCAGAGCTGAGCGAGCGCGGCGGTGGCCACCGGCAGGGCGACGCCCATGCGCATTGCCAGCTGGGCGGCTGTGATCGGCGCTTCGTGTTCCGCGTCGTGGGTGTCCGCGATGTGCCGGGCTGCGTCGAGCAGTGCGGCGGACAGGGACGGACGGGAGCGGGCTACGGCCGTCTTGTCAGCAAGGGCCGGGGTGGGCGAGGGTGCCTCGATCGCGGAGGGTACGGCGGCCGGGGGCGAATCGGCCGTGGGGACAGGGAGCGGCCCAGAGGGTGGAGTGGTGGTTTCGGGGGCGGGTGCCACGTCGGGCTCCGGCTCAGTGACGGGGGCAGGAGCGAGGATGGACGTCGTTGTGGCCTCCAGGTATGGGGTGGGGTGGGTTGCGGTGTGGAGCTGGGCCAGGAAGGCGGGGCCCACGCGGCCCCAGCCCAGGAGCAGGAGCGGGGCGACGGTGTCCAGGCAGGCCCGGCCGTAGTGTCCGGTCAGTAGCGGTTCGGCGGTGTTCAGGGCGAGGGTGAGTACGCCGCACAGGTGGAGCAGGCGGGTGCCGGCCTTCAACTCGTGTGCGGGGACGCCGCGCAGGGCCAGGAACCGCAGTGCGACCAGGAGTCCGACGACGGACAGGTCCACCATCGGCGCGATGAGCGGCGCGATCGGGCGGGGTACGCCGAGGCGCACGGCGAGCGCCCAGACGTTGCCGAAGGAGAAGACGAAGGCCAGGGCCGCGATGATGGCCATGACCGCGGTCACGGTGTGGCGGGTGAATCGTTCCTCCGCCATCTGCGGGACCTCCTATCAGGCTTGGGATTTGCCGGGGTGCTCAGGGCTTAGACGGAGGGACGGAGCCTTCCGGTTTGTCGTCGCCGGGGGCAGCCCAGCCAATCGAGTCGAGGAGGGCGTCCAGGCACAGGGCAGGGTCGGCGGTCAGGTGGGAGGTGGCTTCCGCGACGCGGGCCGCGTCGGTGTCGGAGACGTACGGGGTGCGGATGCGGGTGTAGCCGGGGCGGCCCTGCATCGCCATGACCGCGACGCCCACATAGGTGGGGTCCTGCAAGGTGACGGGGCTGGCGTCGGGCCAGTTGCGGATGTCGTCACCCAGCGCGGCCACCGCGGCTTCTACCGTCTTCTGCGCGAAGGACAGCCCGACCGGGCACACGTCACGGATGAACGTCGGCAGAGCGTCACCGGTGGTCTTCTGGCTGATCAGGATCACCAGCATCCCGACACTGCGGCCCTTCTTGACCAGGTCCTCCACCAGCCGGGCGTTCTCCGCCGTCAACGCGGCCAGACGCTTGGTCTCGGCATCGCTGCCCTTGAACTCACGGAAGAAGGTGTGCGCCTCATCAATGATCAGGACCGTCAGCGGCCACTGCGGCGAGGGGCCGACGTGCCACATGTTCTTCACGCCCAGCACGGCACGGATGGTCGAGGAGCGGCGCTTGCGCAGCTCCACCAGCCGCTTGAACAGCGCGTTGGCTTCGTCGAGGTCGTCACCGCAGAACGCGAACATCCGCTTGACGAGGTCGGCGTAGTCGCCCTCCGAGGCCCGTGAGACCTTGCCGTCTGCAGTCGCGATCTGCACGGAAGGGGACGGCGCGAAGTCGCAGACGAACTTGTTGACCCCTGAGGTCTTGCCCGCCCCCGGGGTGCCGGCCACGGTCACCCCGGGAACGTTGGCCAGAGACATGCACACCGGTGCGGCGTACTCGTCCACGCCAAGCTCCCAGCGCGCCACATCCTTCGGCGGGCGGCCGGTGGGCCGGTGCTCGGTCGGCGTGGTCAGCGGATCGGAGCGCACGCCCCGGATCACTACTCGGCCGGGCCCGTCCGGCAGGACGGAAACCCGCGTGCACCGCCAGGCGTCCGCCAGGAACCGCGCCGCCTTCTGGTACTCCTCCAGCCCGACCTGCGGCAGGGTCTTGGCCCGCACGATCACCCCGAACTGATCCGGCTTGACCTTGATCTTGGGAGTCAGCACCCGGGGCGCGGGGGCCGGCCCGTCCTTCTGCGCGGTGATCTGCGCGAGCAGGCCGGGCGTCTTGTCGGTGACCGTCAGTCCGGCCATCCGCGCCAGGCGCATCCAGCCCCAGCGGACCCGGACAGCCTGCCGCATACTCGCCCGCGTGCCCCGGTCGGCGCGCACACAGCGCGCTACGACGTACAGCAGCCATCCGCCCGCCAGCACTGCTGCGGCAAGCAGAACCTGCGGCGCGTGCCCAGTCAGGTGCCCCACGTCAAGGCCGGTCACTGGGCCGCCTCCGCCACGACCAGCTCCAGGCGGGCGGCGCGGTAGGCGACGCCGTCGGAGAGCTGGCCGTTGAAGATCCGCGCCCACGGGGTGGCGAACAGGTCCACCGGCCGCACCACCGCACCCGGCTTGAGCCCGGCCGCCAGGCCCGACTGCGGGACCGCGATCTTCATGATCTCGGCGCGGCCGTCCTCCATGAGCATCACGGTCACCGTGTACAGCGACTCGCCGGTCTCCCGGTCGGTGGCGACCTCCCCGGTCTGTTGGTCCTTGATCTTCAGTACCGCCTCGGTGCCCGCGATGCACACCGCCGAGCGCGACAGGCCAACACGAATACGGACAGCCATGCCATCGCATTCCTTTCGATGGAGCCGCTTGATCGACTCGACATGACCATAGCGGCACACTCGCTACACCCGCAACACTCGATCTGTATCGCTACACCCGAGCGTCTGAGACGCAGGGGTGGCCGGGTATGCCGAGAGTGCTTGTGCGCCGCTACCCTCGTGCCATGACGCTGCCCCTTGATCAGGACCCCCGGCCGCCGTACGTCCAGGCCGCCGAGGTCCTGCGCGCCGCCATTAGAGACGGCGAGCTGCGCCCAGGGGAGCGGCTGCCCTCGGCGCGTGAGTTGCAGCGACGCTTTGGGGTTGCGAGCTCCACAGTCCAGAACGCCCTGAGGCTGCTCAAGGACGATGGGCTGATCTACTCCGTCATGGGCCGGGGTAGCTACGTGCGCTCACCGGAGACAGAGGCAGACCAGGAAACGGAGAGCGAGGTCGAGGCCAGCGCATCCGATCCCGCGTATGCCGGGCTCGGCGACCTCCAGCGCGGTTGGCAGGTCGCGCAAACCGACGACCCCCGCCCCCCGTACGTGCAGACCGCCGACGCACTCCGCAAGCAGATCCAGGACGGACAGCTGCCGCCAGGCGCGAAGCTTCCTTCGGCCCGCGAACTCCAGGAGCAGTTCGGCATCGCGAACTCCACCGCACAGAACGCCCTGCGGCTGCTCAAGGACGAGGGGCTGATCTACTCCGTACAGGGCCGGGGCGTGTTCGTTCGTCGGCCAAGCCCGCGCGATCAGTTCCTCCAGCGCTACAACGAGTCGTTGGACGAGATAACGGCACAGCACCGCGCGGACGAGGAAGCCGTACGGCTCAGCGGCAAGACCGACGACCAGGTAGCCGCCGAACTCGAAGCCGCCGAGGAACGCTTCGCAAAAGCCAGCGCCGAGTTCAAAGCCGCCAGCGCTCACCGCGACGCCATGCGAGCCGTCATGGAACAGCGCAAGCGCGTGAGCGGCAACTACACGCCCGAGGAGAATGCAGCCAGCGCCCAACGGTTGCGCGACCGGCTGGCCGAAGGCCGGCGTCGACGCTGAAACCTGCCGAGCGAAACGGCAGCGCACGAGATCTGAGCCGTGCTGTTCAGAGTTTCTTTACTTGATCAAGGCGGCCCGCTGACGCGGCCCGCGCGCGCTCCGGCCCGGCGGGGCCGCCGCCCGCTCCTGTCTCCGCCCCGCTTGCCGGCTGCCCCGCCGGTCCGGGCGCGCAACAGCGGGGATTGTTCTGGGGCTCTGCCCCAGGCCCCGGCCCTCTCTCTGAGGGGCGGGAGGCCCGAGTACGGGTGCGGGTTCGTCGTAGTGAGTGGTCGCGGGCGCGGGAGGGGTCCCTCGTCGCCCGGTCACCGGAGGCGTACCAGGAACCCCCGGGGGCCGCCAAGGCCGAGCGCAAGCGTCACCGGGTGAGCCTTGGCGGCCCCCGGAGAACCCTGGTACGGCGAAGCTGCCCGACCAACGAGGGACCCCTCCCGCTCAGGCCCCTTTCTTGCCGGCGGCTCTGGCCCCGCGCCGTTTCGGCCCGGCCTTGTGCCCAACCTGCGCGCCGTGGTGGGCCACCGCCCCGGGCGGGTATCTGCCGGATAGCCCCCGGTTGATACGCCCACCCGGCGTACCGTGGCGCTGGAGGTGGTGAGCGGATGACTACGGAACTGGCTGACAACGTCCGCAAGTACCGGCGTCGGGCCGGGTTAAGCCAGGAGGAACTGGCCCACGCCGCAGGCGTGTCACCGGGCACGGTGCGCAAGGTAGAGCAGGGCGGCACAGTCCGCATGGAAACCCTTCACGCCCTTGCCCGCGCGCTGGGAGTGACCACCGGTGCGCTGATGGCGGCCGACGCACCTGAACCAGTGGGCCGCTCAGAGGAGCCGAACAGGGTCAACCTGATCCAGCTTCGCGCCGTGCTCACCCCGGCCGTCGGGCTCGTGGACCAGAACCCCGAAGCCGCGGGCGAGGAACCGAACCTGCGCGCCTTCAGCCGGACGGTGAGAGACGCGCGAGTCCTGTACTTCTCCGACAGCTACAAGAGCGTCGCGGCTCAACTGCCGGACCTGCTGCGCGATGCAGCGAGGGCCGCTGCCTACTACGACCGTGGAGACGAGCACCAGCAGGCCCTACTGGCCCGCGCCGAGGTGCTGCGTCTGGCTGGTACCTACCTCACCCAGGTCCGGCAGTACGACATCGCCTATACCGCCCTGGCCGGCGCGATCACGGATGCCCGGCGGGCCGGGGACATGCTCGCGGCAGGGTCCGGCGTCGGCGGTATGTGCTGGTTGCTGGTGCGGCAGGGTCGGCTGGACGAGGCGGAACGGATCGCCGCTCAGAGCATGGACGCGGTGGAACCGAAGATCACCGGGGCCGAACCGGACCACTACGCGGTCTGGGGCGGTCTGGCGATGGAGGCCGCCGCCGCAGCCGCCCGCAACAACCGCCCGGATGTGGCCAAGGAGTACCGGAAGGCAGCCCGGGTGGCGGCAGCCGCTGTTGGCACGTCGCACCGCAACGTCTCACGGCACTGGTCCGTCTTCGGACCGGTCACAGCGGCGATGAAGGCCCTGGAAGATTCCATGGTCGTAGGCGATGCGCGCGCCGTGGTCCGCAAGGCGGGCGAACAGGAAGAGTTGTCGCCCAAGGCGTGGAGGCGTCTGGGTAAGCCCAGTACGAACGACGGGAACCGCTTCACCCTCGATATGGCGCGCGCCCACACACGCACCGGGGACCTGTCGGCCGCCATGGACGAGCTGACCCGAGCCCGGGATGCGGCGCCGGAGTGGATGCGGCACCAGAATATGGCGGCCGAGACCATGCAGGAGATCCTGGGCAAGCGCAAGCGAACCCTCACAACGGAGATGCGAGAGATGGCCGACTACCTGGGCGTCGTCGGATAGCTACCACGCAACGCGATACTTCCGGCACGCTCCGTCGACAACTGGCAGGCCTCGCCGATGGAGTGACGGACAGTAGACCCCTACGGTCGTCGTATTCCATTCGGCGACCCAGGTGGGGGTGGACCATGAGCACATCCAGGACCGACGCGGACCGCATGCGCCGCAGGGAGTTGCACGACGCAGCGGCAGGCGTGACCGGTCCCCGCTTACTGCCATGGACCACTCAGGACGGGAACCCCTGCTACCTCAGCACCGACGGCAGGGGCTACCTCTCCTCCCTCGCCGACAGCATCGAAGAGGTGCAACTCGACATGGGCGAGGAACTCCTGGAGTACGCCCGCGGAGTCGTGGCCCCCGGAGCCAAGATGCTCTCGGCCGTCGAATACCGGTGGCTCGCCTGCCGGCTGACCGAAGCCCTGACCGACGCACTCCGGGTCGCCGAGTCACGCGGTGACCGCATCCCCACCCCGCCCGAGAACCCCGGCCCCGGACGGCAGTAGCGACGGCAACAACCACAGATCCAGGCGCACAACCACGGACTCCGGCGGACCGCCAAACCCCTCCCCACCTGCATAAAAGCAGCTAGAGGAAGGGCTGCCAGCACACGTACTATGTACTGGCAGGAGCAACGCCAGTCCTGGTTCACAATTGTGGCGGAACATTCACTTCTGGAGGTAGGAAGTGGGTGAATGGGTACGGCGGAAATTCGGAGCTTCAAGGAATCGAAGCAACATTGGATCGAGATGGGATCCTGGAGACGGTTGTTCGCGCTGATACCCCCGGAGTTCCTCGCGGGTCACAGATGCTTACCGACGCAATGGACGCTTGGCGAGGTACCGGCAGGCAGGTAAATGGGATTCGCGGTGTCTGGAACGAAGGTGAGCTGGATTCTAATCTGCAGTCTCTCAATGCTGCGGTGCAGATGGGGCTAACCCCCAAGCAGGCCGTTTGGCATACATTTACCGGAAAGTTTGCGCAAAGAAACGGCTTCACTCACGCCACGATTGAACCCGATTTCACAGTCGGGAATCCCGGAAACTATGAACAATTCTTCGTAACCTTCTCGCGACCTGGGGTGTGAATGGATTCGAGCGACCTTCTGGCTAGGAAGCGGGAAATCGCTTCTAAGCTTCAAGAGTGCTGGGCGGCCGAGAGGTCCATAATTTCTGTCCTGCTTCTGGCCGTATCCGAGATGGGTCCGGGCGATGGTCGAGGGGCTACCGCTTTTGGAGTGGTAACGTCAATGCATGATGCGTTCGAGATGTCCTTGGGGGAAGCGAAGAGGATTTCTCAATGGCAAGCCATCGGAGGGAATCTCTCGGATGCTGAAATCGCGAACCGAATTGGCACCTTGATTCCCCGTGAATGTATTTAATTCTGCTTCCCGCAGTGGAGGGGCTTGATCGATGGGTCGGTGCGCATTGTGGACTGGTTTAAAACAGCCTAATGTGCATGACCTCCCTGGCTGCTCTTCCCCGCACATAGCTGTACGGCTACTTATCCCCAGTTCTGACTAGGGTGTTGCAAGAGTCCGCAAAATCATCAGTCCGCCCTGAGGAAGGTGCGAATAACGGCTCTCGTGAGCGTGTTCTAGCGGTAGGGGTGCAGCAGCCCAAAGAAGCCCCGCCAGATTCATCTCTGGCGGGGCTTCTGGGGCGTTTGGCGGCAACGCCGACGGCAACATGGGCGCACAACTCGATACTTTCACGGACACGCGGACGGGCCGGATCAGCGAAAACGCAGGTGACGCCAGCTCGGCGCGCACGTACTATGTCGTTGCAGGGGCCACCCCCATCCTCGTCCATAACTGTGGCGGTAGCTTCACTGCCGGAAATAGGCAGTGGGTCAACAGTTACGACGGATCGCCGAAAGATCAGAGAATCTCGGCGACTGAAGAAGATGGATTGATTGAGGCGGTGGTGCGCTCGCCGAAGGATGTTCCTGGGCTCCCCAGTGGAACGCAGATGCTTGAAAGTGCGATATCGACATTCGATGGTGTGGGGCGGAAGATAACCGGGCATTCGCGCATCCTGGAACTCTACTGATGGTTTGACCGGAAATCTCGACAGCTTCAAGATGGAATGACGCCCGACGCGGCAGTCTGTAAAACGTTCACCGGAAAGTTTGCCCAGCGAAAGGGATTCACGAGCGCGTGGATCGATGAGCACAACTCCCTGCCAATGCCTGGGGGCGGCTATCGGGAGATCATGGTGAACTTTACGAGGCCAGGGGGATAGGATGAGCTCAGAGGGCCAGTGGTCCGATATGAATAGAACTGCTCGACTTCTTCAGGAATGTTGGGCGAACGAACGGTCGATCATCGGCGTCTTGCGTCTCCTGTTGTCGGACCTCGGCCCGAGCGACGAGCCTGGAAAAATCGCCTTTGGCGTGATTGTCTGCATGCACTATGCGTTCGAAATGCGCTTGATAGATGCAAAGCGCATCTCGAGTTGGCATGCAACTGGAGGTTTCCTATCGGATGCCGAGATCGAGCAGCGGATCGGTACGCTAGTGCCGCGTGATCCGAAGTCTTGGCCTCAGGACACGCCTTGCTGAATGAGAAGTGACCGATGGGTTCCCGGTGTTAACCGTGGAACCCATTGGCATTTCTCTCAGCGCGGCATTGCTGAGATCCGCAGGGTGGGGGCCTGTCGCCTGAGCGGCAGGCGTTTCGCGAACGTGTTCGCGGCAGGGATGTTGCCGTGGGACGGGACAATGCCGCGGTCGCCAAGGAGTTACGGGTCAGTGTCCGGTCGGTGCAGCGTTGGCGGCGGGACTGGGAGGACCGGGGCACGCAGGGTCTGCGTTCACGTGGCCCGGTCTCGCGTCCGAAGCTGAACGACGCCCTCTTCGCCGTGCTGGAGAAGGACCTGGACCGGGGTCCGGCCGCCCACGGCCGGCCGGACCCTGTGGCTGGAAACTCTGGCAACTGCACGGAATTCGTCGTGAATTTTATGCGACCGGGAGGGTGAGGGCGAGTGGATTCAGAGGAATATTTCGCGAAGAGGGCGCGTATCGTCCGGAGTCTCCAGGAGTGCTGGGCGAGTGAGAGATCTGCGATTTCTGTCATGCGCCTCTTTGTGGTGACGATCGGCCCACGCGACGACATCGGCGAAGTTGCATTCGGACTCATCGGGTGTATGCATGACGCCTTTGAAATGTCGCTGCGGGACGCAAAGCGCCTGGCGCAATGGCATGCAGTCGGGGGAGACCTCTCGGACGAGGAGATGACGGAGCAGGTCGGTTCGCTCACCCTCCGTGAATTGCGATTCCACCATTTACCATTTGCCGGTGCCGTATCGCTACCCTTCGGTGATTGTCGAGGGGTAGCGGGCGAATATCCGAGGCCCCACCGGTTTTGCCTCCGGTGGGGCCTCTGACGTTTGTTTTTGGCTTGGCGGTCCGGCGTCAGGCAGGGGCGCGGCCGGGGCGGAGGGTCACGATGATCGGCCAGATGAGGCTGTACAGCAGGATCTTGGTGAGCGGGTTCAGCCAGGGGAGGAGGAGGGCGCCGCGCTCCGGGCCGCCGACGAGCCACACCATGCCGAGCAGCAGGGCGCAGCTGACCGCGTAGGCCAGGAGGAAGCGGAGCCAGGAGCGCCACTCCTGGCGGATGCGGGTCGCGCCGTACAGGACGGGCCGGGGCTGCTCGGCGGTGGCGCCGCCGAAGCGCCGGGCGAACCTGGCGTCGGCCCAGCGCAGGGTGTCGTGTCCGAAGGCCACGGTGAAGCCCAGGTAGGCGGCGGAGAGCCCGTGCCAGATGGATGCCTCGGCCCCGTCCCGGAGGCTGAGGACGGTGGCCGCCAGCAGTACGACGTCGATCAGGGGGACGCACAGCAGGAGCGCGCCGCCGAGGCCTCTCCAGCCCTTGGCGTAGCGGGCGGCGAGTCCGGCTGCCAGTAAGACCCAGAAGAGCACGTCGCAGGCAATGATCAGGTACAGGATGGCTCGTTCACCTCGTGGCATGTCGTGTGCCGCACAGCCCGGGCCCCGTGCCTCCCCCGGCAACGGCCAGTCTACGAGCGGGCCGTGGCCAACGCCTTCGCATTCCGTGACGAACCGCCGTTCTGCGCCGGCCTCTTGGTCGGGGCGGAGCGGCGGTTCCGCATTGCGCCTCCTTCCCCCGGGCCTGCCGACGCGGCTGCTCCTTCTTCCCTACCGGCCTTCCGCCGCAGCCGGGAGGGTGGGGGAGAACACCGGTTGGAGCCCAGAGTGAAGGTGTCGCAGCGAACGGCGGGGCGAGTCGGCACGGCACACCGGGGCAACTCGCGCTGACCGCCGAGCGGTTCGCGCCGTACCGGCCGCGTCCCGCGGCGACTGCACCCTGCCCCCGGAGCTCTTGGACCGGCTGCTGGAACGCTCGGCCCCCGACGGCAGGGCGGCCGCGGGCAGAACGACGGGCCCCCTGGGCCGCGGCCGGGCTGACCGAGCGCGAGCGCCGCGTGCTGCGGCTCGTCGCCGACGGTCATGAGACGAACGAGATCGCCAAGCAGCTGTGCTGCTCGCCGCGCACCGTGACGACCGTCGTGCACGACATCACCCAGAGGTTCCGGCTGCGCAACCGCGCCCACGCGGTCGCCCACGCCCTCCGGGTCGGGCTCCTGTGAGCGCCGTCGCGGAACTGGCCCGCGCCGCCGGGCCGGCGCACCCGTCGGCGGACCGGCTGGGCCTGCTGCGCCGGGCCGGAGACGGCCGCATGCCCTGCTGCCCGGCCCTGATCCGCCTTCTCGGCGCCGCCGCCCCGGCCCCTGCTCCCCGTACGGCGACGGCGGCGGCCGCGGACGCGCCGCGCCTCACGGTCCGCCAGACCGCGGTGCTCGCTCACCCTGATGGCGGAGGGCCACGGCAACGCCGTGATCGCCCGCGCCCTGTCCTGTTCGGAGCGCACCGCCAAGAACGTGATCTACGAGCTGATGGGTCGCCTCCAGGCCCGCAACCGCGCCCGCGCAGGGGCCCGCGTCCTCCACCGCAGCCTCATCTGACCGGGCGCGTTCGCTGCGTCACGAAGCTGCTGCGCGCCTTCAGCGGACCGGGGGGCAGTCGGCGCCGACCGCCGCGCAGCGGGCCTCGAAGTCCGGCGGCAGCCAACCGCCGGAAAGGAGCCTCGGATGGGCGGGGAACGCGACGTGCGCAGCCAGGGCGAACATCAGTGATGCCCACAGGGAGTGGAGCTGGATGGTGGAGTGCCCGCCGCCGTACACGTCCTGGTACGAGCACTGGAAGACCTCGGGGCCGACCAGGTCCACCGCGCGGAGTCCTGACCAGTACTAGTCCGAGAATCCCTGCGCCTGTCCGAAGTACGCACGCCGGTTCGTGACGGTCAGCTGTCCCGGACCGTCCGCCACCCAGCGGGGTTGCGCGTCCGCAGCGGCCCTGTTCCTGCGGGCGGCGTTCCCGAGCGCCGATCCGACCAGGCTGCCGATCACGAACGCCGGCTGCCCGAATGCCACCACGTTGCTGTGCCGGTATGTCCCGTCGCCCAGCGCCCGCCAGGTGAAGCGGGAGGCCGGCCCCACGGCGACAGACAGCTCCCCCGGCTCCAGCCGCGCCGCGGAAGGCACGGGTGGGCGCTCGGAAAGGCGCCCTTGGAGCAGGTCGTGCACTACGCGGGCGGTGTACAGCAGGTGGTCGTCCAGTGCTGTCCAGACGGGCGGAGCCGGGGGCCGTTGCTGCGCAATCGGCTTCACCGCATACGGGTTGTCCATGTCCTCCACCGCCCAGCCGCGCGAACCAGTGGACTCATCCCAGGGAGTACTGACCACCTTCGGATCGGCGTGTCACCGCGCTGCGACGACAGTTGGCGCAGGCGTCAGTCCTCGTTGGAGGTCGGGGCCAGGCGGAGGGAGATCGAGTTGATGCAGTAGCGCTGGTCCGTGGGGGTCGGGTAGCCCTCGCCCTCGAAGACGTGGCCCAGGTGGGAGCCGCAGCGGGCGCAGAGGACCTCGGTGCGGACCATGCCGTGCGAGGTGTCCGCGCGCAGTTCGACCGCGTCCGAGTCCTTCGGGTCGTAGAAGGACGGCCAGCCGCAGTGCGACGCGAACTTCTCGGTGGAGCGGAAGAGCTCGGCGCCGCAGCCGCGGCAGCTGTAGATGCCGGGCGTCTTGGTGTCGGTGTACTCGCCGCGGAACGCCGGCTCGGTGCCCGCCAGCCGCAGTACCTGGTACTCGGACGGCGTCAGCTCCGCCTGCCACTGCTCGTCCGTCTTCTCGACCTCGTACGCCATCGCTCTTCCGCTCCCTCTCCCTGTCCCTGTGTCCTTCGTGTCCGGTCCGGCCCCTCGGTCGGTTCAGCCGGACAGGCGGGCCAGGATCGCCGGACCGAGGTCCGTGACGTCTCCCGCGCCCATCGTCAGAACGAGATCACCCGGCTTCGCCATTCCCGCGATGACGTCGGCGACGGCGGCCTTGTCGTGCTCGGCGGTGACGTCGGCGCCCGCGGTGCGCGCGGCCGCGATGATGATCTCGCTGGTGACGCCCGGGATCGGGTCCTCGCGGGCCGGGTAGATGTCCAGGACCACGGCGGAGTCGGCGAGGGCGAGGGACTGGCCCATCTCCTTGCCCAGCTCCTGGGTGCGCGAGAACAGGTGCGGCTGGAAGACGACCAGGATCCGGGAGTCGCCGGCGGCGCCCCGGATGGCCTCCAGGTCGGCGGTCATCTCGGTGGGGTGGTGCGCGTAGGAGTCGATGACCTGTACGCCGGCGGCCTCGCCCTTGAGCTGGAGGCGGCGCTTGACGCCGGTGTACTTGCCGAGGGCGGAGGCCAGGTCGTCGGCGGGGATGCCGAGGGCCACGCCGGCGGCGAGGGCGGCGACGGCGTTGTGGGCGTAGTGGCGGCCGGGCACGGAGACGGTGAAGACGATCTCGCGGCCGTCGATCAGGACGGAGACCTCGCTGGTCAGGCCGCGCGGGGTGACCTTCAGGATCCGGACGTCGGCGCCCTCGTCCTCACCGTACGTGGTGACCGTCAGCCCGGGGTTGCCGCCGACGCGGGCGGCGATCTCGGCCGCGCCGGCCTGGTCGTGGGCGACGACCAGGGTGCCGCCGGGCACGATCTTGCCGACGAAGGTCTCGAAGGATTCGTAGATCTCGTCCATCGACGCGTAGTTCGCGTGGTGGTCGAGCTCCGCGTTCAGGATGATCGCGACCTGCGGGGTGTACTTGTGGAAGCTGCGGTCGCTCTCGTCCGCCTCGGCCACGAAGATGTCGCCGGTGCCGTGGTGGGCGTTGGAGCCCGGGGCGTCGAGGTCGCCGCCGATGGCGTACGAGGGGTCGAGGCCGAGCGCCGACAGGGACACCGCCAGCATCGAGGTGGTGGTGGTCTTGCCGTGGGTGCCGGCGACGGCGATCGGCCGGAGGCCGTCCATCAGGGCGGCGAGGGCGTCGGAGCGGTGCACGACGGGGATGCCGAGCTCGGCGGCGCGGGCCAGCTCGGGGTTGTCGGCGCGGATGGCGCTGGAGACGACGACGCAGGTGGCGTCGTCGGCGAGGTGGCCGGCGGCGTGCCCGATGTGGACCGTGGCGCCGTGGGCGCGCAGCGCCTGGGCGGTGTCGGAGTCGCGGGCGTCGCTGCCGGCAACCCGGGCGCCGCGCTGGGCGAGGATCTTCGCGATGCCGGACATCCCGGCGCCGCCGATGCCGATGAAGTGCGGGCGTTCCATGGCGTTCGGCAGGCCGGGCGGCGGCGTCATATCGGGGCTCCCCAAGGTGCGGGTCGGGCGGTACGGGCGGTACCGGCAGTACGGGCTGTACCGCCTGTACGGGCGGTACGGGCTGTACGTCGGCGGTGTGCCGAGCGGTCCGCCGGACGGCCCGCGGTGCGGGCCGGCCCGACGGGCTCGACGCGTGTGTCGGAC
This sequence comes from Streptomyces sp. NPDC090445, assembly GCF_044769385.1. Taxonomy (NCBI): domain Bacteria; kingdom Bacillati; phylum Actinomycetota; class Actinomycetes; order Kitasatosporales; family Streptomycetaceae; genus Streptomyces; species Streptomyces sp. NPDC090445. Next base: position 179,987 of record NZ_JBIVXV010000001.1, on the reverse strand, counting down.
GCCAGCCTATTCGTTGTGGGCGAAGAGCTTGAGCACGGGAACCCCGACCTTGTGGCGGGCGCGGGAGGCCCAGTCCCGGTGGAAGAACTCCTCGACGAAGTGCGGGGCGGTCAGAACGATCACCTCGTCGGCCCTGGATCCCTCGACGACCTCCCGTAGTTTGTCGAGCGGGTGGTCCTGGACGATCTCCCCGACCGCCTGGGCGCCCTGTCTCCGCAAGATCTCCAGGGAGTGGGCGAGGGCCTGCTCGGCGGGGCCGAGCGCGGCGTCGCCCTCGGGGATGTCGGCCTCGTGGAGTGCCTCGGGCAGCTCTCCGAGGGCGACGTCGTCGATGGCGCGCAGCAGCCGGTCCTGGTCGCCCCTGGGCTGCATGAGCACGATGAAGGAGACCGGGTCGTCCCCGTGCAGGGTGGTGACGAAGTCCGCGTCGACGGCGGTCAGCGGCTGCTCGATCATCAAAACGCTCGTGAACACGGACGCCCTCTCCTCCATGGGCCGCGACCGGGCGGCCGCGCCCTGCGGAAACCATCCTGCCCCGCTCTCGCACGGGGCGTGCGCAGATATATGTGCCCAGCGGAAGCCAAGCGGAACGAGGAATTCCGCTTTTGTCAGATCCGACGGTAGCGCGTGAAGAGGAACCCGGCCTCCTCCAGCACGGAGGCCGGCGCGAGCCGGTGCGGCACGGCCACCCCGGGCCCTCCGGCGATGCGCTGGGCGTCACCCGCCGTGAGCATCGGGGAGATCGTCAGGCACAGCTCGTCGAGCACGTCGGCGGCCACGAACTGGCCCAGCAGCCGGGGCCCGCCTTCGGTGAGCTGGCGGCGCAGCCCGCGGTCCGCGAGCTCCCGCACCACGCGGGCCGGGTCCACGGCCGCCCCGTCCCCGGCCACGACGATCTCCGCCCCGGCCCTGGCCGCCTCGGCCACCTTGCCGGCCGGGGCGCCGGCGCCGGTGACCAGCAGGGTCGGCACCAGCGGGGAGGTGAACAGGGGCAGCGAGTAGTGCAGGTCCGCCCCCGACGTGACCACCGCGATGGCGGGCGCGGGCCCCTGCCCGGCGGCCGCGCGGCGGGCCGCGAAGGCCTCCCGCGCCCGGGCCGGGCGGTAGCCCTCCTGGCGAACCGTTTCCGCGCCGGCGATCACCACGTCGGCCAGCGCCCGCAGGGTGCCGAAGATCCGCATGTCGGTGTCGCTGGAGATCGGCTGCGAGCGGCCCTCGTGCTGGGCGGCGCCGTCCAGGGTCGACACCATGTTCGCCCGCAGCCAGTGGCCGTCCGGCCCGGTGTCGGGGTACGCGTAGGCCTCCGCCAGCTCGTCCAGCGACCACTCGCGGTCTTCGAAGTCCGCGGGGCGGGCGTCCTCGGAGCCGGCGTCCGGGCGGGCGGCGGGGCGGGCGGCGGGGCGGCTGTCCGCGTCCGCGGCGCGATCCCCCGAGCCGGGGCCTGCGGGGCGGGATGTCTGATCGGTCACAGGGAACAGGCGTCGCATCGGTGCAGTGTGCCACGCCGCGTACAGTGAGGAGCTGTGCCAACATCACTCTCCGCTTCCGGTTCCACCCACGGGCGATCCCTGATAGCCGACGCGGGCCCGCAGTCCCTGTGCGCCCGCGAGCCCCGGGTGCCCGCCGAGCGGCTGGTGGCCGAGATGGTGCCGCCGCCGCGTTTCGACTCGGTGCGCTTCGACACCTACGTGCCGGACCCCACCCAGCCGAGCCAGGCCGAGGCGGTCACCACCCTCAGCGGCTTCGCCGCCGGGCTGGGCGGCGCGCACGCCACCGGCTCCGGCAAGCGGCGCTGGTTCTCCCGCACCCCGAAGGCCGCCGCCCCCGCCGCCCCGCGCGGCGTGTACCTCGACGGCGGCTACGGCGTCGGCAAGACCCACCTGCTGGCCTCCCTCTGGCACGCCACCCCGGCCGAGCCCGCGCTGAAGGCCTTCGGCACCTTCGTGGAGCTGACCAACCTGGTCGGCGCCCTCGGCTTCCAGCAGACCGTGAACACCCTCGGCGGACACCGGCTGCTGTGCATCGACGAGTTCGAGCTGGACGACCCGGGCGACACCGTGCTCGTCTCCTCCCTGCTCAGCCGGCTCGTCGAGCGGGGCGTGGCGCTGGCCGCCACCTCCAACACGCTGCCCGGCAAGCTCGGCGAGGGCCGCTTCGCGGCCGTGGACTTCCTGCGCGAGATCCAGGGGCTCTCGGCGCACTTCCGGCCGCTGCGCATCGACGGCCAGGACTACCGCCACCGCGGGCTGCCGGAGGCCCCGGCGCCGTTCTCGGACGAGCAGGTGGCGAAGGCCGCGTACGCCACCGAGGGCGCGAGCCTCGACGACTTCCCCGGGCTCCTCGACCACCTGGCCAAGGTGCACCCCAGCCGGTACGGCGCCCTCACCGACGGCATCAGCGCGGTCTGCCTCACCGACGTGGTCCCCGTGCCGGACCAGTCGACCGCCCTGCGGCTCGTCGTCCTCGCGGACCGGCTGTACGACCGCGAGATACCGGTGCTCGCCTCGGGTGCCCCGTTCGACAGGCTGTTCAGTGACGACATGCTGAACGGCGGCTACCGCAAGAAGTACTTCCGCGCCATATCCCGACTCACGGCGCTGGCGCGTGACGCGAAACCCCTGGTGTCCCAGTAGGTTTGGGGGCGCCGGGCCGCTTTTTCGGGCGGACCGGCCTTTCCCCACTTTCCTGCGAAGGGACATCAGCGAACATGGCCACCACCCGTCACGCACACACCGTCTGGGAAGGCAACCTGCTGGAGGGCAAGGGTGTCGTCACCCTCGACTCCTCGGGTATCGGGTCGTACGACGTCTCCTGGCCGTCCCGCGCGGAGGCGGCGAACGGCAAGACCAGCCCGGAAGAGCTGATCGCGGCCGCGCACTCCAGCTGCTTCTCGATGGCCCTGTCCCACGGCCTGGCCGGCAAGGGCACGCCGCCCACCCGCCTGGAGACGAAGGCGGACGTCACCTTCCAGCCGGGCGAGGGCATTACCGGCATCCACCTGACGGTGGAGGGCGAGGTCCCCGGGCTGGACGAGGCGGGCTTCCAGGCCGCGGCCGAGGACGCCAAGAAGAACTGCCCGGTGAGCCAGGCCCTGACGGGCACGACCATCACCCTGAGCGCGAAGCTCGCCTGACGCCCCGACGGGCCCCGGGCCCGCCCGGGCCCGAAGCCCCGGGACACCGGACGCCCCGTCTGCCTGCCCTCTGTGACGGGCAGACGGGGCGTCCGGCCGCAAGGGGCCGCCACGCGTCCGCCAGGGCCAAGCGGGTCATCCGGCGCATTCCCCGGTGACGGCACCGTCGGCTCCCTCGTTCTGTCCGGTGGCTGGATCTGACAGCCACGGGAAACGAGCAGAAGTACGAAGGGACGCCCCCGTGAAGGCACGCCGCTTCTTCGCCACGGTCACCGCATCGGCGATCGCGCTGGTCCTCGGTGCAGGAACCGCGCAGGCCCAGGACACTCCGCTGCTGTCCGTGGTCGACAACCTGCTGCCGAACATCAACCCCTCGGTCACGCTCGCCTGCTTCCCGTCCGGGCAGGTCGGCCAGGGCAACACCTTCAACGGCACGCAGTCGTCCAGCTGCAACCAGTCGGCGACGGCGACGTCACAGGGCGACGGAGGCGGCGGAAGCGACGGCGCCGCCGCGATCTCCGGGTACGAAGTGGTGTCCCAGACGAACCTGCTCGTCGACGCCGGTAGCCCCGCACAGACCATCGTGCCGTGCCCGGCCGGCAAGAAGGTGCTGGGCGGCGGCTTCTTCGGCAACACCGGAGACATTCAGATCGTCCGGTCGTTCCCCCAGGCCCCCGACAACACGGCGTGGGTCGTGTTCGTGATCAACAACGGTCAGGTCACCGGCTCGTACGACGCCTACGCCATCTGCGCCGACGCCGAGGAAGCGTGAGCGACCGACGTCGAACCGACCCGTGCGGCCGCGCCCCCTCGGTGGACCCGCCCGGTTGAGCCCTGCGGCCCGTACGACGGCAGCTCTGCGTGCGGCGGGCCAGCTGGAGGCCGCCGGCGGGGTGAAGGAGCGGGCGGGGCACGGGGTACGGGCGGGGCGGGCGTGGTACCACGGGCCGGTCAACCGCCCGACCTCGCCCCGGGGAACCGCCATGTCCCTCTCCCGCCGCAGTCTGCTCGCCGCCGGCATCACCCTCGCCGGGAGCCTCGGCGCGCTCCACGCCGCCGACCCGCGTGCCGCCGCCCGGGCCCGGGCCGGGTACGGCCCCCTCCTGCCCGACCCGGACGGGCTGCTCGACCTGCCCGCCGGGTTCACGTACCGCGTCCTGTCCCGGGCCGGGGACCCGCTGCGCTCCGGCGAGGGCACCGTACCCGCCAACTGCGACGGCATGGCCGCCTTCGCGGCCGGCTCAGGCGGAGGGGTCCGGCTCGTCCGCAACCACGAGAACCGGACCACGGCGTCGTTGCACGTCCCGGCCGTCGACGGCCTGACCTACGACCCCGCCGCCCTCGGCGGCTGCACCCTCCTCGGCCTCGACCCGGCCGGCGCCGTCACCGCCGAGCGCGTCGCCCTCGCCGGCACCGCCGTCAACTGCGCGGGCGGCCGCACCCCCTGGAACACCTGGCTGAGCTGCGAGGAGACCGAGGACCGGGCCGGCACCTCCGGCTACACCCGGGACCACGGCTTCGTGTTCGAGGTCGACCCCGCCGACCCGCACCGCTCCGGCGCCGTCCCGCTGACCGCGCTCGGCCGCTTCGCGCACGAGGCCGTCGCCGTGGACCCGTACCGCGGCACCGTGTACGAGACGGAGGACGCCTTCGTCGAGCCGTTCGGGCTCTTCTTCCGCTTCCTGCCCGCGCGGCCGCTCGGCGGCCCCGGCTCCCTGCGGGCCGGCGGGCAGCTCCAGGCGCTGCGCGTGCCGGGGGTGCCGGACCTGTCCGTGGTCACCGAGCCCGGCGCCGAGTTCCCGGCCGAGTGGGTGCCCGTACCCGACCCGTCGGCGGCCGGCACCCCGATCCGGTTCCAGGACTTCGGGCCGGGCGGCATCACCCACGCCCAGAAGCTGGAGGGCTGCTACTGGGGCGGCAACGGCGGCGTCCACTTCGTCTCCAGCTACGCCCGCAGCACCGAGGGGGCCGCGGCCGACCACCACGGCCAGGTGTGGTTCCACGACCCGGCGCGGGGCACGGTCCGGCTGGACGTGGTCTTCGGGCCGGCCGCCGACGTCCGGTTGCCGGGCGACTCCCCCGACAACATCTGTCTGGCCCCCGACGGCGGCCTGATGGTGTGCGAGGACGGCGGCGGCGCCCAGTACGTCTTCGGGGTCACGCCGGGCGGCGAGGTCTACCCGGTGGCCCGCAACGCCGACGACATCGGCCGGCCCGGGGCCCCGGAGTTCGGCGAGTTCGCCGGGGTGACCTTCTCCCCGGACGGCCGCACCATGTACGTCAACGCGTACACCCCCGGCACCACCTTCGCCGTGACCGGCCCCTGGCACTGATCCGGTCCGGCACGCCGGACGGGGGATCGGCCTGCCCACACCCGCGCCGCGAACATCCGTCAATCAGATCGTCATATATTTTGCCTGCGTGACCCTTTCTGTGCGCAATGCGGTGGCCACGGCCGCCCTCGGTGCCGCGCTCTGCACCGCCCTCGCCGGATGCGGAGGCGGCAGCGCCCCCGCCTCCGGCCAGGGCGGGCAGGCCCGTCTGGGCACCCCCGCCGCCCCCGCGCCGGCGGCCTCCTCCCCCCACACCCCCCAGTCCGCCCCGCCCGCCGCCCCCGGCCCCGGCAAGGTCCCGACCCTGCCCCTCGGCCCGAACGGCCTCACCCCGGTCTTCGAACGGGCGAAGCAGCAGACCGAGAAGACCGTCGCCCTGACCTTCGACGCCGACATGACCTCCGACCAGGGGCCGCGCGCCGCCGGCGGGGAGCACTTCGACAACCCCCAGCTCATCTCCACGCTGCGGTCCCTGAAAGTGCCGTCCACGATCTTCATGACGGGCCGCTGGGCCGAGGAGTACCCCGACCAGGTGAAGGCGATCGGCACCGACCCGACCTTCGAGATCGCGAACCACTCCTACAGCCACCACGCCTTCAAGTCCCCCTGCTACGGGCTCCCCGCGCTCGACGCCGCGGCCGCCCGGGCCGACGTGGACCGGGCCTTCGCCGCCTTCCGCACGGCCGGCGCCGTCAACACCGTCCCCTACTTCCGCTTCCCCGGCGGCTGCTACGACGACCAGGCACTGCGGGCCCTGTCCACGGCCAAGGTCACGGCGGTCCAGTGGGACGTGGTCAGCGGGGACGCCTTCGCCAAGGACCCGAACGCGGTGGCCCAGCAGGTGATCGCCGGAGTGAAGCCGGGCTCGGTGGTGGTCATGCACTGCACGCGCAGCGCCGCCCCGGTCACCGAGGAGGCCATCCGCAAGATCGTCCCGGAGCTCCGCAACCGCGGCTACCGGTTCGTGAAGGTGTCCGAGCTCATCGGAAAGTAGCCGCGGCTGCGATGGCGGCCCGGCCCGGCCCGCGTACAGGCGCGGCAGCTCAGCCGCGCCGCCGCGCCACCAGGCAGGCCACCGCCCCTGCCCCCCAGGCCAGGGCCAGGGCCGCCGCGGTGGCCGCCGCCAGCCCGGCGGTGGCCACCGTGCCCGTACGGGACCCCGCGACCAGGGCCGTCACCGCGCCGCGGGCCGGGGAACCGGACAGGCCCAGGGCGGCCAGGGAACCGAGGCCGCCGGCCAGGACCGCGAAGCCCGTCGGGCGCACCAGCGGCCGGCTGCCCAGCGCCCCGACCGCCGTGCCGGCCAGCGCGCAGGCCGGCACCGCCAGGGCCGCCGCGCCCGCGGCCGTCCCGGCGGGCACCCCGGCGCGCCCGCCCACCAGCAGCACCACCGCGGCGGCCACCGCCCCGGCGAGCAGCGCCCCGCCGAGGGCGGTCAGCAGGGCCGCCGCGTGCACGCGTACGGGGCCCGCCGCGGCGGCGGCGCAATCACGCGCGGCGGCGGGCTCGTTGGTGACGCAGACCCGGACCAACCAGGCGGCGACCGGCACCAGCCCGGCCGCCGCCCAGCCCAGCGAGTCGAGCACCGGCTCCCCGGGCCGGATCCCGGCGGCCAGAAAGGCGGCGTAGAGCAGCAGCGGCCCGATCCACCGCTGCGAGCGCAGCAACAGCGCACTCTGATAGCGGACCAACCCGGCAAGCGCGGCAAGCCCGGGGAAGCCGGTCACGGCGGTCACTGCACTTCCTCCACGCCTCGGATGTGCCAGGGCGGCGTCGCCGTGAGCAGGGCGCGCAGCACGGCATCGGACCGGGCGGCGGGCACCGTGACCAGCAGACCGCCGTCGGGGGCGACCGAGGCGGCGTCCAGCCCGGCCGGCAGCACGGCACCGGCCGCCCCGGCCGCACCGGCCGCCCCGGCCGCCCGGATCCGCACCCAGGGCCCCGTATCCGCCGGCAGGGCGCCCTCCCCCACCGGGACGGGAACGAGGCCGGTCCCCTCCACCCGGTGCCGGGCGTCGGGCGCGCCCGCGAGCCGCGCCGGATCGTGGTCGACGAAGACCACCGCCCCGCCGGCGGCCGTCCGCTCGGCGACGGCCCGGTCGAGCTCCACGCGGGCCGGCGCGTCGAGGCCGGTCCAGGCCTCGTCGAGGACGAGCAGGCCGGGCTCGGCGAGCAGGGCCTGGGCGACGGCGACCTTCTGGCTGCTGCCCTTGGACAGTTCGGCGAGCGGGGTGCGGGCGTGCGCACCGGCCCCGAACCGCTCCAGCCAGTACGCGGCCCGGCGCGCCGCCTCGGCCCGCGGCAGCCCGTGCACCCGACCCATGTGCGCGAGGTAGGACGCCGCGGTGAGCGGCAGGACCGCCGGAAAGCGTTCGGGTACGAAGCCGGTACGCCGCGGGCGGCCGGTGACCCGGCCCTCGGTCGGGGCGTCGATGCCGGCGATGATCCGCATCAGGGTCGACTTGCCGCCGCCGTTGCGGCCTTCGATGCGTACCAGCGTCCCCGGCGCGAGCTCCAGGGAGACGCCTCGCAGCACCCAGGGCCGCCGGGGCCCGTGGCGGCGGCCGACGCCGGTCAGCTTCAGTGGGCGGCCGCCGTGACCTCGGTGACCTCGCTGGGCCGGACGATGACGAAGCCGTCGCCGGACAGCTTCAGCTGGACGGCCTCGCCGGAGCCGCCGCGCAGCATGGAGCCGACCGACTGGGAGCGGTGCAGGCCCGTCTCCAGCCGCGCACTCCACCCGACCACCGCGTCCGTGTCCACGTACACCGGGGACTGCGCGGTGACGGGTATGACGATCGGATTGCCGTCGCAGACCACGGCGAGCTTGCCGGTGCCGGTGAAGACGCTGTTGAAGAGGCCGCCGCCGGTCATGCCGGAGCCCTTCATCATCTTGATCTCGTAGGCGAGGGTGGAGTCGAAGCAGAGCACGTTGCGCCCGTTGACGGTCAGGGCGTCGCCCGGCTCGAAGTCGACGATGAAGCAGTGGCCGGCCTGGTGGGCGAACCAGGCCTCGCCCTGGCCGCGTACGGTCATCAGCGGCAGGCCCTCGCCGGTGACGGCGCGCTTGAGCATGCCGCCTATGCCCTGGCCCTTGCGCTCGAACTGGAGGTTGCCGCGGAAGGCGACCATCGAACCCTGCCGGGCGAGCATCTCTCCGTTCACGGCGTACTTCACCGACTTGGCGTTCTGCAGGGACATGCCGGGAGCGGCGGCGGGCTGGACGAGGTGCCCGGACGAGAAAAGGTCGCTCTTCATGGGCCTGATCCTCGCCCGGCCGGCACCCCCGCGGCATCATCCTGGAGGCGGAGCCTGGCATCCTTGGCAGGATGAGCAGCCAGGACGCGCACCACACTTCAGACGTACCCGCCGTGGGGGCCGACAGCCCCTTCCGGCAGGAGCACGCCGCCCGCGACGACGCCCCGCAGTTCGTGCTGCCCCTGGTCGTACGGATCGAGAAGGCCGAACCGCCCGCCCGTACGGACGCGTTGGAGACGGCCGCGCGTGCGGTGCTGGTCCTGCTGTCGGACGAGCGGGCGCACGGCGAGGGCGAGTGGGCTCAGGCGGTGCGCGACTGGCAGGACGCGCGGATCCGCAAGGTGGTGCGGCGGGCGCGCGGCGCGGAGTGGCGCAAGGCCGGCACCCTCCCCGGGATCACGGTGCACGGCGCCTCGGCAGAGGTACGCGTCTTCCCGCCGATCCCCCTGGACGGCTGGCCCAAGGAACTGGCCAAGCTCCAGGTGTCGGGCACGGACCTCGACGACCCGGAGCCGACCTCCCCGCCCACCCCGGACACCCCGGTCCTCTGGCTCAACCCGGACCTGGACATGTCCGCCGGCAAGGCCATGGCCCAGGCCGGCCACGCGGCCCAACTGGCCTGGTGGGAACTGCCCCCCGCGGAACGCACGGCCTGGCAGCAGTCGGACTTCCCCCTCCAGGTCCGCACAGCGGACCGCGCCACCTGGCCGACCCTGACCACCACCGGCCTCCCGGTCGTCCGCGACGCAGGCTTCACGGAAATCGCCCCGGGCAGCGCCACGGTCATCGCCGACCACCCGTCCCTCCGGGCCCGCCTGTCGTCCCGCTGACGGGCGCGAGGGGGCGCTTCGTCTGTACGGGCCCTACCGGCTGAGGGCGCCGATAGCCGCGACGATCATTGGCAGGGAGCACCGGGATGTACTCAAGGCCTATCTCGATGTCCAGGGCGACCCTGCGGGGGACCTGACGATCGGCTGGCCGGTTCCGGCCGGGGCCACGATGTCCTGGACGGAGAACGGCGTAAGCGCCGGGAACACCAACAACATCGGGTCCGTGAAGCTGGGCCGGAACGACGCGGCCGCGACGTCCGGGGTGGGCATCATCGCCGCTGGCTCGTCGGTGTGTCCGGTGGGCCGCCTGACCGCGGGCGGTACGGCCGGGACGCTGCAGCTGCGGTGGGCGCAGACGGCATCGAGCGCCACCCCCACGATCATCAAGACGGGCAGCTGGCTCCGGCTGACGCGGATCGTCTGGCCCTTCGCCCCCTCTCCGGCCTGCGGGCCGCGGGAGGGGGCGATTTCGTGCGTCGCGAGTCAGCGCTGTCGGCAGCCGTGCTTCGCCTGCGGCGAGCCGATCGGGCCCGGCGCCGTATACCGCGGGGTCGTCATCGGCCACGACGGCGGCCTCGTCTTGGACGCCGACGTCTGGGCGTGTGGGCCGCAGGCCGGCCGGTGACCGCGGTCCGGATCTGCGCCCGCTGCCAGCGGCCGATCATCACCACCACCTACGAGACGATCTTCGTGGACTCGGCGAGCAGCGCCCGCCCAAACCAGCACGCGCACCGCCAGGGCGACCCGGCGTGCCGCCCGATCCGGGCGAATGAGCGATGACCGAGCGGACCCGCCAGGTCCGTACGTGCTGATCGTCGTCGGCTTCCTCGGCGTGCTCGCCGTCGGCGTAGCGCGCACCTGACGTCTGCCCCGCTGGGTCTATCCAGCGGCAGCGGTACCGACCCCGTCCCCTGCGGGACGAGCCCACCACTCCATGAAAGAAAGGAACATCGAGATGGCAACTCCCACCCTGGCGCCCTCCGCCCGGCACCTTCTGTCCGCCGAGGGGTTCACCCGCGTGGTGCACCTGGTGCAGCGTGACAACGACGGCGTCGAGGAGGCACTGGCCACCCGGATCGTCGACGAGTCGCTGAGGTTCGTCGTCGCCGCTGGCCAGTCCACCGGCCGGCACCTGCGGCCCTCGAAGGCCGTGGACATGGGCTGGCACGCGCTCATCCTCCACACGGCCATGTACCGGGAACTGTGCAGCTCCCTGGGCCGCTTCATCGACCACCGGCCAGAGACACTGCGTCGCGACGCCGACACGCTTGACCGCACCATGGAGGCGATCCGCGAAGCGGGCTACGAGCCGGACGCTTGCCTGTGGGGTCCGCTGGCGGACACCGAGATCCAGGCCGGCGACTGCATGCACACCGAGTGCACTGAGGGCGGCTCCGCTTGCGCCGCCCCGCCTGCCTGACCCAGCGAGGGGTGAATTAGGCGTCAAGCCGCGCTCGCACCGCTACAGTCGACGGCATTCCGTGCGGGAGGAGTTACGGTGAGCGAAGAAGCCGACGGACGGTGGGCTGACCCCCGTTTCCGCGACGTAGTGGCGACCTGGGATACAACGCGGGTCGAGCGACGACCCGGGAAGCGGCCCCGCCGGATCTGCCCGCACGGGGTAGGGGTGACTCTCATGGTCGACCCGAAAACTCGCACTCCGAGAAATGTCGAGTGCGGAGATTGCCTGCCCGAAGTCTGAGTACGGCGCGAACCCGCCCCGGCCGGAGTGCTGCTCCGGCCGGGGCTTCCGCACATCTGCGACCACACCAACCAGCATCGATAGGGCAGGCGCCGACGCCGCCTTCGCATGTTTCGTCCAACTCTGCTGCCGACTAGTACAGGAGCCGGGGGCGCGCTACTACCCCCTGGATCTTGTACATCGCAGTGCAAGAGTTTCCCCGGGGGTAAGCGAGATCGCCCCCGGGGAAACAGTTGTAGCTGATTACACTCCGCTCAGGAGGTAGCCATGCAGAAACCCCAGGTAGGCAGCGCCAACGACCGCCGCGCCACCCGCGCTGGCATCTACTGCCGTCTGAGCTTTGCGCTGGACGGCAGCGTCGAGAAGGTCGACCGACAGGAGAGCGACTGCCGGCAGTTGGCAGCTCGACTTGGCTGGGCCATCTCGGAGGCTCACGTCTTCAAGGACAACTCCCGGTCGGCATGGCAGCGCAACCGCAAGCGGCCTGGATGGGACGCCCTCCTCGACGCTGTTGATGCTGGGCAGATCGACGGGATCCTCGTCTGCCAGGCGACCGGCTCATGCGTCAGCCGTATGACCTTGAGCGGCTGCTGGCCGTCTCGGACAGCAAGGGGCTACCCCTGGCGTCGGTCTCCGGGGTCCGGAACCTTGACAGCCCAGACGACCGGTTCATCCTCCGTATCGAAGTCGCGCAAGCATGCCGCGAATCAGACAACACTTCTTCGAGGGCGGCCCCACCGACACTGTGCCCATGTACGCGTGCGCCAACCACACCCTGGGCCCGGACGCCACTGCGATGCTGCACCAGGCGGCATGCACCGCCAGGGAGAACAGCCCCACCGGTACCTGCACGCCGGACCCGATAGGCGACCCCATGGCCGTCCAGACCGCCAAGGCCTGACGTCCATCGAACTCCCGCCCCGCGCCGTCCGGCCGGGGCATCTCAATGCCCGGTGGTCGCTCGACTCCTTGGCAGCTCTATGTCATCAGGAGCGGCCAGACTCAGGAGGGCCTGCAGATTCCTTCTTCAGTAGCCGAAGCTGCTCCTCCACCCACGCGTTCTCAGCTCGCTGATCTCGACGAATCCTCGCGATGTCCTCGTCGGCATCGGCTGCCACAGCCTCGTACGCCTGCAGGTGGCCAGCGGCTTCCTCAAATTCGCGAACCAATTGATCAAGATGTTTCCCGGTCTCCCGCGCCTTATCCTGCGCATTCACAAGAGCAGCCCTCAGCCTCACCTCCTGTTGCATTTGTCGGAGTTCTTCTGAGCGCCGCTTCAGGAACTCCTTCTGCCAACCCAAGCGATCGCTGGCCTCTCGCAGCTCTTGAAGCATGTCCTGATAAGGGGCGACCCGAGACTGGACATCTCGCATATCCCTCAGATACATGGAAGCCGCCGCATCATCCCCGGCCAGAACTGACACCCTCGCCTTCTCACGCAGATCGGCCAATCTCTTCCGTGAGTTCGCGATTCTAATTTCACACTCCTTCAAAGCCACTTGCGACCTAAAATGATCATCCTTGACCGACTCGACGCCTTGATCGACGACGCTCAAGGCGCCAGCAACTTGATCCTCAGGCTTGCCGTTTCCCGCCGTTCGCACGGCATTGATTGAGGACAATATACTTTTCAGATAGCCCTTTGATTCATCCATTTAAGGAGCTTTCTCGATATACGCTAGCTGGGGTTTGGGTGGGAAAGTTGCTGGATGGCATACCGGACTTTATCGAGCGCCATGGCCGCGTCTGCGGATTGGCTGGCTGCCGTACCGCGGCCGGCGGCAATGGCGACCGTCAATCCTTCCTGTGCACCATGGGCCGCTCGCGCCACCGATGCCAAGTGATTAACGTCGCGATCGAGCCACTCCCTAGCCCCAGGGGGGAGCTCCTTATGTTTAACGGAGATCGCCTGATTGGCTAGGACGGCTACGCGTTGAGCTGTCGACCAAACGAACTCTTCACTTTGATGTACTCCATTCTCAAGCCCCTCAATTACCGCCTCCAGGACCCCGGCTTGAGGAGCGTATGGAAGACCTCTCTGAAGTTCCAAAAGGCTGCTAGCCGCTCCAATGAGGGCCTTCCTGACTGGCCAATCTGGTAGAGCTCGAAGAAGCCTCTCCACCTTCCGCCATTCTCCGCTGGAACCACACTTGCGCAGCTCATCGCCAAATCTCGCCGGATCCTTAACTGCAGCCGAGGGGGAAGCCTGAGAAGCGACTAAAGCAACCACAATTATCGCAATGACCACAACCAGGAAGACAAATTCCACCGATATCGCCCCCTGCCGCAGAGGTGCGCTTCTAATCTCAAGCTAACATCAGCGCGCACGCTCCGCGTGTTGATCAAACCGGCCCCGCTCGACGCAAAGTAAAGATACAAACGCGTCCTGCGCAGGGGAAATCCTCGCGCTGGCTCGGCGAGCCGCCCTCCTCCTGCGCAAGTGGCTCACACACCGTTTCCTGAACATTCAAACAAAACCGCGCCCCGCCATCCGGCCGGGGCCCTTCTCATGCCCTGGAGGCGCCATGCAGTTCGTACACCGGGCGGACTACGGCCTGCCGGCCACATCCCCCGCCGCCTACATCGCCAACACTGAGGGCACGAAGGTGCACTACCTCGGCAGCCCCTATAGCTCCCGGCCGCACGACCGGTGCGACGACTACGTCCGCGAGATCCGCGCCTCCCACCTGGCGAACGAGGAGGAAAACTACGTCGACATCGCGTACAGCCTCCTCGTCTGCGAGCACGGCCGGGGACCGGCTGCTGGCCGCGCCGGATCATCCGGTGCCGGTGGTGGGCGGGCAGTGGTCGATCGCGCTCATTCCGACCGATGAGCCCGGCATCGAGCCTGCGACGGGCCGGTACTACCAGGTGACGGAGACGATCGGCGGGGTTCCGGTCCGGCGCCGCACCTTCGAGGTGCCGTCGGGCTCCGGCAGCCTGGACATCCTCGATCTGGTCGTCGCTGACCCGGGCGTGCCCGGGTACGTACGCGGAGCCACGGGTGCGACCGGCCCGGCCGGGCCGCAGGGGCCACAGCCCTTGCTCGGCGCGGCCGGCGCCGGGGCTGAGATCGCGCTCCGCTCCACCGACGCCAGCACTACGAATGCCCGGACGCCGACTGCGCACGCGGCGTCGCACGCGTCCGGCGGCACGGACCCGGTCACCCCGGCCGCCCGTCGCACGCGTCCGGCGGCACGGACCCGGTCACCCCGGCCGCGATCGGCGCCTACTCGGAGGCCAACGGGAATGCCTTGAACGGGTACATCGATGATGCGCTACTCCGCATCCAGGACCTGGAGACCCGGATGACCGCGGCGGAGGCCGAGGTCCGTATCGCGGTGAAGTCGGCGGACGAGCGGGTCGCCAGTAGTACGGCGCTCCAGGACGACGACCACCTCGCACTGTCCGTGGTCGCGGGCGGCTGGTACGCGGTCGAGGCGTACCTCGACGTCGAGGGCGACCCTGTGGGGGACCTGACGATCGGCTGGTCGGTGCTGGCGGGGGCCACGATGTCGTGGACGGAGAACGGGGTCAGCGCCGGGAACACGAACAACATCGGTAGCGTGAAGTTGGGCCGGAACGATGCGGCGACGGCGTCCGGGGTGGGCATCATCACCGCGGGCTCGTCGGTGTGTCCGGTGGGCCGTCTGACCGTGGGTGGCACGGCCGAGACGCTTCCGCTGCGGTGGGCGTAGACGGCATCGAGCGCCACCCCCGCGATCATCAAAACCGGGTCCTGGCTGCGGTTGACCCGGATCGTCTGAGTGCTATGCCCCCTCCGGGCCGGGAGGGCGCACTTTCGTGCGTCCCGGACTACCCGCGGCGTGCACGAACGGCGTCTGTGTACAGCTCTCGGGTTACATCGCCCTCGCTGATGCCAAGATCGGTCAGCGTCGCACGGACGTCGGCGAGGGCTTCCATAAGTTCTCTCTCCTCGGTAAGCGTCTCCAGCTCCAAGAAGGTTCCATCCAGCTCTGGGACGCGAACGAGAGTGGCGAGCATCTGTCGGCCACGGGCCTTGAGGTCGTAGTTCCGGCACCGCTTCTCGAAGGCGATGACCGGCACGTAGCCGAGGCCGGCGAGCATCGCGTGCACTGCCTCCGCGTCGTCGACGCGGGTCTCGTGTTCCGGCTTCGACCCAGAATCGTCGTCGACCGCCGCCCCCTTGTACGTGAGCACGGTCCGCGTCTCGTCGGTGCCGTGGATCGTCCGCACCCGCAGCTCTTGGCCGGCCTTCTCAAGGCCGCGGTCGGGCCGGTCGTAGTAGGTATCCCTGTAGACCTCGGCACGCGACGCGGCCCGACTGTCGAGCGCCCGCATGACCGCCTCCGGCGAGTGCACGCGCGCCTTCAGTTCCGCCTCGATCACTTCGCTTCCCCTCTCCCCGTCAGACCGTGCGCTCAGCCCCGTCGATGACCGCGTCGAACATGCGCCGGAACCCCCGGTACAGGGGCCCGTGCGGCGTCTCCATCACCTTGTACGTGGCCGACTCGTGCCCTTCCCATCCCGCGTCGAACGCGCCCACGAACAGAGTGGAGTCCGCGCGGATGAGCCGCCATGTTGGCAGCATGGCGTATCGGTACACCTCGACGTGGCAGATTCCGGACAGCTCACGCAACCGGGCCTCAGCCAGACGCACGCCGCTGGCCAGTGTTTCGGCTGACTCGCCAATCTCTGCCGCGCGTTGGGCCAGAGCTGACGCCTCGGGGTCGAGCAGCAGGACCCGCACGCGCAGACCGCCGTCGGGACGGCTGAGCTGGGCACGCAGCATGGAGTCGTTGAGCCCGATCAAGCCCAGTCCACGGACCGCTAGGATGTCCAGTTCCTTCGCGGCGCGTGCCTGCTGCTGGATCTCCGTCTGGGCGGAGGCCTGCCCCGAGTAGACGCGCACCACCTCGGGGAAGGCAGCCAGGTCGAACGCAGCCCCGCCAGATCGCTTCTCCCGGCTGGCGGCGAGGCCGAGTAAGTGGCGTGCGTCGTCCGGCATGCTGAGACCGTCGGCGATCCGCTCGTACACGTCGAGGCGGGACACCTCTCGCCGACGGTGGATGATCTCGTTGACACGGGCTTGCGTCATGCCGACGGCGGCGGCGATCCGGGCCTGACTGGCGCCGCTGTACTGCTGGACGTACCGGAACACGGCGCTCATGTCGCGGGCCCGCAGAGATTGGCGGACGTCGGCCCGCTCCCATGCCCAGTCGGGCAGCGTGGTGGGTACCAGGGGCGTGCTCATGGTGAAGCTCCCGCTCATCCGGCCGCGGGATGGGAAGCCATCCCACGGTGAGATTACCGTGCGGGTGTCGAGACTGTGCGCCGCATCACAAGATGCTGCCGATATGCCCGAGCAGCCCACCGCAAGTCGAGGACGCGCGATGACCGACACGGCCGCCTGCGTCGATATGCCGCTCCCGTCGTACGAGCAGCTCACCCCCGACCAGGTCCGCGGCCGGAACTGCGTTGCCTGCGGTAGGTCGCTGGGTGACACCGCCGTGTTCGCGGGCCTCGTGATGGGCCGTGAGGGCCCGTACCCGATGACCGTCAACGCGTGGGCCTGCCCCCCGTCGGGGGCCGGCCGGTGACCGCGGTAAGGATCTGCGCGCGCTGCCAGCGCCCGCTCGGCGTCCGGTGTGAAACGATCTTCGTGGACTCGGTGTCTGGAGTCCGCCCGAACCAGCACGCGCACTACCGCGACGACCCGGCGTGCCGCCCGATCAGGGCGGACGAGAGGTGACCGAGCGCACCCGCCAGGCCCAGTACGTACTGATCGTCCTCGGCATCCTCGGCGCGCTCGCCGTCGGCGTAGCGCGCCCCTGAGACAGCCGGCTCCAGCCCCGCCCTCACGGGGCTGGGCCGGGCCGTGCACCATCGGACCTCACACCTGGGAGACCCTATGGCCTGCAAGAACATCCCGCCGGAGAACCCCGCCCCGCCGCCGGTCGCCACGTGCCGGAACGCCCGTGACCTCGTCACGGTCGGCGAGTTCGCCCGCGTGCGACGCACCGTTCTCGGCAACAACCCTGGCATGACACCGGAGATGGCGGAGCGCATCACCGCCGAGGGCATCGCGTTCGTAGCCACCGCGGCGGCCTATCCCACGACCTCGATCTCGCCCTCCCCGGTGGTCGACGAGGGATGGCACGCGCTGATCCTCCACACCCGGCTGTACGCCAAGCTCTGCGCGTCCCTCGGCGGTTTCGTCCACCACTACCCGCAGCAGCCGGAGGACGGCGGCTTCGATGCGGACATCATCGAGCGCACCCTCGACACGATGCGCGCGACTGGCTTCGAGCCCGACCTGGAGCTGTGGCGCGGCCCCGCCGAGCAGGACATCGACGTGACCGCGATCACGTGGCACACGCCGATGCCTGGCGGGTGCGGCCCGATCAATCCGGGCAATTGCGCCACCCACGGTGGTGGGGGCGACGGGGAGTAGGGTCGCCGACACGGCAGCACGTACTGAGAGGTGAGGGCTTGAAGGCTCATGAGGTATCCGAGCTGCACGCCGCGATGCGGCAGCACGGCATCCCCGGCACCCTGGCGCCGGTGACCCCCGAGGATCCCGCGGGGGCGTGGCGGGTGCTGGACGATGCCGGCCGGGACGTCACGGCCGCAACCCTCACCGCTGCGGCGGCTGCCCGCGCCCGGCAGCCCGCTCGCGGGTTCGTCGTCGCGAGGTAGCTGTCGTCACGCTGCCCCGGCCGGTTTCAACCCGGCCGGGGCTTCCGCATGTCTGAGGCCACATCGACCAGCACCAATATCGTGCCGTTGAAATCCGCCTGTCCGATGAGGAACGCGTGGAGTTGATCCGCTGGGCGAGTGGGGCGGTGGCATCACGGTTTGCGGAGCGGGCACGCATCGTGCTGGCCTGCGTTGATGGGGCGCCGAACGCGCAGGTGGCAGTGGAGGTCGGCGTCACCGTCGCGACGGTACGGAAGTGGCGGGGGAAGTTCGCGGCCGATCGGATGGCCGGGCTCGAGGATGCCGCTCGCATCGGCAGGCCGAAGGCCGATCTCGTTGTGAGTGATGCCGAACGGGCCCAGCTGATCCGGTGGGCCCGGCGGGCGAAGACATCGCAGTTCCTGGCGCTTCGCGCGAAGATCGTGCTGCGGTGCGCGGAGGGCGGGACGAACAAGCAGGCCGCAGCGGATCTCGGGGTCGATCAGTCGACCGTGGACCGCTGGCGGGCCCGGTTCATCGCCAAACGACTCGACGGCCTGCACGACGAGCCCCGCCCGGGCCGGCCGCCCTCGATCCTGCTTGATCAGGTCGAGGAGGTGATCGTGGCGCCCCTGGAATCCACGCCGGGCGAGGACACGCACTGGTCGCGAGCCTCGATGGCTGCCCGGAGCGGCTTGTCCAAGTCCACCATCGGCAGGATCTGGAAGAGGTTCGAGCTCAAACCTCACCTGCAGGACTCCTTCAAACTCTCCACCGACCCGCGGTTCGTCGAGAAGGTCGTCGACGTCGTCGGGCTGTACCACAACCCGCCGGAGCGGGCCGTGGTGTTATGCGTGGACGAGAAGAGCCAGATTCAGGCCCTGGACCGCTCGCAGCCGGTCCTGCCGATGATGCCGGGCATGCCCGAACGCCGTACCCACGACTACCTGCGGCACGGCATCACCAGCCTGTTCGCCGCCTTCAACATCGCCGACGGCACGGTCATCAGCGAACTCCACCGCCGTCACCGGGCCATCGAGTTCAAGAAGTTCCTGGTCACGATAGACAAAGCCGTGCCCATCGGGCTCGATGTCCACTTGGTCTGTGACAACTACGCCACCCACAACACCGCCGAGGTCCGGACGTGGCTGGCCAGGCACCCCCGCTTCCATGTCCACTTCACCCCTACAGGCTCGTCCTGGATCAACCAGGTCGAGCGGTGGTTCGGCCTGCTGACCGACAAGCTCAGCGGCCCGAACTCGTCCATGCAGAAGATGACTTCGGGCTCGCCTTCCTCGGATATCACCTCGCCGTCGGCGATCGCGTACAGGTGCTCGACACGGGCCTTCTTCGCCTCGTAGTCGGGGTCCTTCGAGGTCTTCCAGGTCTTCACGCGTTGAAAGGACACGCCCTCCTCGCGGAGCAGGACCCGAAGGCCCTCGTGGCTGATGTCGTCGACCACCCCCTCGGCGACCAGGAAGTCGGCCAGCTTGACCAGACTCCAGGTCGAGAACGGCAGGCCGTGCTCGGCCGGCTTGGACTTGGCGATCTTCTTGATCTCGCGCCGCTCGGGCAACGTGAACGCGCTCGGCCGGCCGCCCTTGTACTTGGGATAGAGCGAGTCGAACCCGTCAGCATTGAAGTTGTGGATCACGTCGCGGACCCGGTCCGGGCCGGTAAACGTCACCGTTGCGATCTTGTCGACGGCCATTCCCTGCGCGGACAGCAGCACCATCTGGGCCCGCCGCCAGGTCACCACCGAGCCGGTGCCCCGGCGGATGATCCGCAGCAGCCGCCGCCCCTCGTCGTCATCTATTTCCCGCACCCGGACACGTTCAGCCACGTGATCATTGTGGCCGCCCTGTGCCGCTGATGACGGCAACCGGACGGGAACATCACCATCAGGGCGCCAGCTGACGGTTCCAGCGCAAGGTGTCGTACCCGACGCTCATAATGCAGCCCATGACTCAGCCATCTCCCCGCCGACACCATGCCATCGACTACGTGGAGCTCACGGTCACCGACCTTGAGCAGGCCAAGCGTTTCTACACCGATGCGTTCGGCTGGCAATTCAACGACTACGGGCCGGGGTACGCCGGCATCCGGAGTCCGCAGGGTGAAGCCGCACCCGAAATGGGCGGCCTCCGCATGGGCCAGGGGGCGCAGGCAGGCGGCCCGCTGGTGCTGCTCTACTCCACCGACCTGGACGGGTCTGTGGAGGCTGTGAAGAACGCGGGCGGCCACGTGGTGAACGGGCCGTATGAGTTCCCCGGTGGACGCCGGTTCCACTTCACTGATCCGAGCGGGAACGAACTGGGCGTCTGGGCCCAGGCGTAAGCCGCAAGAGGGCGAACGTTGCCTGATGCGGCGCTAGCGCTAGGCCGTGTATCGAAAGTGGATCTTGAGCTGTGAATGATCTCGGTTCATGGGTCGGGCAGATCTCACGGACGAACAGTGGGCGGTGCTGGAGCCGTTGTTGCCGAAGGGCACGAGGGCCGGGCGGCCACCCATCTGGCCTCGGCGGCAGTTGATCGACGGCATACGGTTCCGGGTCCGGACCGGTGTTCCGTGGCGGGACGTGCCCGTCGAGTACGGACCGTGGGGCCGGATCTACGACCTATTCCGCCGATGGCAGCGGAGTGGCACCTGGCACCGGATCCTCACCCTTCTTCAGTCCCTGGCCGACGCGGAAGGTGCGATCACATGGGACCTGAGCGTCGACTCCACGGTGTGCCGAGCTCATCAGCATGCGGCCGGGGCCCGCAAGCAGGGTGACCTGCAGAAAGAACCACCGGGTGGCGTGTTCACCGAGCCCGGCGATCACGGGCTGGGACGTTCGCGCGGCGGGTTCACCACCAAGCTGCACCTGGCTGTCGAGCACGGTCAGAAGCCCATGGCGATCGTGGTCACGGCCGGTCAGCGCGGCGACTCGCCTCAGTTCGAGCCCGTGCTGGGGAAGATCCGCGTGCCTCGCATCGGGCCGGGCCGGCCACGCCTCCGCCCCGACCGGGTGCGGGCCGACAAGGCGTACGCCTCCCGCAAGAACCGCGCCTACCTGCGCCGACGCGGGATCCGCTGCACCATCCCAGACAAGGCCGACCAGGCGCGCAACCGCCGGAAGCTCGGCTCCCGCGGCGGCCGGCCACCGCGATTCGACCCGGCCGACTACCGCGAGCGTCACGCGGTCGAGTGCGGGATCAACCGCCTCAAGAGACATCGCGCTGTCGCCACGCGATACGACAAGCTCGCCGTCCGCTACGAGGCGACCATCCTCGTCGCGACCATTAACGAGTGGCTGTGACCCCCGGTCTCACGCCACGGGATCCACGTTCCACGCCGCGGGCAGATCGCTCCCGCAGAAGACGCAGACGAAGTCGTCCTCACGCACGATGTTGCCTCGGCACCAGCCCGATACCCCGGTCTCTGCTTCCTCCTCCCAGGGGCTGCGACAACCCCTGGGCCTGAACCCCGCCCATGCATGTCCTGGCCCGTGTCGCCCGACTACGCCGAAGCCTCGGCCCCTGCGCTGGGGGCGAACCCGCTCCCCTGCTCGGCGAACACCTTGATCGCGGCGCCCAGGAACTCGACCATCCCGGGGTGGTAGGAATCGTGGAACGCCCTCATGGCCTCGTCCTCGGCGTAGAAGAGCGACATGCCGACGTATGCCTCCCTGGAGGGGGTGTAGAACCGGCAGACGATGTCGAAGTGCCTGCGGACGAGTTCCTGGATCTGCTGGTCCCCTGGCAGGGAGCCGCCGTCCAGGAAAGCCGTGATCTCCCGGTACAGGACGTCCCAGTCCTGGTGGACCCGCTCCCTGTCCACATGTTCCCAGTCGTTGGTCTCCGCAAGGCTCTTCGCCTGCTCCTCGGCCAACGACCGGCGACACTCGTCCTCGTAACTGTTCCCCACGGCACCGGTTCCCATCGTTTCGTCACCTCTCCGGTGGATCCCCGAGAGGCCGCCGACATGTCGACATCGACCGGCCGCCGATGATCAACTGCCGGTCCAGGCCGAACGGTGACACACAGCCACCGGGTCGGCAAACCATTTCTTGGCCCCTCCGGCGCTCCGTCCCGGTCAGCCGGCGGCGGAATGGCGCAGCTCGAACGGCGAGCCGTCGGAGCGGGCCGTCCAGCCGCTCGACCGCGCAGCCCGGATTCCAGCGGCGCCGTCGCGCGGCAGGACGAGCTCGGTCGGCACCGGGTCCGGTTCCACGACGGCCGGTCGACCGGTCTCCACGACGAGTGTCGTCCCGGGGCGGGCCGCGTCCTCCACCACGTAGCCCAGGGTATCGAGGTCCGTACTCGACGGGCACGTCCCGCCACGGAACACCGGTCCGGACCCGGAACCGTATGCCGTCGATCAACTGCCGCCGAGGCCAGATGGGTGGCCGCCCGGCCCTCGTGCCCTTCGGCAACAACGGCTCCAGCACCGCCCACTGTTCGTCCGTGAGATCTGCCCGACCCATGAACCGAGATCATTCACAGCTCAAGATCCACTTTCGATACACGGCCTAGGTACAGGAGCCGGGGGCGCGCTACTACCCCCTGGATCTTGTACATCGCAGTGCAAGAGTTTCCCTGGGGGTAAGCGAGATCGCCCCGGGCAGCGCCACGGTCATCGCCGACCACCCGTCCCTCCGCTCCCGCCTCACACCCCGCTGACCTGCACGAGGGATCACCGCCGCCGCGTTCCGGGGACCTACTGCCGGAGGGCCGCAATGGCCGCGACGATCAGAGCACGGGCCTCCGGGCCGTAGACCGCCATCCGCCGAAGCTCTGCAAACGCTCTCTCGTACAGCGCAATCTCGCTGGGCTGGGTCACCGTCACCCGTGCGGCGAGGAGCTCCACTGACACCAGGGTGTCGTCGTACATGTGGAACGTCTCCAGGGGCCATTGTGTTCGCTCCTGCAGCGCCATGGGGATGATGCCGACCGAGACGGCGGGCATGGCCGCGGCCGTCAGGATGTGGCCCAGCTGGGCCGCCATGGCCTCGGGATCGGCGAGTTGGTAGCGGAGCGCAGACTCTTCGACGACCATCACGAACCTCCGGCCCTGCTCGCGCATGATGCCGTTGCGCTCCATGCGGGCTGCGACAGCGTCGGCCACGTCGTCAGGGATTTCACGGAAGTTCGAGATTGCGCGGAGCAATCCCGTGGCGTAGCCCTCGGCCTGGAGGAGCCCCGGTACCAGGGTCGCGGAGTAAACGCGGAAGAGACGGGTTGAGCGGAACAGAGGGACGTAGCTCTGTTGCAGTTGCCGAAGGCCGGTGCGGACTCGGCGACGCCACTCGACGTAGAGGGACTCTGCCGTTTGTGACGAGGCGATGATGTCGGGGGCCTGGTCCGGCACACCGCATGCCGCGCACCACCGGCGGATGTCGTCCGGCGACGGTGGGGTGACCGCGTTTTCGATGCGGCTGGACTTGGAGTGTGTCCAGCCGCATCGCTCGCCGAGTTCACTGCCCGTGAGCCCCGCTTCCACGCGCACATCACGCAGCCGCTGAGCCACAGCTCGGCGGGCGGCCTGCGCAGCGGAAGACGGGGACGCGGGCACGGATCTACCGAATCTCGTACCGGTCGTGCGGAACGGCGTGCTCCCAGACCGTGGCGAACGCATCGGCGCACAGCTTGGCAGCGGCGGGGTCGTCGCTCATCTCACCGCCGGCTGATGCACCGTCCCCGCTGAAGTGGTTCCAGCGGATGAGTCGGCCGTCGATGAGCCAGAAGTCGTTTCCGGGCAGGGTCAGGGCGCTGGCCTGCCGCCGTGGCAGCCAGCGCACTTCTTCGCCGGCCGCCACGTTGGTGAATGTCCCGTCGTACAGGAATCGTGTGTACTCGCTGACCGGCTCGGACACGATGCGGGCACGCCGCACGACCACGCCGCGGGCCACGGTCGCGGCGATGAGGTCCAGCCACGGGCGCCACCAGGACGCCCGGTCGGCAGGTTCGTGACGGTGGCCGGCCCGCCAGTCGGCGAAAGGTCCCTTCTCGTAGTCGACGGCGTACGAGTCACGCATTTCCAGATGAACGGCTGTGTGCTCGGCGGAGCCGAGCAGGTCAGGCCAGGTCGGCACCGTCAAGGGCATCGCATGCCTCCCTGATCACCGCCGTCATCCGGGCCGGCATCCGTACGACGGCCTCGCCGGCCGGGATCCCGATGCCGTGACCGGGGATCTCCGTCGCTGCGCACTCTGCCTCCAGTTCCGGGCTGGGCGTCCAACCCTGGAACACCAGCTCTCTGCTCGTTTCGTCCACCCACACGGTGGGGCTCTCGCCGTCGTGCGACTGAGGGTCGATCCCGATGAACCGTAGCGCCATGACTGCCTCCGCAGCTTGGGGTGTGCACGGATGAACACCACCTTCCTTGTGGCTGGTTGAGGGGTCAAGAGCCTGTTGGGACAGTCGCCCGTCCCGGGGTTGTTGTGCACAACTGTGCACATTCCTGGCGGGCGTTGGTCGAGCCCCGACACGCTGGCAACACCACCAGCCGACGACGGTAGGGAGCACCGGCATGGGCATGCCGCAGGATCACGTGGACGCGACCGAACTGGTCGCCCGGGCGCTCGCCCCGTACGGCGAGCGGCCTGCTCCGGAGGGCGTCGCGGCGCTCACCGACGCCCTGATCACCTGCGGGCAGAAGCTCCACGGCGCCCTCTCCGGGACACCTGCGCAGCACCGCCCCGCCGGGGCGTTCGAGGCCCTCACCGAATGGGAGTACTTCACGGCGGTCGGCCCCCTGGGGTCCGGCCCCCACGCGAACTGGAACCACGCCCGCGGCCTCGCCAGGATCATCCGGCAGCTCATGCGCGCGCTGGAGCACGCAGACGAGGCGAGCGCGTCGTGACCCGACGCGTCCTCGAAGGCCTGTACGTCGCGGCCCTGCTCACGACCCTCGGCCTGCTCGTCGCCGGCATCGCACGCCCCTGAGACTCCCGCCCGGCCGTCTGCACCACTGACTTCCCGGTCCCGTCCGGGATCGGGTTCATCCACCGATCGGAGTTCCGTGTCCATCACCTCTTCTGCGCCCGGAGTCCCGTGGGGGAGCAGCCGGCTCGCCCCTTACGCCACCACCGTGCTCGTCCCGCACGCCTCGGTCACCATCGATCCCGCTACTCAGCTCGGCGTCTTCCGCGACCGGTACGGGCGGGTGGTCGAGATGGGCAAGCACGGCACCAGCAGCGCCACGGGGACCACGACCTCGACCAGCCCCGACGGCGGGCCGGGAACCGGCGACCAGGGCAGCGACCAGGACAGCCAGCAGGACTGATGCGTACGACCGAGGAGAGGCCCGTACTGGTGGCCACTGAAGCGGACGACCTCACCGCCGACATGGTGATCACCGAACTCAACCGGCGAAGTGTGCCGGTGGTCAGGTTCAACCCCGCCGACATCGGCGACGGCCTGACGGTCTCGGCTCGGTACGGCAGCCGCCCGGCCCACGCAGCCGGGCGGCTGCTCACCCCGTCGAGAACCGCCGATCTGAACGACGTGCGGGCCGTGTACTGGCGCCGGCCAACCTGGCCGGCTTTCCCCCACCTGAACCCCGACGACGCCCGGTTCGCCGCCGCGCAAACACGCTACGGACTCGGCGGCGTCCTCCACTCGCTCGACGGCCCGCTGTGGGTCAGCCACCCCGTGCGGAACGGCGAAGCCGACTACAAGCCCCACCAACTGGCCATCGCACACCGCCTCGGTCTCGCCGTACCGCCATCCTCATCACCAACGACCCGTCCGCTGCACGCGAGTTCGTTGCCGCTCACCCCAAGGTGATCCACAAGACGCTGCGGGCGACGCCCTGCCAGCGGGACGGTGTACCCGTCGTGTCGTGGGCAGAGCAGGTCACTGTGGACGAGATCGATGACCGAATTCGAGTCGTCCCGCACCTCTTTCAGGTTCGTGCCGACAAGGTGTGTGACGTCCGTGTTCTGGCCGTGCGCCGCCGGGTCTTCGCCGTACGCATCGATTCGGATCTCTTGGACTGGCGGCGGGACTACTCTGCTTTGGCCTACTCGGCCGTCACCCTGCCCGCCCCGCTGGAGAAGGCCCTGCTCGCTTTCCTCGACGCCTTCGGCCTCTCCTCCGGCAGCTTCGACCTCGCGGCCGACCGCGACGGAACGCACTGGCTGCTGGAACTGAACCCCAACGGTCAGTGGGGCTGGCTGCAGGAGCACACCGGGCTCCCCATGGCAGCCGCCTTCGCCGGCCTGCTCGCCCAAGGAGGAACCCGTTGATCGACACCAGCACCGAACGGCAGGCCCTAGCCGACCGGCTCGAAGCCGCCGGCGCCATCCGCACCCCCGCCTGGCGGAAGGCCGTCGAAGCCGTCCCCCGCGAACTGTTCCTGAACCCCGGCGTCTTCCTGCCCGCCGGCAACGGCCTCTGGCGGCCGGTGACCGCGGCCGGCACGAACCCGGCAGAGTGGACCCGGATCGCGTACACCGACGAGTCCCTCGTCACGCAGCTCGACGAACACCTCACCGCCGACCGGACTCCCGGCCCGGTACCGGGTACCCCGAGCTCGTCGTCCACGATTCCGCAGCTGGTTCTGGAGATGATCGAGGAGTTGGAGGTCGAGGACGGGCACCGTGCGCTGGAGATCGGCACCGGCACCGGGTACTCCACCGCCTTGATGTGCCACCGCCTGGGCGAGGACAACGTCACCACGATCGAGGTGGATCCGGGAGTCGCCGCCCGCGCCGACGCGGCCCTGGAGACCGCCGGGTTCTCCACCTGGACCGTCACGGGGACGGGCTTCTCGGTCTGCCCCGCCGCGCGCCCTACGACAGGGTGATCGCCACCTGCGGGGTCCGGCGCATCCCCTACACCTGGGTGCGCCAGACCCGCCCCGGCGGCATCATCCTCGCCACCGTCGGGTCACTCCTCACCGGGACCGCTCTCGCCAAGGTCACGGTGCGCGAGGACGGGACGGCGGAGGGCCGGTTCGCCGCCCACGCCAACTTCATGCAGGCACGCTCCCAGGCCGTCGCACCGATCGCCGGAGACCTGTCCTCCCGCGTCGCGTACCCGACCGGCGAGCGGCGAGCCCTCGTTGCCCCTGCCGCCCTTGACGATCCGATGCAGGCCGTCCTCGCCCAGCTGGCAGCACCGACGGCTCAAGTCGTGCGCGCTCGGGCCGGTGATGGGGCGGCCCTCCTCTACCTCTTCGACCCGGACCGCGAGTCCTTCGCCGAGCTCGTGCAGGACGACGGGGAATGGCTCGTACGTCAGGGCGGCCCCGTCTCCCTGTGGGACGACATCGAGCGGGCGCTCCTCGGATGGGACGGCATCGGCCGGCCCGCCGCAGCTGCCCCCGGCCCGCGGGTTCATCATGCGGCCGCTGGACCAAGAGTGACCCCAGCGCCTCGGCTTGGACCGGGGGCGGTGCTTGTTGGGGATTGCCGAGTGATCGCCGGTCCGACCATCCGTGGGAGCCGGTCTGGCCGGGGGCGAGAACGCGCGCATCCACCCACCCGGATACATGGGGGCGCTGCCATGAGTCAACCTGCCTCTGCGGCGGCGGGGGTGTTCCCCCGGCTTCGGGTCAGCCGCCAGACCTGCTCCTCGCCGGTCGCGGCCGGGGCGAGGCGTTCGGCAGGGCGGCGGAGGTGTTCGGTGAACCCGAGGCGGGCCGGGACGGCACCGCTGGCGCGGTTGGCCGGGTCGTGGACGACCTCGACGTAATCGACGCCGGGGAGGCGGAAGGCCTGTTCCACCAGGGATCGGGCGGTCCGGGTGGCCAGGCCGCGGCCGGTGGCGGCAGGGTGCAGCCAGTAGCCGACCTCACGGCCGTTGTCCGGGCTCTCCGCGCGCCGGAACAGCATGCAAGCGCCGACGATCGCCCCGTCAGCCAAGATCGCG
The DNA here is from genome assembly GCF_044769385.1 of Streptomyces sp. NPDC090445. Taxonomy (NCBI): domain Bacteria; kingdom Bacillati; phylum Actinomycetota; class Actinomycetes; order Kitasatosporales; family Streptomycetaceae; genus Streptomyces; species Streptomyces sp. NPDC090445. Next base: position 152,211 of record NZ_JBIVXV010000001.1, on the reverse strand, counting down.
TAGGTGAACACCTCGCCACTGGCCCAGAGCTCCGGGCGGCGGGCCAGGAAATCGGCGGTCTTGGCCAGGCTGTGCTCAGCGACCCAGGGCATCCACGGGCGCAGGTGCTCCAGCGACTCCTCGATGACCCGGAAGAACTCCGGAAGGTCCGCCTCGCCGTTGAAGCAGCGCAGCGTCAGGCCGTCCAGTTCGATGACCTGCTGTGGAAGGTCCATGCCAGGAGGATCGTGTGCGGACGTCACCGCCAACAACCGGATTTCGAAACGCGGCTTGAAGCGCGCCCGCGCCGAGGCGTGCTCAACTGGGTGGCTCGCACCACGCTGACCTGCGCCGCAGGCCGCACACCGCCGCGACGACCCGGCGTGTCGGCCGGTCGCTGCGGCGGAGGGTGCGGGACCGCCCGCGTCTGCCCCTGAACACCCGTCCCGCTGGCGGACGAGGATGAAAAGGGCCACTCGTCCGAGTCATCCGCCGCCGCGCGGGCCGCCCGGCCGCGTACCCTGCGCGCGAGATGACCAGGACCGACTTCGCAGACGAGGCCCGCTCACGCCTGGCGCGCCTGCTCAGCATGGCGGACACCACCGATCCGCGGCTCCGTGCCCGGATCGAGGAGTACGCCGCGACCACTCCCGACCCGCCCCCGCACGGCCCGCACGGCATCCAGACCAGCGGATGCCCGCTCTGCCGCCGCACGATGTGGCGCCAGCGCGACCTCAGGGTGTGCGCCGGCTGCGGCCACGTAGAGGACGTCACCACGTGATGGCCGTGCCGGACGCCGCGATCGGCGAGCCGGCTGCCACGCGGGGGGACGTGGACGAGCACGGCAATCCTGTCCGTCGAGGGCTGACGCCGCCGACCGCCGTGGAACCTCAAATGTTGCTCTGAACGTCCCCCTCCCGTGGTTGGTCCTGCTCCGGCGGGGTCATGACACCGGCACACGGGCCCGTACGCGGACCGCTGAGAGGGGGCGAGGGGGACATGAAGCCCATGGAACGACTCGGGGTGGGCATCGGCTGGCGGCCGGAGATCGCCGACGCGATCGAGCGGCTGCCCGGCCTGGACTGGGTCGAGGTGGTGGCCGAGAACATCTGCCCCGGCCATCTGCCCGACCCGCTGCGGCGGCTGCTCGACCGCGGCGTGCGCGTCGTGCCGCACGGGGTTTCGCTGGGGCTCGGCGGAGCCGACCGGCCCGACGCGCAGAAGCTGGCCGCGCTCGCCGAGCGGGCGGTGGCGCTCGGGGCGCCGCTGGTCACCGAGCACATCGCGTTCGTACGGACCTCCTCGCCGGCGCTGGAGGCCGGCCACCTGCTGCCGGTGCAGCGGACCCGGGAAGCCCTCGACGTGCTGTGCGAGAACGTCCGGATCGCGCAGGACTCCCTGCCCGTGCCGCTCGCGCTGGAGAACATCGCCGCGCTGATCCGCTGGCCGGACGAGGAGCTGACGGAGGCGCAGTTCCTGGCGGAGCTGGTGGAGCGGACCGGGGTCCGGCTGCTGATCGACGTCGCGAACCTGCACACGAACCGGGTCAACCGCGGCGAGGACCCGGCCGCGGTGCTGGACGGGATTCCGCTGGAGGCGCTGGCGTACGTGCACGTCGCCGGGGGCGTGGAGCGGGACGGGGTGTGGCACGACACGCACGCGCACCCGGTGCCGCCCGCCGTGCTGGACATCCTGGCGGAGCTGGGCCGGCGGACGGCCCCGGCCGGGGTGCTGCTGGAGCGCGACGACGACTTTCCGGCGGAGGAGGAGCTGGCCGGGGAGCTGGACGCCATCCGCGCGGCCGTCGACACCGCCGGGAAGGGCGCGGTCGCCGCGGCCGTGCCCACCGCCACCGCCACCGCCACGGACCTCGGCACCGCGCGGACGCGGGTCGGGGTGGAGCAGGCCGCGCTGTTGTCCGCCCTGGTCGCCGGGACGCCCGTGCCCGAGGGCTTCGACCGGCAGCGCGTACGGGTGCAGGCGCGCGCCCTGGCCGCGAAGCGGGCCGACGTCGTCGCGAAGGTCGCCCCCGAGCTGCCCGGGATCCTGGGCGGGCGGGCGGCGTTCCGCGAGGCCTTCCTCGCGTACGCCCGCTCCCGCCCCATGACCGGCGGATACCGCCGGGACGCCCTCGACTTCGCCGAGGACCTGCTGATCCGGGACCTGCCGGCCGACCCCGCCGCCCGGCGCCGGCTCACCGCCTGGTGGCAGGACCGGGCCGGGGCGAGGCCGCCGCGGCGCATCGTGCGCTGGGCCCGCACCCTGCTGGCCCGCACCCCGCTGGGGAGGGCCGCGTGAACGCCTTCGCCCTCGGCGTCTGGATCGCCGTCGCCGTCTCCTCGCTGCTGCTCGGCTTCGGGCTGTGGCGCGCCATGCCCCGTACGGCGGACCCGGCGCCGCGGCTGCACGACCTGTCCGAGGCCGCGTTCCTCACGGGCGGGCCGGGCGGGGTCGTGGACACCGCGCTCGTCTCCCTCCTCTCCGACGGCCGGATGGTGGCCGGCGGGCCCGGCATCGTCCAGGTCCTGCCCGGGGCCCGGGCCGCCGACCCGGCCGAGCGCGCCGTGCTCCGGGCGTACCCGCAGGCCCCGTCCGGCTGGCTGTACCAGGTGCGGTACGCCGCCATGATCGACCCCTCGGTCCAGGAGACCGGGGACGCGCTGGCCCACCGCGGGCTGCTCGCCCCGCCCGGCTGGGGGCGCGCGTGGCGGCGCTGGGGCAGGATCCAGGCGGCCGTGTGCGCGGCCCTGCTGTTCCTGTGGGTGCTGATGTACCTCTTCGAGGCGGGCTCCGGCTCCGGGGATTCGGTCATCCTCGGCTTGTACCCGACCGTCCTGGTCGTCGGCATCGTCGTGGGCGTCGAGTGCGCACGGCGGCCCAAACGGCGCATCACCCCGGCCGGGCAGCGGGCCCTGCACGGGATGCGGGCCCTGTACGGGGGCGACGGCAGCCCGCAGGTGCGGACCGCCCTGTTCGGGCTGCCCGGCCTGCAGGACCCGTACCTGCGGTCCCTGCTGGTCCCGGCGGCCCGGGACACCCGGCTGGCCGCGGCCCAGCACCGGTCCCGGCACGCCGGCTCCGGCGCGGCTGGCAGCCCCCGCCGCTCCGGTTCGGATGACGGGTGCGGGTCCTCCGCTCCGGACGCGATACCGGTCGTCTGGTGCGCGAGCAGCGACACCGGCGGGTCCGGTTCGGGCTGCGGCAGCAGCGGGTCCAGCTGCGGCGGTGGCAGTGGCAGCAGCTCTGGCAGCGGGTCGAGTTGCTCCAGCTCGTCCGGGTCCAGCTGCAGCAGCTCGTCCGGGTCCAGCTGCTCCAGCTCGTCCGGGTCCAGCTGCAGCAGTAGCAGCAGCAGTTCCTGACGCTCACGCTCCCTCGATCGGGGGGCGGGCGGGCAACACCCGGCGGGGGTCCTGTACAAGCACCCGCCCGGCGCATCTCATCGGATGATCCGAGGAGATGAAGGGCGGCCGCCATGAGGACCGTGAGGACGACCCTGCCCGACCGCCGCCACGCCACCGCATCCGCCTCCGCCGCGGCCCTGCTCTGCCTCGTCCTGGGCAGCCCGGCCCCGGCCCGGGCGGCCGCCCCTCCGGACGACGGCCCCGCCCGCCGGGCCGCCGCCGCGGACGCCGGGGCCGAGGCCGTGGCCCGGCGGATGGCCCGGCGGCCGACCGGCGGCGGGCTGGTCTTCGGGCCGTGCCCGGAGGCAGAGGAACTGCCCTCCCCCATCCGGTGCGCGACGCTCACCGTCCCCCTCGACTACGCCCGCCCCGACGGCCCGCAGATCCGGCTCGCCGTCAGCAGGGCCCCCGCCACCGGCCGCGGCGGGGCCGCCCGGCAGGGCGCGCTCGTGTACAACCCCGGCGGCCCCGGCGCCTCCGGGCTGTTCTTCCCGCTCGTCGCCGGCCTGCCCGAGTGGGAGCGCATCGGCGCCGCCTACGACCTCGTCGGCTACGCCCCGCGCGGTGTCGGCGGCACGGCCCCGCTGTCCTGCGAGGACCCGGCCGCCCCGGCCCTGGCGGGCCCCACCCGGCTCCCGGCCCACCCCTCCCCCGCCGACAAGCGCGCCCGTATCGCGGCCGCCCGGGCCTACGCCCGCGGCTGCGCGCAGCGGTCGGGGGCGGCGCTGCCGTACCACTCGACCCTGGACAACGTCCGCGACCTGCACGTCCTGCGGGCCGCGCTCGGCGAGCCGAAGCTGACCTTCATGGGGGCCTCGTACGGCACCTACCTGGGCGCGGTGTACGCCACCCGCCACCCGGGCCACGTCCGCCGGATGGTCCTCGACTCCGCCGTGAACCCCGATCCGCGCCGCATCTGGTACCTCAACAACCTCGACCAGGCGGCCGGTTTCGAGCGCCGCTGGCGGGACTTCCGGGCCTGGGCGGCCCGCCACCACGCCGTGTACGGCCTCGGCAGCACCGCGGAGGCCGTGCAGGCGAGCTACGAGAAGGTGCGGGACGCGGTCGGGCGCGCCCCGGCGGGCGGGGCCGTCGGGACCGGGGAGCTCCAGTCGGCGTTCCTCCAGGCCGCGTACTACGACGAGGTGTGGCCGGAGCGGGCGGCGGCGCTGTCGGCGTTCCTGGCCGGGAACCCGGCGCCGCTGACCGAGCAGGCCCGGCCGGACCGTGACCCGGCCGCGGCGGCCGCCCGGGAGAACGCCCGGGCCGTGTACACGGCGGTGCTGTGCAACGACGCGCCCTGGCCGGCGGACTGGGCGGTCTGGGACCGCGACACCACGGAGGCGGCGCGCCGGGCGCCGTTCGAGACGTGGGCGAACGCCTTCCTGAACCTGCCGTGCGCGTACTGGCCGGTCCGCGAGCGGCAGCGGCCGGTGGCGGTGGGCGAGCAGTCGGCCGCGCTCCCCGGCGAGCAGTCGGCGGTGCTCCCGGGGACGCTGGTCGTCGCGGCCGAGCGGGACGGGGCGACCCCGTACCCGGGGGCGCTGGAGCTCCAGCGGCGGCTCGGCCGACGGTCCGCGCTGGTCACGGAGGCGGGGGCCGGCACCCACGGGGTGGTCGGCGGCCGCAATGCGTGCGTGGACGGGCACGTGGAGCGGTATCTGCTGACAGGGGCCGCTCCGGGGTGGCGCGTCAGGTGTGCGCCGCATCCGGAGCCCGCACCGGTGTCGCTGGACGACCGGGCAGCAGAGCCCGGGAAGGTACCCGGGGTATCCGAGGTACCCGGGGCTCTGCTGCCTCCGGCCGTCTGAACTTCCGGGGCGGGGTCTCCGGCTGCGTCGTTTCGGGGGCAGGGCCTCCCGATCCGCCGGAGGAGGTCAGTCCTCCGGCCGTTCCCCCCTGGGGAGGTTTCAGGCGAGCCCGGCCACCAGGTCGGCGACGGACTTGCGGCGCCCGGTGAAGAAGGGAACCTCTTCACGGACGTGCATACGGGCCTCGGAGGCACGCAGGTGGCGCATGAGGTCGACGATGCGGTACAGCTCGTCGGCCTCGAAGGCCAGCAGCCACTCGTAGTCGCCCAGCGAGAAGGAGGCGACCGTGTTGGCGCGGACGTCCGGGAAGCCGCGGGCCATCTTGCCGTGGTCGGCGAGCATCCGGCGGCGGTCCTCGTCGGGCAGCAGGTACCAGTCGTAGCTGCGCACGAAGGGGTAGACGCTGACGTAGTCGCGGGCGACCTCGTCGGCCAGGAAGGCAGGGATGTGCGACTTGTTGAACTCGGCCGGGCGGTGCAGGGCCATGTTCGACCACACCGGCTCCAGCGCACGGCCCAGCTTGGTGCGGCGGAACAGGTTGTACGCGGTCTGCAGCTCGTCGGCCGTCTCCGCGTGCCACCAGATCATGACGTCCGCGTCCGCGCGCAGACCGGAGACGTCATAGGTGCCGCGCACGGTGATGTCCTTGGCGGCGAGCTGGTCGAAGAGCTCCTGGACCTCGTCGGCGTAGCCGGACCGGTCCTCGGGGAGCACATCCTTCAGCTTGAAGACGGACCACAGGGTGTAGCGAATGACCTCGTTGAGGTCCTTCGCCTTCTTCCCCGCGTTGGGAATCTTCTCTGGTGCAGTCATGTGTCCATTGTCCCGTGTGCTGATCAGTGGTCGGTGCCAGGGGTCCCCAACGTGGCAATCACCACGTCGGCGGCCTTCCCGGCACTCGCGATGCACGCCGGGATGCCGACACCGTCGTACAGGGCGCCGCACACGGCAAGGCCGGGCAGGGCGGCGACGGCGGTGCGGATCCGGTCCACCCGGGCGAGGTGGCCGACCGGGTACTGGGGCAGGCCGCCGTCCCAGCGGGTGACGGTGGAGGCCACCGGGCGGGCGGCGAGGCCGACCGCCTCGCCGAGGTCCCGCAGCGACACGTCGACCAGCTCGGAGTCGTCCCGGCCCAGGTCGGCCTCGTCGGCGTAGCGGCCGACGGAGGTGCGCAGCAGGAAGAGGTCGGGGTCGGCGCCGGCCCAGGACCACTTGCTGCTGGAGAAGGTGGACGCCTTGATGGTCCGCCCGTCGACGGGCGGCACGAGGAAACCGCTGGCGCGGCCGTCGGTGACCACGGCGGGCAGCTCGGAGCGCCGGAACGCCATGGTGACCAGGGCCATCGACGCGTACTCGACGGTGCGCAGCTCGGCGGCCGCGGCCGGGGCGAGCCCGTCCAGCAGCCGGGCGGCCGGCCCGGCCGGGACGGCCAGCACGACGGCGTCGGCGGCCACCGTGCCGGTGTCGGTGACGACCTGCCAGCCCTCGGGGGTGCGCCGGAGCTCGCGCACGGGGGTGTCGGTGTCGATCCGGGCCCCGGCGGCCCGGCAGGCGTCGGCCACGGCCTGCGGGAGCCGCCCGATGCCGCCTGCGATGCCGGAGAAGACGGGCCCGGCCTGCTGAGGCTGCTCCGCGGCCCGGCGCTGCAGCTCCCGTACGGCCTCGCCGAGCGAGGCGTGCGACCGGGCGGCCTCGAACAGCTGGGGCACGGCGGCGCGCATCGAGAGGCGGTAGGCGTCGCCGGCGTACACCCCGCCGAGGAGGGGCTCGACGAGCCGGTCGACGACCTCGCGGCCGAGACGGGCTGCCACGTACGCGCCGACGGCGACGTCCTCGCCGATCTCGGCGGGCGGCAGGTCGCGCTCGGCCTCGATCCGGGCCAGGCCCTCCGCGGAGAGCACCCCGGACTCGGCGAGCGGCGCCAGGTCGCCGGGAACACCCATGACGTGGCCGCGCGGCATGGGCCGCAGCGCGCCCCGGGTCCACAGGTGGGCGGTGGTCGTGGCCGGCGGCTGCAGCGCCTCGCCGAGGCCGACGGCCCGGGCCAGCTCCAGGGCCTCGGGACGGCGGGCCAGGACGGATTCGGCGCCGAGGTCGACGGGTGCGCCGGCGATCTCGCCGGCGTACAGCTTGCCGCCCAGGCGCGGCCCGGCCTCCAGCAGCGTGACGCCGATGCCCGCGCCGAGCAGCCGGTGGGCCGCCGCGAGGCCGGCGATGCCGCCGCCGATGACGACGGCGTGGCGGGCCCGGGGCGCCGCCGGGTCCGTCCGGTCCGTACCACCGTGCGCCGCGTCCGTACGCATGTCCGCTTCGTGCATGGACACATCGTCTCAGACCGATCACCGGCCGATCACCGAGGCCTGACCGTGACCGCATCGGGACCGTCCCGGGACCGCGGGAGCGAAACCCGAGCGGGGACCGTGGACGTCGAAACGGCACAGCGGCAGCCGATCCTTGGGGGGACAGCAGTGCATATTCGGAACAACCCGGCCGGCCCGGAGGGCCCCGACAGCCCTCGCGCCAGAGGCCGTTCACGCACAGAACGCGGCACCGCGGCACTGGCTGCCGGCCTCGGCCTGGCGGGCGCACTCGTGCTCACCGGATGCGGCGCCGGGAACGACGGCTCCCGCGCGGCCTCGGCGGACAAGGCGGCGGTGGCCCCGCAGGCCCCGGCCCCGGCCCAGGGCGGCAAGGCGGGCGCGGGAGCCGCGGCCCCGGCACCGGCACCGGCACCGGCACCGGCGGAGGGCGCGCCCGGGAGCCCGAAGGCGCCGGCGGCGGTCCGCCCGCACGTCATCCGGACCGCGAACCTCGGCATCGAGACGCCGGACGCGCAGAAGGTGCTGGCGGCGGCCCGTACGGCGGCCGAGGGTGCGGGCGGGTACGTGGGCAACGAGTCCACCCGGCGCGGCGAGCACGGCCGGATCACGTCCACGCTGACCCTGCGGGTGCCCGCGGACCGCTTCGACTCCGTACTGAGTGCCCTGGAGGGCAGCGGCAAGCTGCTCCACCGGAAGGTGGAGGCGCAGGACGTCACCGAGAAGGTCGCGGACGTCGACAGCCGGGTCAAGTCGCAGCAGGCGAGCGTGGCACGGGTGCGGGAGATGATGGAGAAGGCCACCGCGCTCGGCGACGTGGTCATGCTGGAGGGCGAGCTCAGCAGGCGCCAGTCGGACCTGGAGTCGCTGCTGGCCCAGCAGAACGCGCTGCGGGACCAGACCTCGATGGGCACGATCACGGTCGAGGTCTCGGAGCCGGCGGCCGACAAGCCGGGCGAGGAGAAGAAGGACGCACCGCCGTCCGTCACGGGCGCCTTGAAGGGCGGCTGGAACGCCTTCACGACCGTCCTGCGGTACGTGGTGCTGGCGGTGGCCGTGGTGCTGCCGTTCGCGGTGACGGCGGCGCTGGGCGTGCTGGCGTTCCGGCTGTACCGGCGGCTGCGCCCGCCGAAGCCGGAGACCGGCCTCACGCCGAGGCTCGCGCGCACGGTCCCGGCGCCGACGCCGCCGTCGGACCCGGAGCCGGTGCCGGAGCCGGACAGGGACCCTGACCCGACGGAATAGTCCCCGGTTCCGGGCTGAACACCCGTACGCCCGTAGCGTGTTCCCCAGGAACGGCAGTGGAGGACGGTGCGGACGATGGCAGCGGAACGACTCGTGGTGGTCGGCGGTGACGCGGCGGGAATGTCCGCCGCGTCACAGGCGCGGCGGCTGAAGGGCCCGGAGGAACTGGAGATCGTCGCCTTCGAGCGCGGGCACTTCACCTCGTACTCGGCGTGCGGGATCCCCTACTGGATCGGCGGCCAGGTCCCCGAGCGCGACGACCTGATCGCCCGGACCCCCGAGGAGCACCGCGCCCGGCACATCGACCTGCGCACCCGGACCGAGGTCGTCGAACTCGACCTGGCCCGGAACCGGGTCCGGGCCCGCGACCTCGACTCGGGGGACGAGTCCTGGACGGGCTACGACAAGCTCGTCCTCGCGACGGGCGCCCGCCCGATCCGGCCCCGGCTGCCCGGGATCGGGGCGCACGGCGTGCACGGCGTGCAGACCCTGGACGACGGCCAGCGGCTGATGGACACCCTGGAGCGCACGCCGGGCCGCCGGGCGGTCGTCGTCGGCGCGGGCTACATCGGCGTGGAGATGGCGGAGGCCCTGGTCCACCGCGGCTACGAGGTCACGGTCCTGCACCGCGGCGCCCAGCCCATGGCCACCCTCGACCCGGACATGGGCGGCCTGGTGCACGGCGCCATGAACCGCATGGGCATCACCACCGTCGCGGGCGCCGAGGTGGTGAAGGTCCTCACCGACGAGGAGGGCCGGGCCCGCGCGGTGGCCACGGCGGCCGGCGACGAGTACCCGGCGGACGTGGTGGTCCTCGGCATCGGCGTCGAGCCCCGCACCGCCCTGGCCCGGGCGGCCGGACTGCCGCTCGGCACCTCGGGCGGCCTGCTGACGGACCTGTCGATGCGGGTCCGCGGCCACGACGACGTCTGGGCCGGCGGCGACTGCGTGGAGGTCCTCGACCTGGTGGCCGGCCGCCACCGGCACATCCCGCTCGGCACGCACGCCAACAAGCACGGCCAGGTGATCGGCTCCGGCGTCGGCGGCGGCTACGCCACCTTCCCGGGGGTGGTCGGCACGGCGGTGAGCAAGGTGTGCGACCTGGAGATCGCCCGTACGGGGCTGCGGGAACGGGACGCGCTCGACGCCGGCCTGCGCTTCGTGACGGCGACGATCAGCTCCACGACCACGGCGGGCTACTACCCGACGGCCGCCGGCATGACGGTCAAGATGCTGGCCGAGCGGCGCACGGGCCGGCTGCTGGGTGTGCAGATCGTCGGCGGTGCGGGGTCCGCGAAGCGGGTGGACATCGCCGCGGTCGCGCTCACGGCCGGGATGACGGTGGAACAGGTCGTCGCCCTGGACCTCGGCTACGCCCCGCCGTTCTCCCCGGTCTGGGACCCCGTCCTGGTGGCCGCCCGCAAGGCCGTCACCGCGGTCCGCGCGGCGGGGGTCTAACCCTGCGGGGCCTTTCCCCCACCCCGCCCCTTCCCGAAACTGTGGGCTCCGCCCCCAGACCCCCGCGCCTCAAACGCCGGCGAGGCTGGATGTTCCAGCCCGCGCGGCGTTTGAGCGCAACGGGTCCGGGCGGAGCCCCGCCACGCGGCGGAGCCGCATATCCGGTACGGCGGGAAGGGGCGGGACTGGGGAAACACTCCGCGCAGCGGCGGCACCGCGGCCCGAGGCGCAGGCCCCGAGGCCGCGGCGCCGGCTAGGAGTGTGTCTCAGTAACGGGCAGCCCGCCTGCGTCTCGCGATCTTTCGTGCGGGGTGATCCCGGTATGCGTGATGAGGATGGGCTGTTCGAGGTCGAGCCGGTCGAGGTGAAGCGGCGGCAGGGTCGTCCGGCGGCGGTGGACAAGACGTTCCGGGCGTTCGACCGCCCCAGGTCCTGCTGCTGCCGCAGCGCCGTGGAGCTTCTGGCCGTATCCGTGGACGGCACGACGCGATGGCGGGTCGCCTACTGGGCGCCGGAGGTCAGCTGCTGGCACGGGCGGCGGGGTGCGGCCGCCCGCGGGCAGTGGCCGTACTGCCTGCAGGGCTGCGGGACCGGCCTGGACTGCCCGCCGGGAAGCCGAGGACGACGTAGAGGAGGATCTGGTGGTCACCCTGGTGACCCCGGAGGGCGCCCGGTTCTCGGAGCCGAAGCGGCTGCGCTGGCCGCCGACGCGGACGACGGGCACGGCGTTCGCGCGTTCGCTGGAGCGGGTCGATGAGCCGCAGGGACACGATGCCATCCGGCACCGTCGGCCTGGACGGGCCTCGGGCCCCGCTCGTCAGGCCTGGCCGACCGTCCCGGTCATGGTCACGGTCACGGGGATGAACTCGCCCGGGCGGACCACGGCAAGGCCGATCTTCATGACGATCCTGCCGGCCTTGACATCCTCCTCGGTCATCGTGACGCTCTCACCGATCTGGACGAAGTACGCCTCCTTCGGCGTGTGCCCTTGCAGCCCGCCCTGCTTCCAGAGGGCCAGCAGGTAGTTGTCCGCCGCCGCCCGCAGCGCCTCCCACGTCGGCTGGCTGTTCGGCTCGAACGCCGCGAAGTTGAGAGCCCCCTGCAGGTCGCGCTCGACCATGTCCGCCAGTCGCCGCACCGGGATGTGCTTCCACCGGTCGTCGGTCTCGTTGAGGGTCCGGGCACCCCAGACGAGCGTGCTCTGGCCCGGGAACTCGCGCAGGACGTCAACCGGCTGGGCCTCGCCCTGCCCCGCGTCGGTCACCGCTTGGGACGGGCGCGCGCCGTACACCGTGGCGTTCGCCGGGGCCTTCCACACCCCGCGATCGCGATCGACCCGGCACCATACCCCGGCGACCGCGCCGACGGGCGGCACTGGCTGGGCGCCGTCTGCGGACGGGATCAGCCACGGGTGGTAGAGGGCCGCGTGCGAGCTCTGGTCGGCGTCCAGCTTGAACGCCCTCGCGGCGTCGCGAGCCTGCCGGACGTCGTGGTCCCGGCCGGCGTGCAGAATGGCCATCGCCCGGTGGGCCGCCGCGTGGGCGGTCACGGCCCTCGCCGTCTCGCCGGCCGTGTCGGCACCGCCGTCCCACAGCCCGAGCGGTACAAGGATTGTCACATCGTCGAAGGCCTCGACCGAGGTCAACGCCTCCTGCATGTTCTTGCCGGCGGTGTTGGTCAGGTAGCAGTAGCCGCCCCCGTTGTCGAAGTACCCGCGCAGCACCCCACCGGTCACCCCGGAGGCCGCGCCCTCACCGGCGGCCCGGGGGAGGTCGGGCCAGCTGTTGACCCGCGCCACATCCTCGAAGGCCGTACCGAAGTCGGCGATGAACACCGGCACGGCAGTCGGACCAGAGGACACCGACAGACTCAACATCGAACACTCCATCCAAGCCAGAGGGACAAGGCCAGGCCCCACCCGACCGCCGCGAAGCGCAGCAGGACAGGCACAGTCTGCATCCGGAGCGTAACGTTCCCGATGCCTGGCAGTGATCAAGACCCGTTTTCTCGGCGAGTGCTCACGGAACTCTGATCAGTGACTCTTCGTGTTGTTAATGTTGCGGTATGTGACGTTCCTGGGTCTTCGGGAGCGTCTTCGCGCTTCGAGCAAAGGAAGTGGTCTTTCATGTCGGAGTCGTCCACCACTGCCGAACAACGCCTGGACCGCCTGAGTGCCGCCTTGTCCGGAACCCGTGCACAGAGCCGCAGCGACCGTCGACTGAAGATGAACCGTCCCGGGAACATCCTGTTCGGGGTACTGCTGCACGCGGCCGCCCGCCTCGACAAGGGTCTGCCCCTGACCGACCTGGAGCAGCGTCTGGTGGACGCTGTGAGCAAGCACGTACCGGTGGGGGAACTGACGGGCTTTGGCCGGGTCTACCACGACGCCTGCGCTCGCGGATCGATCGCGATGCTCCCCCAGGCGATCACGAGCCTGCCGGTGGAGACCGGCTACACCAAGGACGACCTGGTCGCCGCCACGCCGGCACTGATCGAGGAGATCAACGCCCAGCCCAATGTCCGTATCGTCGACGTGAGCAAACTCGCCGACGACGAACCGATCGACAGCGAGGAATCCACCGCGGCCATGGCCGAGTACGGCCGCGGCACCACCATCCTCACCGCACCAAGCCAGGACCTCGGCATTCAGGGCCTGCTGACGGTGCGGCTGCGCATGGACAGGTTCTACTGCGTTCGGGAGTCCTCCGGGGAAGCGGGCAACGACGAGGTCTACTGGGCGGTGGCCTCGGGCAGTGACACCGGCAGCAAGGCGTCGTTCCAGGTCCCGCACCAAGGGCACGTCAGCACCGGCGTCACGCGCGTCCTCCCCTATGTCTACGGTGAGAAGACATACCTGTTCAACGGGACCGTCGACCAGTACCTGTCGACCGAGATCCAGTGCTGGGAAGCCGACCGCGGCAAAGACGAAGGCTGGCTCGGCGCATTGCGGAGGACCTTGGCGGACTTCGCCGACCACGCCACGGACGCGTCCTCCGAAATCAGCAAGTTCTACGACAACGAGACGAGGAAAGCCCAAGCCTGGGCCGCCTTCCTCGCTCTCGGTGCCGGTCTACTCAACGCCTTCCTGGGACTGTTCGACAACCCGGACGACCTCGTGCTCGAGCGGTCCATCGGCTTCAGTCGCGACTACCTGATCAGCATCAGCCGCATGCCCAACAGGGAGAACTACTACAACTTCGACGGCGGCTCCGGCGGCTACCACAAGCTCTATCTGCGGGCCAACGACCTCGGCTGAGCCACTCGGGGAAAAGGCAGCGACGGTCCGGCGCTGAGAGCACCGGACCGTCGCTGTCCCACGTGTGCTGAGGACTGTGGTGAGGCTCCGGGTGCTGCACCTCGAGGCACTCGTGGCATCGCAAGGGCCAGCCCCCCTCGCCCCACCACCGTCATGCGGATGCTCCGCGAACACGACGAGCAACCGCCACGACGGCGAGCATGTGATCGTCTCGCTACTTTGCGGCCGGTGTCTGAGCTAGGAGCGTGGTCAGTAACGGGCAGCCCGCCTGCGTCTCGTGACCTTTCGTGCGGGATGATCCCAGTATGCGCGATGGGGATGGGCTGTTCGAGATCGAGCCGATAGAGGTGAAGCGGCGGCAGGACCGTCCGGCGGCGGTGGACGAGACGTTCCGGGCGTTCGACCCACACCAGGTCCTGCTGCTTCCGCCATCACTGGACGACTGGCTGCCAGAGGACCACCTCGCCCGGTTCGTCGCGGACCTGGTCGACGAGGTACTCGACCTCTCCGCGATCCTGGCCGAATACACCGAGAAGCGTGGCTACCCGCCCTACGACCCCCGGCTGATGGTGCGCCTGCTGATCTACGGCTACACCACCGGTGTCCGCTCCTCCCGGGCCATCAAGCGCAAGTGCGCCGACGACGTGGCGTTCAGGTTCCTGGCCGCCGACCAGGCTCCGGACTTCTGCTCGATCGCCCGGTTCCGCCGCCGCCACCTGGGCACCTTGGCCGACCTGTTCACCCAGTCGCTGCACCTCGCGACCAAGCTCGGCATGGTCAAGATGGGGCGCGTCGCCCTGGACGGCACCAAACTCGAAGCCAACGCCTCCAAGCACAAGGCGATGAGCTACGGCCGTCTGGTCGACAAGGAGGAACGGATCGAGGCCGAGATCGCCGCGTTGGAGACCAGGGCCGCCGCCCTGCTCGCCGACGCCGAGGCCACCGACGCCGCCGAGGACCAGGCGTTCGGCCCCGACGGCAAGGACACCGACCTGCCCGCCGAACTCGACCGACGCGAGAAGCGCCTCGCACGCTTGCAGGCAGCCCGGGCCCAGATCGAGGCCGAAGCCGCGGACAAGGCCCGCCGCCACGCCGAGGACATCGAGCGCCGCCGCCAGCAGCGCAATGGCACAGCCGACGAGCAGGCCGTCACCGACGCCGGCGAAGCGGCCGCCGCCATGGCCCGCCCGAAGCCGAAGGCGCAGGCCAACTTCACCGACCCCGACTCGCGGATCATGAAGAACTGCGACGGTGCTTACATCCAGGCCTACAACGCCCAGGCCGTCGTCGACGAGGCCCACCAGGTCATCACCGCGGCCGACGTGACGACCAACCCCTCCGACGCGCTGAACTACACCGCGATGCTCGACCAATCGGCCGCGAACACCGGCACCCACCCCAAGCAGGCCCTGGTCGACGTCGGCTATTGCTCCGAGACCAACCTCGAAGCCGCTCGACACCGCCAACTCGCCTGCGGAACCGACACATTCATGGCCACCGGCCGCCTCGCCCACGACGAGCAGGTCCCACCCGCGCCGCGCGGACGCATCCCCAAGGACGCGACCTTGAAGGAACGCATGGCCCGCAAGCTGCGGACCAAGCCCGGGCATGCCGCCTACAGCCGCCGCAAGGCCATCGTCGAACCCGTCTTCGGACAGATCATGACCTGCCACAACGGCCGCCGGCTCCTCCTGCGTGGCGAGGACGGCGCCCGCGGCGAGTGGCGCCTGCTCGCCGCCTGCCACAACCTCCGCAAGATCTTCCGATACGCAGGGACGGCAGGGATCGCTGTACTGGCCTGCTGACCGGCTGGGCCTCCCCGGCACGGGAGGAGCCCTGCCGGCCGGACACCCGGCCGACAAGGCCCCGCGAGAGCCCACAAGCCCAGACAGAGCCGCACCACCGAAACCGACCCACCAGTCACAGCAAGAGAGCCGCTTGCCCGTTACTGCCCCACGCTCCTAGCGCTGCGTCTTGGTGTGGACGTAGTCCACCAGGCGGGTCAGGGCCTCCGGGTCGGTGGTCGGCAGGACCCCGTGCCCCAGGTTGAAGACGTGCCCCTCCAGCCCGGCCGCAGCCGCCAGCACCTCGTCCGTCTTGGCCTCGACGGCCTCGCGGGTGGAGAACAGCACGGCGGGG
Organism: Streptomyces sp. NPDC090445; assembly: GCF_044769385.1. Classification (NCBI taxonomy): domain Bacteria; kingdom Bacillati; phylum Actinomycetota; class Actinomycetes; order Kitasatosporales; family Streptomycetaceae; genus Streptomyces; species Streptomyces sp. NPDC090445. The sequence goes on along the minus strand of NZ_JBIVXV010000001.1, from coordinate 136,604 downwards.
TCGAGGTTGCCCTGCAGCGCCTTGCCGGGCCCGACCCGGCGGGCCGCCTCGTCCAGCGGGATCCGCCAGTCGACGCCGACGACGTCCGCGCCGGCCTCGCCCATCAGGCCGAGCAGCTCACCGGTGCCCACGCCGAAGTGGATCCGCGGGACGCCGTAGGAGGCGACGGAGTCGAAGACCTTCGTCGAGGCGGGCATCACGGAGCGCCGGTAGTCCGCCGGGGCGAGGGCGCCGACCCAGGAGTCGAAGAGCTGGACCGCGGAGACGCCGGCCTCGATCTGGACCTTCAGGAAGGCGGAGGTGATCTCGGCGAGGCGGTCGAGGAGGTCCGCCCACAGCTGCGGGTCCCCGTACATGAGGGCCTTGGTGTGCTCGTGGTTGCGGGACGGGCCGCCCTCGACGAGGTAGCTCGCGAGGGTGAAAGGCGCGCCGGCGAACCCGATCAACGGCGTGGAGCCCAGTTCACCCGTGAGCATGCCGATCGCCTCGGTGACGTACGGGACGTCGTCCGGGGTGAGGTCGCGCAGCTGTGCGAGGTCCTCGCGGCGCCGGATCGGCTGGGCGACGACGGGGCCGATGCCCGGCTTGATGTCCAGGTCGATGCCGATGGCCTTGAGGGGGACGACGATGTCGGAGAAGAAGATCGCCGCGTCGACGTCGTGGCGGCGCACCGGCTGCAGGGTGATCTCGGTGACCAGGTCGGGGCGCATGCACGACTCGAGCATCGCGGTGCCCTCGCGGACCTTGCGGTACTCCGGCAGGGAGCGGCCGGCCTGACGCATGAACCACACCGGGGTGTGCGGTACCGGCTCGCGGCGGCACGCCTTCAGGAAGGCGGAATCGTACGTCTGACTCGGCTGGCCCGTCGGGCGGTCGTTGGCGCTCACGCCGCAAATCTTCGCACGTACGGCGAAGAGGCCCACCCGGCGCGGGTGTCCCTGCGCCGCACGGGCCCTCGTTCCGCCTAGTCTTCCGGGCATGGCTGCGGCTCAGGGACGATTTTCAGATGGTGCCGACGGTATGGACAGCGGGAAGGAGAGCTCCGTCCCGCTCCCGTTCCGGCGGGCGGTCGAGGGGCTGGCGAAGGCGCGCCTGCGGCCGGGGATCGAGATCGACCCCGCGAGACCGCCGCAGCGGCTGGCGCCGTACGCCCATGCGCTGGAGGCGGCGGTCGTGGAGGGCGAGGACGACCTGGCCGACGGACGGCTGATCCTGCTGCACGATCCGGCCGGGCACGAGGCATGGCGCGGAACGTTTCGGCTCGTGACGCTGGTCCGGGCGGAGCTGGAGCCGGAGATGGCCGCGGACCCGCTGCTGCCGGAGGTGTGCTGGTCGTGGCTGACCGGGGCGCTGGAGGCGCGCGGGCTGTCGTACGGGGAGGCGAGCGGCACCGTGACGATGGCGGGCTCGCACTACTTCGGCGGGCTCGCCGGGCGGCGGCCGGCCACGCAGATCGAGATCAGGGCTTCGTGGACACCGCGCGAGGGGGTGGGCGGGGTGCCGGACACGTCCGGCCATCTGGCGGCGTGGTGCGAGCTGCTGTGCCAGGTGGCGGGGCTGCCGCCGCTCGGTCCGGGCGAGGCGGGGCCGGGTGTGGTCTCGCTGCCGCAGCGGCGCGGCCCGCACCACCCGTAGCGCCGGGCCGGCCCGTGCGCGCCGCGGCGTGACGGTGGGCCCGTACGCGGCGCTCCGCCGGGCCGGTACGCGGCGCAGCGCGGCGCCGGGCCGGTACGCAGCGCGGCGTGGCGGCGGGCCGGTACGCAGCGCGGCGTGGCGGCGGGCCGGTACGCAGCGCGGCGTGGCGGCGGGCCGGTACGCAGCGCGGCGTGGCGGTGGGACCGGTACGCGGCCCCGGATCGCCCCTCGGGTCGCTCCCGGTCGCCGCTCGGGCCACCCCCGGGGCGGCCGTCCGTGGAACGGCTGATCGAAAGGCTGCCGGGGAGTGCCGGAACGCGGCACAGGTTGCGGGCTTCTGATCGCGGGATGATCGATCGTGCGTCCGAATTGCCCGAATTGTTACTCACCAAATCGTGATCATTCCCTAAAGCCGGGCGGGTGACGTGCCGAAGGAGGAGTCAGTGACCATCCGCACGGTTCGCACCGGCTTCCTTCCCCCGAGCCGGCCGTCCCGCCACTCCCCCAGGAGGCCTAGGTGTCCGTTCTTCTCGAGCAGCCCGCAAGCCTGGTCGCCTACCGCCCGAACAAGCCGACGGCCATGGTCGTCGTGGCCGACCCGCGCGTCCGTTCGACCGTGACCCGCCATCTGTGGGCCCTCGGAGTACGTGATGTCATCGAGGCGTCGTCCATCGCGGAGGCCCGCCCCCGCATCGGCAGCCCGCGCGACATCTGCGTCGCCGACGTGCACCTGCCGGACGGCTCCGGGCTGACCCTGCTCTCCGAGACCCGCGCGGCGGGCTGGCCGAACGGCCTCGCCCTGTCCGCGGCCGACGACATCGGCGCCGTGCGCAACGCCCTCGCGGGCGGGGTCAAGGGCTACGTCGTCACCGGCACCCGGACCAACATCGGGCTGCCCACCCGGCCCGGCGCCGCCCCCATCGGTGCCGCCGCCGCCCGTATGCACCGCCGCCCCCCGGGTGCCCCGAGCCACCCGGGCGGCTACCGCGAGCTCTCCGGCCGCGAGGTCGAGGTCCTGCGCCTCGTCGCCGAGGGCCAGTCCAACAAGGCCATCGGCGTCTCGATGGGCCTGTCCGCCCTGACCGTGAAGTCCCACCTCGCCCGCATCGCACGCAAGCTGGGCACCGGCGACCGGGCCGGAATGGTCGCCGTCGCCCTGCGGACCGGCATCATCCACTGAATCCACACAACCCGCTGAATCCGCTGAATCTACTGAACCCGCTGAACCCACTGCATCCGCCGAACCCACCGAACCCACCGAACCCGCCGCATCCGCCGAACCCCCCGGCCCGGCCCGCCCGTTCCGCTCACCACCGCCCGACCGACCCCTCGGCGACCGCTTCCCCACGTATCGCCGGCACCCGGGTTGCCTCCGGGAGAACCCGGGGGAAACCTCCGCTCTTCCCCACCGCGCCCGTCGACGGAACGTTCCGGCGACGGGCGCGTCTCATCCGCGGATACCCTTGAGCGGTGACCGACGCCCAAGAGACCGCAGCAGACCTGCGCACCACCACCGGGGGCGGCCCCCCGGACGACGTCGACAAGGCGCCGATTCCCTTGCTCGAACCCCGCGAGGGGATCCCTCCGGTGGTCGCCGACGAGGACGCCCTCGCCCGGGTGGTCGCGGCTTTCGCCGCGGGCACCGGACCCGTGGCGGTCGACGCCGAGCGCGCCTCCGGATACCGCTACGGCCAGCGCGCCTACCTGGTGCAGCTGCGCCGGGAGGGCGCGGGATCCGCGCTGATCGACCCCGTCGGCTGCCCGGACCTGTCCGCGCTGGGCGAGGCCCTGTCCGGTACCGAGTGGATCCTGCACGCCGCCACCCAGGACCTGCCGTGCCTGCGCGAAATAGGCATGGTCCCGACTTCCCTGTTCGACACCGAGCTCGCCGGCCGGCTCGCCGGCTTCCCCCGCGTGGGACTGGGCGCGATGGTCGAGAGCGTGCTCGGCTACGCCTTGGAGAAGGGCCACTCCGCCGTCGACTGGTCGACCCGCCCGCTCCCCGAACCGTGGCTGCGCTACGCGGCGCTCGACGTCGAGCTGCTGGTGGACCTGCGCGACGCGCTGGAGAAGGAGCTGGACCGGCAGGGCAAGCTGGACTGGGCCCGGCAGGAGTTCGACGCCATCGCCGCCGCCCCGCCCGCCCCGCCGCGCAAGGACCCCTGGCGCCGCACCTCCGGCATGCACAAGGTGCGCCGCCGCCGGCAGATGGCCGTCGTACGCGAGCTGTGGGAGTCCCGCGACCGGATCGCGCAGCGGCGCGACGTCTCGCCGGGCAAGGTGCTGAGCGACGCCGCGATCGTCGAGGCCGCGCTCGCCCTGCCGGGGAACGTGCACGCGCTGGCGGCCCTGCCCGGGTACGGGCAGCGGATGGGACGGCGCCAGCTGGAGCAGTGGATGGCCGCCGTGGACCGGGCCAAGGCCCTGCCCGAGGCCGCGCTGCCGCAGCCGGGGGCCGGCCCCGCGGGTCCGCCGCCGCCGCGCGCGTGGGCCGACAAGGACCCGGCCGCCGCGGCCCGGCTGTCGGCCGCCCGCTCGGCGGTCTCCGCGCTCGCCGAGCAGCTGGCCCTGCCGCAGGAGAACCTGATCACCCCGGACACCGTGCGGCGGCTGTGCTGGGAACCGCCCAAGCGGCTCGGCCAGGACTCGGTGGCGGAGGCCCTGGCCGGCTACGGCGCCCGCCCGTGGCAGATCGAGCAGGTGACCCCGGCGCTGGTCACGGCCCTGGCCGCGACCGCCTGACGCACCACGCCGCCCTTCGAAGGAGCCCCCGGCCGACCGGCCGGGGGCTCCTTCGCGTCCGCGGGCCGACCGCGCCCCGCCGTTGCGCGGCCATGACATTCCGTTACGCGATCATGACGTTCCGCCTCTTTTGAACACGCTCAACGCCGACTAGCTTCTTGAACGTGATCAAAAATGAGGGCGAGACGCAGAACACGCACGACCGGCACGACGGGCACGACGGCGCCTACGCGGCATGGGTCCGCCACTTCGAGGCCGAGCGGGAGCGCCGCGCCGCTCTCGGCGACCCGGACTGGGCGCGCGGCGCACGGCTGTCCCCGGCGCTGGTCCGCAGCATCCGGACGTTCCAGGTGGGCGAGGACGGCGACGGCGCGGCCCTCGTCTCGAAGGCGGACCGCGCGGGGGACCCGGCCTACGCGGCCGCGGCGCGGCTGTTCATCGCCGAGGAGCAGAACCACGCGCGCCTGCTGGCCCTGCTGCTGTCGGCGGCCGGGGCCGAGACCCTCGACGGGCACTGGAGCGACGCGGCGTTCGTCCGGGTACGGCGCCTGCTGGGGCTGCGGGTCGAGCTGATGGTGCTGATGGTCGCGGAGGTCGTCGCCCTGCGGTACTACCGGGCCCTGCGCGACGGTTCCGCCGACCCGCTGACCTCCGAGGTCGCGGCCCGGATCCTGGCCGACGAGGAACGGCACGTGCCGTTCCACTGCCGCCGCCTGTACGAGGGCCTCGCCGGGCTGCCCCGGCCCGCCCGGAAGGCCGCGACCACGGGCTGGCGGGCCATGGTGGCCGCGGCGGCGGTGCTGGTGGCGGCGGATCACGGGGCCGCGCTGCGGGAGGCCGGGGTCTCGCGGCGCGCCTTCCTGGCGGACGTGGTCGGCTCCTCGGCGCCGATGGCCGCGACCATGTCGGACGGCCCGGTTCCGGCGGTTCCCGCCCCGGCCGGGGTCCCCGTCGCGGTGTGAGCTTCGCCGCTCCTCGGCGAGGGGGTGTGCACACCGGTTACTCGCAAGTAGCATGGGCGGGTGAGCGGGCGCTCAGGTCCTTGTGCCGGGCTGCCCGCCGCGCAGCAGTGCACACCCGCACCTGGAGGAGAGCCAACGTGCCTCGTACCGTCAGGGACGTCGTCTTCGTCGACGGCGTCCGCACCCCGTTCGGCAAGGCGGGCCCGAAGGGCATCTACCACGAGACCCGCGCCGACGACCTCGTCGTGAAGGCGATCCGGGAGCTGCTGCGCCGCAACCCGGACCTGGACGCCAAGAAGATCGACGAGGTGGCCATCGCCGCCACCACGCAGATCGGCGACCAGGGCCTCACCATCGGCCGCACGGCCGGCATCCTCGCGGGCCTGCCGCAGTCGGTCCCGGGCTACTCGATCGACCGCATGTGCGCCGGCGCGCTGACCGCCGTGACCGCCGTCGCGGGCGGCGTGGCCTTCGGTGCGTACGACGTCGCCATCGCCGGCGGTGTCGAGCACATGGGCCGCCACCCGATGGGCGAGGGCGTCGACCCGAACCCGCGCTTCGTCTCCGAGAAGCTGGTCGACGAGTCCGCCCTGTTCATGGGCATGACCGCCGAGAACCTGCACGACCGGTACCCGACGATCACCAAGCTCCGCGCCGACCAGTACGCCGTGCGCTCGCAGGAGAAGGCCGCCAAGGCGTACGCCGACGGCAAGATCCAGCAGGACCTGGTCCCGATCTCGGTGCGCAACACCAACGCGGAGGTCGGTGAGACGGGCTGGGGCCTGGTCACCTCCGACGAGCCGATGCGCCCGGGCACCACGCTGGAGAACCTGGCCGGCCTGAAGACCCCGTTCCGTACCCACGGCCGGGTCACCGCGGGCAACGCCGCCGGTCTCAACGACGGCGCCACCGCCGCGATCATCGCGTCCGAGGACTTCGCCCGCGAGAACAACCTCCCGGTCAAGATGCGCCTCGTCTCCTACTCCTTCGCGGGCGTGGAGCCGGAGGTCATGGGCTACGGCCCGATCCCGGCCACCGAGAAGGCCCTGGCCCAGGCCGGCCTGTCCATCGAGGACATCGGCCTGTTCGAGGTCAACGAGGCGTTCGCGGTCCAGGTCCTCGCCTTCCTGGAGCACTACGGCATCGCCGACGACGACGCCCGCGTCAACCAGTACGGCGGCGCCATCGCCTTCGGCCACCCGCTGGCCTCCTCCGGTGTCCGCCTGATGACGCAGCTGGCCCGCCAGTTCGAGGAGCAGCCGCACGTCCGCTACGGCCTGACCACCATGTGCGTGGGCTTCGGCATGGGCGCGACGGTCATCTGGGAGAACCCGAACTTCGACACCGAGGGAGACTCCAAGTGAGCACCACCGCTGAGCTCCTGAAGGGCGCGGCCGAGCTGTTCCCGGACGAGGTCGTCACGTCCGCGCACGTCCGCCACCTCGACCTGCCGTACGGCGCCGGGCGCTTCGCGCTCATCACGCTGGACAACGGCTTCGACCACACCAAGCCGACCACCTTCGGCCCGCAGTCGCTGGCGAACCTGAACGCCGCCATCGACCAGGTCGAGAAGGAGGCCGCCGAGGGCGCGATCACCGGCATCGGCCTCACCGGCAAGCCGTTCATCTTCGCGGTCGGCGCCGACCTCAAGGGCGTCGAGCTGCTGAAGGCGCACGACGAGGCGCTGGCCATCGGCAAGGGCGGCCACGACGTCTTCAAGCGTCTGGCGGGCCTGGCCGTCCCCACCTTCGCGTACTACAACGGTGCGGCGATGGGCGGCGGTGTCGAGGTCGGTCTGCACTGCACCTACCGCACCGTCTCCAAGGCGCTGCCGGCGTTCTCCCTCCCCGAGGTGTTCCTGGGCCTGGTCCCGGGCTGGGGCGGCTGCACGATCCTGCCGAACCTGATCGGCGCGGAGAAGGCGATCTCGGTGATCATCGAGAACTCGCTGAACCAGAACAAGCAGCTCCGGGGCAAGCAGGTCTTCGAGCTCGGCATCGCCGACGCCCTGTTCGAGGGCGCCGACTTCCTGGAGCAGTCCCTGCTGTGGACCGCCAAGGTCCTCAAGGGCGACGTCACGGTCGAGCGTCCCGAGGTGGACCGCGGCGAGGCCTGGGACCAGGCCGTCGCCAAGGGCCGCTCCATCGCCGACGGCAAGGTGCACGGTGCGGCCCCGGCCGCGTACCGCGCCCTCGACATCATCGAGGCGTCCAAGGACGGCGACCTGCAGAAGGGCTTCGACGCCGAGGACCAGGCGCTGGCCGACCTGATCATGGGCGGCGAGCTGCGCTCGGGCATCTACGCCTTCAACCTGGTGCAGAAGCGCGCCAAGCGCCCGGCCGGCGCCCCGGACAAGAGCCTGGCCCGCCCGGTCAGCAAGGTCGGCGTCGTCGGCGCGGGCCTGATGGCCTCGCAGCTGGCGCTGCTGTTCCTGCGCCGCCTGGAGGTGCCGGTGGTCCTCACCGACATCGACCAGGAGCGCGTCGACAAGGGTGTGGGCTACGTCCACGCCGAGATCGAGAAGCTGCTGGGCAAGGGCCGCATCAACCAGGACAAGGCCAACCGCCTCAAGGCGCTGGTGACCGGTGTCCTGGACAAGGCCGAGGGCTTCGCGGACGCGGACTTCATCATCGAGGCCGTGTTCGAGGAGATGTCCGTCAAGCAGAAGGTGTTCGCGGAGGTCGAGGCGGTCGCCCCGGCGCACGCGATCCTCGCCACCAACACCTCCTCGCTGTCGGTGTCGGAGATGGCCTCCAAGCTGCAGCACCCGGAGCGCGTGGTCGGCTTCCACTTCTTCAACCCGGTCGCGATCCTCCCGCTGCTGGAGATCGTCCGCGGTGAGAAGACCGACGACGCCTCGCTGGCCACGGCCTTCGGTGTCGCCAGGAAGCTGAAGAAGACCGCGGTCCTCACCAAGGACGCCCCGGCGTTCGTCGTGAACCGCATCCTGACCCGCTTCATGGGCGAGATCCAGAACGTCATCGACGAGGGCACCCCGGTCGTCACGGCGGAGAAGGCCATCGAGCCGCTCGGCCTGCCGATGTCCCCGCTGGTGCTGCTGGAGCTGGTCGGCCCGGCCATCGGCCTGCACGTCTCCGAGACCCTGAACCGCGCCTTCCCGGAGCGCTTCACGGTCTCCCCCAACCTGAAGGCGGTCGTCGAGGCCGGCAAGCGCGGCTTCTACGTCTACTCCGCGGAGAACGGCTTCAAGCCGGAGCTGGACCCCGAGGTCGCCGCCCTCCTGGTGCAGGGCGACTCGGTCCTCACCGAGGAGCAGGTGCGGGACCGCGTCCTGGACGCGGTGGCGCAGGAGATCGGCCTGATGCTGGAGGAGGGTGTCGTGGCCGAGGCCCAGGACATCGACCTCTGCCTCATCACGGGCGCCGGCTGGCCCTTCCACCTGGGCGGCATCACGCCGTACCTGGACCGCGAGGGCGTCTCGGAGCGCGTGAACGGCAAGAAGTTCCTCGCCCCGGGCCTGGCGAGCGTCCCGGCCTGACACCGGCGGAGCCTGCCTGACGGCGGGTGAGTGCTGCGGACGCCCGTCCCCCACCCGGGGGGCGGGCGTCCGGTGCTTGCGGGGCCGGCGCCACGGGTCCGCCGGCACCCGTGACCTGCCGTGTCCCCGCGGTGTCCCCGCCGGGGCCGCCGCCGGGGCCGGCCGGCCGGGCTGGCAGAATGGGCCCATGGCGGATGGCAAGAGACCTTTCAGCCGCCGGACCCTGCTGTTCGCGGGCGGCGCGGCGGCAGCCGGGCTCGCCACGGGCGGCCTGGCCTGGGCGCAGCGGCCCGGCCCCGACGACGACGCGTACGGCGACGGGGACGGGGACGGGGGCCGGGAGGACGCCGCCACCCCGCGGCAGGTGGGCGATGTCGACCTGCGCACCGGTGCGGAGCTGCTGGCCCCGGCGCCGCTGTTCAACACGACGGGCCCGCAGTCGTTCGCGTTCGACGACTCCAACGGTCAGGTCTATACCCTCCAAGTGGTGCAGGACGGGATCCGGCTCGACGACGAGCAGGAGGCCGTCGCATACGACGACCGCAAGTCGGCCGGTGATATGTGCCTCACCCGGTTGGACAGTTCCGGGAATACGCTCGGGCACATGTATCTGCGCGGCTTCGGCCACGGAATTTCCTTCGGCGTCGAGCCGACGGGGCAGCGTACGTACATATGGCTGGAAGGCCGGGCCGATCCGGAGAAGGGTTACGGCCGGACGGTGGTCCGCGTGCCGTTCAAGGACGGTGCGGTGCTGGACAGCGCCCACGACTCCGTGCGGCATTTCGATCCGGTGCCCGGAGCCACCGCCGTCTGCCCGGCGCTCGACCTGGCCGGCGAGCGGGTGCTGGTGAGCCACGAGGAGGAGGGCGAGCACCGGTTCTCGGTGTACGGGATGGCGGATTTCCTGGCCGGGCGCTTCACTCCGGCCCAGACGATCAGGGCCGGTGTGCAGGTCAAGGAAGAGGAGTGGTTCCAGGGCTGCGCGCTGTCCGGGGACTTCGTGTACGTGTTGACCGGAAATCCCTATACCGGAAAGAACGGACGTAATCCGCGGAAGTCCGGCGGCAATACCTATGTGTCCGCAATCGACGTGCGCACGGGCCGGGCGCAGGGCCGCCACAAGGTGACGGTGGCCCCGGATCTTCCCTATCGGGAGCCCGAGGGAATCGCGGTGCGCCGGGTGGGTTCACAGGCGGGTTTGTGTGTGGGATTTTCCGTGAAGGCGAAGGATCGTCGCGAGCTGACGGTGTATCGGTTCACGGGCTGAGAGCCCGCCGGAGGGATGGTCGTCACATATTTCCGTGACGGGGCCCGTAATCATTGGCCTGTGGTTCACGGCACGTTCTAGAACCGTCCATGAGCCTGCTTATACTACTGCGACACTTCACGCGACTCTTATACCTCCATGGGGGAGGCACCGCACCATGGGCTCCAAGCGGCTGCGCGCTGCACTCGGCGTTGCGATCACCTCGGGACTCATCCTCAGCTTTCTCGGGATGCTGGTCGCGGTCGCGCTCGTCTCCCTCCCCCTCTTCGCCGGCTGCGCGGCCCTCAGCTACGTCGCCGACCTGATGCTCCACAACACCGAGTCGCCGACCCTGGAGAAGCTGCGCGACTCGCGCTTCGGCCTCACCATGCGCTTCCTGATCCGGCAGTTCCTGCTGCTGGGCCTGTGCGGCGCCGTGGCCGACATCGAGTCGTTCGTGGCGCAGATGACCACCATCGGCCTGCTGCTGCTGTTCATCCTCCAGCTCGCGTACGGCGCCCTGCTCAAGCACGTCCGCAAGTCGCGCAACGAGCTGCCGTTCACCACGCGCGGGCTGGACCTGGAGGCCCTCGGCATCCGCCGCATGCCCCACCCGTTCCTGATGGACAAGCACGTCCGCAAGACCCTGCACCTGGACATCCCGCTGGTCGCCGGAGCCCTGGCCACCATCGCGACGGACGACTGGCGCTGGGTCACGTACGGCATGATCATCACGGTCTTCCTCGCCTACTTCTCCCTGCTGGTGCTGGTGCCCGACGCGCGCAACGCGCTCAAGCTGCCCACCACCGACGAGGCCATCGACGAGCTCAACCACCAGCTGGCCGCGTACCGGCCCCAGGTCGCGCTCTACTTCACGTTCGCCGCCATCTCCAAAGACTTCATGTACCAGGTGAACATGTGGCTGGAGGCCCTGGAGGCGCTCGAACTGCGGCCCATCATCGTGCTGCGCGAGCGGGCCACCCTGCGCTACCTCGACGCGACCCCGGTTCCCGTCATCTGCGTCCCCAAAGCGGACAATCTCGCCCGTATCGAGATGCACGAGCTCCGTGTCGCCCTCTACCCGGGCAATGCGGGCAAGAACGTGCACATGCTGCAGCGCGCCGAGGTCAAGCACGTCTTCATCGGCCACGGCGACAGCGACAAGCTCGCCAGCAGCAACCGCGTCAGCAAGGTCTTCGACGAGATATGGGTGGCCGGCCGGGCCGGCCGCGACCGCTACGAGCGCATCAAGCACGCCGTCACCCCGCACCAGATCGTCGAGGTCGGCCGCCCCCAGCTGGCGCCCCTGCGCCCCTGGACCGGCAAGGTCGCGGGGAAGATCCCGACCGTCGTCTACGCCCCCACCTGGGAGGGCTGGACCGACGACGCCTGCTACACCTCCGTCATCCCGGCCGGCGAGAAGCTGATCCAGGCGCTGCTCGACGACGAGCGCGAGATCCGGATCATCTACAAGCCGCACCCGCTGACCGGCTCCCGCTCCCCCGAGGCCGCCGCCGCGCACCGCCGCGTCATCGCCCTCCTGGAGGAGGACAACGCCCGGCGCTTCGGCCGCAACATCACCGACTCCAAGACCGCGGCCAAGAAGCTCGCCCGCATCGACCAGCGCATCGCCGACCTCTCCGAGCGCGGCGTCCGCTCGAAGTACCCGGACCTCACCGAGGAGGAGCGGACCGCGCGCATCCGGCGCTACCGCAACCAGGCCGGCTCCCTGTACTGGAGCGCCATCCCCGACGCCGCGCACCACGTGGTGACCGAGCGGATCCCCGCCCTGTACGACTGCTTCAACCAGTCCGACCTGCTGATCGGCGACATGTCGAGCGTCGTCTCCGACTTCGTGGCGACCCGCAAGCCGTACGCGATCTTCAACCTGGAGGGCCTGCCCGACCAGGAGTTCCGCAACGAGCAGCGCACCGCGTACGCCTCGTACCTCCTCGACGGCGACTGCAACGGCCTGGCCGAGGCCCTCGACGCCACGCTGAACCCGGGCCGGGACGTCATGGCGCCCTACCGCGAGCAGCTCAAGGAGTACCTGCTCGGCGCGGAGTACCCGCCCTCGATCGTCCGCTTCAACGAGGCCGCCAACGACCTCTACCGGCGGGGCCTCCTCGACTTCCCCATCGAGTACCCGGAGCCGGAGGAGGCGCACTTCCCGGTCTAGCCGGCTCCACCCCGCAGCACCGGCTCCGCCCCGCAGCACCAGCCCCCGCCCACGCGCCCCACCGCGTCCGCACCGCCACACCGCACCACCAGCTCAGGAAGTAGGAGCCCGTGTCCTCCAGACCCGTCCCCCACCGCACCATCGCCGTCGTGCTCGCAGGGGGCACCGGCCAGCGCATCGGGCTCGAAATACCCAAGCAGCTGCTCAAGATCGCCGGAAAGTCGATCCTGGAGCACACCCTCCACATCTTCGAGAACGCGCCGGACGTCGACGAGGTCATCCTCCTCATGACGCCCGCGTACCTGGACGACGCCCGCCGCATCGTCGAGAAGGCCCGCCTGCGCAAGGTGACGGAGGTCCTCGCGGGCGGCTCCACCCGCAGCGAGACCACCCTGGCCGCCATCCGGGCCGCCACGGAGCGGCTCGGCGAGGGCGAGGACTGCAACCTCCTCTTCCACGACGCGGTGCGCCCGCTGCTCTCCCAGCGCGTGGTCCGCGAGTGCGTCGAGTCCCTGGAGCGCTACCAGGCCGTCGACGTCGCCATCCCGTCCTCCGACACCGTCATCGTGACGCGGACCCACGGCGACGACGGCGAGTTCATCACCGAGGTCCCCGACCGCTCCCGGCTGCGCCGCGGCCAGACCCCGCAGGGCTTCCGGCTCTCCACCATCCGCGCCGCGTACGAGCGGGCGGCCGCCGACCCGTTCTTCCAGGCGACCGACGACTGCTCGGTGGTGGTCAAGTACCTGCCGGACGTCCCCGTGCACGTGGTCGCCGGCGACGACTACAACATGAAGGTCACCCAGCCGGTCGACGTCTTCATCGCCGACAAGCTGTTCCAGCTCGCCTCCCACGCCGCGCCCGCCCAGGCCGACGAGGAGGCCTACCGCGCGCAGCTGTCCGGCAAGACGATGGTGGTCTTCGGCGGCTCGTACGGCATCGGCGCCGACATCTCCCGGATCGCCGAGGGCTTCGGCGCCCGCGTCTTCGCCCTCGGCCGCTCCACCACCGGCACGCACGTCGAGAACCTCGACCACGTCGAGGCGGCCCTCGCCACGGCCTACGCCGAGACCGGCCGGATCGACTACGTCGTCAACACCGCGGGCGTGCTCCGCGTCGGCCGCCTCGCCGAGACCGACAACGAGACCATCCGCGAGGCGCTGGAGGTCAACTACCTGGCCCCGGTGCACATGGCCCGCGCCTCCTACAAGTACCTCAGCGAGACCGAGGGCCAGCTGCTGCTGTTCACCTCCAGCAGCTACACCCGCGGCCGCGCCGAGTACAGCCTGTACTCCTCGACCAAGGCCGCCATGGTGAACCTGACCCAGGCCCTCGCCGACGAGTGGGCCGAGGACGGCATCCGCGTCAACTGCGTGAACCCCGAGCGCACCGCCACCCCGATGCGCGCCAAGGCCTTCGGCCGGGAGCCCCAGGACTCGCTGCTGACCTCCGAGTCGGTGGCCCTGACCTCCCTGGACGTGCTGGTCTCCGAGATGACCGGCCATGTGATCGACGTCCGCAAGCAGGATCCGACGGCGCCCCCGGCGCAGCGGTCCGGCTTCGAGGCGGCGCTCGCCTCCGTCCTGATCCAGACGTCGGAGGACCAGGGGGTCTAACGTGTCGTACGCATCCGTCCCACAGCAGGGCCGCCGCCCCAGGATCTATGTCGCCGGCGGCTCCAACGCGGTCACCCGCCCGTACAGCTTCCTGCCGATGGCGGGCTGGACGCAGGCGCTGCCGCTGTTCCTCACCGACGCCGTGGAGGTGGTGAACTGCGCCCGCGCGCGGGCCAGCTCCAAGAGCTTCCGCGAGCGCGGCCGGCTCCAGTGGATCCTGGAGGACATGGCGCCGGGCGACTACCTGCTGTTCGGCTTCGGCCAGAACGACATCAAGCCGGACCCGGGCCTGCACACCGAGCCGTTCACCACCTTCGTGGAGCAGATGGCCGCGTACGTGCACGGCACCCGGGAGCGGCAGGGCCACCCGGTGATCCTGCTGCCGTACGAGCGGCGGCGCATCGACCGGCACGGCAACGCCGCCCGCTTCCTCGGCGACTACCCGGTCGCGGCCCGGCAGCTGGCCGAGGACGAGCACGTCCCCGTCGTCGACCTGTACGGGCAGAGCCTGCTGTGGTGGGAGGAGCTCGGGCCCGAGGCGTCCAAGCCCGCCTTCATGTACCTGCGCCGCGGCGAGCCGCTGCAGAAGCACATCCTGGACGGGGACAACGTGCACACGCGGGCCGAGGGCGCGATCGAGTGCGCCCGGTTCATCGCCCGCAGCATGCTGGAGCAGGGCATCATCCCGGCCCACTGGGGCCGGGACCTGGACCGCACGCGCTTCGACTACGACGAGATGGGCTGGCTGGACGAGGAGACCTTCCGGCACCGCACCACGACCCGCGTCTCCACGTTCCCCGGCGCCTGAGGAGCCCGTCCGTGAACAACCTCCTGTGCCGGGGCCGGGCCCTCGGCGAGAGCCCCGACGGGGGCGCCGTCTACGCCGCCCTGTACTGCTCGGTCGACCCGCGGCGCGGCGTCGCCCCCGGCGAGACGGTCCAGCTCGGCCTGTCCGTGGCCCCCGACCAGGGCGCCTCGCGCGGCTGCGGCTACCTGCTGCGGGCCCCGCTGGCCGAGTCCGCGGACATCGTCGGCGTGCAGGGCCTGGAGTACTTCCCGCGGCAGGGCTGGTTCCGGGTCCGGGCCGACTCCGGCGAGACCGGCACCGGCATCCTGCACCTGCGGGTCCACGACACGGCCTCGGCGCCGCGGATCCGGCCGCAGATGGTGGTGGCCGTCCCCGACGCGACCGGCCGCAAGCTCATCCGCACGGCCCGGCTGGACGCCGAGGCGCTGCCGGTCCGCCGGGCGACCGCCCGCGGCCTGCGCCTCACCGCCGAGCCGGGCGGGTCCGGTTCGGTGAACGTGCTGTCCGCGTGCCCGGCGGGGAGCACCGCCGTGGCGGTGGCCGCACCGCGCCACGGCGAGGCGCAGCTGTCGTACGACGGCTGGGTGACGTACAGCCCGGCGCCCGGCTTCACCGGCTACGACCGGTTCGCGTACACGGTGGGCACCCCTGCCGGGGAGCAGCTGACCTCCCACGTGAACGTGTTCGTGGGATCCCTGGACTTCGCCCCGGGCGCCTTCCCCGCGCAGACCTCGGACGTCGCCTTCCGGCCCTGGCAGTGGCCCGAGCTGACCGGGGAGATGCCCTGGCCCCGCCCCGACCGCCCCGCGTCCGCGCCCCGTCCGACCGTCTGAGGAACCCACCATGAACACCGCCGTCGCGCTCCCCGCCGACATCAAGGACGTGTCCGTCGCGGTCCGGGTCAGCAACCAGGCCCGGGCGCTGGAAGCCTGCCTGGCCTCCGTCACCGGCCAGACCATCGGCACGGACCGGCTGGAGATCATCGGCGTCGACGACGGTTCGACGGACGAGAGCGGCTCCGTCCTGGCCCGGGCGGCGCACCAGCACCCCGGGTTCGTCCGCATCGGGCAGGTCTCGCACGGGCTGAGCCCGGCCGCGGCCCGCAACTGGGCGCTGAGCCAGGTGCGCGGACGGTACGTCATCTTCCTGGAGGCCACGGACCGGCTGGCGCCCGACGCGCTGCAGCGGATGGTGGCCGCGGCCGACGCCAACGAGGCCGACGTGGTCCTCGGCAAGCTGGAGAGCTCGGGCCGGCACACGGTCCCGACGGCGATGTTCCGCAAGAACCAGGCCTACACCGACGCCTTCAGCTCGCGGGTCTACTGGTCGCTGACCCCGGACAAGCTGTTCCGCACCAGCCTGCTGCAGCGGCGCGGCCTGGTCTTCCCCACCGACATGCCGATGGGGGACGAGCAGGTCTTCACCGCGGGCGCGTTCATCGGCGCGGACAACGTCTCCGTCGTCGGCGACGCCACCTGCGTGGTCAGGGGCCCCGCGCCCGCCCACGGGGGAACCCTGGCCGACCGGGTCGCCCTGGCCTCCCGGATGCTGGCCCTGGTCGCCTCGCAGCTGCCGGAGGGGCCGGGCCGGGACCGGCTCCAGGCCCGGCACCTGGAGGTGGAGCTGGGCGGGGCCACCGCGCAGGCGCTGCTGTCGGCCGCCGACCCGGCGGAGCGGGACCAGACGCTGTGGGCCGCGGCCGAGGTGCTGCGGACCCAGGCCTCCCCGGGGGCGCTGGCGCTGCTGCCGCGCATGGCCGCCGTGCGGTTCGCGCTGCTGGCCCAGGGCCGGTTCGCCGAGGCGCAGCAGATCGCCGCCTTCGAGGCGGACAAGGACCGGCCGGTCGTCCGCAAGACGGTGGAGAACGGGCGGGTGTTCACCACCCTGCCGTTCTTCCGGGACCCGCAGGTCGGGCTGCCCGACGAGCTGTTCGACATCACCGGTGACATGACGGTCTCCCAGCAGCTCCAGAAGGCCCGCTGGGACGGGCCGATGCTGCTGCTGGACGGGTACGCGTTCTTCGAGCAGCTGTCGACGAAGGACCGCGCGACCCGGGTGGTGCTGCGCGAACGGACCGGCGGGGCCCAGGAGACCCACGCGGTGACGGCCCGCCGGGACGACACCCTCGCCAACGCCAAGGGCAAGACCCGGGCGATGGGCCGGTTCTCGGCGCGGATCAACCTGGCGCAGACCTCCAGCGGCTGGCCGCTGCCCCCGGGCACCTGGGACCTGTACCTGTCGGTCAGCTTCGAGGGCGTGACCCAGGAGGTGCGGCTCGGCACCCGCCGGGCGGCCGACCTGGACACCACGGCCCGGATGCCGGTGCGGATCTCGGACGCGCCGGGCACGCAGGGCATGGAGCTGACGGCGACCCCGTACTACGCGGAGGACGGCGGCCTGACCATCGAGGTCGCCCAGCGGGCCCCGCTGCCGGGCCGCGCCTGAGCCCGGCCCGGTCGGCCCGGCCCGATCGACCCGGCCCGGGCCGGTCGGCCGCTCCGGGCCGGTCGGCCCCGCCGGCCTGATCCGGGACGGGGAACCGCCGCCCGGATCAGGCGAGGAACTCCCAGGGGCCGAACGCGAACCCCTGGACGCCCGTGTCCTGGCGGGCGCACATGGGTGTGCCGCTCTCGTCGAACGCGGCGACGACGACCCGGCCCGCCGCGTCGACGTCCACCTGCGGGGCGTACGCGCCGCGGCCGCCGATGGACGCCCACCAGGTGCCGTAGCCCTCGTTCTCGGTGACGTAGGCGGTGACCTCGATGTCGCCGTCGGCTCCGGTCTGCGCGAGCACCGTGCAGTCGTAGCCGCCGAGGACGGCCCGGGTGACGCCGGGCGCGCCGCGGCCGCCCGCGCCGCCGAGGCCCATGAGGCCGCCCTGGACCCCCTGGCGGGCGGCCCGCCAGGCGACCAGCGAGCCGTCGCCCGGGTAGCGCCAGAAGTACGTGGCCCGGCGCGGGCCCGTCTCGTAGGCGACCGGGGTGCCCGGGACGACCGGCGTGGGGATGCGGTCGGCGAGGCCGAAGCGGCCCTGGCCGACGCCGCTCCAGCGGTCGGGCCCGGACGGGCCGACGGCGAGCACCTCCAGCACGCCGCCGGTCGGCATGAGCGGGACCACCTCGCCCGGGTAGGGCTGCGCGGTCACCTGCTTCCAGGCGCCCCACGCCCCCTCGGCGTTGCGGCTGCGCCGCAGGATGCCCGAGTGGCGCAGGGAGACGACGACGTGGAGGGAGCCGGAGCGCTGGTTGACGGTGATCCGCGGCGGGCCGGTCAGCCGGTCGCCCTCGGGGCCGCCGCGCAGGACCGGGGTGCCGAGGCCGTACCAGTCGGTCATGGGGCGGCCCGGCTGGAACTGGGTGGAGACGATGACCTCGGGCGGGCCCGAGCCGTCCTCGGCGGCCCGCAGGGCGGCGAAGTGGACGTAGCCCTCGCGGGTCCGCGCCATGGCGGCGGCTCCCAGCCAGCCCGGGACGTCGAAGGCGTCGGGGCCGGTCCAGCCGGTGAAGGGAGCGGCCGCCTCGGTCCAGCGGAGCAGGCCGCCCGGGGTGCAGGCGTAGGCCGTCAGGCGGCCGTCGCCGCCCTTGAACAGCCAGGGGCCGGCCGGCGGGGCGGACCGGCCCGGTCCGCCGGTACGGGCGTCCTGCGCCCCGCGAGCCGAAGAGGCGGCTCGGCTGCCGTCTTTGCCGCGGATCACTCCGCATACCACCCTTCTGCCCGATATGTTCACACCTGAGGAACGGGGCCCTTCACCCGAAAGAACCAGCCACTCGAAAGGGTGTCTTATGATGCACCCCCATCGATAATAGAAGGGCACTGCCTCCATGACCGACCGCCCCTCGGCCACCCCACCCTCCACCCGGCGCAGGCCGCGGCGCGGCGGACGGCGCGTTCTGCGGATCGTGCTGCTGGTCGTGGCGGTGCTCGTCCTCGCGGCCGGCGGCGCGGGCTGGTGGGCGTACAGCCACCTCAGCGGCAACATCGACAGCGTCGACCTCGACCAGGCCATCGGCGACAACCGCCCGAAGAAGGTCGTCGCCGGCGCGCAGAACATCCTGGTCCTCGGCTCGGACTCGCGCGACGGCGCCAACGGCGACCTCGACCACGGCGACGTCAGCGGCGCCCGCTCGGACACCGCGATGCTGCTCCACCTGCCGGAGGGCCACGCCCGGGCCACGGCCGTGAGCATCCCCCGCGACACCCTCATAGCCCGGCCCGAGTGCAAGGGCGGCGACGGCAAGACCGTCCCGGCCGCCGACCGGGTCATGTTCAACTCCGTCTACACGCTGGCCGGGCCGGCCTGCGTGGTCAAGACCGTCGAGCAGCTGTCCGGGATCCGCGTCGACCACTTCGTCGAGGTCGACTTCGCCGGCTTCAAGGGCCTGGTCGACGCGCTCGGCGGGGTGACGGTCACCCTGGACAAGCCGATGACCGGCGCGAAGGGCGGCCTGAAGCTGGACGCCGGCACGCACCGGCTGAACGGCACCGACTCCCTCAAGTTCGTCCGCACCCGCTACGGCTACGGCGACGGCAGCGACCTCGGGCGCATAGGCCTCCAGCAGCAGTTCATGATGGCGATGCTCTCCGAGGTCAAGAAGCAGGACGCCCTCGGCAACCCGGCCCGGCTCTACAAGCTCGCGGACGCCGGCACCAAGTCGCTCACCACCGACGCCGAACTCGCCTCCCTCACCGCGCTCGCCGACTTCGCACAGAGCATGAAGGGCGTCACCCCGGACACCATGGAGACCATCATGCTCCCGGTGGCCTACGACAAGGTCGACCCCAACCGGGTCATCGTCGCGCAGCCGCAGGCCGACCGGCTGTGGGAGGCCCTGCGCACCGACCGGACGATCCCGGCGGACGCGAAGAAGTCCCCCGCCACGGCCAAGGGCTGAGCCCGGCCGCCCACCGCCGCACGCTTCGGGCCCGTACGGGGAGTCTCCCGTACGGGCCCGAAGCACGGGCGGGTCAGTACTTGGCTTCCGCGCCGAGCCTGCCCAGGCGGCTGTTGCGGCGGCTGTAGGCGAAGTACACGATGATGCCGATGACCATCCAGATGCCGAACCGGGCCCAGGTCTCGGCCGGCAGGTTGAGCATCAGCCAGAGCGAGGCCGCGATCGACAGGATCGGGATGAACGGCACCCACGGGGTGCGGAACGCCCGGTGCAGGTCGGGGCGGGTCCTGCGGAGGATGATGACGCCGAGCGCGACCACCACGAACGCGAACAGGGTGCCGATGTTCACCAGTTCCGCGAGGTTCTCCAGGCTGGTGAAGCCCGCGACGATGGCGATGACCACACCGAGCAGGACGGTCGCCCGGTACGGGGTGCGGTACTTCGGGTGGGTGACGGAGAAGACGCGCGGCAGCAGCCCGTCACGGCTCATCGCGAAGAACACACGGGTCTGGCCGAGCAGCAGGATCATGCACACGGTGATCAGGCCGACGGACGCCCCGAGGCTGATGGCGCCGGCGAAGAAGGGCTGGTTCACCGACTTGAAGGCCTCCGCGAGCGGGGCCGTCGGCGACATCTCCGTGTACTTCTGCATGCCCGTGACCACCAGGGTCACGGCGACGTAGAGGACCGTGCAGATGAGCAGCGAGCCCAGGATGCCGCGCGGCATGTCGCGCTGCGGGTTCTTGGTCTCCTCGGCCGCCGTGGCCACGACGTCGAAGCCGATGAAGGCGAAGAAGACGAGGGAGGCCGCCGTGAAGATGCCCATGACGCCGAAGTTGGTGGGCTCGTAGCCGAACAGCAGCTGGACCAGCGGCGCCTTCCAGCCGCTGACGCCCTCGGGCTGCGGCTGGGCCGGAGGGACGAACGGCGCGTAGTTGGCGGACTTGATGAAGAACAGGCCCGCGATGATGACCAGCAGGACCACGGTGACCTTGATGGCGACGACGATCGCGGTGATCCGGGCCGACAGCTTCGTCCCGATGACGAGGATCGCGGTCAGCGCCAGGACCAGCAGGAACGCCAGCAGGTCGAAGCTTCCGCCCGCATCGGGTCCGGAGAGCGCGACGGGCATGTCCCAGCCGAGGTTGGTGTTCATCAGGTGCCGGACGTACCCGGACCAGCCCACCGCCACGACGGCGGTGCCGAGCGCGAACTCCAGCACCAGGTCCCAGCCGATGATCCAGGCGGGCAACTCGCCGATCGAGGCGTACGAGAACGTGTACGCCGAGCCCGCCACCGGAACGGTGGACGCGAACTCGGCGTAGCAGAGGGCCGCGAGGGCGCAGACGACGCCCGCCGCCACGAAGGCGAGGGAAGTGGCCGGGCCGGCGTTGTTGCGGGCCGCGATGCCCGTCAGGACGAAGATGCCCGTGCCGATGATGACACCGACACCGAAGACGGTCAGGTCCCAGGCCGAGAGCGACTTCTTGAGGGCGTGTTCCGGCTCCTCCGTGTCGCGAATGGACTGCTCCACCGTCTTGGTGCGGAAGGGACTGTTTGTATCCGTACTCACCGACGCACCTCCGAACAGGTGTCGACGCACACGAACGGGCCGGGAGGCCCACTCTTCAAGAGTGATCTCCCGGCCCGTGACGTGCAACCGCGCCTCGATCTACGCACCGTGCGCGGGGCGTTTTCCGGACGGGCCCGCCCGATGCGGCCGGACGGGGCCGGCCGGACGGGGGCGGCTAGTCGACGGCGGCGGCCGGCTCGCTGTCGAGGCGCCCGTCCAGCTTGGCGACGAGGCCGGTGACCTGCCGTGCGACGGCCGGGGCGGTCAGCCCGATCTCGGCCAGGATCTCCTTGCGCAGGGCGTGGTCGAGGAAGCGCTGCGGGATGCCGAAGTCGCGCAGCGGCACGTCGACGCCCGCGTCGCGCAGCGCCTGCGAGACCGCGGAGCCCACACCGCCGGCGCGGCCGTTGTCCTCGACGGTGACGACGACGCGGTGCCGCTCGGCCAGCGGGGCGAGGGCCTCGTCGACCGGCTTGACCCAGCGCGGGTCGACGACGGTGGTGCTGATGCCCTGCTTGTCGAGGAGGTCGGCGATCTCCAGGCACATCGGGGCGAGCGCGCCGACCGAGACGAGCAGTACGTCCGGCCGGGTGACCTCGGGGGCCGGCTCGCGCAGCACGTCCATGCCGCCGATGCGGCCGACGGCCGGGACGGCCGGGCCCACGACGCCCTTGGAGAAGCGCACCACGGTCGGGGCGTCCTTGACCTCGACGGCCTCGCGCAGCTGGGCGCGCAGCTGCTCGGCGTCGCGGGGCGCGGCGAGCCGCAGGCCGGGGACGACCTGGAGGATCGACATGTCCCACATGCCGTTGTGGGAGGCGCCGTCGTCGCCGGTGACGCCGGCCCGGTCCAGGACGAAGGTGACGCCGCACTTGTGCAGGGCCACGTCCATCAGGACCTGGTCGAAGGCACGGTTGAGGAAGGTGGCGTACACCGCGAAGACCGGGTGGACGCCGCCGGTGGCGAGGCCCGCGGCGGACGTCGCGCCGTGCTGCTCGGCGATGCCGACGTCGTAGATGCGGTCCGGGAAGACCTCGGCGAACTTGTTGAGGCCGACCGGGTGGAGCATGGCGGCGGTGATGCCGACGACGTCCGGGCGGTCGTGGCCGATCTTCACCATCTCGTCGGCGAAGACGGAGGTCCAGCTGGCGGCGGCGGTCTTCACCGGCAGGCCGGTGTCCGGGTGGATGACGCCGACCGCGTGGAAGCGGTCCGCCTCGTGCTCCAGGGCCGGGGTGTAGCCGCGGCCCTTCTGGGTGAGGCAGTGGACGATGACAGGGCCGCTGAAGCGCTTGGCGCGCTGCAGCGCGGACTCCAGGGCCTCGATGTCGTGGCCGTCGATGGGGCCGATGTACTTCAGGCCCAGGTCCTCGAACATGCCCTGCGGGGCGATGAAGTCCTTCAGGCCCTTCTTGGCGCCGTGCAGGGTCTCGAAGAGCGGCTTGCCGACGACGGGCGTGCGCTCCAGGATCTCCTTGCCGCGGGCCAAAAAGCGCTCGTAGCCGTCCGTGGTGCGCAGGGTGGCCAGGTGGTTGGCGAGGCCGCCGATGGTGGGGCCGTAGGAGCGCTCGTTGTCGTTGACGACGATGACCAGCGGGCGGTCCTTGGCGGCGGCGATGTTGTTCAGCGCCTCCCAGGCCATACCGCCGGTCAGGGCGCCGTCGCCGATGACGGCGGCCACGTGGTGGTCGGCCCGGCCGAGCACCTCGTTGGCCTTGGCGAGGCCGTCGGCCCAGCCCAGCACGGTGGAGGCGTGGGAGTTCTCGATCACGTCGTGCTCGGACTCGGCGCGCGACGGGTAGCCGGACAGGCCGCCCTTGGTGCGCAGGCCGGCGAAGTCCTGGCGGCCGGTGAGCAGCTTGTGGACGTAGGCCTGGTGGCCCGTGTCGAAGAGGATCCGGTCCTTCGGCGACTCGAAGACCCGGTGCAGGGCGATCGTCAGCTCGACCACACCGAGGTTGGGGCCGAGGTGCCCGCCGGTCTTGGAGACGGCGTCGACGAGGAAGGTCCTGATCTCGGCGGAGAGCTGAACCAGCTCCTCCTGGCTGAGCCGGTCCAGATCGCGCGGTCCCTTGATGCGGGTCAGCAGCACCCGTGCCTCCTTGCAGTTGCTTGCTGGTCTGTCGAGTCTAATGTTCCGTCGGCGACCCCGGTCATCGGGCTGCCGCATGCGGGTCACAGCTTTGTCATTCCTGTGCGGATCCGCCCGCTGTCATACATCACATTCGGGTGCATTTCCGTACAGTTGCCCACAGGGGCCAACGAACTGATGTACGCACAGGTGCCCGGTGCCACGAGGAGTGGCACCGGGCACTGTGACCGGTCTTACCGCGCCGGGCGTGCTGTCAGACGCGTCCGGCGGTCTTCTGGGTCTTGCGGGTGACCGAGTCGATCACCACGGTGGCCAGCAGCACCGCACCGGTGATCATGTACTGGACGGGAGTGGCGATTCCCTCGAGAGCCAGACCGTACTGGATCGAGGTGATGACCATGACACCGAGGAGGGCGTTCCAGGTCCGGCCCCGGCCGCCGAAGAGGCTGGTGCCGCCGATGACGGCCGCCGCGATGACGTTCATCAGCAGGTCGCCGCCGCCCGCGCTCTGGTTCGCCGCCGCGATCTTGGAGCACCAGAAGAGCCCGCCGATGGCGGCGAAGGTGCCCGCGATGGAGAACACCGCGATGCGGATGCCGTCGACGTTGATGCCCGCGCGGCGGGAGGCCTCGACGCTGCCGCCGAGGGCGAAGACGTTCCGGCCGAAGGTGGTGCGGCGCAGGAGGAAGTCCGTACCGACCAGGACCACCACGAAGAGCACCACAGCGAGCGGGAGGCCCTTGTACTGGTTGAACACCGCGGCGGGGCCGAAGGTGAACACCGCGAGAAGGCCGGTGCGCAGCAGCAGCTCGCTCATGGGGCGCGACGGGACGCCCGCCTCCGCACGGCGCTTGTTGTCGGTGAAGGCAGCCAGGAAGTACGCGGCCGTGGCGACCGCGGCGAGACCGTAGGCGGCGGCCACGTCCGTGAAGTAGTACGTGGTCAGCTGGCCCACGACACCGTCGGGGTCGATGTTGATCGTGCCGTTGCTGCCGAGGATCTGGAGCATCGCGCCGGACCAGAACAGCAGGCCCGACAGGGTGACGGCGAAGGCCGGCGCGCCGATCTTGGCGAAGAAGAAGCCGTGGATTGCGCCGATCAGGGCACCGCCGGCGACCGCCGCGAGGATCGCGAGCCACTCGTTGACCCCGTTGGTGACCGCCAGGACGGCGAAGAGGGCGCCCGAGACACCGCTGACCGAGCCGACCGAGAGGTCGATCTCGCCGAGCAGCAGCACGAAGATGATGCCGACGGCCATCATGCCCGTGGCGACCATGGTGATCGCGATGTTGGTGAGGTTCTCCGGGGAGAGGAAGTTCTCGTTCAGCCCCTGGAAGATGCCCCAGATCACGATCAGGCCGATCACGACCGGGAGGGACCCCAGGTCTCCGGCCTTCATCTTGCGGCGGAACTCGCTGAGGTAGCCGGCCAGGCCCTGCTCGCGGACGAGCAGGCGGGGATCCACCGCGGGAATGGCGTCCGCCGGGGCGGCCGGGTTGGCCAGCTGGGCCACCTCTTCCGCGTGCGTGTGGTGTTCGGTGCTCACTTGCGGGCCTCCCCGGTGCGGGCCGCCCGGCGGGTCACGGCGTTGTCCGTGGCCCCGGTGATGGCGGAGATGATCTCTTCCTGCGAGGTGTCGGCGACCTTGAAGACACCGTTGTTGCGGCCCAGCCGCAGGACTGCCACCCGGTCGGCGACGGCCTTCACATCGGCCATGTTGTGGCTGATGAGGATGACCGCGTGGCCGCGCTCGCGCAGCCGCTCCACCAGGTCGAGGACCTGCGCGGTCTGCTCGACGCCGAGGGCGGCGGTCGGCTCGTCGAGGATGACGAGCTGGGGCTCGCCGAGCATCGAACGGGCGATCGCCACCGTCTGGCGCTGACCGCCGGAGAGCGAGGCGATGGGGATGCGGACGCTGGGGATCCGGATGGACAGGGTGGTCAGGAGCTCGCGGGCGCGGCGCTCCATCTCCACCTCGTCCAGGACACCGCGGCGCTTGAGCTCGCGGCCCAGGAAGAGGTTGCCGACGACATCGATGTTGTCGCACAGCGCGAGGTCCTGGTAGACCGTCGCGATGCCCAGGTTCTGGGCGTCGTGGGGCTTGGTGATCGTGACCGGCTTGCCCTCCCACTCGATGACGCCGTCATCGATGGGGTGCACGCCGGCGATCGTCTTGACGAGCGTGGACTTGCCGGCGCCGTTGTCGCCGACGAGGGCGACCACCTCGCCGGAGTGGATCTCGAGGTCTACGTCGGTGAGCGCCTGGACGGCGCCGAACCGCTTCGAGACCCCTCGCAACGCCAGCACGGGCGCAGCGGTCACATGAACCATCTCCTTCGCCGCCTGACCGGCGGGGATGTCGTGCAGTAAGTGCAGGAGCGGGGTGGGGGAGGAATCGTTTCTGCCCGGCGTCCCGCCGGTGGCGGGGATGAGTGGGCGGGGCGCCGGGCAGGCGCGGGGGTCCCGGGGGACCGGAGGCCGCGGAGCGGGCCCCGGCCGGCAGGACGCTGGGGCCTCGCACGGCCGGTGTCCGTGCGGGGCCGCGGCCGGCCCGGGTGGGCCGGCGTGGACTGCGTACGGCCCTCGTGGGTCTCGTGGACCGCGGAGGCCGGTACGGCCTACTTCAGGCCGAGGGCAGTGCAGGCGGCCGCGTACTTCTCGGTGCAGATCTCGTCGGCCGTGTAGACACCGTCCTTGATGACAGTGTCCTTGATGTTGTTCTTGGTGAGCGAGACGACCGGGACCAGGACCGAGGGGACGCCCTTCGCGGTGGGGCTGTCGACCGTCGAGGTGGTCACGCCGTCGAGCTTCTCGCCCTTGGCGAGCGCGACGGCCATCTTCGCGGCGGCCTCGGCCTCGGGGGCGTACGGCTTGTAGACGCTCATGAACTGCTCACCCGTGACGATGCGCTGCACGCCCGCGAGCTCCGCGTCCTGGCCGGTGACCGGGGGCAGCGGGTCCATGCCGGCCGCCTTGAGGGCCGTGATGATGCCGCCGGCCATGCCGTCGTTGGCGGAGTAGACGCCAATGATCTTGTCCTTGCCGAGTGCCGAGATCGCGCCCGCCATGTTGGTGTTGGCGTTCTCCGGCTTCCACTCCTTGGTGTCGTACTCCTTGCCGATGTTCACCTTGCCGTCGAGGACGGAGTGGGCGCCCTTCTTGAAGAGGGCGGCGTTCGGGTCGGTGACCGACCCGTTCATCATCACGATGTCGCCGTTCTTGGCCTTGTCGCCCAGGGCCTCCAGCAGGGCCTTGCCCTGGACCTTGCCGACCTCTTCGTTGTCGAAGGAGGTGTAGGCGTCGATCGGGCCCTCGGCGAGGCGGTCGTAGGAGACGACCGGGATGCCGGCGTCCTTGGCCTTCTTGACCGCGCCGGCGATGGCCTTGGAGTCGACCGCGTCGATGATCAGCACGTTCACCTTGTTGGTGATCATCGTGTCGACCTGGGAGTTCTGCGTGGTCGCGTCCTGCTTGGCGTTGGCGTAGACCACCTCGCCCTTGCCGCCGGTGAGCTCGGCGACCTTCTTCTCGATGAGCGGCTTGTCGAACTTCTCGTAGCGCGCGGTCTGGTTCTCGGGCAGGAGCAGACCGACCTTGATCGCGCCGCCCGCGGCGGCGGCGGAGGTGCCGGACTGCTTCGGCTTCTCGCCGGCCTCCTTGGCGCTGCCACAGGCAGCGAGGGACACGGCCATGGCGCCCGCGGCGACAACTACGGCGACTCTGCGCATACGCGTGTTCATTTCCTGAACCTCCCTGACGAGGCCGCATCGGTGCGGCCGAGGTGTGATGGAGTCAACCTCGGCCGCGAGTTTGTCGTCAAGGAGTGAATCCTTAACGAGATGACAACGGTGCCATCCGTTATCTAACTGAAGGCAAGAGCTTCAGCGATGACGAATCGGCCAGAAGGGTTGAATCTCCCATCTCGCTGAGCACCAGGGCCAGCGCCCCCAGCACCTCGGCGCGACTGCCCAACGAGCCTGTGAGGACGGAGAGTTGACGCGCCGCGCTGGGAATCGCATACCGCCCCACGGACTCGCGTATGGGGGCCAGGACCAGCTCGCCGGCCTCGGCCAGGGAACCTCCGAGCACGACCCGGCTCGGGTTCAGGACGTTGCAGAGGTTCGCGACACCGCTGCCCACGTGGCGGCCCACGTCGGCGATGACCCGGCGGCAGCCGGGGTCGCCTTCCCGGGCCAGTTCCACGACCCGTTCCATGGTGAGCCCGGGCCCGTGCGTGCCCTGGAGCAGCGGCAGGACGTAGCGGGCGGCGGCGAAGGTCTCCAGGCAGCCGCGGTTGCCGCAGCGGCAGACCGGACCGGACTCGTCCAGCGTGATGTGCCCGATCTCCCCGGCCGTGCCGCCGGGGCCCCGGTAGATCTGCCCGTTTATCACCAGGCCGGCGCCGACGCCGCTGGCCACCTTGATGTACGCCAGGTCCTTGACCCCGCGGCCGCTCCCCCACACCAGCTCGCCGAGGGCGCCGAGGTTGGCGTCGTTGTCCACGTACACGGGCACGCCGAGGCGCTGGGAGAGCTCCTGGCGGGGGTTGATCCCGGCCCAGCCCGGCAGGATCGCGGTGGAGCCGAGGGTCCCGGACTCCACGTCGATCGGGCCGGGGACGCCCAGGCCCACGCCGATGACCTTCTCCAGGCCCACGCCGATACTCGCGATCAGCTGTCCGACCAGGGCTTCCGCCCGGTCGAAGCCGTCCGCCCAGGACGCGTCCACGTCCATCGGGGCCGACTCCTCGGCCAGCACCTGGTGGGCCAGGTTGCCCACCGCCACCCGCAAGTGGGTGTGGCCGAAGTCCACGCCGATCACGATGCCCGCGTCGCCGCTGAGGGAGACGCTGCGCGCCCTGCGGCCGCCGGACGAGGTGTCCGTGACCTCGACGGTCCCGCCGTCCTTGAGTTCGCGGACGATGTTGGAGACCGTGGCCGCCGACAGTCCGGTGGACCGGGCGATCTCCGCCTGGGTCAGCGAACCCGCGAGCCGCACCGCCCGCACGACCCGCTCGAGATTCGCACGGTGCAGTGAAGACTGCGATCCGGGAGTCTGCACGACTCATCCACTCCTGCCCATAAGCGACGGCCGGCCGTCGCCCCCCGGCCGGCCATCGCGGACTGGAGTCTCCGAGACGCCGGCGTCTCTCCAACTTGTGAACCCTAAGTCGAGCTCTTGGGCATCCACACGTCAAGAGGCGGACACGGCACGATTCTGCCCTTATCGGTCATAAGTATGAGAGACATCCCTCTAGATCGTGCTGTGGCGGCCTCATGTGCTACTTGAGGGTGGAGGAGGTCAGGCCGGCCTGGATCTGGCGCTGGAAGGACAGGTACACCACCAGCATCGGGACCATGGCGATGGTCACACCGGCGAAGAGCACCGGCAGGTCGGTCTCGTAGCCCATCTGGTACTGGAGCTGGATCAGGCCCTGGGTGAGCATGTAGCGCTCGGGGTCCGATCCGGTCTGCGGCTGCATCAGCACGGACGGCAGGATGTACTGGTTCCACTGGCCCAGGACGTTGAAGATGCCGACGCTGATCAGGCCCGGCTTGGCCATCGGCAGCATCACCCGGAAGAAGATCCGGGTGTCGGAGGCCCCGTCGATCACCGCCGCCTCGTGCACGGCCGTCGGCAGCGTACGGAAGAAGGAGTGCATGAAGAAGACCGTGAACGGCATCGAGTAGGCGACGTAGACCAGGATCAGCCCCTGGTAGGTGTTGAGCATGTCGAGGCGCTTGACCATGAAGAACAGCGGGACGAGCGCCAGGAAGACGGGGAACATGGCCCCGCTGACGAAGAAGTAGTAGACGACCCGGTTGCCCGGGAAGGGGTAGCGGGCCAGCACGTACGCGGCCATCGAGCCGAGCAGCATCGTCAGCGGCACCGAGAAGGCCATGACGATCAGGGTGTGGGCGAAGTAGTCGCCGATGCCCTTGTCCCAGGCCCGGGCGAAGGCGTCGAGGTGCCAGTTGGAGGGCCGGCTGAGGGCCGAGCTGCCGATCTCGGAGTCGGTCTTGAACGACCCGAGCGCCAGCCAGACCAGCGGCAGGACGATCAGCACCGCCCAGAGGGCCAGGAAGCCGTGCGAGAAGACGTTCAGCGCCGTGCCGTCGGAGCCGCCGCCGGAGCCCTGCCCCGGGCCGGCGCCGCCGGCCCGCTCGTCGGAGCGCTCTCCGGGCGCCTTGATCACAGTGGTCATCGGGGTCTCCCGCTCAGAACTCGATGCGCTCGCGGCGGGTCGCGCGCAGCGTGACGACGGAGAGGATCAGGGTCAGCAGGAGCATGACCACGCCCATGGCGCAGGCGTAGCCGCTCTTGCCGAAGTACAGGAAGTTGCGCATGAGCACCGTGGCCATGACCTCGCTGTGGTGGTCGGGCCCGCCGCCGAACTGGCCGGAGGTCATCGTCGAGACCAGCACGAACAGGTCCATGGCGGCGATGCCGAGGTAGACGGCGGAGGTCTGCACGGCGTCCCACAGCAGGGGCAGGGTGACCTTGAGGAAGGTCTGGGCGCGGCCTGCGCCGT
Source organism: Streptomyces sp. NPDC090445 (assembly GCF_044769385.1). NCBI lineage: Bacteria > Bacillati > Actinomycetota > Actinomycetes > Kitasatosporales > Streptomycetaceae > Streptomyces > Streptomyces sp. NPDC090445. The sequence continues at coordinate 106,828 of NZ_JBIVXV010000001.1, read as the reverse complement.
CGAGCAGGGCGGCCTCGTAGATGTCCCTGGGTACGGACTGCATGGCCGCCGAGAAGAGCACGAGGTAGAAGCCGACCCCGTGCCAGACCACGACGGACAGCAGGCACCACAGCACCAGGTCGGGCTCGTTGAGCCATTCGACGGGGTGGGCCGGGTCGACCAGGCCCAGCCCGACCAGGAGGCCGTTGAGCAGGCCGCCCTCGTCGCTGCGGTACACCGCGCCGAAGAGGACGGCGAGGATGGCGAGGGAGAGGACCTGCGGGAAGAAGTAGACGATCTTGTACACGGACGAGCCGCGCACGCCCCGCACCCCGCCGGCCCCACTGCGCCCTCCCGCGTTCACCATGAAGGCGAAGAAGAGGGCCAGCAGGATGGTGAGGGCCGGGACGAACACCAGGAGCAGCAGGTTGTGCCAGAGGGCGCCGCGGAAGACCTCGTCCTGCAGCAGGGCCGTGTAGTTGTCCCAGCCGACGAAGGCGAACGTGGGCGACTGGCCGGACCAGTCGGTGAAGGAGTAGCCGAAGGTCTGGATGTACGGCCAGATGACGAAGGTCAGGTACAGCGCGAGCGGCAGGAAGAGGAAGCCGCTGATGAAGCCGGCCCGCCCCCGCCCCCTGGCTACGTGGCTCATGGTGTCCGTCCGTCCGTCGGTGGCGTCAGCTGCGGCGGTTGTTCTTCGCGTTCGGGTCCTTGGCGGCCTTGTCCACCGCGGCCTGGGCCCGCTTGATCCACTCCTTCGGCTGGATCCGCTTGGCCATCAGCTCATTGGACGCGTTCTGGATCTCGGTGTCCATTTCGCTGTACCAGTCGGGGTACAGGTAGTTGAAGGTGTTCGCACCGGCCGCCTTGACGGCCTCGACGGCCGACTGGGTGCCCGGCCGCAGCCTGACGGCCGGGTCGACGCCGTCCTTGACGACGGTGAGGGAGTTGGCCTGCTGGGCGAAGAGGGTGGACCATTCGCGTGACAGCATCGACCGCAGGAACTCCAGGCCGCCGGCCTTGTTGGCGGCCTTCTCGGGGACGATGAAGGGCTCGCCGGCGCCCGCCCGGATGGCCTCGACGGGCAGCTTGCTGTCGGCGAGGACGGGTACCGGCAGGAACTTCATGTCGAAGTCGTCCGGGGTCTGCTTGAGCTGCTCGTTCTCCAGCCAGGAGCCGGAGGGGATGAAGGCCGCCTTGTACTGGTTCCAGGCGGTCTGGGACTCGGTGTGGGTCAGTCCGTTGGTGCCGGCCATGAGCAGGCCCTTCTCGACGACCTCGTAGACCGCCTCGACGGCGGCGAGGGCGGCCGGATTGCCCTCGAAGGCGTTGGGTTCCAGGTTGTCGATGGCCTTCATGGCCTCCAGACCGCCCTTCTTGGCGATCAGGTCCATGATGACGACGTTGATGTAGTACGGGAACTTGCCCTGGTGGGCGAGGCCGCCGAGGCCGGCGTCCCGGGCCTTGGTGCAGATGTCGAGGAACTGGTCCCAGGTCTTCGGCGCGGTCCAGCCCTTCTCCTTGAAGAGCTTGCCCGAGTACCAGAACCCGAAGACCGTGTAGACGTAGTAGAGGGCGACGAACTTGCCGCCCTGGGTGCCCTGTTCGACGGTGCCGGGGATCAGGACGTCGCGGATCCTGCGGTTCGGGTCGTCGAGGGACGGGGCGTCCAGGAGCTGGGTGAGGTCGGTGAGCTGGCCTCCCTTGGCCAGTACGTCGATCTTGATCTGCTGGGCGCCGGCGTCGTCCACGACGTCCGGGGGGTTGCCCACGTTGAAGCGGGGCTGGAGCTTGGCGGCGATCTCCTGGGTGCCCAGGTGGGAGCTGGTGGTGCCCCATTTCTTGTCGAAGGCGGCCTCCCAGGACTTCGCATAGTCGTCGCCGAAACCGCCCTTGAAGATGACGACGTCGAGCTTGCCGCCCTTGCCTACGCCGAAAGGGTTCTCCTTGGTGACGGGCCCTTTGGCGGGGCCGTTCGCCGAGGCGTCGCCGCCGGAGGCGCAGCCGGACAGGAAGCCCATCGCCGGCGCCGAGACCAGTCCGAGTGCGGCCGAGCGCTTGATCAGATCGCGGCGGCCCATGCCCTCGCCAGTGGATCCCATGCTCTTGTCCTCGCCTTCGTCCGAAGTGTGAAGGAGGCCGGGATTCAAGGCGGTTGTGGTACGCGCGGACGCTGCCGCAGCTCCCCGCCCATCCCCCCGTCCGGCGCCGCACGGCCGCGGCGAGCCGGACGCGCACAGGTATAGTCCACTCCCGTTCATGTGAGCAAGATCATGCGCAGCCATGTCTGGCAGCTTTTCCGAGTTGAGACCTCGCCGAAACCTGGCCCTGCCCCCGGACGGCCGAAAGGGCCGTACCCCCGTGACGGGGATACGGCCCTTCGGTGGAGCCCGGATCTAGCGCTGTGGTCAGCCGCGGATCAGGTTGCGGAGCACGTACTGCATGATGCCGCCGTTGCGGTAGTAGTCCGCCTCACCGGGGGTGTCGATGCGGACGACCGCGTCGAACTCGACACCGGTGTCGGTGGTGACCTTGACGGTGCTCGGCGTGGTGCCGTCGTTCAGCTCGGTGATGCCGGTGATGGAGAAGGTCTCCTCGCCGGTCAGGCCGAGCGAGTCGGCCGACTGGCCGGCCGGGAACTGCAGCGGCAGGACGCCCATGCCGATGAGGTTCGAGCGGTGGATGCGCTCGTACGACTCGGTGATGACGGCCTTGACGCCGAGGAGCGCGGTGCCCTTGGCGGCCCAGTCGCGGGACGAGCCGGAGCCGTACTCCTTGCCGCCCAGGATGACCAGCGGGGTGCCGGCGGCCTGGTAGTTCTGCGAGGCGTCGTAGATGAAGCTCACCGGGCCGTCAGCCTGGGTGAAGTCGCGGGTGAAGCCGCCCTCGGTGCCCGGCGCGATCTGGTTGCGCAGGCGGATGTTGGCGAACGTACCGCGGATCATGACCTCGTGGTTGCCTCGGCGCGAGCCGTAGGAGTTGAAGTCACGACGCTCCACACCGTGCTCGGTGAGGTACTTGCCGGCCGGGGTGTCGGCCTTGATGGCGCCGGCCGGGGAGATGTGGTCGGTGGTGACCGAGTCGCCCAGCTTGGCCAGGACGCGGGCGCCGGCGATGTCGGTGACCGGGGTGGTCTCCATCGTCATGCCCTCGAAGTACGGGGGCTTGCGCACGTAGGTGGACTCGGTGTCCCACTCGAAGGTGTTGCCGGTCGGGATCGACAGCGCCTGCCACTGGGCGTCGCCCGCGAAGACGTCCTGGTAGGACTTGGAGAACATGTCCTCGCCGATGGCGTTGGCGACGACGTCGTTGACCTCGGCCTCCGACGGCCAGATGTCCGTCAGGAAGACCGGGTTGCCCTCGGTGTCGACACCCAGCGCGTCCTTGGTGATGTCCACCTTCATGGAGCCCGCGATGGCGTACGCGACGACCAGCGGCGGGGAGGCCAGGTAGTTCATCTTGACGTCGGGGTTGATGCGGCCCTCGAAGTTGCGGTTGCCCGAGAGCACCGAGGTCACGGCCAGGTCGTGCTCGTTGACGGCCTTGGAGACCTCCTCCGGCAGCGGGCCGGAGTTGCCGATGCAGGTGGTGCAGCCGTAGCCGACGAGGTTGAAGCCGACCTTGTCGAGGTACGGGGTCAGACCGGCCTTGTCGAAGTAGTCCGTCACGACCTTCGAACCCGGGGCGAGGGTGGTCTTGACCCACGGCTTGCGGGTCAGGCCCTTCTCCACGGCCTTCTTCGCGACGAGCGCGGCGGCGACCATGACGTACGGGTTCGAGGTGTTGGTGCAGGAGGTGATCGCGGCGACGGTGACGGCGCCGTGGTCGATCGTGTAGGTGGTGCCGTCGGGGGCGGTCACCTGGACCGGGTTCGACGGGCCGCCGCCGTTCGGGCTGACGGCCGGGGCGTCGGAGGCCGGGAAGGACTCCAGCTCGGCCTCGTCGGCGGTGTCGACGTAGTTGAGGACGTCGCGCTGGAACTGCTCGGCGGCGTTCGCGAGGACGATGCGGTCCTGCGGGCGCTTCGGGCCGGCGATCGACGGGACGACGGTGGAGAGGTCGAGCTCCAGCTTCTCGGAGAAGTCGGGCTCGGCGGCCGGGTCGAGCCAGAGGCCCTGCTCCTTGGCGTACGCCTCGACGAGCGCGACCTGCTGCGCGGAGCGGCCGGTGAGCTTGAGGTAGTTCAGGGTCTCGCCGTCGATCGGGAAGACCGCGGCGGTGGAGCCGAACTCGGGCGACATGTTGCCGATGGTGGCGCGGTTCGCGAGCGAGGTGGCGGCGACGCCCTCACCGTAGAACTCGACGAACTTGCCGACGACGCCGTGCTTGCGCAGCATCTCGGTGATCGTCAGCACCAGGTCGGTGGCGGTGGTGCCGGTGGGCAGCTCGCCGGTCAGCTTGAAGCCGACGACGCGCGGGATGAGCATGGAGACCGGCTGGCCGAGCATCGCGGCCTCGGCCTCGATGCCGCCGACGCCCCAGCCGAGCACACCGAGGCCGTTGACCATGGTGGTGTGGGAGTCGGTGCCGACGAGGGTGTCGGGGTACGCCTGGCCGCCCCGGACCATGACCGTGCGGGCCAGGTGCTCGATGTTCACCTGGTGGACGATGCCGGTGCCCGGCGGGACGACCTTGAAGTCGTCGAACGCGGTCTGGCCCCAGCGCAGGAACTGGTAGCGCTCCTTGTTGCGGCCGTACTCCAGCTCGACGTTCTGCGCGAAGGCGTCGTTGGTGCCGAACTTGTCGGCGATGACGGAGTGGTCGATGACCATCTCGGCCGGGGACAGCGGGTTGATCTTCGCCGGGTCGCCGCCGAGCGCGGCGACGGCCTCACGCATGGTGGCGAGGTCGACGACACAGGGCACACCGGTGAAGTCCTGCATGATCACGCGGGCCGGCGTGAACTGGATCTCCTGGCTCGGCTGGGCCTGCGAGTCCCAGTTGCCGAGGGCCCGGATGTGGTCGGCGGTGATGTTCGCGCCGTCCTCGGTGCGGAGCAGGTTCTCCAGCAGCACCTTCAGGCTGTACGGCAGGCGGGCGGAGCCCTCGACCTTGTCCAGCCGGAAGATCTCGTACGACTCGTCGCCCACCTGCAGCGTGGTGCGGGCGTCGAAGCTGTTCGCCGACACGACAGTCTCCTTCATGCATGATTTCGCGCGTGTAACCGCAATCCTGCCGCCACGCCCTGTGGCCAATCCGCTAAGGTAAGGCTAAGTTAGGCAATCCTTACCAGCAGGGGCGGCTGCGGTACGCCTTCGGCAGATATCTCGATGTCGAGATAACCCTAGTGCATCGCCGCGCCCTGGTCATGCACGCGTGGCGCACGCCGCACTCCGGGGCGACCCGACCGCCCCGCTCGGCGTACGCGCGGCCCCCGCCCGCGGGCCGGTTCACGCGCCCGAGGTGTCGGCGAACACGGTCAGAAGGCTCTCCCCCGCACGGAGGGCGACGACGTCCGCCGAGGCGGAGCTCCCCACCATCAGCATCCAGCCGGACTTCCCGTACATGATCTTCCCCTCGCCCAAGGGCTCCGGGTGCCAGCCGCGGCGTTCCGCTTCGGCCTGCACCGCGCGCACGGCCCGCTCGGCGCGCGGGGTGTCCAGGACCATCATCCAGTCGACCCGGCCGGGGTGCCCCACACCGTCCCGGGTGATGCTGGTCGTCTTGCCCCGTGCCGGGGCGAGGCCCGCCGCGCGCACCAGCGCGCGGACCTCCGTGTCCACGGTGTCCCGGTCGGCGGTCGCGGCCTTCCTCGTGGACGTGGGCGACGGTTTCGCGCCGCCTGCCGTGCCGGTGCCGGTGCCGGTGCAGCCCGTCAGGACCAGGGCCAAGGCCAGGGCCGCCGACGCGGCCGGAACCGCGGCGGCCGCGCCGGACGCCTCGGGTGCAGGTACATCGCGAATCCCCCACTGGTGATCAACACCGGAGTCTCACACACGCCGGCGCAGGCCCGCCCGCCCTTCAAGCCAACGCCAATGGAGCGGTACGGGCTCACTGGCACCATCGACCCCCGCCACCTCTTCCCCACGGCCGAGGCGGCCGTCACCGCGTTCCGCCTGCGCACCGGAGCGCAGTGGACGGCGGACGGCCCGCCGTGACCCGCGCCGGCGCGCGCCCCGGCTGTGTCCCCGCCGCCGTCAGGTGCCGTCGCGGCCCGCCGCGGCCCGTCCCATCGTCAGGGCCAGCCGCCGCACCCGCCGCCAGTCCATCGGCGGCGAGCTGCGCGGCACGCCCGGACGGTTCCGGGGCACGCGCACCCGCAGCGCGCGGGGCGCGAGACGGCAGCGCACCGGGGTCGGCAGCTGCAGGGCCTCGCCGTCGACGCCCACCGGGATGACGGGCACGTCGGCCGCGACGACGACCTCGTGCGCGGTGCCGACGGTCAGCCCGCGGCCCTGCCCGCCGTGCAGCAGGAGCTCCGCCGCCTCGGCGGCGTTGCCGACAAGGATGCCGAGCACGCCGAGCTCGCCGGAGTCCAGCCGTTCCCGGCGTCCCAGCCCCGCCAAGTCGCCCCGCTCGTAGGGGTTGTTGCTCACCAGCACGGCCTGGGGACCGGCCATGGCCAGCGCACCGGCACTCAGGCCGAGCCGCGGGCCGCTGTCGTGGGTCAGCAGGTCGGGCAGCATCTCCAGGATCGTGCGGACCTTGTCGTCACGGTAGGCGGGGCTCTGCACGACCTCCGCGTACACCCCGAAGGAGGCGCTGTTGACGAACACGCGCTCCGGACGCCCCTCCGGAGACGGGGACTCAGGCCGGTACGGGTCCGCGGCTTCCGGGTCCCCCATGGTGATGTGGCCGAGGTCGACGCGCAGTTCCACGCCGTCGGTCAGCGCGTCGAGGCAGGTGGCGGGGTCCTTGCGGTCCAGTCCGAGGTCCATGGCGAAGTGGTTGCGGGTGCCGGCGCTGATCACCATGAACGGGACGTCGTGCTCCACGGCCACGCCGGCGACCAGAGCCTGCGTGCCGTCGCCTCCCGCCACGCCGAGCAGGTCGGCCCCGTCCTGGACGGCCTGCCGCGCCAGATCCGCCACGTCCTGCGGTCGGTCCGGATCGAGCACGACGACCTCGGCGCCCAGGTCCCGGGCCCGCTCCGCCAGCCGGAACCTGCCGACCTTGCCGCCGCCCGAACGCGGATTCATGATCAGGAAGGGCCGACGGGGCCGGTCCGCGGAGTGCTCCGGCATGCCCTCCGGCCGGTCCGGGGCGAGCGCCGCCCTGCCCGTGGCAACGGCCAGGGCCCACAGGCCCAGCGAGACCAGCACGACCCACAGCAGTCCGGCCGACGTGTACAGGAAAAGGACGCCGAGCGGCGCGGCCACCGCCAGCAGAACGGCCAGCATCCTGATCCAGCCGGTGCGCGTGAGCATCCACCATACGGCCGCGGCCGTGGCGGCGAGCCCCGCCCACCCCACCGCCATGAGCAGCAGGCTGCCGAACCCGCCGACGACCACGAGCACCAGAGCGGCCGCCAGGCCGGCGGCCAGGGCCACGCGCGCGGTCCAGCGCCTTCTCATGGGACGACCTCCCACCGGTTCACCCCTCAGGGTACGAGCGGGCACCGGGGCGCGGCCTGCCGGTGCCACGGACGGCGCCCCGGATGGCAGGGCGGGCCGGGCCGCGCGATCCTTGTCCCGGAGGAAGCGATGAGCAACGACCCGCCGGAGTCCGCCTCCCAGGATCCGCCGCCGCACGACCACGACGGCCGGACGGGCCCGCCCGGCGGCACGGGCGGACGCAGCGGCACGGACGGGGCCGGGCGCACGGAGGCGGCAGGCGGCACCGACGGGGCCGGGGGGTTCGGCGGGGCGGCCCGACACTGGCCGCACCTCACGCCGCCCGGCTGCTGGGGTGCGCTGCTCCTCGCGTGCCTCTCCTTCACCCCGTCACTGCTGCCCCGCGGGGGCGTCCTCCAGGGGCTGGTATGCGGGATCGCCGCAGCCATCGGATACGGCCTCGGCGTGGTCGCGGCCCACGTGTGGCGCGCCTTCGCCGACCGGGACGCCTGGACCCCCTCGCGCCGGACGTGGCTCGTCCTGGTCGTCGGCGCGGTCGTGCTGTTCGCCCTCGCCTTCGGGCTCGGACAGTACTGGCAGCACGAGATCCGAAGGCTGATGAGCGTCACCGACTACAACGTCCTCAGCGCCGTCGCCTGCCCGTTCGTCGCCGCGCTCGTCTTCCTTCTCCTGCTCCTGGCCGGCCGCGGACTGCGGGCCCTGTACGGATGGGCCGCGCGCCTGCTCCGGCGCTGGATCGGCTGGCGGGCGGCCCGGGTGGTCGGCTGGGTCGTGGTGGCGGCCATGGCGTGGACGGCGTTCACCGGGTTGCTGCTGGAAGGGTTCGTCAATGCCGCCAACGAGGCGTTCTCGGTGCGCGACACGCACACGCCCGAGGGCATCCACCAGCCCACGTCGTCCCTGCGCTCGGGCGGGTCCGGTTCCGTCGTCCCGTGGGACTCGCTGGGCCGGGAGGGCCGGGCCTTCGTCGGCAGCGGGCCGACCGCCGCGGAGATCGGCGCGTTCACGCACCGCCCTGCGCAGGAGCCCGTACGGACGTACGCCGGGCTTGAGACCGCCGACAGCGCGGAGGGGCGGGCCGCCAAGGCGGTCGCGGACCTCGAACGGGCCGGCGGCTTCGAACGCAAGAACCTGCTGGTCATGACCACGACGGGCAGCGGTTGGGTCGACCCCGCGGCCGTGGACACCTTCGAGTACCTCGGCAACGGCGACTCGGCCACAGTGGCGATGCAGTACTCGTACCTGCCGTCGTGGCTGTCCTACCTCGTCGACCAGTCCAAGGCCCGCGAAGCCGGCCGCGAGCTCTTCGACGCCGTCTACGACACCTGGTCCAAACTGCCGCAGGACAAGCGTCCGCGGCTGTTCGTGGCCGGTGAGAGCCTGGGGTCGTTCGGCGGCGAGACGGCCTTCAGCGGGGAGTACGACCTGCGCAACCGCACGGCCGGCACCCTGTTCGCGGGCCCGCCCAACTTCAACACGCTCTTCCGCGAGTTCAGCGACGGGCGCGTCGCGGGCAGCCCGGAGATCGAGCCGGTCTACAAGGAGGGGCGGACCGTCCGGTTCGCCGACGACCCGTCCACCGCGATCGAGCCGGCGGGCCGGCCGTGGGACGGCACCCGGGTGCTCTACCTCATGAACCCGTCCGACCCGATCGTCTGGTGGAGCCCGAACCTGGTCTTCTCCGAACCCGACTGGATCTCCGAGGCACCGGGCCGGGACGTCCTCGGGCAGATGTTCTGGATCCCCTTCGTGACCTTCTGGCAGATCACCGCCGACCTGCCCTTCTCCACGGGTGTGCCGGACGGCCACGGCCACACGTACAAGGTCGCGTACGTCGACGGCTGGAACGCGGTCATGCGGCCCGAAGGGTTCACGGCGCAGGACCTGGACCGGCTGAAGCACATCATCCGGCCGGACGGCTGGGGGTGAGCGGCCGCCCCGCGGTCAGCGCAGCAGGAACCCGGTGAGGTAGCCGAGCGCGTTGACCGCCCAGTGCAGGCCCATGGGCGCCAGCAGGCTGTCGCTGCGGCGGCGCAGTTCGCAGAACAGGACGCCGGCCGCCGCCGTGAACAGCACCGCCCCCAGGACCGCGAGGACGGCGCCCGCCCCGGAGGTGCCGACGACCGTGCCGACGGCGGGTTTCGCGGTCGCGAGGTGCAGCGACGGCAGCACGTGCCACAGGCCGAACAGGACGCTCGACACGACGGTCGCCCGCACCGCTCCTCGGGCGCGGCGCACCAGGCCGTAGAGCACGCCGCGGAAGGCGGTCTCCTCCAGCAGCACCGTGCCGACCGGGACCAGCACGAAACCGCGCAGCGCGAGCTCGGTGCCGGTCATCCCGGCGTACCGCCGGTCCTCGAACAGGGTGCGGGTCGCCGGGATCAGGGCCCCGGCCAGGTAGACGGCGCCGACCAGCCCGACCAGGACCAAAGCCCAGCGGGCGCCGCGGACCAGGGTGCCGGGCGCCAGGCCCGCGTCCGCCCAGGTGCCTCCGGCCAGGCGGAGCACGCCCAACAGCAGCGCGACCGCCACGACGGACGTGACCAGGCCGGGCGGGCCCGGCCACAGGTGTACGGCCGCGTTGGCGGCGGTGAGGACGGCCAGGGTGAGTGCCACGCCCGTCGAGGTGCCGATCGGCGGCCGCGGCCGGTCGGGCGGTCGGGCGTGCTCGGGGGCGTGGCGGGGCATGGGCGTATGTCGTCCTCCGGTCCCCGCGTCGCGGGAAGGGTCGTGCCGGGCTCGTCGCCGGGCTCATCGTGGTTCGCCGTCCGTCCATCTCCCCTCCGTCCACGCTAGCGGGCGCCTGCCCGATGCGCCCCGTACGCGCCGTCAGTGGAGGTCGGTGCGGGCTGGGCTGTCGTCGAGGAACCCGCCGGACTGGTGCTGCCACAGCCTGGCGTGGGCGCCCTCGCGGGCGAGCAGCTCCTGATGCGTGCGCTGTTCCATCCGGCCCCGGTGACGACGAGCCGGTCCATGTGGGCCACCGTGCTGAGCCGGTGCGCCACGGCGAGCGCCGTGCGCCCCTCCATGAGGCGCCACAGCGCCTCCTGGAAGTGGAAGGACGGTCGGGCGGGGGAAACCCGGTTGCCCGGCGGGCCGCGGGCTGCGACCGTCGCCCGCATGCCCACCTTCACCTCGTACGACGGCACCCCGCTCGGCTACCGCGTCCTCCCCGGACCGGACCCGGCCGGCGGCCCGGACCTGGTCTGCCTGCCCGGCGGGCCGATGCTGGACTCCGCCTACCTCGGCGACCTCGGCGGCCTGGCCGCACACCGCCGCCTGATCCTGCTCGACCCGCGCGGCACGGGCGCCTCGGCCGTACCCGAGAACCCGGCCACGTACCGCTGCGACCGGCAGGTCGCAGACGTCGAGGCGCTGCGCCGCCACCTCGGTCTGGACCGGATGGACCTGCTCGCGCACAGTGCCGGCGCGAACCTGGCCGCGCTCTACGCGGCCCGGCACCCGCAGCACACCGGCAGGCTGGCCCTGATCACGCCCAGCGTGGCCGCCACCGGCATCACCGTCAGCGGCGAACAGCGGCTGGCCGCCGCGCGGCTCCGCCGGGACGAGCCCTGGTTCCCGGCCGCCTTCGCGGCGCTGGAGCGCATCGTCGCGGGCCGGGCCGGAGCCGACGACTGGACGGCCGCCGAACCCTTCTTCCACGGCCGATGGGACGAGGCGACCCGGCAATTCGCCGCCGACGGAGAGAGCCGGAAGAACCAGGAGGCGGCGGCCGCGTTCGGCGGGGACGGCGCGTACGATCCGGCCGCGCTGCGGGCCGCGCTCGGCCGGTTCGAGCCGCCGGTGCTCGTCCTCGCCGGGGAGCTCGACCTGCAGGGCCCGCTCCCGGTGATGACCGAGTACGCCGGCCTCTTCAAGGACGCCCGGCTCGCCGTCCGGCCCGGGGCCGGCCACTTCCCCTGGCGTGACGACCCGGCCGCCTTCGCCTCGGCCGTGGCGGAGTTCCTGGCGGCCGACTGAGCCCGCTGAGCCCGCGCGGCGGGAATCGCGTCGCCCGGAGCCGCACCGCGAGCCGGCCTCGGCGTCGCCTTGTCGGCCTCGGCGACATCTCCCGCCGCACGGAAGCCGGTTCGGCGGTGCGCGGCTTCGTCGGCGAAGGCAACCGCGGCCGCCGGACCTGGCTCCTCGCCGGCCTGGAAGAACTCGGCGAGCGCCTCAAGGGTGAGGGCCCTTGCCGGGATGCGCGGGGGCGCGGGCGGACCGTAGGGTCCTGGGCCTGTGAGTAGTCTTCTCCACCGGCCCCGGCTTGATGCCGACGGGCTCGTCCGCGCCCTGCGCGCCCGCCTCCCCCAGGTCGGACCCCAGCGGGCCACCACGGCCGCGGGCGTCGAGGTGATCGGCGTGTCCGTGGCGCGGGACCGGGTGCGCGAGGTGTGGGACGAATGGCGCGGACGGCACGGGGAGACCGGCTGGTGGCCCTTCGTCACGCTGCTGTCGCCGGACGCCTTGGCCCGCAGCAGTCGGCATTCCGGCGTCGATGCCGCGGCCCTGGAGGACCTGATGGCCGAGGTGCTGCGCCAGGACCACGACGCCCGCGCGGCGTCCGTGGTGGTCTCCGCCCTCCGGTGGTCGGCGTGGGAGGACTCCGGGGAAGATCGGGAGGAGTGGTGCGACGACTACGACCCCGACCGGCTGGCGCCACGGCTGGGCCCGCAGCTCGCGGAGCCCCTGCCCGGGGTGTCGCGCTGGGGCTGCGGCGACCGGGACGTCTTCCGGGGCCGGAATCGGCGCTGGCTCAACTTCGTGGCGGTGCGAGGGGGCCACGAAGTGCCCGTGGTCCTGCCGTACGTGATCGGGACGGGCAACTGGTGCGGGTACGGTGACCGGTTCCTCACGCCCGCCGACGACGCGGCACTGCTGAGGCGCTGGCACGAGCAGTGGGGGGCCGGACTCTTCCTCGCCCAGGGCGCCTACCTCGAACTGGTCGTCGACCGGCCGCCGCTGGACCCGCGGGGTGCCGCGCAGGCCGCCACGGAGCTGATGGGCTACTGCCGCGACACGGTTCAAGCCCCCCGCAGCGCCGGCGACGGCATGGTGCGCTCGTCGGTGTGGTCGCTCTGGTGGGACTGAAGTTTCGCCCGACCCAGGCGAACTTCACCCATTTATCCGTATCGGGCCAAATAGTGCGGTATCACCCTTGCTCGGCGGGGTTCGCGAACCGTTCGCGGCGCCACCCGTTCGGCCCTGCGCCTCAGGAAAACTGACGGTCAGTAACACCCGCACGCCACACCCGACGCACGACTCATCTCATATCTGAGATACGGTGCACCCATGGCAGACGACTACCTCGTACGCATCGGCAAGCTCATCCGTGACGCCCGGCAGCACCGGGGCTGGACACAGAGTCAGCTCGCGGACGCCCTGGGCACCAGCCAGAGCGCCGTGAACCGCATCGAGCGCGGCAACCAGAACATCAGCCTTGAAATGATCGCCCGCATCGGCGAAGCGCTCGACAGCGAGATCGTCTCCCTGGGTTACTCCGGCCCGATGCACCTGCGCGTGGTCGGCGGCCGCCGGCTGTCCGGCGCCATCGACGTCAAGACGAGCAAGAACGCGTGCGTGGCCCTGCTGTGCGCCTCCCTGCTGAACAAGGGCCGCACGGTCCTGCGCCGGGTCGCCCGCATCGAGGAGGTCTACCGCCTCCTGGAGGTCCTGAACTCCATCGGCGTCCGCACCCGCTGGATCAACGACGGCGTCGACCTGGAGCTCGTCCCGCCGGCCGAGCTCGACATGGACGCCATCGACGCGGAGGCGGCCGTCCGGACCCGGAGCATCATCATGTTCCTGGGCCCGCTGCTCCACCGCATGGACCAGTTCCGCCTGCCGTACGCCGGCGGCTGCGACCTCGGCACCCGCACCATCGAGCCGCACATGATCGCCCTGCGCCGCTTCGGCCTGGACATCACCGCGACCGAGGGCATCTACCACGCCAAGGTCGAGCCCGGCGTCAGCCCCGACCGCCCGATCGTGCTGACCGAGCGCGGTGACACCGTCACCGAGAACGCGCTGCTGGCCGCCGCCCGGCACGACGGCGTCACGGTCATCCGCAACGCCTCCTCCAACTACATGGTCCAGGACCTGTGCTTCTTCCTGGAGGCGCTGGGCGTCCGGGTCGACGGGATCGGCACCACGACCCTGACCGTCCACGGCGTCCCGAACATCGACGTCGACGTCGACTACTCCCCCTCCGAGGACCCGGTCGAGGCCATGAGCCTGGTCGCCGCCGCCGTCGTCACGGAGTCGGAGCTGACGATCCGCCGCGTCCCGATCGAGTTCATGGAGATCGAGCTCGCGGTCCTGGAGGAGATGGGCCTCGACCACGACCGCTCGCCGGAGTACACGGCCGACAACGGCCGCACCCGCCTGGTCGACCTGACGGTCCGCCCGTCGAAGCTCGAAGCGCCCATCGACAAGATCCACCCGATGCCGTTCCCCGGGCTGAACATCGACAACGTCCCGTTCTTCGCGGCCATCGCGGCCACCGCCCAGGGCAAGACCCTGATCCACGACTGGGTGTACGACAACCGGGCGATCTACCTGACGGACCTCAACCGCCTCGGCGGCCGCCTCCAGCTGCTGGACCCCCACCGCGTCCTGGTCGAGGGCCCCACCCGCTGGCGCGCCGCAGAGATGATGTGCCCGCCGGCCCTGCGCCCGGCGGTGGTCGTCCTGCTGGCGATGATGGCGGCGGAGGGCACCTCGGTCCTGCGCAACGTGTACGTCATCAACCGCGGCTACGAGGACCTCGCCGAGCGCCTCAACTCGGTCGGCGCCCAGATCGAAACCTTCCGCGACATCTAGGGAAGCAGACACAAGGCTTGTGCAGGATCTGCGCAACGGAACCCACAATGACTGACGCGCCATCAGCAGCGCGATCGCACGCTTGAGGTCCCATCACTCTTCACGAAGGGTGATGGGACCTCATCGTTTGATCCACTTTTAACCAGAAAAGCCCAGGCCATAGCTGCCGTTTGGCATTTGACTGAGTGTTTGACCGGGCTCTGCGCGCGGCCTTAACGCCCCGTCCGTAGCTGACCGGGTGCCGCCCCTTCGGAGCGCGCTCGGGAAGCCGCGCGACGCCTCCGCCTGCCTCAGCCGGCCCGGTGGCGGGTTACACCAGCACAACGCCCAAGGCCGCGCCGATACGAAAAGGCCCGAGCATCCAGGGACGGTTGCGGCCGTCCCGTTCAGCGCTGCGGCTGGACGTACGCCATGGTGTGCCCCGACTGCCCGGGGTGCGGCTGTTACACCGGTCGGTGCTCTGGCTGGCGCCACGGCGAATACGGCGCCGACCAGAACGACGACACCGAGGCCGTCATCACCTCGCACGGCCTGAAGATGGGCAACAAGTCCGCCAACCAGATCCGCGGGGTCAAGGGCGTCGTCAAGATCGTCGACATGTATGGCGCCGACATCCTCGACGACGCGCTCACCCTCGCCGAGAAGGCGTGGAACCGCACCCCGGAGACCTGGGACAGCGTCATCCTGACCGGCCTGGCCATGGTGCTCTACAAGCACTCCGACGTCGTCAAGATCGACGACTTCGCGAAGAAGCTCGGCAGCAGCGGCGAGGCGTACCAGTGGCTGGGGAAGATCCGCACTGCCGCGACCGGCGGAGGCGCTCACGGTGACGGAACCGGTGGCCGAAACCTGGCCGCATACAACGTCTTCGCCAACGAGTGGGACAGGGGCCGCAAGCTGAACCGCATCAAGCCCAAGAGCGAGTTCTAGTCCACCTGCACAACACGAAGCCCCCGCTCCGGCCCCGAGCGGGCCAGCGGGGGCTTCTGCATTTCCGGCACCGGTTACTGGCCCAGGAACTTCTTCCGCCAATCCAGCGGGGTCATGTTCAGCGCGGCCTCGGCCAGGGCCTGCGCGGACGCGGTCTTGAGGCTGGCCAGCGAAGTGTCGATCCAGTCCTGAACCAGCGTGTTGCCCTGCGCCCGGTACTCCACCGCCTGCACGAGGCACTCCAGCTTGTCCGCGTCCTTGGCCACGATCGCCTCGGGGGTGTCGTTGGCCTCGTACGCCTCGACCACGCGCAGCACACCGGAGCGAACGGCGGGGTGTACGCGGGCAACCTGGTCCGCGGTCACGTCCACATTGTCGACGACGTCGATGTAGCGGCGGCCGATGTGCGGGATGTCCCCGATCCGGGTCTCCTGGGTGTCGTGGAAGAGGCACATCAGGGCGACCTTCGCCGGGTCCACGCCCTCCATCATGGCCAGAACGGCACCGATGATGCCCACGCGGAACGAGTGGTCGGCGATCGACTCGGGGTTGTTGTTGCCGGTGAACCACCACCCGGTCCGCTTGGCCTGCTTCATGACGCCCATCTCGAAGATGAACGCGGCCGTTCCCTGCGCGTTCGCCGTCTCGTCTGCCATGTGGTGACCTCCGCTCTCAGGTGCGATCACGCAAAACGTAATGCACCGCGCTTAGTTCGTGCCGCGACCTTTCGGAGATCCCCCGCCCGTCCAGTAACCGTCCGGTACGCTCCTCCAGCTCCCGCACCAGCACCCTCGATGCCCGAGGCAGCCACGGGTGCGCCGTCAGCAGGGCCCACAGAGTGTGGGCGTACAGGTCCGCGTATCCGGGCGCGTAGTGCAGCCCGTAGGTCAGCCCCCGCAGCAGCGTCACCGGGTCCCAGCCGGTCAGGTCCCGGTCGCGCATGAACCCGTCGTCGGGCTGCGGAAGGCGGACGCCGCCGAGCCAGTACGCCCAGTAGTTCAGGTTCGCCGCTTCCGCCGTGTCGTCGCCAGCCAGCGAGCGCTCAATGAAGTCGAGCAGCGGCTGTGGGTCGCCCAACCGGGCAAGTGCCGTTGCAGTGGACCGGGCTTCCGCCCAATGCTCCGACCATCCCCGGCGGCCCAGCACTCCCCGCCGGGCGTGCAAGGCGTGCGCCGTCCAGGAGACCGCCTCCGGCCCCCGGTCGTACGACGCCAGATACAGGGCCTGCCGGTGCAGCAGCACCCCACCCTCGCCGCGCCGGGCCGACTCGGCGGTCTCCCGCAGGTGCTCGAAGAACTGGCCGCGCTCGCCCGCACCCAGCAGCGGAGCCGACGCGGAGGGGCCACGGCGGGGAGCCGGGATCCGCCCCGCCAGAGCGGGCGGCGGCGTACCGGTCAAGGCCCACGCCAGCATGTGCGCAGTGTCCCTGGTGTGCACCCACGACGCCAGCGGGTGAAGCCCCATCTCCTCCGGCGGATCGAGGGCGGCCCCGATGATCTGGTCTGCGTCCATCGCCGGATCGAGCAGCCCCACCACGCCCGCGTCCGCACCCAGGGCCCCGAGCCGTCGCCGCAGATTCAGCAGCGCCCCGGCCTTCATGTTCGCCAGTGGGCGCCGGCCGGACTCCCAGCCCTGCAAGGTGCCCAGGTCCACGCCCAGGGCCTCCGCCATGGCCGCCTGCGTACGCGGGATGCTCTCCCGCGCCAGCCTCAGCACAAAGCCCGCAATCGCTCCTGTGGCCGCACGTCCCCGTGCGGGCGGTGTACCCGCCATGCCCAGCTCCCCGACGACGCTCCGTCCCCCCAACACGTACTGCCAGTCAGTCCTATCGCGTCCCCAGCGACCGTACGTTCAAGACGCGGAAACGGACAGGACCCGGAAGGGGAAAGGCCGTTGACGTCCCCCACGCAGCGGGCCGCAGGCCCCACCTTCGCGCCGCCCTGCGGCCCGCTGCGCCCCCGTCGGAGAGGAGCAAGGCCATGAGCACCCCCTCCCTGCACCCCCTCCCTGCCGCGCCGGAACCCCGGAGCCAGCGGACGCACCCTCGCCATACAGGAGACCGCCCCCGGGGCACCGAGCCGGGCCCTGCGCGTCCGCGCGGCCAGCGGCTGGGAGAAGTTCATGCGCCGCCGCGACATCGAAGGCGGTGACCGTGTCCCGCCCCGGCCGTGAGCGCCAGCGCCAGACACTGCCCGGCTGGGTGTCGGAGGGGACCACCGTCAGAGACCCGGCCGAGAACAAGATCGGGGTGGTCCAGTTCATCGGCGAGTGGCAGGACCCCACGACCCGCATCACCATCACCAACGCGGTCTTCGCCCGACCCCCCGGCGGCGGCAAGGAGTGGATCGTCAAGGACCCCTCCAGCCTCAAACGGGGCTGACACCTCGCAAACTCCCGCCCTGCACCTACGGCCCGGGGCGGCCAGGCTCCCACCTCGACCGGATGCCGCACAGCAGAGCTACGGCCGAGGTGGGGCACGACCCTGCACCGCAGCGGTGCGGGCTGACCCTTCGTGAAAGGGAGGATCTCCCATGTCCAACGAGACCCAGGTCAGCAACCTGACGAGGCGTCTGGACCACTCGGTTCCGGACGGCGTGTTCGAGCCGGAGGTGGCCGTCGAGTCCCTGACCCGGCGCCTGGACCACTCCGTCCCGGACGGGGTGTTCGAGCCGCAGACGTCCGCGGTCTGACCCCGGCTCCAACCTGATGCCGCCTGACTGACGGTATGGCGGGCCGACTCGGAGCAGACTTCCGGGCCGGCCCGCCGCCTTTTCCGCACCCCGATTAAGGAGAGTCCGCAGTGCAGATCACCACCACCGTAGTGTCCGGCTCCTTCTTCGACCTCGACCGCCAGGACCCCGCGCTGATCCGCCTGCGCGAGGACGGCGCCGAGCGGGCCCTCCCGTTCGCCCTGATGGAACGTCTCATGAAGTCCGGCGTCCCCTACGCCGAGCACGCCCGCGCCCTCGGCAGCGACCCCGTCCACGTCTCCGGAACCGCCTTCGACTGGTTCGCCGCCGAACTCCCCGGGCAGATCGCCGACGAGATCAACCTGAGCAACTACGAGATCGTGGAGCACACCGGCAAGCGCCGCGCGGCCCTTACCCAGGCACTGGAGCGCATGGCCACCGTGCACCCCGAGGGCTTCGCCCGCGTCCGAGAGTTCGTCCGGGGCTTGCTGTGGGTGGGCCTCAAGCCGGGCGTCCGCACCTCCTCGCTGACCAGCTCCAGCGACCCGGCGCTCCCCTACGTCATCGTCTTCTCCGAGAAGGCGCGGCACCACATCCCGCCCAACACCGTCAGCGAGGAGCCGTCCCACCTCTTCCTCGCGGAGAACATCCTGCACGAGGGCGTGCACCAGTCGGTCAGCTTCCACGTCCTCCAGCACCAGGTCTTCGCCGACGGCTACAACTCCAAGACCTCTCCCAAGATCGAGATCGCGTGGCGCGCGACACAGGGCGAGGCCCGAAACCAGTTCTGGGAAGTGGACCGGGCCTTTCACGCTACGTGCGTCTACAACCAGCTCCTGCGGTTCCGCCGGACCGAACTCGACCGCGACGACCTGACCCCCAACGAGCGCGCGATCTTCCAGGCCGCCTACGACGAGGGCATGCCGGCCGTCCGCTACCTAATGGGCCAGCTCGAACTCCTCGCCGAGCACTTCACCGAGCACGGCAAGGAGCTGCTGACCGGCCTGCGCCACCAGACCGACCAGCTGTAGAACTCATCCACCAGAACGACCTTCGGAGGGGCGAGTGCTCCAGCACCTCATCACCCAAGACGAGAACCTGCGCATGGTCCCCACCGACCGGGACAAGCTGACGGCCGCCGCCGCCCGGCTCCGCGAGGAACTCCGGGACCCGGCCACGGATGCTGACCCTGACAGGCGGCGCGTGCTAACCCGGTGGACCGGCATCGCCTCGATCGCGCTGGGCGACTACCCCGGCGCCCGCGCCTTCCTGCGGCAGGCCCTGGACCTCGCCACGGCCAGCGGCAGCACCCGGGCCGTCATCGCCACCCAGCTCAACCTCGGCGACGCCTACCGCTACGCCGGAGAGGCACAGATCGCGGACGCCCTCTACCGCAGCGCCCTGGACACCGCCCGCGCCCAGCAGCCCGACTTGCTCGACTTCGCCCTCCAGCACTACGCCAAGCACCTCATGGAACAGGGCGACCTCGTACCGGCCCGCGCCCACCTCCAGGAAGCGCTTCGGCTGCGGATCGAGAAGGTTGACAGCGACCTGATCCAGTCCACCCAGGCCGCCGTTGACTGTGTCGAGCTGCTGCTCGGCCAGGCCGAGCCGGCAGCCGGTACCGCGGAATCGGCCCAGTGGAGCAGGGGGTGGACGTCATGGCTCCAGTCCCACACCTCCACCCACACCCCGGCCCGGTGGAACGACGACTTCCCCACCATCCGGGACGCCGTGCGCACGCTCACCCAGCACGAACGCCTTCGGCCCCGGCACCTGCGGGATCAGTTCCCCGTCGAGCTGATCTCCGCGATGACGGAGGAGACCGAGAAAGCCTTGGCCGCCGAGGGCTACCTGCACAACGGCAAGTGGAACGCACCCGTCGGCGACGCGGCGAACCTCTTCGCCAGCGAGGTGGACCTGGCCGCGGTCGTCGCCCGGTCCGCCGGCCTGGAGGTCGAACAGCCCCACACCGGCGTCTACATCGCTTACCTGGACGAGGGGCAGTTCCTCGACTTCCACGTGGACGAATTCGGCTTCGGCGAGGCCAACCTGATCCTGTGCCTCAAGCACGACCGCCCCACCACGGCCCCCACCGCGAGCGCCACCGTCTTCGTCAACGCCGACGGCTACCGCGCGTGCGAACTCGCGCCGGGAGACTGCCTCGTGTTCGACGGGGCCCACACCCCGCACGGCCGGACACCCCTCGGCGCCGGAGAGCGCGTCATCCTCGTCAGCTTCGGCTTCCGGGCCAGGGATCAGGCACTGCGTTCGGTCGCCGTGCTTCCACCGGTCCCACGCTGAGGGCGACTTGCCCCCTGACGACTGACCGAGTGCCGAAACCCACCCCCAGGGTCCTCAGATCGCCCTAGATGATCGATTCCAAGGGATCGGCTGCGCGCATGGGACGAGGGCGTCCAACGTCAGTGTGTGAAGACAGAGTTGGACACCCTCGCAATCGCACTCTATGTGAAGACCGACGACCTGCTGAAGGGGTCGCCGAATCTCGCGCCACGGCGGCCGGCCGTGGGGATCGCCCCGCAGCTCACCGACGCCGAGCTGGTCACGCTGGCGATGATGCAGGCCATGCTCGGGTTCACCTCCGAGGCCAGGTGGCTCCGCCACGCCCGCTCCCACCTGCGACACCTCTTCCCGTACCTGCCCCAGCAGCCCGGCTACAACAAGCGGCTGCGCAAGGCCGCCGAACTCCTCCGCCGGGTCACCCGGTTACTGGCCGCAGACACCTCGGTGTGGAGCGACGACGTGTGGATCGTGGACTCCACGCCGGTGGAATGCGGCCGTTCCCGCGAGACCGTCAAACGCTCCGACCTGGCCGGATGGGCCGAGTACGGCTACTGCGCCAGCCACAGCCGCTACTTCTGGGGCCTGCGGCTGCACCTGGTGTGCACCCTCCAGGGCCTGCCCGTCACCTTCGCCCTGACCGGGGCCAAGGCCGACGAGCGCGAGACCCTGCTGGACCTCCTCGCCGCAGAACCAGGCCTCGTCACCGCACGGCCCGGACAGACGCTGATCGGCGACAAGAACTACTTCGGCCAGAGCTTTGAACGCGAGCTCGCCGAACAGGACATCCGGCTCCTGCGGCCGGCCCGCAAAGGCGAACCGGAACGGCCCGGAGCACCCCTGTTCAAACCCCTGCGGCAGGTCATCGAGTCGGTCAACGAGACCCTCAAAGGCCAACTCGATCTCGAACAGCACCGAGGACGCACACCCGTTGGTGTTGTCACCCGCGTCATGCAGCGCATCCTCGCGCTCACCGCCGCGATCTGGCACAACGACCACACCGGACAGCCCGTTCTACGATCACTCACCGCCTACGATCACTGACCCGCGCGGCTGATCGTCTGCTCGGCGGCGGGCGCCGGCGCACGGCGAGGGCGGGCGACGAGTTCACCGCCGCAGTTGGGGCACGTGTCCCGCATGGCGTCGCTGCAGGACACGCAGAATGTGCACTCGTACGAGCATATGCGGGCTGACGAGACCTGCGGCAGCACCGTTTCACATCGTTCGCAGCGGTCGCGCATCTCCAGTGCCATGGCTCTCCTGACAGGTTCAAGTATCCGTTGCCCCGGTGTCAGCACCGGACGAAGTCAAGTGCCATTCTCGGAACAAGGATCTTGACCTGACACTGTCGACAGGGACAGCTTTGCGTAAGATCCGGCCACTGCCGGAGCGCCCGAGCAAGCTGCAGACGACACCTCTTCGCAACCCTTGGAATCGATCATCTAGGGTGTGGGACTCGTAGCCCTCTCCCGTGTCTGGAAGGACATCCGCGCATGGGCCAGCTCCCTCCCGACGCCTTCGACGCCGCACAGATCGTCTGCGAAGGCATCACCTCGCTGACCGAGATCACCAACCGGCGCGGCTCCGCGGTGTGGAAGGTGACCGGGCCAGCGGAGACCGTCGCGGTGAAGTACGGCACCGGCGAAGGCGTCGCCGTCACCAGCCGTGATGCCGAAGTGCTGTACGACCTCGAACGGCCTGACGACCTTCTGGCCGGGGGCTCCAGCCGCGAGGTCGCGTGGGTCATCAACCGCTGGATCGACGCCCCCTCCACCTGGAAACGCTTCGAGTCCGTCCGCGCCGGAAACCGGTCCACGCCGGGGCGGTGAGTGCCGCCGTGGAGCTGTGTGACGCGGTCGCCGACCTCCACTCCACCGGATGGGTCCACGCCGACCTCCAGCCCTCCCACGGCCTCCACACCCCCCACGGAGTCCACCTCATCGACCTTGCCTGGGCCTGGCGACCCGGCTTCGACCCGGCGGACAACTTCAAGGGCGGCATCGTCCACGTCCTGGCCCCCGGGACCGCCGCCGACGTCACCAGCGGCATGCGCAGGATCTGGGTGACCCCCGAAGCCGAGGCCTACTCCCTCGCCGGAACCCTGTGGACCTGCATCACCGGGCGGTGGCCGCTCGACTACGACGCCGCAGGCATCAAGAGCGACGCCGGCCTCGACGAACGCCGCGCCCAGATCGCCAAACGCTCCCTCCCCTTCGACACCGCCCGCCCCTGGCCCGAACTCCGACAAGTCCTGCTCGACGTCCTCCGCGCCGAGCCCGATGACCGCCCCACCGCGGCCGAACTGGGTGTCGCCCTGGCCGCCGTCTGATCGAAGACCACCCCGCACAGCAGCGCCCCCTCTCCCGCATGGTGGGGAAAGGGGGCGCCGTTCACGGGGATCACCGCCTCCGGAAGCAGGTCGTGTAGCAGCACTCGGCCTCCGGCATCTGCTGCTCCTTCGGCGTTGGCGGAAGAGGCCTTCCCCACGGCGTGGTGGGGTGCGGCGGCGCCCGGGCGTGTTCCCTCAGAGCGCCGAGAGTTCGGCCAGGAGGTCGTCCAGGCCGAGCGAGCCCTGCGAGAGCGCGGCCATGTGCCAGGCCTTCAGGTCGAAGGCCGCGCCGTGCCGGGTCCGGGCCGCCTCGCGGCCCGCGAGCCAGACCCGCTCGCCGAGCTTGTAGCCGATGGCCTGGCCGGCCATGCCCAGGTAGCGGGTGATCTCGCTCTCGACGTAGTCGGCGGGGCGGCTGGTGTGCCGGGCGAGGAACTCCTGGGCCAGTCGCGGCGTCCAGCGCTCGCCCGGGTGGAACGGGGAGTCCTTCGGGATCTCCAGTTCCAGGTGCATGCCGATGTCGATGACGACGCGGACGGCCCGCATCATCTGCGCGTCCAGGTAGCCCAGCCGCCGCTCGGGGTCGGTCAGGTAGCCCAGCTCGTCCATGAGGCGCTCGGCGTACAGCGCCCAGCCCTCGGCGTTGGCGCCGACGCAGGCCACGGTGGTCTGGTAGCGGGAGAGGCGGTCGGCGACGTGCGCCCACTGGGCCAGCTGGAGGTGGTGGCCGGGTACGCCCTCGTGGTACCAGGTGGTGACCAGGTCGTAGACCGGGAAGCGGGTCTGGCCCATCGTCGGCAGCCAGGTGCGTCCGGGCCGGGAGAAGTCCAGTGACGGCTCGGTGTAGTAGGGGGCGGCGGCACTGCCCCGCGGGGCGATGTGCGACTCGACCCGGCGTACGCGTTCGGCCAGGTCGAAGTGGGTTCCGTCCAGCATGTCGATCGTGTCGTCCATCAGCGTCTGGAGCCACTGCCGGGTCTCCTCGACGCCTTCGACGGCCGCGCCGTGGCGGTCGCACCAGGCCAGCGCCTCCCAGGGGGTGCCGGCGCCCGGCAGGATCCTCGCGGCCTCGGTGCGCATCTCGGCGAGCAGCCGGTGGAACTCGGCCCAGCCGTACGCGTAGGCCTCGTCCAGGTCGAGGTCGGCGCCGTTGTGGTGGCGGGCGAGACGGACGTAGCGCTCCCGGCCGACGACGTCCGCAGCGCCCTCGACGGCCGGGGCGTAGCGGTCGCGGAGCCAGTCGCGCAGTTCCGCCAAGGCGCCGGTGGCCACCGCGGCGGCCGCGGTGAGCTCGCCCCGCAGCGGCTCGGGACCGGGGTCGGTGAACTCCGCGAACCAGCTCCGGTCCGTGCCGATCCATTCGGTCAACTGGCCGACGACGGCCGAGACCTGCCGCGGCCCCGCGGGCAGCTCGCGGGCGAGGCCGGCGTTCAGGGAGGCCCGGTAGCCCGCCAGGGCGTCCGGCACGGCGCGCAGCCGTCGCGCGATCGCGGCCCAGTCCTCGTCCGTGTCCGCGGGGGTGAGGGTGAAGGCGTAGCGGACCTGGTGCAGCGGTGAGCCGAGGTTGGCGACCGCGCGCAGGCCCTCGCCCGCCTCGTCCACGGCGAGTTCGGCGGTGAGCCGCTCGCGCAGCAGCCGGGCGCAGCGGCGCTCGGCGATGTCGTCCGCACCGGGGGCGGCCTCTGCCGCGGCCAGCTGCCGGAGGGTCGTACGGGCCAGCCCGGCCACCGCGTCCCGGCCCTCGGGCGAGAGGTCCGGGAGCCGGTCGGAACTTCCGGCGACGCCGAGGAAGGTGCCGGTGATCGGGTCGAGTCCGACGAGGGCGTCGACATGGGCGTCGGCCACCTGGCGGGGCAGCGGACCGCCGCCGGGATTGCTGGTATGGGGCATGCGAGCCGTCCTTTCACCGATGCTTCTGCAATACGTCATTCGGATGCCGGCAGTGGGTGTTCATGCCGTGGTCGATGTGCTGCGCATTCGCCGCCGTGCATTCCGCACGCGGGTCAGATCCATTCGTTGTTCCGGGCGATGCGCAGCGCGTCGATGCGATTGCGTGCGCCCAGGTTCACGACGATGGTGGAAACGTAGTTGCGTACCGTCCCTTCGGACAGGGACAGCCGGGCGGCGATCTCCTCCACCGTGTCACCGCGGTGGAGGCGGTCGAGGACGGACGACTGCCGGGGGGTCAGCGGGCAGTCCCCGTCGGCCACGGCCGCGACCGCCAGCTCGGTGTCGAAGGCCCGCTCGCCGCGGTGCACCCGATGGACGGCCTCGAAAAGGCGCTCGGGCGGGACACCGCGGCGCACCATTCCGTCGATTCCCCCGGCGAAGACCCTGCGGACGACCGGCCGGACGCACGCGGTGGCGACCAGCAGTGTGCGGACCGTCGGAAGGATGGCGATCTTCTCGGCGACGTCGACCGTTTCCTCGTCCCTGCCGTCGAAACTGACGATCACGACATCGGGTCGATTCAACTCGGCGAACTCAAGTGCGGCATAGATGCCGTCCACCGATCCCACGACTCTGATGTCCGGATGCTGTTCCAGCAATGCCGTGAGTGAATGCCGGGACAGGGCCAGGCCATCGTGAACGAGCACATCGACCCTCATTCGGTTCCCCCTGTGAAGTGAGACGATGCAGCAACAGCGTGCACACCGGACACCCTTGCACGCGGACGCGCTCCGGACGCCGAACCGACCGCTGCCTCTGTCAGCTCGGCCCCGGCGGGGGTGCCGGGGCCGGGCGGAGGCGGTCTCCTGCGCGGGGGCGGGCGGGGTGGCGGCGTGGGCGGCGGCCCCTCGCCCCGGTCACCGCAGCGGCGTCAGGGGGAGGGCGAGGAGGTCCACACCGTGTGGTGGGCCCGTGAGTTCGCCGACCTTCGCCCAGCCCCACCGCCGGTACAGCTCGCGCGCCGAAGCCCGGCTCGACGCGGCGAGTACGGCGAACGGCTCGGCGCGGTCGGCCAGCAGCAGGTCCAGCAGCTCGCGCCCGTGCCCTCGGCCGCGCAGCTCACCGACGACCGCGAGCTCGTAGACGTAGAACAGCGGCCGGCGCAGCCACGGCGGCGCCGGCGCGGCCGCGCGCGGATGCCACCACCCCTCCTCGCGGTGCACGCCGTAGGCGAAACCGCCGAGCACGCCGCCGTCGCGGACGGTGGTCACGGAGAAGCCGGGCAGCGCCGCGTGGCCGGCCAGCTGCCGGGCGAAGCCGTCCGCGGCCGCCGCGTCCTCGTGGTACGGCGGCTCGCGGTAGACCCGGTGGTAGACGACGCGGAACTCCTCGGGGCGGCGGACCTCGGACCCGCGCTCAGGCATCGACGGTCTCGCGCTGGACGTGCGCGGGCAGCACCCGGTGGAGTCGCCGGAGCAGCACGACCGCCACGAGGCAGCAGACGCCGAGCGCGAGCCACGGCAGGCCCGCCCCCCGCGCCAGCAGCCAGGTGAACACCGTCGGAGCCAGCACCTTGGCCAGGCTCCACATCAGCTCCTCCAGCCCCAGGTACCGGCCGCGGAGGTGCCCCGCGGCCATCCCCACGATCAGTGCACTGCTGGTCGGGGCCTGGAGCAGCTCCGCGACCGTGAAGACGACCATGCCCAGGACGAGCACGCCGAGGGCCGGCCCGGCGTACTCGCCGGGCACCGCCGCGAACAGGGCGAAGGACACCATCCACAGGACGGCA
Source organism: Streptomyces sp. NPDC090445 (assembly GCF_044769385.1). NCBI lineage: Bacteria > Bacillati > Actinomycetota > Actinomycetes > Kitasatosporales > Streptomycetaceae > Streptomyces > Streptomyces sp. NPDC090445. The sequence continues at coordinate 80,584 of NZ_JBIVXV010000001.1, read as the reverse complement.
GCCACCTGGAGCACTGCGGGCCGCCGGTACCGCTCGACCGCCCTGGCCAGAGCGGTCTGTGCCAGCACCACCATGACGGTGTTGATGGCGAACAGCATCCCCGGCTGCCAGGCCGGCAACCCGCGCGCCTCGATCACGTACGCGCTCAGCAGCACGGTCAGCGCGAGGTCGCACAGCGCGAACACCCAGACGGTGGCCAGGACGCCGAGGAACGCCCGGTCGGCGAGCACCTCCCGGTACCCGCCGCGCCGCTGCTCCGGAGCGTCCCCGGCCGGGACGCCGTCCCCGGCCGGAACGACCGGGCCGGCGGCTCCGGCGGCTCCGGCGGGGCGTGGGACGGCGGTCCGGCGCCAGGTCGCGACCAGCCCGGCCGCGGCGAGGAACGACACGGCGTTCAGCGCGACCACGGCCGTGTAGCCCGAGGTGCCGCCCCAGCCGACGAGCGTGCTGCCCACCAGTCCGCCGGCACCGATCCCGGCGTTGCGCAGGGACCGGTCCATCGCGTACCAGCGCGCCCGGTGCCCGTCGTCGGCGACCTGCGCCACCAGCGCGAAGACCGCGGGCCGGAACAGGCTGTCGCCCCACATGGTGGCGGTGACCAGCAGGACCAGCTGCCAGGGCGTGTCGGTGAACACGTAGGCGGTGAAGGTCAGGACGCGGATCAGGTTGCTCGCGACCAGCACGCCCCGCGGTCCGATCCGGTCGATCAGCCGGCCCCCCAGCGGTCCGGCGGGCAGCGAGAGCAGCGCGCCGGCGGACAGCATCAGGCCGACCGTGGTGAGGGGGATGCCCTTGGCTGCGTGGAAGTACACGACGGCGAACGGGAGGAAGAGCCCGGTGCCCAGGGCGTCGACGACCTGCGCGACGATCAGGGGTCTGCGGCCCGTGGTGTTCGGCAGGCCGAGTGTGTCGATGACAGCCATCGGTGTCCCTCACGCGTGGGGTAGGGGGAAGACGTTGAACTCGTCCTCGGACAGCGGCCGCGACCGCCGGCCGAGCCGGACGCCCGCACGGCCGATCCTGCCGTCGCCCCACATGGGCATGCCGGCGGGGAAGTTCGACACGAGGCCGGGCACGATCGTGTGGGCGGCGCTGAACCCGGCCGCTTCGGCGTCACAGGTCGTCAGGTCGACGCTGATCACTTCAAAGCCGCGGGCCTCGACCCGTTCGCGGTACGCGTCGAGGCTCCGCCGCGCGAGCGCGGGCAGTCCGTCCCAGGGGCGGGCGGGGAGGTCCTGCAGCCAGGGCGCGACCCGCTCGCCCGCCCGAGGGTCGAGGTGGACCTGCTGCTGGCACAGCAGGTCCCGGACGTCGCCGAAGTCCGGGCGGTAGGAGTCGAGATAGCGGCGGTCGGCGCGGTACGGCTTGAGGTTGGCCAGGTGCGGCAGCTCCGCCACGCCGCCGGCCAGCGCCTTGTCGTCGTCGAGGAAGCGGCAGGTGTGGTGCAGGGTGAACCCCTCGGCGAGGGCCTTCTCCGCCGCCTCGTGCGGGTCGGGGCGGGTGGCGAAGCCGATGGCCAGCCACCCGTGGGCGCGGTCGCGCACGACCGCGGCGAGGACGGGGACGTCGAACTCGTTGTCCAGGTGGATCAGGGTGATGTCGTACGTGTCCAGGCTGTCCGCGACGAGCTCGCGGATCCGGTCGGTCACCGGCAGCCGGGGGAGGCGGGCGGCGTTCGCCCACCACAGCATGGTGGTGTCGCGCTCGATGACCTCTTCGAGGCCCGAGGTGACGGCGTGCTCCTCGCTGACGCCGCAGGCCACGCCGGCCACCAGCGGGTCGGAGTAGGCGACCGGGTCGTGCTCTGCGTGGGCGACCAGGAAGGAGGGGACCCACACCGGCTCGCCGGTCGTCCACGAGCGGCCCTCGACCCAGGCGCACTCGGCGTCCACGGTCAGCGGCGCGAAGGGGAAGCCCTCGCTGCGGTACTGCCGCTGCGAGTACAGGTGCAGCCGGCGCGGGTCGAGCGCGGGCACCCCGGCCCTGCGCAGCTGTGCGTGGCTGCCGTACCGGAGCCGGTCCTCGGGGAGCCGGCTGCCGCAGTAGCGTTCGACCGCCTCGCCGACGGCGCTGCGGCGGGCGGCGTCGAAATCGGACCAGGACGTGCCGAACGCCTGCCGGTCGTTGGGCCAGTCCGCGACGCGCCGCATGTCGGCGACGTCCACCGCGCACACCCGCAGCCGCGCGGGCATGCCCGGCAGGGGGGCCAGCTCCTGGACGCCGGTCACCACGCCGACCTGGTCGTCGACGAGCAGGTCCGCCTCGGCGTCGCCGCGCACCACGGGCCGCGGCCGGGTCGGAACCGGCAGGATGGTGCGCTGGATCCGGTCGAGCCGGCGCGGGTCGAGCTCGACCTCGTCGACGGCGGCCTCGCCCGTGATCCAGCGCTCCAGGTAGGTGCCGAGCTGCGCCAGCGTCCAGCGGACGTCGCCGTCGCGGAGCCGGTGGCGGTGGCCGTCGGGCTGCGGCGCGGCCCGCATCGCCTCGACGATCCGGGGGTCGTGTGCCGCGGACAGCCGGCGGTCCAGGACGTCCGCGAAGTCCGCCGTGGTACCGGGGGTGACGGCAGGGCCGAGGACGGCCCGGCCGCGTTCGTGGCGCAGCGGCAGCCAGCGCAGGCCGAGCCGGGCGCACAGCCCGTCGATACGGGCCAGTTCCCGGTGGGCGGGGTGGGCGAAGGCGGCGACGAGCACGGTGTCGCGGACGCCGACGGCGGACAGGTCCTCCGGGGCCGGCCCGACGTGCGCGTAGCCGGTGGTGCCGAGCGCGTGGGCGAGGGGGGCGGTGAGTTCCGGCGCGCCGGTGACGAGGACCGTGGTGCGTGCCACGCGCTCCGCCCGCTCGGCTTCGCGGGCGGGCTCGGCCGGGCGCAGGCAGCCGTCGTGCCGCAGGACGTCGAGCACTTCGGCGTATTCGGGGGCCATTCCCGCGAGCAGTTCGCTGCGGGACCTCGTGCCGTCGCAGCGTGCCAGCCATGCGCGGAATTCGGAGGGCGGGGCGGAAATGTAGAACTGCCCGCCGTTCGGGGTGGAGAGAAAGCACAGATCCTGTTCGAGGTCGTATGTCTCCGCGCCCACGAGTTCCAGAGCGGTGGTGTCGTCCGCCGGCATGTCAGCCCCCATGGAAATGACTCCTTGTGCAAAAGTGCCACGGTCCCGGGAGGAACCCGGGACCGTGGTGGAAGGACCTCAGAGGGTCACCTTCACTTGGCAACCGAGCGGTTGTGCACGACGGCGCGGTTGTGCACGACCGCACGGTTGTGGACGACGGCGCGGTTGTGGACGACGGCGGTGACGACGTTGGCCTTGACGGTCGAGATCATGGAAATACCTCCCGTTTCGCTTTCGGTGACGGGAAAAACGTTACGGGTGTCCAAAGTCGCCGCCCAGATGCATTCCTCACGAACCTTCATGGATACTGCACGGTCCACGGGAGCCGCCGTCCGGGAATTCGTCAGGTCCAACACGCCCGCGACGGCGCGCAGTTCGGCCGCGGTGCGGGCGGCGGGAGCGATCACGGGCCGGCACTCCGCCGGGCAGGCCCGCGGCCGGGCGGCGGTGCGCCCGCTGCGGCGCTCAAGCGGCGTTGCGGGCGTGCGGATTAGGGTTTGCGCATGACGACGCAGAAGACAAGCCGTGTGCGTGTGGAAGCGATGCTCGATGACCTCAGGACCCTCGTCGAAACCGAGTCGCCGTCGCGCGACCCCGACGCCCTGACGGCTTCGGCGAAGGCCGTCGCCGGCGTCATCGAGCACCGCCTCGGCGGGCACGCCGTCCTCGTCGACAGCGAGGCCGGGCCGCACGTCCACTGGTCGGGCGGCGGCGAGCCCAAGGTCCTGATCCTCGGCCACCACGACACGGTGTTCCCGCTCGGCACCCTAGAGCGGCGCCCGTTCGCCGTCGAGAACGGGCATGCGACCGGCCCCGGGGTCTTCGACATGCTCGGCGGCCTCGTGCAGGCCGTGCACGGGGTGGCCGCGCTCGGGGACCGGTCGGGCGTGGAGATCCTGGTGACCGCCGACGAGGAGGTCGGCTCCCGCTCCTCGCGGGCCCTCATCGAGGAACGGGCCCTGGCCTGCGGGGCGGTGCTCGTGGTCGAGGGCGCCGCGGACGGCGGCGGCCTCAAGACCGGCCGCAAGGGCTGCGGTTCCTTCCACGTCTCCATCACGGGCCGGGCCTCGCACGCCGGCCTCGAACCCGCCGCCGGGGTGAACGCCCTGGTCGAGGCGGCGCACCAGGTGCTGGACATCGCGGCGCTCGGCCGGCCCGGCATCGGCACCACGGTCACCCCGACCGTCGCCGCCGCGGGCACCCTGGACAACGTCGTCCCCGCCGAGGCGACCGTCAGCGTCGACGTGCGGGTGGAGTCGGACGAGGAGAAGGAACGGATCGAGTCGGCCTTCGCCGCCCTGACCCCGCACCTCGACGGGGCGGAGATCACGGTGGAGGGCTCCATCGGCCGGCCCCCGATGCCCGAGTCGGCGTCCGCCGAACTCTTCGCACTGGCCCAGGAGTTGCTCCCCGGTATCGAGGGCCGGGCGGTCGGCGGCGGCAGCGACGGCAACTTCACCGCCGCCCTGGGCGTGCCCACCCTGGACGGCCTCGGCGCGGTCGGCGGCGGCGCCCACGCCGACCACGAGTACGTGGTGGTCGAGGCGATGGCCGAGCGCGCCCACCTGGTCGCCGGCCTGGTCGCCGCCCTCCGGAACGCCTGACCGGCGCCCCGCGGGCCGCACGGCTCATCGGGCCGCACGGCTCATCGGGCCGGCCACGGCTCATCCGGCCGCACGGCTCATCGGGCCGGCCACGGCTCATCCGGCCGTACGGGGCGTCCGGGTGAAGGAGCGGCGGTACGAGCGGGGCGGGATCCCCCTGCGGCGGACGAACTGCTCGCGCAGGACGGCCGCGCTGCCGTAGCCGACCCTGCGGGCGATCTCCTCGACCGGCAGGTCCGTCGTCTCCAGGAGTTCCTCGGCGCTGCTCAGCCGCAGCTCCCGCAGCCAGGCGTGCGGGGTGGTGCCGGTGGCCGCGCCGAACCGGCGGGCGAAGGACCGTTTGCTCATCACGGCGCGCCGGGCCAGTTCCGCGACCGGGAGCGGCTCGTGGAGGTGTGCGCGGGCCCAGGCGAGCACGTCGGCGAGGCGCTCGTCCTGGCCCTCCTCGGGAACGGGGACGGCCAGGTACTGGGCCTGCCCGCCGTCGCGGTGCGAGGGCAGCACCATGTCCCGGGCGATGTGGTTGGCCACGGCGGCACCGTGCTCGCGCCTGATCAGGTGCAGGCACAGGTCGGCGCCGGCGGCGGCTCCCGCGCCGGTGGCGATCTGCCCCTCGTCGAGGTACAGGGCATCGGCTTCGACGGTGACGGACGGGTGGCTGCGGGCCAGCAGCCCGGCGAACCGCCAGTGGGTGGTGGCCCGGCGGCCGTCGAGCAGTCCGGCGGCGGCGAGCGTGAACGTGCCCGTGCAGTGGGCGGCGATCAGCGCGCCGCGCCCGTGTGCCGCCGACAGTGCGGCGAGGACTTCGGTGCCGGGCGGCGTGCGGAAGCCGGCGCCCGGCAGGACGATCACGAGATCGGCGGCGGCCAGCCGGTCCAGGCCGTGCGCGACGGTCAGCGGCACGCCGGCGTCGGTGGTGACGCTTCCCGGCCGGTCGCCGCACAGGGCGAAGTCGAAGCCGGGCAGTTCCTCCCCGTGCGGGCCGAAGACCTCGGCGACGATGCCGACGGCGAGCAGGCCGACTCCCGGCGGGGCGTACGCGGCGACGGTCGTGAAGGGAGGCACGCGCCAAGTGTGGCAGTGTGGCAGTTTTCCTGCGATCGGCGGCATCAGTGCCACTCGTCGGCGGCCGGCCCGCCCGACAAGATCGAGGACATGACAGACGCACCGGCCGGCCGCAGCGCCGCCTACCGGATCCTGACGACCGGTTACACCCTCTCCACGGGCCCGGGAGTGGCCGCCACCGTCTCCTACCTCTCCGATGCGGGCCGGCACGTGATCGTCGACCCGGGCATGGTGGCGAGCCGCGACCGCATCCTGGGCCCGCTCGCCGAGCGGGGACTCGGGCCCGACGACATCACCGACGTGGTGCTCAGCCACCACCACCCCGACAACACCATGAACGTGGGCCTGTTCGGGCGGGCGAGGGTGCACGACCACAAGGCGATCTACGAGGCCGACCAGTGGACCGACCGCGATGCCGAGGGATACGAGCTCACCCCGTCGCTGCGGTTGATCCGCACCCCGGGGCACAGCCCCGAGGACATCACGCTGCTCGCGGGCACGGATGCGGGCGTGGTGGCGTTCGTGGGGGACCTGTGGTGGCGCCCGGACGGCCCGGCGGACGACCCGGTGGCCCCGGACCGCGACCTGCTGCGGGCCTCCCGGCTCCGGGTGCTGGCCGCCGCGGACCTGATCGTGCCGGGCCACGGCGCGCCGTTCAAGGCCGACGACACCGCACCGCGCTGAAGACCGGGGCGCGGCCGATTACGGGTAGACACTGTCTACTCACCTCTGGTAGACAGTGTCTAGGCCGCGCTTCCCCCAACGAGGACAGGTGACATGAAGCCCGACTCCGCAGTCGACCGCAGACCCGGGGCGCCGGCCCGGGCCACCGACTACGACACCTCGGAGATGCTGCGCCAGGTGTTCCTGCGCGCACGGTCCGCCCCGCCCCCGCCCGGACTGGCCGCCCCCTTACGGGGCGGCGGCCTCGCCGGGCGGGCGGGAACGGATGCGATGCCCCATGCCTGAGCCCCTCGGCACCGGCCGGCTCCTGGCCCTGGACAAGCAGCACGTGTGGCACCCCTACAGCCCCATGCCCGGCCGGGCCGACCCGCTGGTCGTCCACTCCGCCGCCGGGGTCCGCCTGCGACTCGCCGAGCCGATCGGCGGGACGGACGAGCTGATCGACGGCATGTCCTCGTGGTGGTCGGCGATCCACGGGTACACCCACCCCGTCCTCAACGAGGCGGCGCACGCCCAACTGGAACGGATGAGCCACGTGATGTTCGGCGGGCTCACGCACGAGCCTGCGGTCCGACTGGCCGCCCGGCTGGTGGAGATCACACCGGAGCCGCTCCAGCACGTCTTCTTCTCGGACTCCGGCTCGGTTTCGGTCGAGGTCGCGATCAAGATGTGCCTCCAGTACTGGCGTTCCGCCGGCCGGCCGCTCAAGCGGCGGCTCCTCACCTGGCGCGGCGGCTACCACGGCGACACCTGGCAGCCGATGTCGGTGTGCGACCCGGACGGCGGAATGCACTCCCTGTGGTCCGGCGCCCTGCCCCGGCAGGTCTTCGCCGAGGCGCCGCCCGCCGGTTTCGACGCCGAACCGGACCCGGCGTACGCGGCGCACGTACGGGAGCTGATCGCCCGGCACGCCCACGAGCTGGCCGCCGTGATCGTCGAGCCGGTGGTGCAGAACGCGGGCGGGATGCGCTTCCACACCCCGGCCTACCTGACGGTGCTGCGGGAGGCGTGCGACGAGCACGGCGTACTGCTGGTCTTCGACGAGATCGCCACGGGCTTCGGCCGGACCGGTGCGCTCTTCGCGGCGGAACACGCCGGGGTCTCGCCCGATGTCATGTGCGTCGGCAAGGCCCTGACCGGCGGATACCTCACCATGGCGGCGACCCTGTGCACGTCGCGGGTCGCGGAGGGGATCTCGCGCGGCGAGGTGCCGGTACTCGCCCACGGGCCGACCTTCATGGCCAACCCGCTCGCGGCCGCGGTCGCCAACGCCTCGCTCGACCTGCTGCTCGGGCAGGACTGGCAGCGCGAGGTCAGGCGGATCGAGGCCGGGCTGCGCGACGGACTGGCCCCGGCAGCCGGCCTGCCCGGCGTGCGGGACGTACGCGTCCTCGGCGCCATCGGCGTGGTCCAGCTGGACCACCGCCTCGACGCGGCCGCCATGGCCGCCGCGACGCAGGCGGCCGCCCGGCAGGGGGTGTGGCTGCGCCCCTTCGGAGACCTGGTCTACACGATGCCGCCGTACGTCACCGCGGACGCCGACGTGGCCCGGATCTGCGCGGCCGTGCGGGCCGCCGCCACGGCCGCCTGAGCGGGCGGACGTTCGTCTTTCGGGATCACGGAGGTTTCCCCATGGGCGGGGTCTTCAAAGTGGCGGGCGCGGCATGTGTCGGCGCCTTCACGGGATGGTGGGCGACGGGCCTGTGGCAGTGGGCGGTGGAATCGGACGAGCGGGCCTGCGAGGACAGCCCCTCGGTGTGTCTGACGCTCTATCCGCCGGCAGGGTTCGGCAGTTGGCTGGTCCTGGCCTCGATCGTGTTCTTCTTCGCGCTGAGCCTGCTGGATGTCAGACCCCGGTCGGCGACCGTCCCCGCGTGCGTGTTCCTGCAGACGGTCTCCCTGGCGGTTCTTTCCCTGTTCTCGCAGCACGAGTACGTGGAGCTGTCGGCGGTGGCCCTGGCGGTCCTGGGGCTCGGTCCGGCGCTCGTTGCCGTGTGCACGATCCCCGGATGGCGCCGCGTGGGGGCCACCGGCATCGGGGCGCTGCTGGCCACGGGTCTCGTGACGTACTTCTGGGCCGTCAGCTGACGGACCGGGAGCCGCGACGCCGCAGAGGCTCCTCGGAGTCGGTCATGCCGGCTCGTCCGCCTCGTCCGCTTCCCGGTGCTCGGCCAACCGGTAGGGGACGTCGACCCATTCGAAGCAGTCCCGGCTGATCAGCGGAACCTCCGCGGGTTCGCTCAGCACGCGTTCCAGGAAATCGACGAAACCCATCCGGTGCCAGTCCCATTCCCAGGTGTCCCACCGGACCATGACGGTCCAGTCGTCGGTGCCGTCGTCCGGGGGGCGGAGGAAGACCCGGTCCCCCTCGAAGGTCTCCACCACCGGGACGAGTCCGCCTGCCTCCGGTATGACGGGATGGGGAAACTCCTCGGGACAGTAGTCCTGCGAAGTCCGCGCCTCCTGGGAGACGTAGGCGATGTAGCCCGGGAGGTTAAGCGCGGCACCACGCGGGTGGGACACGTAGAACGTGCCGTACAGCACACAGGGTCCGTAGGCCGATACGAACCACTTGTAGTCGTCGGGCAGAGCCAGCCCCCACTCCCCCTCCACACGGTCCCAGGCCGGATCGGAGAAGCTGTTGAACTGGGGCTCACCCAGCAGGCTGACAAGGCGTGAGGGGTCCACCGGAAGTCCTGCTCGTCGAAGTGGTGGGCGTGGTCGCGTCAGGGTACACAGGCTGCCGGCCGCCTCGGCGGATCGCGTGGCACGCCGCTCACCGCTGCGGCGGGAGAGCGGTGAGGGTGCGGTCGGGGCGGCCGGCGTCGCGGGCCTCGCGCGTCGGGTAAAAGCGCCACTCGCCGTCGCGGAGCTCCGCGACCGGGTCGGACCAGTGCTCGTGCGGCTCCGGGTCCACGATCTGGGTGGTGGCGGTGGCGACGTCGTGGATCACCAGCGAGAGGATCGCGATCGTCCCCATGCCGTAGTGCCCCTGCAAGGGGTGGTCGTCGGGGGCAGCCATCTCGATGACGAAGAAGCGGTCGTCCACCCAGTAGCCGGTCTCGTCGAGGAAGCTCGGCGCTTCCACCCGGACCCCGTCCACCCACAGCATCACCCGGGACCACTTGCCCTGGACGGTCACCGCGCGGTGCCGGTCGTCGGCGGTGAACACGGCCCGGACCGCGTACCGGCTGTAGCAGTCCCAGAAGTCGCTGCAGGCGCCGGCCACCGGGCCCTGGCGCAGCCGCGGCCGCTCGCCCGCGGGCGGCGGCACGAGCTCCTGCGAGCAGGTCTGCGGCTCCCGGCAGGAGCGGTCGATCCGGCGGGTGCAGCCGAGGCCCAGCGCCGCGAAGTCGCGGGGCGCCAGCCGGGAGAGCAGCTCGCCCAGCCGCTCGCTGAACGCGTCCTCGCCGAGCCGGGCGATCTGCCCGACCGCGTCCCCCCACCACTGCCCGACCGCGAGCGCCTCGGGCGAACGGCTCAGCCAGTCATGCCACGGGTCGGCCTCCGGCCCCGGCTCCGGCTCCGGCTCCGGCTCCGGCTCCGGCTCCGGCGCCCGCCGTCGTGCCCGTACGGTGTCCGGCCCCGTCCCGGCGGTCGGCCGGTTCCTTCGTCTGCGCCACGGCCACATCGCGACCACCCCCCGCGGGCGATCGTAGGCCCGGGACGTGGCCGGACACCCGCGGTTTATGGCGCCGGGCGGGCGCCCCCGGCTCGTCCGAAGGGGTGATTGTCGGGGCGACTCACCGCTCCGGGCGCCCCCGGCGGCGATCATGAGCAGCGCGCATGCGACCGCGTGCACCGGGATGCCAGAAGGGCCGGATCCATGTCCGACAGGATCACCATCGACACCGACGTCTGCATCGGCAGCAGCCAGTGCGCCCTGCGCGCGCCCGCGGTGTTCACCAGTGACGACGACGGGTTCGGGATGGTGATCCCCGGCCGGGAGGACGGCGGCGGCGACCCCATGCTGAAGGAGGCCGCCCGGGCCTGTCCCGTGCAGGCGATCACCCTGCCCGGCGCGTGACCTCCACCTGGCTGCCGCCCGAGGAGTTCGCCGCGACCCTGCCGAAGGCGACCGCCTTCGCCTGCCTGTTCTTCACCGACGAGCAGGAACGGCCGGTGCAGCTGCGGGCGGTGTACTCGCGCAGCCACCCGTGGCAGTGGCCCGGCGGCGGCATGGAGGAGGGCGAGCGGCCCTGGGAGACCGCACTGCGCGAGTGCCGGGAGGAGACCGGCATCGTCCACGACGGCCCCCCGCGGCTCCTGACCACGGTCTTCGGGCTGCCGGGCAGGAAGTGGCCGTACAGCTCGATCGGCTTCGTCTTCGACGGGGGCCGGCTCACCACCGGGCAGATCCGGCGCATCGCCCTGGACCCGGCCGAGCACGACGACGTACGGGCGCTGCCGCTCGACCGGTGGCGGGACCTGATGCCGCCGCAGGACTTCGCGCGGCTCGAAGCCGCCATGGAGGCCCGCCGGACCGGGACCGCCACGTACTTCGACACCTGGGACTGGGGGGACTGAGACCGGCCCGACCGACCCGACCGATCGACCGGCTGGCTGGCCGACTGGCCTGAAAAGGCGTCACGCCGCGGCGGCGGGTGCGCGTACTCTGCGGCGGTTGCGCAGTGCGTCGATCTCGGGGGGCCGATCATGTTCCAGCGTCGGGGGTTTGCCGTGGCAGCGGCCGTGGGGGCGGTGGTCGCGCTGGCGGGCGGCTGCCAGGATCCCGCGTCGGCCGACAAGGGCAAGGGCGCGGACAAGCCATCCGCTGCCACCGCCGCGGCGCCGTCGCCGAGCGCGACCGGGCCGGTCATGCCGGCGGTGGTCGGGCAGAAGTTCGCCGATGCCGAGGCGGCCGTGAAGAAGCTGGTCACCGCCCCGATCGAGGCGCGGAGCGGGTACGTGGACGTGAAGCTCGCCGCCGACCACGCCCAGTGGTCCGTGTGCTTCCAGACTCCTGCCGCCCAGAGCCCGGTGAGCCCGGCCACGGCCGTCGAACTGTCGCTGGTGGCGCCCGGCACGCCCTGCCCCGCGCAGGCGGGCGCGACGCTGCGCCCGTCGAAGGCACCCGCGACTCCGACCGCCTCCGCCCCGAAGCCGGCGGCGTCGAAGCCCGCCTCCGGCGGCTCCTCGGGCGGCGGTTCCGGCGGCTCCTCGGGCGGCGTCGTCGTGTACAAGAGCTGCGCCGAGGCGAAGGCGGCGGGGGCGGCCCCGATCCGGCGCGGCCAGCCGGGCTACAGCCGCAGCCTCGACCGCGACAACGACGGCATCGCCTGCGACAAGTAGGCCGAACCGGCCACGAGGAGGACGGCCGGTTTCGACCGGATGGGTTCGCAGATCTCGCCACCGCGGGCCGGACCGTGCAGAATCGATCTGTCAGCACGGTGTCGAGGGGGCGGCCATGGCAGCAGTGGAATCACAGGCACGGGCGGACGGCGGCGCCGGCGCGGAGGTGCCGTCGCTCGCGGGGGTCCCGCTGCTGGGTTCGCTGTTCGACCTGAAGTCGGACTCGCTCGGCACCTACCTGCGCGCCCAGGCCCGGCACGGCGACGTCGTACGGATCACCGCGGGCCCGCCCGGTCTGCGGGCCGAGCTGTACTGCGTGTTCTCCGCCGAGGGCGCCCAGCAGGTCCTGGCGGCGCAGTCGGCCAACTTCCGCAAGGACAACACCTTCTACCAGGAGATCCGGGACTCCTTCGGCAACGGCCTGCTGACCAGCCAGGACGAGGACTACCTGCGGCAGCGGCGGCTGGTGCAGCCGCTGTTCACCAAGCGGCGCGTGGACGGCTACGCCGGTGCCGTCGCCGACGAGACGCAGGCCACCCTCACCGCGTGGGCCCAGGCCCCCGGCGGGGTCGTCGACGTCTCCGACGAGATGATGCAGCTCGCGCTGCGCGCCGTCGCCCGCATCCTCTTCGGTACCGACGTGGACGCCACCGTCGACGTCGTCGACCGGTGCTTCCCGGTCATCACCGAGTACGTGCTCCGCCGCGGCTACTCCCCCGCCAACGTCCCGCGGAACTGGCCCACGCCCGGCAACCGGCGGGCCGCCGCCGCGATGGACGAGCTGTACGCCGTGTGCGACCGGATCATCGCCGAGCGGCGTACCGCCTCCGGGGCCGGCGCAGGCGACGGCGCCGGGACGGGCGGCGAGGACCTGCTGAGCCTGCTGTCCGCCGCCGGCAGCACGCAGGACGGCGAGTTCGACGCGGCCGAGCTGCGCGACCAGGTGCTGGTCTTCCTGCTGGCGGGGCACGAGACGACCGCGACCTCGCTCGCCTTCTCCCTGCACCTGCTGGGCCGGCACCCCGAGCACCAGGCGCGGGCCCGCGAGGAGGTCCTCCGCGTCCTGGGCGACCGTACGCCCGAGGCCGCCGACCTGGAGCGGCTCCCGTACCTCACGCAGGTCCTGAAGGAGGCGATGCGGCTCTACCCGGCGGCCCCGGTCATCGGCCGCGGCTCCGTCGCCGCGACCGAGGTCGCGGGGCACGCCGTCCCGGCGGGCGCGGACGTGATCCTGGCCCCGTGGGTGACGCACCGCCACCCGCGGTACTGGCCGGACCCGGAGCGGTTCGACCCGGACCGCTTCACCCCGGAGGCGGAGGCCGAGCGGCCGCGGTATGCCTGGTTCCCGTTCGGCGGCGGCCCGCGTGCCTGCATCGGGCAGCACTTCTCGATGCTGGAGTCGGTGATCGCGCTGGCGATGCTGCTGCGGGCGTACGAGGTCGAGGCCGTGGACACCGACGTCCCGGTCAGCGCCGGGATCACCCTGCGCACCGAGGGCCCGATGCGCTGCCGGATCCGGAGTCTGGCCGGGTAGCTGCGGTCCGGCGCGGGCCCCGCCGGCCGCCGCCGGTCGGCTACACCAGTGCCCCGGTGAAGAACATCGCGCCCAGGAGGGCGTACTGGACCAGGCAGCCCAGCAGCAGGAGCGCCTGGACCCACCGGGGCAGGTTCTTGACGAGGACGAGCCCGACGAGCATCTGCGCGTGGTTGCGGTACCACGACATCTCCGCGCCGGCGAAGAACGGCAGCATGTAGATCGCCACGGTCAGGGTGAGGGCGGCCCATTCGGCGGCGTCGAGCCGGCGGTCCCGGACGAGCCGGACCGCGGCCGCGGTGACGACGAGCAGGACGAAGGCCGCGTTCAGCCAGAACTGCGGGCGGTGGGCCGCGAGGCCCTGCTCCACCAGCCACGTCAGCTTCCCCTCGGGCAGGTACCAGTTCCGGAACGGGAAGGCGTAGGCCTTTCCCATCTCGGCGAAGGGCTGGCGCAGGCCGCCCTGCCCGTAGCTGACCGCCTGGATCGTCTCGTACGCGTCCCAGCGGCCCGTGGCCTGCCACATGAGCCATTTCGCCCAGAGCACGCCGCAGGCCGCGACGGCCGCCGACAGCCCGGCCTTCGCGAACCGCACCGGCCTGCGGTCCCCGTGCCAGGCGAAGAGGGCGCTCAGGAGCAGCATGCCGACGACGGCCGCGCCGACGACGTGGCAGGACGCGGCCACGAAGCCTCCGGCGGCGGCCATGGCCCAGGAGCCGCGTTTCACCCCGGCGATGCTGACGAGCAGCGCCAGCGTGCCGAGGGCGATCGGGAACACGGCGTGGAGGTAGATGCCTCCGGGGAACACCGCGCCGATGGCGAGGGTGAGGCCGGTGGACCGGGTGAGGCGGGCGCCGAGCAGCCGCCACAGCACCGCGAACACGCCGAACAGGGCCGCTTCGGTGACGACCACGGCGGAGATCTCGTAGGGGAGGCCGGTGGCGGTGAGCGCCCGGACCGCCATGGGGTATCCGGGGAACCAGGCGACGTTGCCGCACATGACGTCGGGGAAGTCCGGGTGGCGTTCCCGGCACCAGAACATCTCGTAGCCGGTCCTGGCGATGGACAGGTAGTGCTCGGAGTCCCAGCGGCGGCGGCTCCCCGTGGACCAGTAGGAGATCCGGGATCCGTCGGCGGCCACGGATGCCTGCGCGACGAGCCAGGTGACGAGGTTCGAGAGCAGCCATGCGGCGAGCGGGGGCAGCAGGGCGTGCCGCCGGTCGCGGCGCGCCGGCCGGTCGGGGGCGGCGGCCGGTGCGGGGGCGGGGTCGGCGTTCACGTCACGCCCAGTGTGGCGAACCCCTCCCGGTGCCGCATGCGGAACGGCTCGGCGACGCTCGCTCAGGCGGCTGTCGCGGTGTGGCGGCCCTGCAGGCGTTCGAGGTCGGACGGGCGGACCTGGATGGCGAACAGGGCGATGGCCGCGCCCACGAGGGTGAACGCGGCCGCGACCACGAAGGCGGCGCTGACGCCCGCGGTGAGGACGAGGTCGCCCCACGGCTCCGGGAGCCGGCCGGTGCGCCGGAACACGATCTGCTGTGCCGGGGTGGCGGTGGCCGTGAAGTCGGCGAGCTGGGCGGGGGCCGCGTTGCGGCTGGCCGTGCCGAAGACGGTGACGAGGAGGGACAGGCCGAGCGATCCGCCGACCTGCTGGGTGGTGTTGAGCAGGCCGGACGCGGCGCCGGACTCGCGCTCGGCGACGTTGGACAGTGCCATCAGGGTCAGGGACACGAACTGCAGGCCCATGCCGAGGCCGAAGAAGATCATCGGGCCGAGGATGCTGCCGGCGTAGGTGGAGTGGATGTCGGTCTGTGTCAGCCAGCCCAGGCCGACCGCGCAGGACAGGGCGCCGCCCACCATGAAGGGCTTGGGCCCGAACGTGGGCAGGAGCCGTGCGGTGATGCCCGCGGCGATGGCGATGATCACGCTGACGGGCAGGAAGGCGAGCCCGGCCTGGAGCGGGCTGAAGCCGAGGACGTTCTGCACGAACAGGGTCAGGAAGAAGAACATGCCGAAGATCGCGCAGGCGAGGAAGAGCATGATCCCGTAGGTGCCGGCGCGGTTGCGGTCGGCGAACATGTGCAGCGGGGTGATCGGCTGGACCGAGCGGCGCTCGTTGATGACGAACAGGGTCAGCAGGACCACGGCCACGCCGAAGGAGGCCAGGGTGAACGGGTCGCGCCAGCCGTCCTGGGCCGCGCGGATGAACCCGTAGACGAGCGAGACCATGCCGACGGTGGACAGCAGGGCGCCGGCGAGGTCGAAGTGGCCGGGGTGGCGCTCGGACTCGTGCAGGACCTTGGTGGCGAGGGTGGCGACGACCACGGCGATCGGTACGTTGACGAAGAGCACCCAGCGCCAGTCGAGCCATTCGACGAGGATGCCGCCGAGCAGCAGGCCGGTCGCGCCGCCGGCCGCGGAGACCCCGGCGAACACGCCGAACGCCCGGTTGCGGGCGGGGCCTTCGCGGAAGGTCGTGGTGATCAGGGCCAGGGAGGTCGGGGAGGCGACGGCGCCGCCGACGCCCTGGAGGGCCCGGGCGGCCAGCAACTGGCCCTCGGTATGGGCGAGGCCGCCGAGGAGCGAGGCCAGGCCGAAGAGCAGGACGCCGAAGATGAAGACCCGTTTGCGGCCGAGGATGTCGCCCGTGCGTCCGCCGAGGAGCAGCAGCCCGCCGAAGGCGAGGGTGTAGGCGCTCACGACCCACGACAGGCTCTCGGTGGAGAAGCCGAGCGACGTCTGGATGTGCGGCAGTGCGATGTTGACGATGGTGATGTCGAGAACGACCATGAGCTGGCACGAGCCGATGACGAAGAGTGCGAGCCCGCTCCGGTTCCCGCGGGTGCTGCCGTCGGTCTCCTTGCCGGTCGGCGCTGCGTTCGGGTCCACCCTCCCGACGCTAAACCTGCCACCGGGGGCACACCACTCGAATGGCCCAGGCTGCACGACCTGTCACGACCTGTGCGGTGTGCCATTTCACATGTCACACTGCCATCTATGGACGACTTCCTCAGGCTCTCCGCCCGTACGGCCCGCTTCACGTACGGCGCCCCGCGCGCGTTCGCCTTCGGCGACGACGGCCGGCTGCTCTGGTTCCTCCGCTCCTCCGGCCCCGCCGACCCCCACGACTCCCTCTGGATCCTGGACACCGCCACCGGCGCCGAAACCCTCCTCGCCGACCCGCGCGACCTCGCCCCCGCCCCCGGCCCGCTCCCCGTCGCCGAGCGGCGGCTGCGCGAGCGGACCCGGCTCACCGCCGCCGGAATCGGCTCGTACGCGCTCTCCGGCGACGGGCGGAGCGCGGTCTTCGCCCTCCACGGCCGCCTGTTCACCGTCGCGTACGCCCCCGGCGCCCGGCCGGACGCCGCGCAGGCGGCCGCCTCGCAGGCGGCCGCCGCCCCGACCGGCCGGCCCGCCGTCGTCGAGGTGCCCGCCGCCGGACCCGCCTTCGACCCCCGCCCCGACACCGATGGCTCCCGCATCGCCTACGTCGCCGACGACGCCCTGTACACCGCCCCCGGCGGGCGGGTCAGCCCCGACGACGGGGCCCGCTGGGGCGTCGCCGAGTTCGCCGCCGCCGAGGAGCTCGGCCGCCCCCGCGGCCACTGGTGGTCCCCCGACGGCACCGCCCTGCTCGCCGCCCGCGTCGACGAGACCGCCCTCCAGCGGCGCCACTTCGCCGACCCCGCGCACCCCGAGCTGCCGCCCGAGGACTTCGCCTACCCCGAGGCGGGCGGACCCAACGCGGACGTCCAGCTGTGGGTCCTCCGGCCCGGCGGTCGACGGATCCGGCTCGACTGGGACGCCGCACGCTTCCCGTACGTCTCCGACGCCGCCTGGGAGTCGCCCGAGGAGATCCTGCTGACCGTCCAGGACCGGCTCCAGCAGTGCGTCCTGCTGCTCACCGCCGACCCCGCCACCGGCCGCACCCGGGAGCTGTCGCGCACCACCCACCCCCAGTGGGTCGACCCGCTGCTCCCCGGCACCCCGGCCCGGCTCCCCGACGGGCGCATGCTCACCGCCGCCGACACTCCGGGCGGCGCCGCCCGCGCCCTGGCCGTCGACGGCCGCCTGCTCACCGGCGACGGCGTCCAGGTCCGCGGCTTCGCCGGCGTCCACCGGGGCCGGCTGCTCGTCGAGGCCGGGCTGCGCGACCCAGCCGAGCAGCAGGTGCTGCTGCTCGACCCGGACACCGGCGGGTTCGACGTCCTCGCCGACGACCCCGGGGTGCCCACCGTGTACTCCGTCCTCGCCTCCGCCGGGACGCTGCTGCTGACCGCCGCCGGCCGCGAGGGCATACGCCGCACCGTGCACACCGCCGACGGGCGCGAGTTCACCCCCGCCGACCACGCGGCGCCGCTGCCCTGGCGGGTGGCCCCGCTGCTGGAGCAGGTCACCGAGCACGGGGTGCCCACCGCGCTGGTGCTGCCCCGCGGGCACGTCCCCGGGCAGCGGCTGCCGGTGCTCGTGGACGGCTACGGCGGCCCCGGCTTCCAGGACGTCAGCGCCGAGCCGCGCCGCTGGCAGCACCGCCAGTGGTGGGCCGACCAGGGCTTCGCCGTGGTGACCGTCGACAACCGCGGCACCCCGTACGTCTCCCCCTCCTTCACCCACGCCATGTACCGCGGCTTCTCCGAGGTCACCCTGGAGGACCAGGTCGCCGCCCTGCAGGCGCTCGGCGCCCGCCACCGCGACCTCGACCTCGGCCGGGTCGGCGTGCGCGGCTGGTCGTACGGCGGCTACCTGTCCGCCCTCGCGGTGCTGCGCCGCCCGGACGTCTTCCACGCGGCGGCCGCCGGGGCCGCGCCCACCGACTTCCGCCACTACGACACCGCGTACACCGAGCGCTACCTCGGCCTGCCCCAGGAGCACCCGGAGGTCTACGAGCGGGACTCGCTGATCCCCGACGCCCCGAAACTGACCCGGCCGCTGCTGCTGATGACGGGCCTGGCCGACGACAACGTCCACCCCTCGCACACCCTGCGCCTGTCCCGCGCGCTGACGGACGCGGGCCGCCCCCACCAATTGCTGGCCCTGCCCGGAGTCACCCACATGACCCCGGGAGGCACCCGGGAGAAGCTCATGGCCCTGGAGCTGGACTTCTTCCGCCGGGAACTGGCTGCCGGCTGAGCCCCGCGAGGTCCGGCACTCGGCACCGGGTGCAGGGTGCCGGACACGGCGGAGGGCCCCGCAGCCGATCGTGTCGGCCGCGGGGCCCTCCCCTTCCCGGGATCCCCGTCAGTCCCCCGGGAAGTGGCAGGCCACCTCGCGGGAGGCGGCGATCCGCAGCAGCGGCCGCTCGGTGCGGCACACCTCCTGCGCCTTCGGGCAGCGCGGATGGAAGGTGCAGCCCGGCGGCGGCGCGGCCGGGCTCGGCGGGTCCCCGAGCAGCACGATCCGCTCCCGGCGCCGCTCGGCCGCCGGATCGGGCAGCGGCACGGCGGACAGCAGCGCCCGCGTGTACGGGTGCTGGGGGTTCTCGTACAGGGCCCGCTTCGCGCCGATCTCGACGATCCGGCCCAGGTACATGACGGCGACCCGGTCGCTGACCCGTTTCACCACGGACAGGTCGTGCGCGATGAACACGTACGCCAGGCCCAGTTCCGCGCGCAGCCGCTCCATCAGGTTGACGATCTGCGCCTGGACGGAGACGTCGAGCGCCGAGACGGGCTCGTCGGCGATGACGAGCCGCGGGCCGGTGGCGAGGGACCGGGCGATCCCGATGCGCTGGGCCTGGCCGCCGGAGAACTCGTGCGGGTAGCGGTCGATGTGCTCCGGGATCAGCCCGACCAGGTCCATCAGCTCGGCCACGCGGCGGCGGGCGTCGGCCGCGGTCCAGCCCTGCACCAGCAGCGGGTCGGAGATGATCCGGGCCACGGTCTGGCGGGGGTTGAGGGAGGAGTGCGGGTCCTGGAAGACCATCTGGACGTGCCGGCGCAGCGGCCGCAGGGCCCGCTGCGAGAGCCGGGTGATGTCCCGGCCGTCGAAGGCGACGGTGCCGGAGGTGGGCTCCAGCAGGCGGACCAGCATCCGGCCGGTGGTGGACTTGCCGCAGCCCGACTCGCCGACCAGGCCGAGGGTCTCGCCGGCCGCCAGGTCGAAGGAGACCCCGTCGACGGCCCGGACGGGCGCCCCGCGGCGCCCGCTCCCGGTCCGCCGGCCGGGGAAGGCCATGGTCAGGTCGCGTACGGACAGCAGGGCCGCGGGCCCGGTGCCCTCGGCGGGCCGCGGGGCCCCGGGGGTCTCGGCGGGGGTGTGGGTGGGGGTGGTCATCGGGCCGCCTCCTCGGGGGTGGGGGATCCGGCGAAGTGGCAGGCCACCGACCGGCCGGGCCCGTTCCCGTACGCCCGCAGGGCCGGGCGGTCGCCGGTGCAGGGTGCGGCGGCCTGCGGGCAGCGCGGGGCGAAGGCGCAGCCGGGGGCGGGCGTGAGGAGGGAGGGCGGGGAGCCGGGGATGGCCCGCAGCGGCTCGTCGTCGGCTCCGTCTGCGCCGTCTGCGATGCGGGGCATCGAGTCGAGCAGGCCCCGGGTGTACGGGTGGGCGGGGTCGGCGAACAGGTCGTCGACGCCGGCCCGTTCGGCGGCGCGGCCGCCGTACATGACGAGCACCTCGTGCGCGACGCGGGCGACGACGCCCAGGTCGTGGGTGATCAGGATGATGCCGAGGCCGCGTTCCTGCTGGAGGCGGGCGAGGAGTTCGAGGATCTGCGCCTGGACGGTCACGTCGAGGGCGGTGGTGGGTTCGTCGGCGATGAGCAGGTCGGGCTCGCAGGCCAGCGCCATGGCGATCATCGCGCGCTGGCGCATGCCGCCGGAGAACTGGTGCGGGTACTCGCGGGCACGGCGGGCGGGCTCGGGGATGCCGACCTCGCCGAGCATCTCCACGGCGCGTGTGCGGGCGGCGGCCCGGCCGGCCTTGAAGTGGACGCGGACGTGCTCGGCGATCTGCTCGCCGACCGTGTAGTAGGGGTGGAGGCTGGACAGCGGGTCCTGGAAGATCATGGCCATCTTGCGGCCGCGGAGCCGGGAGAGCGCCTTCTCGGGCATGCCGGTGAGCTCCTGTCCGGCGAGCCGGACGGAGCCGGTGACCTCGGCGCCGCGGTGCAGGCCCATGACGGCGAGCGAGGTGACCGATTTGCCGGAGCCGGATTCGCCGACGATGCCGAGGGTCCGCCCGGCCTCGACGGTGAAGCCGAGCGAGTCGACGGCGCGGACGGGGCCGCGGGCGGTGGTGAACGTGACGTTCAGGTCGCGGACTGCGAGCAGCGGCGCCGCGGTGGCGCCGGGTGCGGCAGGGGCGGCGGGGGCCGCGGGGGCGGTCATCAGTACCTCACCCTCGGGTCGACGACGGCGTACAGGAGGTCGACGACGAGATTGGCGACGACGATGAAGAAGGCGGCCATCAGGGTGACCCCGAGGACCACCGGCTGGTCGGAGCTGACGAGGGCGCCGTAGAACAGCCGCCCGATGCCGGGGAGTCCGAAGATGGACTCGGTGATGACGGCGCCGGCGAGGAGGCCGCCGAGGTCCATGCCGAAGATGGTCAGGATGGGGGTCATCCCGGAGCGCAGGCCGTGCTTGACGACGACGGTGCGTTCCGGCATGCCCTTGGCGCGGGCGGTGCGGATGTACGGCTCGGCCATCGCCTCGATCATGGAGCCGCGGCTCTGGCGGGCGTACATGGCGGCGTACAGCAGGGCGAGTGCCGTCCAGGGCAGCAGCAGGTTGGTCGCCCAGCCGAGGGGGTCGGCGGTGAAGGGCTGGTAGGCGGGGTAGGGCAGGAGCCCGGCGATGCGGATGACTCCGTAGATGAGCATCACGGAGGTGAAGTAGACGGGCAGGGAGGCGGCGGCGACCGCGCCGACCATGAGGGCCTTGTCGGTGGCGGTGTCCTTGCGCAGGGCGGCGGTGACGCCGGCGCCGAGGCCGAGGACGAGCCACAGCGCGGCGGCGCCGACGGCGAGGGAGGCGGAGACGGGCAGCCGGTCCATGAGCAGGTCCCACACGGGGAGGGAGTTCTCGTACGAGTAGCCCAGGCAGGGGAAGTCGCAGCGGACGGCGTACTGGCCGGTGCCGAGGGTGCGGCCGGTGAAGATGCCGGTGAGGAAGTCGCCGAACTGGCGCCACAGCGGCTGGTCCAGGCCCAGGTGGGCGCGGACGTCGGCGATGCGCTCGGGGCTGCAGGTCTTGCCGCAGGCAGCCGCGGCCGGGTCGGAGGGAAGGACGTAGAAGATGACGAACGTGACGGCGGCGATGGCGAGGAGCACGCCCGCGAGGGCGAGCAGCCGGCGCGCGAGGTAGAGGATCAACTGCGGCCTCCCCGCGGGTCGAGGATGTCGCGCAGGGCGTCCCCGAGGAGGGTGAAGGCGAGAACGGCGAGGAAGAGGAAGGTGCTCGGGATGACGAAGTACATCGGGTCGGTCTCGTAGAAGGCGACGGACTCGGCGATCATCTGGCCCCAGGAGGGGGTGGGCGGGCGGACGCCCACGCCGAGGTAGCTGAGGGCGGCCTCGGTGCTGATCATGCCGGGGATGAGCAGGGTGGTGTAGGCGATGACCGGGCCCGAGACGCCGGGGAGGATGTCGCGGGTGAGGATCCGCCAGGAGCCGGAGCCGCCGACGCGGGCGGCGTCGACGTACTCGCGGTGTTTGAGGGAGAGGGTCTGGCCGCGGACGACGCGGGCGACGCCGGGCCAGCCGAAGATGCCGATGACGGCGGTCATGAGGACGATCCGGTTGACGTCCTTGGCCACGGACAGCATCGCGATCATGAAGATGAGGGACGGGAAGGACATCGTCAGGTCCATCAG
The DNA here is from genome assembly GCF_044769385.1 of Streptomyces sp. NPDC090445. Taxonomy (NCBI): domain Bacteria; kingdom Bacillati; phylum Actinomycetota; class Actinomycetes; order Kitasatosporales; family Streptomycetaceae; genus Streptomyces; species Streptomyces sp. NPDC090445. The sequence continues at coordinate 58,487 of NZ_JBIVXV010000001.1, read as the reverse complement.
GCGGGACAGGACGGTGTCGGTGCGGCCGCCGAAGTAGCCGGCGGCGATCCCGGCGGCGGTGCCGGTGACGACGACGATGGCGGTCGCGGCGAACGCGATGAGCAGGGAGACCTGGGCGCCGGTGACGACGCGGGCGAACAGGTCGCGGCCGGTGACGGGTTCGACGCCGAGCCAGTGCTCGGGGCTGATCCCGCCGAAGGAGCCGAGCGGCTGGCCGCCGAGGTAGGGGTCGATGGCGGACTTGTCGAACTCCTCCGGGGACCAGCCGCCCAGGGCGCCGAGCCAGGGGGCGGTGGCGGCCATCAGGACGAAGAGGAGGACGACGCAGAGGCTGACGCGGACGGCGGGGCGGCGGCGGAGCTCCCGCCGGGCGAGCTGCCAGGGGCTGCTGCCCGGGGGGAGGTCCTTGGCCGGCGCGGACGCGGTTTGCGGGGCGGCGGTGGCGGTCATGGTGTTGGGGTCCTGGCCTGTGCCGGAGCGGCTCAGCCCTGGCCCTTCGAGGGGTCCTTGAGGCCGACGGTGGCGTAGTCGATGGTGCCGGTCCACACGGGGTGGCCGAAGGCGCCGGCGATGTTGGTGCCGATCAGGAGGGGCTTGCGCTCCTGCAGGACCGGGATGGAGGGGGCCTTCTTCATGATCTCGGCGTCGAGGTCGATCCAGGCCTGGTTGGCCTGCTTGGCGTCGGCCATGGCGTTGATCTCGTCGATCCGCTTCTGCACGGCCTCGTCGCGGAACTGGCTGTAGTTGCCCTGGTTGCCCTTCTCCTTGATGGTGCGTCCGTCGAAGACGAACGGGATCCAGGTGGAGCCGGACGGGTAGTCCGGGCACCAGCCGGTGAAGGTCATGTCCGGGGTGGTGGACAGGTCGCCGATGACGTCGTAGTACGCGCCCGGGTCGACGGTGTCGATGACGACCTCGACGCCCGCGCGGGCCAGGCCCTGCTGGATGGCCTCGGCGCGGCCCTTGTCGCCGGTGGAGACGGCGAGGGACACCTTGAGGGTCTCCTTCCCGGCGGCCTTGAGGAGTTCCTTGGCCTTGGCGGGGTCGCCGGCCGGGGCGATCTTCAGGGTGTCGGCCTGCTTGCCGCCGGTGAGGGCGGGCGGCAGGTAGGCGGTGGCGATCTCGTTGAGGGCCGGGCCGCCGGCGGCGGTGATGACGGCCTCCTTGTCGAGGGCGTGGTGCATGGCCTCGCGGACCTTGGGGTCGTTGAAGGGGGCCCGGGAGGTGTTCAGGTGCAGCATCGTGGTGCAGCCCTGGGACTCGGCGAGCAGGCGGGACTTGACGTCCGGCTTGGGCAGCACCTTGGGGGCGCTCTCCGGGCGCATGTTGGAGTACTCCACGGCGGAGGCGTCGGCGCCCTCGGAGGCGATGATGCGGTCGTCGATCTGGCCGCCCTTGAGGCCCATGACGACGACGAACTTGTCCGGGTAGGCCTTGCGGACGGTGTCGGTCCCCGGGTCCCAGTGCTCGTTGCGGACGAGGACGAGCTTCTTGTCGCGGTCGTACGACTCGATCCTGTACGGGCCGGAGGAGAACGGGCGGGCGTCGTACTGGGTGCCCTTCTCCTGGGACTGCGGGACGGGCGCGAAGGTGGGGAGGGTGGCGGTCGCGGAGAACTCGGCGACGGGGCGCTTGAGTTCGAAGACGATGGTCCGGTCGTCGGGGGTCTTGACGGAGTCGAGGTGCTGGCCCTGGAGCGGGCCCTTGTAGCCGTCGGTGCCGGCGAGGTACTGGGCGGCGTAGTCGGGGCCGCCGGTGAGGTCGGGGGCGAAGGAGCGCTCGACGTTGTACTTGACGTCCTGGGCCTTGATGGGGGTCCCGTCCTCGTACTTCAGGCCCTCCTTGAGGGTGAAGGTCCAGGTGCGGCCGCCGTTGGAGGGGGTGCCGAGGTCGGTGGCGAGGTCGGGGACGAGCTCGCTGCCGGCCTTGCCGGGCTCGGCCTTGAAGGTGACGAGGGTGCGGTAGAGCAGGCGGGTGCCGAAGTCCATGGCCGGCATGGTCCAGTTGCGGGCCGGGTCGAGGTGGGAGAAGTCCTGGTTGGACAGGACGGTGAGCGTGCCGCCCTTGGCGGGGGTGCCGCCGAGGACCTTGCCGTCGTTGGCGGCGGCGGGGTTGGCGCCGCCGGGGGCGGCGGAGCCCTTCTTGGGGTCGGAGCAGCCCGAGGCGCCGACTGCGAGAGCCGCCACCAGGGCGGTGGCGAGGGCGAGTTGGGTGCGCTTGGTCATGGTCACTCCAGTGCAGGGCCGCGCTCTATGATGTGACCGGTAACATAGTAATGTGAAATTGCACTGACAAGAGATCGGTCCCGCCGTTATCCAGCCGTGTCCAAATCAGCCCGACTGCGGGGCAGTTGGGCGGGGCGGCCTAGGCTCGCGGCATGGAAGCGATACCACTCCGGGAGATCGCAGATCTCACGACCGTGCTCGACGGCCTCGCCGGGAACCCTGCCCTGGGCGACGACCTGGCATTGCGGTTGCTCGGCGATTGGGGAACCGCCAGCGAAATCGCCTGGCGCGAGTCACCTGGACCGAGCGAGGCCCTGTGCGAGGGCTTCCTGGCTCGCGGGAGGGCGGAGGAGCTGGCCCAGGCCAGGACGCTGCCGCCCACCGTCACCGCACTCCTGGCGGCGCACACCGACCCCGCCGTACGGACCGCCCTGGCGAAGAACCCGGCGCTGTCCGCGGAGTTGGCGGGGGCAATGGCCGCGGACCAGGACGGACGGGTGCGGAAGGCCGTCGCCGAGCGGACAGAAGCCCCGCCCGAGGACGCCCTGCGCATGCTGCTGACCGACCCCGATCCAGAGGTGCGGGCGGCCGCCTGCCGCCACCGGCCGCCGGGTGACCTGCACGGGCCACTGCTGGCCGACCCGGCGACGCGCCGACATGTCGTCCCCTTCCTCGACCTGGACCCGGACACGGCGGCCGACTTGGCCGCCGACCCGGACGAGGAAGTCCGGGAGGCGCTGGCGGCCCACCCGGCCCTGTCCGCCGCACTGCGTGACGAGCTGGCCCGGGACGCCGACCCGTTCGTACGCGGTGCGGTGTTCCAACGGGCCGACACGCCTGAGAAGCTGCGCGACGAGATCCATGCGTGGCTGACCGCAGGGGCGCAACGGGCGGGCGATGACTGGTCGTCGGGGACCGTGGCGGACACCTTGTGCCACCTGGCCCTCATCGGTGTCGACGAGGGCTCCTACCCGTGGGTCGTCGCCGATCCCCTCCCCCACGTCGACTCACCATGCGTGGGGTTGCGCCGGGCCGCGGCGCGCAGCGGGGCGCTCCCTCCCGAGGTCCGCGCGCGGATGCTGGCGGACGAGGACGCATCCGTACGCTTCCTCGCGCTGACCCGATTGCCGGATGTGGACCTGGCCGTCGCGGAGGACATCGACCGGCGCCACCGCGTGCGGACCAAGTCCGGGAAGGGTTCGGCGGGCCGTCCGGCGGATTGCGTCGACTTCCCGCCCGAGACGCTGCGGCGGTTCGCCACGGACCCGGATGCGCGGATGCGCGTCCTCGCCCTGCGGGACTCCGAGCTGCCGGCCGAGCTCCTGGAGCGGCTCGGGGCGGACGAGGACCCGGAGGTGCGTCGCGCCGCAGCCGCCCACCCCCGCCTTCCGCCGGCGGCCCTGGTACGGCTGCTGGCCGATCCGATCGACTCGGTCGCCGGCCAGGCGGCAGCCTCGCCGGCGCTGCCGGAGCCCGTGATGCGGGCGCTCCTCGACCACGCTGAGGCATCCGGCTGGCCCTCACCGGAGTGGACCTGACCATAAGACGATGCCGGGTCTCCCCCGGCGCGCTACCGTGCGCGGTATGACGGACAGCAGCCCGGCCTGCCCCGAGTGCGGCCGCATCATGGCGTTCGGAGGTTACGTGCTCTGCGGGCGCAAGGACGACGGCAAGCGGACCTGCCGTTCGCTCTGGAAGTGCCCGGAGCGGCACGTGTGGTGGCACTGGGCCGACTGGCCGGAGGGGCCCTTGGAGGCCTGCCCCGTGCCGGAGCTGTTCGTCTGACCGCTCCGCCAGTGCCACCCGGGCGGTGCCGACGGGGGGACCGGCCCGTCTGCAGGTGTCAGAGCGTCAAGCCGAGGCCCGGGGAGGTGGGGCGGCCCACCGGTTCGTCTCGGGCTTCGGGCTCACCGCCGCTACCCCCTCACCCGCACTCCGCGCCCAACTCTGCGATGCTGGAGGCCGATCGAGAGGGGCCGCAGCAATGCAGTGGAAGATCCACGGGGAACGTCCGATCTACGAGAACAAGTGGGTGGACCTGTGGCTCACCGACGTCGAGACGCCGGACGGCCACCGCTGGGAACACCACGTCGTCAAGCTCCGCCACCTGGCCGTGGCCGCCGTGATCAACGACCGCCAAGAGGTTCTGATGATGTGGCGCCACCGCTTCATCACGGACGCTTGGGCTTGGGAGCTCCCGATGGGCTTGGTGGAAGAGGGCGAGACCCCCGGCCAGGCTGCCGCCCGCGAAGTGCTCGAAGAGACCGGTTGGCGGCCGGGTCCGATGAAGCCGCTCGTCTACGCAGAACCGGCGAACGGCATCACGGACTCCCAGCACCACCTGTTCCGCGCCGACGGTGCGACGTACGAGGGGCCGCCGACCGAGAAGAACGAGTCGGACCGGATCGAGTGGATCCCGCTGGCGAACATCCGCGGCATGATCGACCGCCGCGAGATCGTCAGCAGTGGCACCCTCGTCGGCCTGCTCTACGTCCTCATGGACGATGGGATCCACTGACCGGGAACCGGTAGCACCTCGCGTAGACGAGCCTCGAAGGCAACCACGGTCGGCACCTCGCGATGCGGCGCAAGCTGCTCGTAGAACTCACGAAGGTGCCCGGCCACCCGCTCCGAGGTCACCGCGGCGGCGTGCACCAGCGCCTCCGTCGCCGTGTGGCACGCCTGGTCCACCTTGCCCCGCTGGAGCTGCGTACGGGCGAGCCAGAAGGCGTGGAAGGCACGGCCCCGCTGATGCGCCCGATCCTCCCGCTCCAGCGCATCCGCGATCAGCGGTTCGGCAATGGCAGCCTCCCCGAGACGGCCATGCGCGATGCCGGTGTCCACGATGAGCTTCGGCTCATCGAAATACGTCACCCACGCCGGGTCGGGGTCTCCGGGTCGGATGCGCTCGAACTGGCTGTGCGCTTCGGAGATCGCCGTGTGCGTCGCTCTCTTGTCACCCAAGGCGGCGTGGGCGAAGGCTTCCCGCATTGCCAGCATGGACCGCACCCTCGCTGTCGTCCCGCTCGCGGCACGGGCTTGGTCCTGCGCGGCGGATACCAGTGCCAGGGCATCTGCCGGCTTGTCCTGGTAGGTCGCTTGCAGGCTCATGCAGGCGAGCACGTTGGCCATGAACGGGTGATCGTTGATTTCCCGGGCCAGTTGCAGGGCCTCCGAGAAGTAGGCCCGCGACTGGTGGTACTGGCGGGCGTCGAAGTGCGTCCATCCGGTGAGCCGTGCCAGTTCTGCGGCGATGCCGTACAGGCCGTGCTGTATCGGCGTCGGCCGCTGGTCCTTCAGCAGCCCCTCGACGTATCGCAGCTGGCCGACGACGGCGGGACGCAGGGTCTCGCCTCCGTGCTCGTCGTCGCGTCGCCAGTAGTCCTCGATCGAGGACCGAAGCGCCTGGAGCGTGGACGGGCTCGGATGGGTCCCGGCAGCCAGAGCGAGGATGCTGTCCACCTCCACCCCGGGTAACGCAGCAAGCGGCCAGTGCTCGGCAGGTGGGTGAACGGATTCCGTCGGCTCCCGCTCGGCCACGGCAAGCGCGGCCGGCGTCTCCCACTCCCGTCGGGCAAGCCCGAGCATGTGTCCCGGGATGCGCAAGCCGTCGGCGATGCGCTCGATCACGTCCATGTGGAGAAGCTGCCGCCGGCCCGCGATGACCTCGCCCACTCGGCTCGGCGTCAGCTCGCATTGCCGCGCGATCATCGACGGGTAGATACCCGCCCGGGCCTTGACCAGGCGGAAGACCTTCGCGAAGTCACGCACGCGGCACGCACCGATCATCTCAGGATCGGTGAGCAGACTCGCCGGAAGTTCCTTCGTGCGATGTGGCTCGGGCATCGGGCACGCTCCGGGGGAGGACTACGGACCGCTTCAAGGTCTCAACCGAGCGTGATGTTATCCAAGTTGGGTAATCCGCTGGACCTTTCCGGCCCCGGGCCCTGACCGCAACCCTTCTGCACATGGCGAAGCGAACGAGGACGACCGCCTTGAACGGCTTGGCGGGCACTCCTGATACAGAGCGGACGGCCCTGGGTGGCGAACCCCGCGTCCTGATGAGCATGCGGGTCTCTCGGGACTCGGGCCGGACGTGGTTGCCGAGCACGCGAGTCCTGGAAGGGGACCGGTTCGACATCCTCTCCGACCCCGGCCGCTACCCCCCGTGCAAGTGCCCCCGCTGCGGCGGCACGCCGCTGTCGGCGCGCTCCCTACGACCGGCGGCGGACGAGCCGGGGGCGGCGTCCCGGGACGGATGAAAATCGCCCGCCGGAACCCCAGTGGGCCCATCGAGATCAGGAAAGCAACGGATGAACGAGAACGCTCACACCGAGCAGAACAGCGGCCTGCTGATCGGTGTCCGCCGCATTACCGCCGCCCGCTCGCCTGCCGCGGGCCCGTCGGACTCCGCCAAGCCGGAGGACACTGCGCTCGGGAGCCGTCCGATGACGGCGGCGGACCTGTTTCCGTGTTGGCCCGTCCCGCCGGACTCCTGCGCCGAGTGCGCGCGGCACGTCACCGACCGCTTCGACGCCCAGGTCGCCCGGGACAGGTCGCGCGTCACGGACATGAACGTGCTGATCCTGCGGCACCACCCCGAACTCAGGCGACGACGCCCGTAGTCCCCGGCCGCCGGACCGGACTACAGGCCCGAGCCGAGGCCTGTGGAGGTGGGGCGGCCTACCGGTTCGTCGCGGGCTTCGGCCCAGAGGGAGCGGACGTGGCCCAGGTGGCGGCGCATGCACTCCTCCGCCCCTTCCGCGTCGCCCGCCAGCATCAGGTCCAGGAGTTCGACGTGTTCCTCGGCGGAGGTGACCAGCTTGCCGGCCTCGTCCAGGCCCGTCAGGCCGTAGAGGCGGGAGCGCTTGCGGAGGTCACCGACCGTTTCGACGAGGCGGTCGTTGCCCGCGAGGCCCAGCAGGGTGAGGTGGAAGCGGCGGTCCGCCTCCAGGTAGCCGATGAGGTTGTGCTCGCGGGCGCTGGTGACGATCTCCTCCGCGATCGGGCGGAGTTCCTCCAGTTGTTCCCGAGTGGCGATCCGGGTGACCTTGGCGACGGTCGGGACCTCGATCATCGTGCGCAGTTCGGTGTACTGGTCCAGGTCGCGCTCGCTGACCTCGGTGATGCGGAAGCCCTTGTTGCGGACGGGTTCGACGAGGCCTTCGCGGGCCAGGTCGAGCATGGCCTCGCGGACCGGGGTGGCCGAGACGCCGAGCTCGGCGGCCAGGCCGGGGGCCGAGTAGACGCTGCCGGGGCGGAGTTCGCCCGCTATCAGGGCTGCTCGGAGGGCATGGCCGACCTGGTCGCGGAGCCGTTCCTGGGCCTTGATGAGACTGTGCTGCTTCAGGTCACCCATTGCTTTTCCTCCGAGGCACCGCACACGACCGACGTGCAGGGGAACAGCGTACAATGTCACGTTTCGCTGTTCTCCCCGGCGGCGACGTACAGCGCCACCGCCACGGCAAGATCCTCCCAGGCCATGCCCACGCTCTTGAAGAGCTGTGGACAACCGGGCTTCCCGCCGGGCGGTATCCGGCCCGCGACCAGGTCAGCCAGGGTGCCGTTGATATGACCGGCGCCGATGGCCCCCTCCGCCTCCGGCACCAGCAGGTCCCCCGCCTCGCGCAGGGCCGCCGTCCGCGCCTCCACGTACACGGCCGACCGCCGCACCAGCGCCGTGTCCGTCTCCCGGGCGTCCGGCTCGTGCGAGCCGACCGCCACCACCACCGCGTCCGGGGCCACCAGCCGCCCGTCGAAGAGCGGGGTGCGGGCCGAGGTGCAGCAGACCACCAGGTCGGCGTCGGCCACGTCCGCCGCCGTCCCGGTCCGGGCCGGGATGCCCAGGGCCCGGGCGTGCGCCGCCAGCTTCCGGGCCCCGGCCGGATCGCGGCCCACGACCACCGCCCCCGCCAGGTCCCGTACCGCGGACACCGCTTCGAGGTGCCCGTACGCCTGCGGCCCGCTGCCGAAGAGCACCAGCCGCAGCGGCCGCCCCTCCGGGGCCAGGTACCGCAGCGCCAGCACCGAGACCGCGGGGGTGCGCAGCGCCGTGAGGGCGGCCGCGTCGAGGAGGGCGACCGGCTGCAGGGTGGCACCGTCCAGCAGCAGGTACGAGCCGGTGATGCGGGGCAGGCCGAGCGCCGGGTTGCCGGGCGCCACCCCGGCGATCTTCACCCCGGCGTACGCCCCCGCCGCGGCCGGCATCAGCAGCAGTTCCCCGCCCGGCACCCGCAGCGCGCTGCGCTGCGGGCAGAGCTCCGGGTCCAGCCCGCGGCGCAGGGTCTCGGCCAGGGCGTCGGCGGCCCGGGCCGGGGTGAGCAGCCCGGCCATGTCGGTGGCACTGAACTGGCGGATCACAGCAGGAATCCGGTGCCGAGGGTGTCGTGCGGGTCGAGGGTGAAGGTGTGCTCGCCGGTGCGGTAAGCGGTGCCGGTGACCTCCGTGACCAGGCCGTCGGCGACGTCCGCCGGGCCTGCGTCCGGGGTCACGCGGCCCGTGAACACCGTGCCGACCACCGACTCGTGGAGCAGGTCCTCGCCGGGCGCGAGCCGCCCGTCCTCGGCCAGCAGGGCGAGCCGCGCCGAGGTGCCGGAGCCGCAGGGCGAGCGGTCGACCTGCCCGTCGGCGAAGACGGTGGCGTTGCGCTGGTGCGGGCCGAACGGGGTGCCGGGCAGCTCCTCGTGGAGGATGACCCCGTAGACACCGGAGAGCAGCGGCCCGCCCGGGTGCCAGGTCCCGGGGTGGGTGGCGAGGGCGGCCCGGATCTCGCGCCCGGCGCGCACCAGGTCGGGCAGGGCGGCCCGGGTGACGTCCAGGCCGAGGTCGCGGGCGCGGACGGAGGCGTAGCAGGCGCCGGCGTGCGCGAGGTCCACCTCGGCGAGGCCGAGGGTGGTGGCGACGGGCACCTTGCGGGCGGTGACCCGGGCGGGGACGTTGCGGAAGGTGACCCCGGTGGTGCGGCCCCCGTCCCGGTGCACGGTGGCGGTGACCCGCCCGGACGGGACGTCGATCCGCACCTCGACGTCCCCCTGCTCGGGGGCGGGGACCCGGCCGCTGTCGACCGCCCAGGCGCCGAGCGCCATGGTGCCGTGGCCGCAGGCGGTGGAGTAGCCGTCCTTGTGCCAGAACAGCACGCCGAAGTGGGCCCCGTCGTCGTCCGGGGGCACGACGAACCCGCCGTACATCCCGGCGTGCCCGCGCGGTTCCTGCACGAGCAGGCGCCGTACGTCGTCCAGCCCGCCCGGGCGCGGGGCCGTCCCGGAGCCGCCGGGTCCGATGGCGGTGGCGCAGCGCTCGGCGACGGTGTCCCCGGGCGGCACGGCCGGAAATCCCGGGGCGGTGGTGTCGACGATCCGGAAGGGCTCCGCGGCGGTGTGGTAGTCGACCGTGCGGACGGTCAGCGGGGGGCGAGGGGCGGAAGGGGCGGAAGGGGCGGAAGGTGTGGGGGGTGCGGGAGTCAAAGGAGGAACCCTCCGGGGAAGGGGTCGGTCGGGTCGAGGAAGTACTGGGCGGTGCCGGTGATCCAGGCCCGGCCGGTGACGGTGGGGACGACCGCCTCGTGGCCGCCGACGGTGGTGCGGCCGACGAGGCGGCCGGTGAACTCGGTGCCGATGAAGGACTCGTTGACGAAGTCGGTGTCGAGGCCGAGGAGGCCGCGGGCGTGCAGCTGGGCCATGCGCGCGCTGGTGCCCGTACCGCAGGGCGAGCGGTCGAACCAGCCCGGGTGGATGGCCATGGCATGCCGGGAGCGGCGGGCGTCGGAGCCGGGGGCGGCGAGGTAGACGTGCTTGACCCCGGCGATGGACGGGTTCTCGGGGTGGACGGGCCGGTCGGCGGAGGCGTTGACGGCGTCCATGACGGCGAGCCCGGCGGCGAGCAGGTCGTCCTTGCGGGCCCGGTCGAAGGGCAGCCCGAGGGCGTCGAGTTCGACGAAGGCGTAGAAGTTGCCGCCGTAGGCGAGGTCGTAGGTGACGGTGCCGTGGCCGGGGACCTCCGCCTTGAGGTCGAGTCCGACGCAGAAGGAGGGGACGTTGGTGAGGGTGACGGCGGTGGCCGCCCCGTCCTCGACGCGGACGTCGACGCTGACGAGCCCCGCCGGGGTGTCGAGGCGGACGGTGGTGACCGGTTCGACGGCCGGCACCATGCCCGTCTCGACGAGGACGGTGGCGACCCCGATGGTGCCGTGCCCGCACATGGGCAGCAGGCCCGACACCTCGATGTACAGCACGCCGAAGTCGGCGTCGGGGCGGGTGGGGGGCTGCAGGATCGCGCCGCTCATCGCGGAGTGCCCGCGCGGCTCGTACATGAGCAGGGTGCGGACGTGGTCCAGGTGCTCGATGAAGTGGAGCCGCTTCTCGGCCATGGTGGCGCCGGGGATCACCCCGACGCCCCCGGTGATGACCCGGGTCGGCATGCCCTCGGTGTGCGAGTCCACCGCGTGGTAGATGTGGCGCGTGCGCATGGGGTCCCCCCGGTCGGCTAGTTGAGTCCCTCGGCGAGGGCCTTCTCGGTGGCGGCGCGGACGGCCGCCTCGGTCTCGCCGGCGAGCGGGAGGCGGGGCGGGCGGGTGGGGCCGCCGGGGCGTCCGGCCAGGTCCATGGAGAGCTTGATGGCCTGGACGAACTCGGTCTTGGAGTCCCAGCGCAGCAGCGAGTGCAGGGACTTGTACAGCGGCAGGGCGGTGGCCAGGTCGCCGGCGGCGGCGGCCCGGTACAGGGTGGCGCAGGAGCGCGGCAGGGCGTTGGGGTAGCCGGCGATCCAGCCGACGGCGCCGGCGAGGGCGAGTTCGAGCAGGACGTCGTCGGCGCCGATGAGCAGGTCCAGGCCCGGGGCGAGTTCGGCGATCTCGTAGGCGCGGCGGACGTCGCCGCTGAACTCCTTGACGGCGACGATGCTGCCGTCCGCGTGCAGCCGGGCCAGGAGGGCCGGGGTCAGGTCGACCTTGGTGTCGATGGGGTTGTTGTACGCGACCACCGGCAGGCCCGCCCGGGCGGCCTCGGCGTAGTGGGCGCGTACGGCCTCCTCGTCGGCCCGGAAGGCATTGGGCGGCAGGAGGAGGACGGAGCCGGCGCCGGCCTCGGCTGCCTGGTCGGCCCAGCGGCGGGCCTCGGCGCTGCCGTAGGCGGCGACGCCGGGCATGACGCGGGCGCCGTCGCCGGCCGCCTCGACGGCGGTGCGCACGACGCGGGCCCGCTCCTCGTCGGTGAGGGTCTGGTACTCGCCGAGGGAGCCGTTGGGGACCACGCCGTCGCAGCCGTTGGCGATGAGCCAGGCGACGTGTTCGGCGTAGGCGTCGAAGTCGACGCTGAGGTCCTCGCGCAGCGGCAGCGCGGTGGCGACCATGATGCCGTGCCAGGGGCGGGTGCGGGTGTCGGTCATGTGAGAGCTCCCTAGTGTGGTGTGTGACATTTTACTAGTGGGTGTGATGCGGCCACAAGGGTCCGGACCCCGCGGTTCGGGCACGGGGCGGCTGCGGTTCAGCGGTCGGCAGGCGGAAGTTCGGCGAGGTGGCGCAGCGGCACCGGGCAGGACAGGGGGCGCCGGTCCGGCTCCGGCTTGCCATCGGCGGCCAGGGCCGCGACCGCCGGACCGCACATCCGGCCCTGGCACCAGCCCATCCCGGCGCGCGTGAGCAGCTTGGCGGTACGGGCGTCCCGGGCGCCGAGGTCGGCGACCGCCTCCCGGATCCGGCCGGCCGGCACCTCCTCGCACCGGCAGACATCGGTGTCGTCGCGCAACCAGCCGGTCCAGCCGGCCCCCGGACGGTGGGCCCCGCCCATCGCGTCGGCGAAGGCCCGCAGCCGGGCACGACGGCGGGCCAGCGCGGCCGGGACCGGCCGGCCGGCGATCGCACGGGCGGCGATCTCCCCCTCGACCAGGGCCAGTTGGGCGCCGCCGACCCCGCCGGTCTCGCCGGCGGACCAGACGCCGGGCACGGAGGTGCGCTGCAGCGCGTCGAGTTGCAGGGCGGCCGTGCCGTCGGCCGCGCCGCGCGTGGCACAGCCGAGGCCCGTGGCCAGCTCCAGCTGGGGCACGAGCCCGTGGCCCACCGCCACCGCGTCACAGGGGATCCGGCGGGCCGTGCCGGGCAGCGGCCGCCAGTCCCGGTCCAGGCGGGCCACGGTGACCGCCTCCACCCGGCCGGTGCCGTGGGCCTCCGTCACGGCGTGCCGGGTGAGCAGCCGGATGTGCCGGTGCAGCAGGGCGCTGCCGTACATGGCGCCCTCGGCGAGCTTGCCGGGGTTGCGCAGCAGGGCCGGGAGGTGCGGGGCGTACGCGGTGTAGGCGGCGGCCTCCACCACGGCCGGGACCCGGGCCCCGGCGGCGGCGAGCGAGCCGGCCACCGCGAGCAGCAGCGGGCCGCTCCCCGCGACGACGACCCGCCGGCCGGGCAGGACCAGCCCGGACTTCAGCATGGCCTGGGCCCCGCCGGCCCCGACGACCCCGGGCAGGGTCCAGCCGGGGAACGGGAGCTGGCGCTCGTACGCCCCCGTGGCCAGGAGGACCGCGCGAGCGCGGACCGTGGCGGGGAGTTCGTCGGGGCCGGCCACGGCGTGCAGGATCCAGGTGGGAGTGGGTGTTTTGTCCTGCGGGACCACCGTCCAGACGTGGTGGGCGGGCAGGTACGTGATGCGGCCGGCCGCCGCGTGGGCCCGCAGAGCGGCATCGCGCGCGGCGAACGCGGCCCAGCCGTGGTGGAGGGCCTCCGGACGGGCGGCGCCGAGGGCGGGCGCGGGATGGCGGTAGAACTGGCCGCCGGTCCGCTCCCCCGCGTCCAGGAGGGTGACGCGCAGACCGAAGCCGGCAGCGGCGACCGCCGCGGCGAGGCCGGCCGGGCCGGCGCCGACGATCGCGAGGTCGGCCGGGCCGGCGCCGACGACGGCGAGGTCGACCGGGCTGTCAGACGGCGAGGTCGGCACGGCCGGTCCCTTCCTGGGTGGTGACGACGTCCCCGGGGCGGGCGGGGACGAGGCAGGCGCGCTGGTTCGGGCGGCCGTTGACGGTGACCAGGCAGTCGTAGCAGCTGCCGATGCCGCAGAACGCCCCGCGGGGGGCGCCGCCGTGGCGCGTCGTCCGCCAGGCGAGGATGCCGGCGGCCCACAGGACGGCGGCGATGCTCTGGCCCGCCTGGGCGGTGAGGTCGCGGCCGTCGAAGCGGAGCACGTACGTGGCCTGGGGGGAGCCGCCGACCAGTCCGCGGGGGGACCTCCGGTCCGGGTTCGGGGGCCGCGGGGTGTGGGTGGGGTGGCTCATCGTCGGTTCTCCCTCGGGGTGGGGCGTTCGGTGTCGCGCGGACGGCCGGTGGGGGGTGCCGGGGGCCTTGCGTCGGGGTGGTGATGTGGGCCGCTGCGCGGAGCCGTCTCTCCCCCAGACTCCGTCCGGGGGGACCCCCACGCCCCGCCCTTTCTCCGTATCCCGGGGGCTCCGCCCCCGGACCCCCAGGTCCTCAAACGCCGGACGGGCTGGATTTACCCGGCCCGCGCGCCGGGTGGGCCGGATTCACCCCGGTGGGAAGCGGTCGGGGTGGAACGGGGTGGGGTTCAGAGGGGGGTGGGTGGCTGTTAGGGCTGCGGTGATCAGGGTGCCCGTGGCCGGGGCCAGGCCGATGCCCGCGCCCTCGTGGCCGCAGGCGTGCAGCAGGCCGGGGACCCGCGGGTCCGGGCCGATGGCCGGGAGGTGGTCCGGGAGGTAGGGCCGGAAGCCGTGGTAGGTGCGCAGGATCCGCACGTCGGCCAGGACCGGGAAGAGCGCGGCCGCCTGGGCGGCGAGGCGGCGCAGGGCCTCGGTCGACAGGGAGCGGTCGAAGCCGACCCGCTCCCGGGTCGCGCCGATCAGGACCGGGCCCGCCGGGGTGCCCTCGACGACGGCCGAGGACTGCAGGGCCGCGGAGCCGCTGGCGACGTCGGCGATGTAGTCGGCGGCGTAGACCTTGTGCCGGACCACCCGCGGCAGCGGCTCGGTGACCAGGACGAAGCCGCGGCGCGGGAGCACCGGCAGGGTGACGCCGGCGAGTTCGGCGATGCGGCCGCCCCAGGTGCCGGCGGCGTTGACCACGGCGGGAGCGGCCAGTTCGCGGGATCGCGTGCGGACTCCGCGGACGGCGCCGCCGGGGGTGCGCAGGATCGCGGTGACCTCCTCGCCGAGGTGGACTTCGGCCCCCGAGGCCGCGAGGAGCCGGGCCGCGGCCTGGGCGGGCTGGACCTGGGCGTCCTGCGGGTAGTGGAAGCCGCCCGCCTGGCCGGGGGCCAGATGGGGCTCCAGTTGCGGGAGGTCGTCGGGGGCGGCTTCGACCACGTCGACCCCTGCGGCGCGCTGGCCCTTGGCGAAGGCGCGCAGGGCCTCCAGCGTGGCCTCGTCGGGGGCGACGACGAGGCCGCCCTTGGGCTCGTACTCGACCTCCTGCGGGAGCGCTGCGGCGAGTTCGCGCCACAGGCGCGCCGAGAGCAGGGCGAGGTCGAGTTCCGGGCCGGCCTCCTTGTCGGAGACGAGCAGGTTGCCTTCGCCGGCGCCGGTCGTGCCGCCGGCGACGGGGCCGCGGTCGACGACGGCGACGCGCAGTCCGGAGCGGGCCGCGTAGTAGGCGCAGGCGGCTCCGACGACGCCGGCGCCGATGATCACGACGTCCAGAGGGTTTCTCTTGGGCACGGCAGTAATATGTCACATTCTTTATGGGGTGCCCAGACCCCGGAGGGGCCCGGGTCACGGGTGTCCGGCGGCCGGTCCCGCCCCCCGCCCGACCGTGTCGGAAACGGGACCGGCCGCCGGTGCCGGGTCAGCTGCGGAGCGGGCCCTCGCAGCTGTAGCTCGACGTGCCGGCCTTGCGGTTGTCCCAGATCTCCACCGGGCCGAAGGAGCAGTTCATGTCGGCGAGGTTGTTGGAGGCCGCGCCCGCCCGGTCGAGGATGAAGTAGTCGACCGTCTCCGACATGTCCTTGAAGTTCTGGTCGTCGCTGCGCCAGTTCTTCAGGTTCGCGGTGATCCGCCCGGTGCAGGTGAACCGGCGCTTGCCCGGGTCCCCGTTCTCCACGCAGTCCGGCGTGTTGTACGTGGCCGCCGAGAAGGCCGACTTCACGTTCGCGAGCGCCGAGTCGCGCAGCCGCTCGTTGGGCGTGTAGGTGGTGTTCGGCACGAACAGCTCGTCCACCTTGGCGATCTGCGCGTCCAGGAAGCGGTCGTAGTCGCGCTGGAGGTAGGTGTCCCCGCCCATCCGGTTCCGCCAGGCGTCGTACTTGGCGACGTCGTTGTTGCGCAGGTGCGTGTACATCTCGCGCAGCAGCGAGGGCTTCTCGGTCCACAGGAACTCGAAGAACGTGCCGGCGTAACTGTAGAAGCGGAAGCCGTCGCCGTCGTACGTGGCGTTGAGCAGCTGCTCGACCGACATGCGGGGGCCGCCGCCCGCCGTGTCACTGATGATGCTCTTGACGAGGGACTTGCGGACGGCGATGCCGTTGTCGCGGGTGGCGCCGTCGAAGAACTCGGCGGTGCCCTCGTCCATCGCGGTCGTGCGGTCGCCCTCGTACCAGGGGCCCTCGCCGAAGAAGCCGGGGACGGCGAAGCGGCCGTTGAGGTAGTGCGTGTACTCGTGGCGGAAGAGCTCTTCGAGGGTGAGGGAGGAGTCCTGCGGGACGCGCCGCTGGTACGTGTAGAAGGTGGCGCCGTTCTCGATGTAGATGCCGCCGTTGTTGGTGCTGTACCCGGTCAGGATGGGGTGGTAGTTCACGTAGTCGGCGCGGGAGGCGTACAGCACGATGTTCAGCGTGCTGTTGGGGTCGCCGGCGAGCGGCTGGTCGGTGCCGAGGACGCGGTGGTACTGCGTCTTGACCTGCTTGCTGGCGTAGTAGAGCTGGTCGACGGTGGCCCGGTCGAGGGCGGTGCGGACCTTGATGGCGCCGTTGTCGTAGGTGAAGGTGTTCGGGAAGAGCTGCTTCTCGATGTCCTCCTTGCACACCCCGTACGGCTTGCACGCCTCGTAGAAGTTGAGCCAGGAGACGACCTTCGCCCACTGCTCGCTGCCGTCGCCGAACGTGGACCGGGCCGTCGCGAGCAGGGCCCCGAGGTCCGCGACGACCTGCTCCTTCAGGGCGGGGACCTGGCCGAAGCGGCCGTACTCGCCGAGGGCGTCGCGCGCCACCCAGGAGTTGCCGGTGTCCTTGAGGTGGCCGTACGAGGCGAAGGCCTTGAAGACGGCGCGGTACGCGGGGTCCGCCGCGACCGCCGCGTGGAAGGCGGCGTCCTGGTTGCCCGGGTAGACGCCGAGGTAGTTCACGGAGAGGGCCGCCAGGGCGGCGCCCGCCCAGGCCGCGTCCTTGTGGGTGGCGGGGTGGGACGGGTCCATGGTGGCCAGGACCTGCTTGACGATACCGAGCTGGTGCTGGCGCAGGCCGGGGGCGCTGCCGGCGTAGAGGGCCTCGCGCAGGGTGCGGGCGTTGGACGCGGTGACGTCGAAGGTGCGGGCCGCGGCCCCGAAGTCGGCGACGGCCCGGCGCATGGCGTCCACGGTCGGGGCGTCGGTGACGTCGATCTCGGAGCGGGAGTGGTCGTGGTAGGCGACCGCGTGCAGGTACGTGAACATCTCCTCCAGGTGGGAGGAGTTGCGGCCGTCGTGGGCGGCGGCCAGCGAGGATATCCGCCGCGACACGGCCTGGACGTGCGCATCGGACATGACCGGGGCCAGGCGGGCGTCCCAGGTCCAGATCAGCCCCCGCAGACAGCCGTCGGCCAGGACGGCCTGGTCGCCGAGGAAGTCGGCGAACTGCTCGGGGGAAAGGCCCGTGATCCCGTCGAGGGTGCAGGGCACGCCGGCCGCGAGGGTCCGGCCGGTGGGGGCGGCCTGGGCTGCGGCCGCCTTGCGGTTCTTCTCGGTGCGCTCGGCGGGCGCAGCGGCGGCCGTGGCCGCGCCGGGGATCCGGCCGCCGGCGGCGGTGCCGGCTCCGGCTCCGGCTCCGCCTCCCGCTGCGGCTTCGGCGGGCCGGTCGGCGCCGGGGGCGCGGTCGGGCGCGGGGACGGCCTCCTTCGGCGAGGCCAGGCGGTCGACCTCGTCGAACGGGTTCGCTCCGGGCGCCCCGCCGGTGAAGGCGGCCGGGGCGGCGGCCGGCGCCTTGGCGGGGGCGGCGGCCGGCTCCGCGGCCTGCGTGACGGCCTGGCCGGCCGTCGCGAGGAGGGTGACCGCCACGGCGGCGGAGAGGAGGGACGTACGCACAACTCTGTGCTGGGACACCAAGGACTCCTGTGGGGAGGGGAGGTGGGGGACATGGCGCGCAAGGGGTGCGTGGTGTGAAAAAAGGCGAACCGGCCTGCGTCACACGGCGTTTGACGGGGATTAACGCGCCGCGGTGTGAGCTGTAACATAGTAATGTGAAATTGCACTGACAAGACCTGTGCGCCCACCAGTTCGCGTCTTCCCGAGGGAGCCCGACGTGTCCGACGCATCCCCCCGCCTCAACATCGGCAGTCACGACCTGCCGGTATCCCCCGAGTTGTCCCGATTCATGGCCGGGGACTGGGCCGCTTCACCCCTGCCCGACTCGGTCCGCGTCCCCGCGTACGACGCCACCCCCGCCCGCCGCGCCCGGCTCTCGGCACGCTTCCCGGGCGAACGGCTGATCATCCCGGCCGGCGAGCTCAAGGTCCGCTCCAACGACTGCGACCACCGCTTCCGCCCCCACAGCGCGTACGCCTGGCTCACCGGCCTCACCGGCGAGGACCAGGTGGGCCACGTCCTCGTCCTGGAGCCCTCGGGCCCGCACGGCCACGAGGCCGTGCTGTACCTGCGCCCCCGCTCCCCCCGCACCGGCGGCAGCGAGGAGTTCTACCGGGACCGCCGCTACGGAGAGTTCTGGGTCGGCCGCCGCCCCGACCTCGCGGAGGCCGAGCGCCTGACCGGCCTGCGCTGCGACCGCCTGGACACCCTCGGCACCCCGGAGGGCCGCAACCCCGCCACCGACGCCGAACTCGCCGCCGCGCTCTCCGAACTGCGCCTGGTGAAGGACGCCTGGGAGGTCGGACAGCTCCAGCTCGCCGTCGACCACACCGCCGCCGGCTTCGAGGACGTCGTACGGGCACTGCCGCGCGCCCTCGCGCACCCGCGCGGCGAGCGGTGGATCGAGGGGGTCTTCGGCCTGCGCGCCCGAACCGAGGGCAACGGCACCGGCTACGACACCATCGCCGCGTCCGGCGCCCACGCGTGCGTCCTGCACTGGATCCGCAACGACGGGCGGCTGAACCGCGACGACCTGCTGCTGCTGGACGCGGGCGTGGAGACCGACACCCTCTACACGGCCGACATCACCCGCACCCTCCCGCTGTCGGGGCGCTTCTCCCCCGTCCAGCGGCAGGTGTACGAGCTCGTCCTCGCCGCCCAGGAGGCCGGCATCGCCGCGCTCCGCCCGGGCGCCAGCTTCCGGGACTTCCACCGGGCCGGCATGCGGGTGATCGCGGAGGGGCTCGCCGAGTGGGGCGTGCTCAAGAACGCGGCGGGCGACCTGCACCGGCGGTACACCCTGTGCAGCAGCGGCCACATGCTGGGACTGGACGTCCACGACTGCGCGAAGGCGCGGGCCGGGACATACCTGGACGGGGTCCTGGAGGAGGGGCAGGTGCTCACCGTCGAGCCGGGCCTGTACCTGCAGCCCGACGACGAGACCCTGCCGCCGGAGCTGCGCGGCATCGGCGTGCGCATCGAGGACGACCTGGTCGTCACGGCGACGGGCGCCCGGCTGATGTCGGGCGCCCTGCCCCGCACGGTGGCCGGCATCGAGGAGTGGATGGGGACGCTGCTGGAGGGCTGACCCCGCAGCGGGTACGCGCACGGGTACGGGGGCGGGGGCTGGCGCGGGGGTACCGGCCCGGCTCGCCGCCCCCTCACCCCGCGGCCGGCACCCCGTGGGCTCCGCGGGCGCGGCGGGCGCGGCGGACCAGTTTGCCGAGCTCCCACAGGACCAGCAGGGCGAGGGCGGCCAGCACGGCCCAACCGAACTGCCGGAGGGTGAGCTCGGTGGTGTCGAGCATCCGCCGGAAGCCGTCCATCTGGGTGGACATGACCGCGAGGGCCAGCTCCGCGAGGGCCGCCCAGTTCATCTGCTTGCTGTCGAAGGTGCTCGGGCTCAGCACGGAGGCCGTCTCGCTGCGGCATTCGAAGGCGGCCACGATCAGGCAGAGCGCGAACGCCGTGAACGCGATGGAGTTGCCGGCCTCGGCGCTGCCGTAGCGCTCCTGCCCCAGCCGGATCAGCCCGAGCAGGGCGACGGTGAGGGCCAGCCCGGCGAGGCCGACGGTGACCATCAGCCGGCCGGTCAGCACCGTCTCCCCGCGGGGGCGGGGGATCCGCTGCATCAGGCCCGGGGTCTCGCGGTCGAAGCCGAGGGCGAAGCCGAAGGGCGCGTTGACGACGAAGTGGATCCACAGGACCTGCGGGGGCGTGAACGGTTCGCCGGCGGCGATGTTGAACAGGGCGGCGCCGAGGAAGGTCAGGACGAAGGTGACCAGCAGGACCAGGACGAACCGGATGTACTTGGTGAGGTTGTCGTAGAGCTTCCGGCCCTCCGCCACGGCGTGGATGATCGTGGCGAAGTTGTCGTCGGAGAGGATCATGCGGCTGGCGTTCTTGGCGACGCTGGTGCCGCTGCCCATGGCGATGCCCATGTCGGCGGCCTTGATGGCCGGCGCGTCGTTGACGCCGTCGCCGGTCATGGCGACGACGTCGCCCTTCTTCTTGAGGATGTCCGCGAGGAGCACCTTGTGCTCGGGGGCGACACGGCCGAGGACGCCGATCCCGTCGATCCGGTCCAGCTGCTCCTGCTCGGGGAGGGCGGCGAAGTCGGCCCCGAGGACGGCCTCGCCGGGGATGCCGAGCTGCCGGGCGATGGCGGCGCCGGTGGTGACGTCGTCGCCGGTCACCATGCGGACCCGGATGTGGGCGGCCTGGGCGTCGGCGACGGCCGCCTTGGACTCCTCGCGCGGCGGGTCGACCATGCCGACGAGGCTGACCATGTGCAGGCCGGTGACGAGGGCGAGCAGGTCGCCGTCCGGGTCGAAGTCCGCCGGGTCGAGGTCGCGGACGGCGGCGGCCATCACCCGGCGCCCGTCGGCGGCCATCCGGTTGATCTGCTCCTGGGCGCGGCGGTCCAGGTCCTCGTCCCAGGGGATGGGGGTGCCCGCGGCGAGCGCGGTGGTGGCGCGTCCCATGACCGCGGGTGCGGCGCCCTTGACGAAGCAGCGGACCACCTTGCGGCCCGAGGCGTCCTTGGCCGCGTTGAAGGTGGCCATCAGCTTGTAGGTGGGGTCGAAGGGGAGGGTGGCGAGGCGGGGCAGGCGGTCCCGGGTCTCCTCGATGTCCAGTCCGGCCTTGTGGCCGAGGACGAGGAGGGCGCCCTCGGTGGGGTCGCCGACGACCTGGCCGTCCACCAGCTTGGCGTCGCTCGCGACCAGGTAGGGCAGGACGGCGTCCTCGATGCCGGCGGAGGTCCCGGCGGCGTGGTGGACCTTGCCGTCGAGGCGGTAGCCGGTGCCGGACACGGTGTACCGGTCGGTGGGGCTGATCACCTCGACGACGGTCACCTGGTTCATCGTCAGGGTGCCGGTCTTGTCGGAGTTGATGGCCGAGGTGAAGCCGAGGGTCTCGACGGACGCCAGCTCCTTGACGATCGCGTTGCGCCGGGCCAGGTTGAGGCTGCCGACCGAGAGGATCACCTGGCTGACGGTGGGCAGGGCCTCGGGGATCGCGGCGATGGCGAGCGAGACGGCGCTGACGAAGAGCAGGTCCCAGGCCTGGCCGCGGCTGCGGCCGAGGGCGAACATGACGACCATGGTGAGGCCGGCGGCCCCGGCGATCCACAGGGTGAGCGTGTTGAGCTCCCGGGTGAGCGGCGACTGCTCCCGCTTGGTCTCCGAGAGCATGCCGGAGATCTTCCCGAGCTCGGTGCCGCTGCCCGTGCCGGTGACGATGACGAGGCCGCTGCCGTGGGTGACCGGCGTGTTCATGAACGCCATGTTCGACTGGTCGCCCGGCCCGAGCCGTTCGGCGGGGAGGGTCGCCGTGTCCTTGGACGCGGGGGTGCTCTCACCGGTCAGGGCCGACTCGTCGATCTGCAGGGCGCTCGCCTCGACGATCCGGCCGTCCGCCGGGACCTGGTCGCCGGCCGCGAGGAGCACGGTGTCCCCGACCACCAGCTGTTCGGCCGGGATCTCCGACTCGGTGCCGTCGCGGCGGACCCGGGCCGTCGCCTTCATCATCGACTTCAGCGCGTTCATGGCGCTCTCGGCCTTGCCCTCCTGGCGCAGGCCGACGACCGCGTTCAGCAGGGTGAGCAGCACGAGCAGGATGGCGGTGTTCCACTCCCGGATCAGCAGGGACACCACCGCCGCGGCCACCAGGATGATCTGCATGTAGCTGCGGTACTGGTCGAGGAAGCGCAGCCAGCCCGGCTTCGGCTTCTCCTCGGGCAGGGCGTTCGGGCCGTCGGCCGCGAGCCGCTCGGCCGCCCGGGCCGCCGGCAGGCCGACCGCGGGATCCACCCCGCAGCGGGCTGCGACGTCCTGCGGGGACTGCGCGTACCAGGCGCCGGGGGCGCCCTCCTCGCCTGCCGGTTCCGGCTGGGCCGTCATCCTCTTACCTCCGATCCGGAACCGGGCTACTTGCGGCGCTTGCTGCGGCTGTCCTCGGCGGGGGCCCGGTGCCGGGCGCCGGGGGCTTCCGCTTCCAGTTCCCTCCTGGCGGTCTTCAGGTCCTTGCGGGCCTCCTCGCCGACCGTCGGGTACTGCGGGTCGATCTCCATCAGGGCGTGGCCGAGCACGGCCGCCGCGCAGATGCGGGCGAACCACTTGCGGTCTGCGGGGACGACGTACCAGGGCGCCCACTCGGTGCTGGTGGCGGACAGCATCTCGGAGAACGCCCGCTGGTACGCGTCCCAGTGGCGGCGTTCGCGGACGTCGGCGGTGGAGAACTTCCAGTTCTTCTCGGGCAGGTCGATCCGGCTGAGGAACCGCTCGCGCTGCTCCTCCTTGGAGAGGTTGAGGAAGACCTTCACCACGCTGAAGCCGTTGTCGACGAGGTGCCGCTCCCAGTCGTTGATCTCCCGGTAGCGGCGCTCCCAGACGCCCGGGTCGTGCCTCTCCTCCGGCAGCCGCTGGCGCCGGAGGTACTCGGGGTGCACGCGGACCACGAGGACCTCCTCGTAGTGCGAGCGGTTGAAGATCCCGATCTCGCCGCGCCGGGGCAGCCTGCACTGGTAGCGCCACAGGTAGTCGTGGTCGATCTCCTCATCGGACGGCACCTTGAAGCTGCTCACGCGCACGCCCTGCGGGTTGACCCCGCTCATCACGTGCCGGATCGTGCCGTCCTTGCCCGCGGCGTCCATGGCCTGGAGGCAGAGCAGCACGCCGCGGGAGTCCTGGGCGGCCAGCCGCGCCTGGAACTCGGCGAGCACCTCGACGCCCTCGGCCAGCAGGGCGATGCCCTCCTCCTTGGTCAGGTCCGCCTTGTAGCGGGGGTCGAAGTCCTCGGCGAGGTCCACGGTGGACCCGGGTTGGACCCGCAGCGGTTCGATGAACCGCGCGATGCGCTGGGCTCGCACGTCCGACATCGGTACGTCCGCCATCGGTACCCGTCCCTCCGGTCCGGCAGTACTTGCCAGGTTCGGCGGGGGTGCGGCCCGCGGCAAACGCTGGGGGCCGTTCGGGAGGGTGTCCGGGTGGGTGTCCGGCAGCGCACCGTCCGGCCGACGGTCTTCCGTGGCGGTGCGGGCAGCAGTGCGGGCGGCCGCGTGGGCGGCCGCCCGCATGCTTCTCGTTCGTTCAGCCAGGTCTCTCGCCCGTTTCCGCCGTGGTCACGTGCGCGCGACCGTCACCACCACCAGACCCAGTCACCGCGTCCGCCGCGGTCGTTCCAGAAGTCCCTGTGGTCGTGCCGGTGGTCGTCGAACCGGCCGTCACCGCCGCGCCAGTTTCCGTGGTCCCGCCAGTTTCCGTGGTCCCGCCAGTTGTCCCAGCACCAGTCACGGTCGTGTCGGCTCCAGCGGTCGCAGCAGTCGCGCCAGTCGCGCCAGTCGCCGCGCCAGTTGCTGCGCCAGTCGCACCAGTCGCCGGTCTGCGTGGTCGGTTGGGTCTCGGGAAGCGCTGCGGCGAACGCACCGCTCACGGGTGTCAGGCCGAGCGTGACTCCGGCGGCACCTGCAACAACCGCCGCAATGATCCCACGGCGCATGATCATGCACCTCCGAGCATTGTTGACGAATGCCTACAGAAAGGGCATTTCCACCCTCCCTCGTACCCCCTTCCGTGTCAAAGGGAAGGTCGAGACCACCGGCTTGAACTGGTCCTTCTCGCCATACGGAAAGGGCTTCCGGGGTTCCCGGCGGTTCGGCTATGCATCGAGGACGGCGATACCGTCCAGCTCGACCATCGCGTCCTCGTCCCAGAGGCGGACGATGCCGACCACCGCCATCGCCGGATAGTCACGGCCCGCCAACCGGCGCCAGATCCGCCCGAGTTCGGGGGCGTGGGCACGGTACGCGGCCACGTCGACGGCGTAGACCGTGACCCGCACCAGGTCCGCGGGGGCGCCGCCGGCCGCGGCAAGGGCCGCCAGCAGACCGGCCAGGGCGCGCTCGAACTGCTCGGGCAGGGTCGCCCCGACCACCTTGCCCGCGGTGTCCAGTGCGGTCTGCCCGGCCAGGAAGACCAGCCGGGATCCGGTCGCGGCCACCGCGTGGGAGAAGCCCGCCGGCGGGGAGAGCTCCGCCGGGTTGATGCGCTCGACGCTCACCGGTACAGCTCCCGCGCGATGATCGTGCGCTGGACCTCGCTCGCGCCCTCGTAGATGCGGGGCGCCCGGACCTCCCGGTAGAGGTGTTCCAGCAGGTGGCCGCGCTGCAGGGCGACCGCCCCGTGCAGCTGGACCGCGTGGTCGACCACGTACTGGGCGGTCTCCGTCGCCAGCAGCTTCGCCATCGCCGAGCGGCGCGGCACGTCCGGCGCGCCGGCGTCGTACGCGCCCGCCGCCGCGTAGACCAGCAGCCGGGCGGCCTCGGTCCGGGTGGCCATCTCCGCCACCCGGTGCCCCACCGCCTGAAGGTCGCCCAGCACACCGCCGAAGGCGGGCCGCCGGGCCGTGTACGCGAGGGTCGCGTCGAGCGCGGCCCGCGCCATGCCGACCGCGAAGGCCCCCACACTGGGCCGGAACAGGTTCAGGGTGGCCATCGCCACGGCGAAGCCGCGGCCGGGCTCGCCCAGCAGGTCCTCGGGGCCGACGGGGACCCCGTCGAAGACGAGCTTGCCGATGGGGTGCGGGGAGAGCATGTCCAGGGGTTCGCCGGTCAGGCCGGGCCGGTCGGCGGGGACGAGGAAGGCGGTGACCCCCCGGGCGCCGGGCGCCTCACCCGTTCGGGCGAACACGGTGTAGAAGTCCGCCTCGGGGGCGTTGGAGATCCAGCATTTCTCCCCACTGAGCCGCCAGCCCCGCCCGGACCCGGCCCGGCGCCCGGACCCGGCGCCCGGACCCGGTCCGGCACCCGGCCCGGACCCGGCGCCGCGCCCCGATCCGGCCTCCGACCCGGACCCGCTGCCCGGTCCGGCGGCGGACCGGGCCGCCCGCGGCCCGTCGGCCTCGGCTGTCAGGGCCAGGGCCGCCGCGTCCGAGCCGGCGCCCGGCTCGCTCAGCGCGAAGGCCGCCACCGCCCGCCCGGCCCGCACCTGCGGCAGCCAGCGCTCCCGCTGCGCCGCGGTGCCCGCCGCGAGCACGGGGTGCGCGCCGAGCCCCTGGAGGGCGAGGGCCGTCTCCGCCTCGGTGCAGCCGTACGCGAGCGACTCGCGCAGCAGGCACAGCTCCAGGGCCCCCGCGTCGAAGACCCGCTCCAGCAGGCCGAGCTCCCCCAGCTCCGCGAGCAGGGGCCGGTTGACCCTCCCCGGCTCCCCCTTGTCGGCGAGCGGCCGCAGCCGGGCGGCCGACAGCGCGCGCAACCGCCCGCACCACTCCTCTTGTTCTGCTCCGAGCGCGAATCCGTTCATGCGGACATCCCCGGTTCTATCGCGTCCTGTTGACTGCCGTCACCATCACGATACGCTCCTGGCAGTGTCTTCCGGCCGCGGCCGGGAGAGTCCGCACGGCCGGCTCCACCCACTTCGGTCCCCCGCCGGGGGCCGCTGCCGTCGCAAGGGGGCGAACCCGCCTTGGAGCTCAAGCCTTCCGCCCACGCCGACACCTTCGCGCGTGACCACCTGCCGCCGCCCCACGCCTGGCCGCGGCTCCTCTTCGAGTTGCCCGAGCTGGCCTATCCGGACCGGCTCAACTGCGGAACCGAGCTCCTCGACGCCACCATCGACCGCTTCGGGCCGGACCGTCCGGCCTTCCGCACCGGCACCGGCGAGGTCTGGTCGTACGGGGAGCTGCGCGACCGGGTCGACCGCATCGCCCACGTGCTCACCGCCGACCTGGGCGTCGTCCCCGGCAACCGGGTGCTGCTGCGCGGGCCCACCGGACCCTGGCTCGCCGCCTGTTGGCTCGCCGTGCTGAAGGCGGGCGCGGTCGCCGTCACCGTCCTGGCGCAGCAGCGGGCGCACGAGCTGGCGACGGTCTGCGCGATGGCCCGGGTACGGCACGCGCTGTGCCACGCGGACCTGCTGGACGACCTGGCCCGGGCCGGGGTGCCGGACCTGCGGATCACCCCGTACGGCGGCAAGGACCCCGGGGACCTGCTGCGTCTCGCGGAGCGGCACGGGGCGCCGTTCCCCGCCGTGCCGACCTCCGCCGACGATGTCGCCCTGATCGCCTTCACCTCCGGCACCACCGGCCGCCCCAAGGGCTGCATGCACTTCCACCGCGACCTGCTCGCCGTCGCCGACACCTTCTCCCGCACCGTGCTGCGCCCCCGCCCCGACGACGTGTTCGCGGGCAGCCCGCCGCTCGGCTTCACCTTCGGCCTCGGCGGGCTCGTCGTCTTCCCGCTGCGCGCCGGGGCCTCCGCGCTGCTGCTGGAGCAGGCCGGCCCGCGCACCCTGCTGCCCGCGCTGGCCCAGCACCGGGTGACGGTCCTGTTCACCGCCCCCACCGCCTACCGGGCGATGCTCGACACCCTGGGCCCGTACGACGCCGGCGCCTACGACCTGTCGGCGCTGCGCCGCTGCGTCTCGGCGGGCGAGAACCTGCCCGCGGCGACCTGGCACGCCTGGTACGAGCGCACCGGGCTGCGGATCATCAACGGGATCGGCGCCACCGAACTGCTGCACATCTTCATCTCCGCCGCCGACGACGACATCCGCCCGGGCACCACGGGCCGGGTGGTGCCCGGCTGGCAGGCCCGGATCGTGGACGGCTCCGGGCGGCCCGTCGCGGACGACGAGCCGGGGCTGCTCGCCGTGCGCGGCCCCGTGGGCTGCCGGTACCTGGCCGATCCGCGCCAGGAGGAGTACGTACGGGACGGCTGGAACCTGACCGGCGACACCTACGTACGCGATGCGGAGGGCTACTTCCGGTACGTCTCCCGCGCCGACGACATGATCATCTCGGCGGGTTACAACATCGCGGGCCCGGAGGTGGAGGAAGCGCTGATGCGCCACCCGGACGTGGCGGAGGCCGCGGTCGTGGGCCGCCCGGACGAGCGACGCGGGCAGATCGTGGTCGCGTACACGGTGCCCCGCCAGGGCGCCACTCTGACGGAGGAGGCCCTGCGGGCCTTCATGCGGGCGGAGCTGGCCCCCCACAAATGCCCGCGGTCGTTCGTTTTCCTGTCCTCGCTGCCGCGGACGGCGACGGGGAAACTGCAGCGGTTCCGGCTGCGCGATCTACAGTGAACTCGTGGCCGAGCAGCACACTCCGCGATCCCTGATCGTCACCTTCTACGGCGCCTACGGGCGGTCCTTCGAGGGCCCGGTGCCGGTGTCCGCGCTGGTCCGCCTGCTGGGCGCGGCCGGCGTGGACGCCCCGTCGGTGCGTTCGTCGGTGTCCCGGCTCAAGCGGCGCGGCTTCCTGCTGCCCGCGCGGGCCGCGGACGGCTCCGCCGGGTACGAGCTCTCCGAGGAGGCCCGGCAGCTGCTGGACGACGGCGACCGGCGGATCTACGGCGACCGCGTCGCCCGCGGCACGGGCGAATGGCTGGTCGCGGTGTTCTCCGTGCCCGAGCAGGAGCGGGCCAAGCGGCACCTGCTCCGCTCCCGGCTGGCCCGGCTCGGCTTCGGCTCGGTCGCGCCCGGCGTGTGGATCGCCCCGGCCCACCTGTACGAGGAGACCGGGCACACCCTGAACCGGCTGCACCTGACGGGCTACGTGGAGCTGTTCCGCGGCGAGCACCTCGGCTTCGCCGCGACCGCCGAGGCGGTTGCCCGCTGGTGGGACCTGACGGCCCTGGCCAAGGAGCACGAGGCGTTCCTCGACCGGCACGAGCCGGTGCTGCGGGCCCTCCAGCAGGGCGGCTCCCCCACCCCGGAGGAGGCCTACCGGGACTACCTGCTCGCCCTGGACAGCTGGCGGCGGCTCCCGTACGCGGACCCCGGGCTGCCGCACGACCTGCTGCCGTCGGACTGGCCGGGCGACCGGGCCGCGGCGGTCTTCGCCGAGCTGCACTCGCGGCTGCGGGACGCGGGGGCCAGGTTCACGGAACCGTAGCGGACGGCGTGCGCGTCACGACGGGACGTGACAGGAAACGATCTTCCGCAGGGCGCTCCGCCGCCCGGGCCGCCGCCGCACGCCGCGCAGCAGGCCCGCCCGCCGCAGGTTGCCCCGCCGCCGGCCCCTGCGCCGCCGGGCCGCCCGCCGCAGGCACCGCCCGGATTCGGGCCGCCGGTCCCGCCACCCGGATTCGGGCTGCCCGTCCCGCCGCCCGGCCATCCGCCCGCCGCGACGGCACGGGCCGAGAAGCGGATACGCATCTGGACCGCGGTCGCCCTGGCGCTGTGCGGCGCCTTCTCCGGCTACCTCGCCCACCTGCTGGCGGCGAACGCCAGGGCCTACTGCGACGCGGGCTGGGAGGCGGGCGGCAAGTTCGAACTGTTCTTGAACATGCTCCTGCTGGTCCCGGGCTGTGCGCTGCTCGCGGTGCTGGTCTGGCTGCCCCTCCGGCGGGCCCATCCGACGGCGGGTGTGGCGGCCGTGCTGCTGGTACTGGTGGTGGTGGTTCTCTGGTACTTCGCCGCGAACGGGACCCCGGTCGGGGTCCGCGGGGAGTCGGGGCTGTGCGGGCCGGACAACGTGCCCCCGTGGTGGCCGCCCGGGCTGCCGTCCTGAAACCGTTCTTAGCGATGTTGGCCGCTGTTGGCCACATCGCATGAAACCGGACTGGTGGTCCGGTGACCCCGCGAATGGTGTTCGGGGTCGGGGAACAGCGCGAGTTGGTCACCTTGGCCCGGTCGAGTCTTGCCGCCCGCGTTGGGCGTGCTCGCTGTCCTGGGTGGGTTCGCGGTCCCACGTGCCCTCGGGATGAGTGCGGTCTGGCCGGTAGCTCTCCGCGCCACGATCCGCTGGTCGTGTGCGGTCACACCTGGCCGACGCCGTGCTCGGTGCCCGAGGGCGCGTCGTCCAATGGCCACCGAGGCGCCGTGGTGGCGGGTGACGGTGGTCTGCTGGTTGTTGTGCTGGAGCGGGGTCTTCCAGTACCGCTCGCCCCAGACGCTGGTGTAGGCGGGGTCGACGGCGATGACGACCAGGCCCGCATGGAAGGCCATCGAGCGCAGACGCTCACGGAACTTGGCCGTGGGGATGCCGGCGACGGTGCGGCGGAATGTCTTCCCCCGCTTCCCGCGGCCCATGGTCTCGCGGCCGGTGGCGCGGGCATCGCCGAAGCCCAGGTTCTCGATCGCGATGCCCACGCACCGGTGGGCGCGGGCGATGCGGATCAGTTCGGAGATCGCGGCCCGCAGCCGGCCGTCCCGCTGAGACGTGGGCCCGGTCAGGTCGATCGGTACGGTGATGGGCCGGCCGACGGGGTTGCCGTGGACGTCGAGGACGTACGCGGCGAGGTGGTCGGCGTTCAGGTCGACCCCGAGGAGCTTCTCCCCGAGCTGGCGGATCTCTTCCGGCGCAGGCAGTGCGACCGCCTCGGCGGCCCAGGAGGCGTCCAGGTACCAGCGGTCACGGCCCGGGTCGTGGGTGAAGTCGTAGCGCACGGCCCGGTTCGCGGTCGCCCGGTCCAGCCACTCTTCGCGGCGGTGGTGGAAGGCGATGGTGAAGGAGAACAGGTAGCGGACGCGGGGCGCGTTCGCCAGATGCCGCAGCGGTTCGGGCAGCACCATCGACACGGCCCCCGTGCCGGGGTCGACGGTGATGGTGTAGTTGCCGTGCGGGGCGCCGGACTCGCCGTCCGCGGTGAGGAACAATCTGCCGGCTTCCCACTGCTGCCGCCATTCCCGCTCTGTCAGCTGCGCGGCATCCAGGTTGTGGCGCGCCTTCACCAGGCGCCCGCCCCCGACCGTGATCGAGGGGCGTCCGGCTTCGATGCGCTCCTCGACGCCCGCGAGACGGGCCGTGAGTACCGCCAGGCGGCGCTGCTTCTCGAAACGTTCGGCCTGGGTCGGGTAGCCGCGGACACCGCCCTTCGAGCGCTGCCCGCACGGCGCGGCCAGACGCTTGGCGATGGTGCGGACAGCGCGGCGCAGGCAGGCGCGCTCGTCGAACAGGGCCCGCAGCGACAGCTGGTACTGGTCCTCCGAGGCGCGGGTCATGGCCCCGGCCCAGCGGGAGGACGAGAGGGCGGTGAGGGACTTCTTCCGCCGGGCCCGCTGATTGTCCTTCACCGGCACCTTGCCGATACGTACACGCTCGGCGAGGTCGGCCCGCTGATGGTGGCCGAGGTGCTCGCCGACCAGGAGCAGCACCTCCGCGTCCCGGGCACTGACACGGGCACGGGCACGGATGCGGGCGCCGGTCGGAGCGGAAACGGTGAAGGGGGCCGCGATCGTCCGCAGTTCGCGCTTCTTGCTGCTGCGCTTCCTCGCCACGACCACGACCCCCTTCCCGTTCGATGTTCTCAACTCGCGAAGAAATCCTATGCATGTCCAGCTGTGGCCTACAAATCAGCTTCTCCGACGGTGGACTTGACCACGGACGTGAGCGCGCGGGCCTTCGCGGAACGAGCCCCGTACAGGCGGCCCGAGAAGGAGGTGACGACCGCGATCATGTCCCGGACCAGCTCCCCCTCCTCGCTCCCGTCGAGCTCCTCGTCCCCGCCCACGACCTCCAGCCGGCACCCCCACGACGGCAGCACCACCTCCGCCAGCAGACCGGTACTGAACCGGGCCAGCCGCTCCTCCTGCGTCACCAGAAGCACCGTCACCGCCTCCGCCTGGCAGGCCCGCAGCGCCCGCCGCAGGCCCTTGCGCTTGTCCGACAGCCCCGAGGCGACATCGGTGAACTCCCCGGCCACGGCGCGGTCCCCGGCCGCCATCCGCAGCCGCTCCATCTGCCGCTCCAGGTCACCCTCGGCGCGCTGCCGGTGCGAGGACACCCGCCCGTACAACACCACTGAACCCGCCGCAGACACAGCCAGGTTCCCCCGCCGACGCGCGACCGCGTCCAGATCCGCCACACGGAACACCCGCCGGCCACCCGGGGAACGCCGGTCCTCCAACACCCCTTCCAGGGTGTAGCGGCGCAGCGTCCGAGTAGACACCCCCAGCCGCTTCGCCGCCTTGCCCGCAGAGATCCAGTCCTCAGCCTCGTCACTCATGTGGGGGACTGTATGACCCACCGTGACCTACAGCCGAATCAACTGCTGCCAACCCGGATGCGGGGGTGCCCGGCCGGGCTGCATCATGCGGGGCATGACATGGACTTTCACCCAAGACCTGGCGGCCTGGCAGGCCGCGGCGGGCCCGGCCGTGGCCGCCGACCCCGTGTCCAACACCCTGCTGCTGACGGTGGCCGGCGGGCTGCACCGCCGGGGACCACACGCCTACTCCGACGACACCCCGGTGTTCGGCTGGTGGACCGGCGCGGACGGCGCCGTGGCCGGCGGACTGCTGTGCACACCGCCGTACCCGCTGGTGCTGGGCACCGTACCGGACGAGGCGGTGGCGGCCCTCGGCGAGGCGCTGCACCGGGAGCCGCTGCTGAGCGGCATCGGCGGGTTCAACGCGCGGCTCGCCGACGGGGAGCGGCTGGCGGCGGCCTGGGGGCGGCCGGTCGGCGAGCCGGAGGTGATGCGGCTGTACCGGCTCGGGGACCTGGCGGACCCGGACCCCGCGCCCGCCGGGCGGGCCAGGCCGGCCGGCGGGGCGGACCTCCCGCTGGTGCGGGAGTGGTTCACGGCCTTCGCGCACGAGGTCGGCGATCCGGTTCCCGCGGACGGCGCCGTACGGGACCGGGTCGCCGGGGACGGCGTCCTGCTGTGGGAGGACGGTACGGGCCGGCCGGTGGCACTGGCCGCGTTCAGCCCGGCGGAGGGCGGGGCCTCCCGCATCGGCCCGGTGTACACGCCGCCGCAGGAGCGGCGCCGGGGCTACGCGGCCGGGGTGACGCACGCCGCGGTCGGGGCGGCCCGCGCGGCCGGGGCGGCGGAGGTGCTGCTCTTCGCGGACACGGCGAACCCGACGAGCACGGGCGTGTACCTGAGGCTCGGCTTCCGCCCGGTGGAGGACCGGGCCGTGGTGACGCCGGGCTGAGCGTCGCACCGCACACCTCCCTGCGGCCGCCGGGCGGCGGGCGACCGCGGCGGCCGCGGGCAGCGGGGGGCGGGGGCGGGTCAGCCCTTGCCCGTCGGGGGTTTGCGGCTGCCGGCCCGGTAGGGGGCGGGCCAGGGGGCGGCCGGGCCGCGGTAGTCCTGGTCGGCGGCCGCGTGCAGGGTCCAGTGCGGGTCGTACAGGTGGGGGCGGCCGATCGCGCAGAGGTCGGCGCGGCCGGCCAGCAGCAGGGAGTTGACGTCGTCCCAGGAGGAGATCGCGCCGACGGCGATCACGGGGACGCCGAGCGCGTTGCGGATCCGGTCGGCGTACGGGGTCTGGTACGAGCGCCCGAACTCGGGGGCCTCGTCGGCGACGACCTGGCCGGTGGACACGTCGATGGCGTCGGCGCCGTGCGCGGCGAAGGCGGCGGCGATGTCCACGGCCTCCTCGGGCGTGGTGCCGCCCGGCGCCCAGTCGGCGGCGGAGAAGCGGACCGTCATGGGCCGGTCCTCGGGCCAGGCCTCGCGGACGGCGTCGAACACCTCCAGCGGGAACCGCAGCCGGTTCTGCAGCGGGCCGCCGTAGGCGTCGTCGCGGTGGTTGGTCAGCGGGGACAGGAACCCGGACAGCAGGTAGCCGTGCGCGCAGTGCAGTTCGAGGAGGTCGAAGCCGCAGTCGGCGGCCCGGGCGGCGGCCGCGGTGAACTCGCCGCGGATCGCGGTGAGGTCGCCGCGGGTCAGCGCGCGCGGTACGGGCGAGACCCCGGGCCGGTACGGCAGCGGGGAGGCGGCCACCACCGGCCAGTTGCCTTCCGGGAGGGGGTCGTCCATGCCCTCCCACATGAGCCGGGTGGAGCCCTTGCGGCCCGAGTGGCCGAGCTGGACCCCGAAGGCCGTGCCGGGTGCCGAACCGTGCACGAAGTCGACGATCCGCTTCCAGGCGGCGGCCTGCCCGGCGGTGTACAGGCCGGTGCAGCCGGGGGTGATCCGGCCCTCGGGGGACGTGCAGACCATCTCGGTCATCACCAGGCCCGCCCCGCCGAGGGCCCGGGCGCCCAGGTGGACGAGGTGGAAGTCCCCGGGGGTGCCGTCCCCGTCGGGGGCCGAGTACATGTCCATCGGGGAGACCACGACCCGGTTGCGCAGGGTCAGGCCGCGCAGCCTCAGCGGGGTGAACATGGGCGGGGTCGCGTCGTCGGGGCAGCCGAATTCGCGTTCGACGGCGCGGGTGAACCGCTCGTCGCGCAGCCGCAGGTTGCCGTGGGTCACCCGGCGGCTGCGGGTGAGCAGGTTGAACGCGAACTGCCGGTCGGGCTGGTCGACGTGGCCGGCGAGTTCCTCGAACCAGCGCATGCTGGCGGCGGCCGCCCGCTGGGTGGAGGCGACCGCGGGCCGCCGCTCGGCCTCGTACGCGGCCAGGGCGGCGGGGACGTCGTCCTCGGCGGCCACGGCCTCGGCGAGGGCGAGGGCGTCCTCGACGGCGAGTTTGGTGCCGGAGCCGATGGAGAAGTGCGCGGTGTGCGCGGCGTCGCCGAGCAGCACCACGTTGCCGTGGGACCAGCGTGCGTTGACGACCGTGCGGAACGCGGTCCAGGCGGAGCGGTTGCCGTGCAGGGGGCGGCCGCGCAGGGCCTCTCCGAAGAGCTTGGCGCAGCGGGCCGCGGATTCGGCCTCGTCGCAGAGGTCGAAGGCGGCGGCCCGCCAGACCTCCTCCCGCATCTCGACGATCACCGTGGAGGCGTCCGCCGAGAACGGGTAGGCGTGCAGCTGCATGATGCCGTGCTCGGTCTGGGCGATCTCGAAGCGGAACGCGTCGAAGGCGAAGTCGGCGGCCAGCCAGATGTACCGGCAGCGCCCGCTCGTCAGGGTCGGCCGGAAGTGCGCGGCCCCGCTCTGCCGGGTGGGGCTGTGCACCCCGTCGGCGGCGACGACCAGGTCGTAGGAGGCGGCCAGCGTCTCGGCGGGCGGTGCCGGGGTGCGGAAGCGGAGGGTGACGCCGAGGGCGGTGCAGCGCTCGTGCAGGATCTGCAGGAGCCGGCGCCGGCCGAGGGCGGCGAAGCCGTGGCCGCCGGAGGTCAGCATCCGGCCGCGGTGGACGATGTCGATGTCGTCCCAGCGGACGAACTCGGCGCTGAGGGCGGTGTGGACGACGGCGTCGGCCCGTTCGATGCCGCCGAGGGTTTCGTCGGACAGCACGACGCCGAAGCCGAAGGTCTTGTCGGGGGCGCTGCGCTCCCACACCTCCACCCCGTGGCCCTGCCGGGCCAGCAGCGCGGCGGCGTACAGTCCGCCCGGTCCCCCGCCGACCACCGCGACCCGGAGCGGGCCGCCCGTACCGCGCTGGGCGAGGGGCATGGCGCTACCTGCCCTTCCACTCCGGGGGCCGCTTCTGGGTGAAGGCGGCGTGGAACTCGGCGTAGTCCTGCCCGTTCATCAGCAGGGCCTGGGTGTTGGCGTCGAGTTCGACCGCGGCGGCCAGCGGCATGTCGAGCTCGGCGGTGAGCAGGGCCTTGGTCTGGGCGTAGGCGAGGGCGGGCCCGGCGGCGAGGCGGGCGGCGAGTTCGGCGGCCCGCGCGTCGGCCTTGCCCTCCTCGGTGAGCTCGCTGAGCAGGCCGATGCGTTCGGCCTCGGCGGCGTGGACGGGCTCGCCGAGCATGAGGAGCCGGGTGGCGTGGCCGAGGCCGACGACGCGGGGCAGCAGGTAGGCGGCGCCCATGTCGCCGCCGGAGAGGCCGACGCGGGTGAAGAGGAACGCGAAGCGGGCGGTGGGGTCGGCGATGCGGAAGTCGGCGGCGAGGGCGAGGACCGCGCCGGCGCCGGCGGCGACCCCGTGGACGGCGGCGATCACCGGGAACGGGCATTCCCGGACGGCGCGCACGACCTGGCCGGTCATCCGGTTGAAGTCGAGGAGCTGGGCGGTGTCCATGGCGAGGGTGGCGCCGATGATCTCGTCGACGTCCCCGCCGGAGCAGAAGCCGCGGCCCTCGCCGCCGAGGACGAGGGCGCGTACGGAGCGCTCCCGGGAGAGTTCGGCGAGGAGGTCGCGGAGGTCGGCGTAGGAGCCGAAGGTGAGGGCGTTGAGCTTCTCGGGGCGGTCGAGGGTGACGGTGGCCACGCCGTCCTGCCGGGTCACCCGCAGATGGCGCCACCGCTGGGTTGCCGGGGCGGAACCGATGAAGGGGCTCACGGGAACGACGGTATCACCGCATCCTGACTTCCGTCACAGAAGCGCGATATCCGGGTGACGGCGTGGTGGCGTGCGGGTGCCGCCCGGGCGGCGCCCGGGCGGCCGGTCAGGCTCCCGGGCGGGCAAGGGTCGCGACGAGGATCGCCTTGATGGTGTGCAGCCGGTTCTCGGCCTCGTCGAACACGACGGAGTGCGCGGACTCGAACACCTCGTCCGTGACCTCCAGCGAGTCCAGCCCGTGCCGCGCGTGGATCTCGCGGCCGACCGCGGTGCCCAGGTCGTGGAAGGCGGGCAGGCAGTGCAGGAACTTCACGTCCGGGTTGCCGGTGGCGCGCAGCACGTCCATCGTGACGGCGTACGGGGCCAGGGCGGTGATGCGCTCGTCCCAGACGTCCTTGGGCTCGCCCATGGAGACCCAGACGTCGGTGGCGACGAAGTCGGCCCGGTCGACGCCCTCGGCCACGTCCTCGGTCAGGGTGATCCGGGCCCCGCTGCCGGCGGCGAGCTCGCGGGCGCGGGCGACGACGTCCTCGGCCGGCCAGTAGGCCTTCGGGGCGACGATGCGGACGTCCATGCCGAGCAGGGCGCCGGTGACGAGGTAGGAGTTGCCCATGTTGAAGCGGGCGTCGCCGAGGTAGGCGAAGGCGATGCGGTCCAGCGGCTTGGCGCAGTGCTCGGTCATGGTGAGGACGTCGGCCAGCATCTGGGTGGGGTGCCAGTCGTCGGTGAGGCCGTTGTAGACGGGCACGCCGGAGTACCCGGCGAGCGCCTCGACGGCTTCCTGGCTGTCGCCGCGGTACTGGATCGCGTCGAACATGCGGCCCAGCACGCGGGCGGTGTCCTCGACCGACTCCTTGTGGCCTATCTGGGAGCCCGCGGGGTCGAGGTAGGTGGTGTGGGCGCCCTGGTCGGCGGCGGCGACCTCGAACGCGCAGCGGGTGCGCGTCGAGGTCTTCTCGAAGATGAGCGCGATGTTGCGGCCCGTGAGGCGCCGCTGCTCGGCCCCCGCCTTCTTGGCCGCCTTCAGTTCGGCGGCCAGGTCGACCAGGCCGCGGAACTCGGCGGCGGTGAAGTCGAGCTCCTTGAGGAAACTGCGGCCGACGAGGTCGGTGGCCATGGCGGCACTCCAGGGTCGCGTGACGGGGAATGCTGGAAGTCTATACGAGAGACTGCATTCATATACAGCCCCTCTTTTCCCCGCCCCGCCCATCGTGCCTTGTCAGACGCCTCCCGGCGCACCGTCGGCGGCCGGACGGGTCATACGGGATCCCGTTCCACCGGGCAGCTCATGCACCGGGGACCGCCCCGCCCACGCCCCAGTTCGCTGCCCGGGATCTCGATGACCTCGATGCCCTCCTTGCGCAGGTGCGTGTTGGTCGTCACGTTCCGCTCGTACGCCACGACCACCCCCGGCTCCACCGCCAGCACGTTGCAGCCGTCGTCCCACTGCTCGCGCTCCGCCGAGTGGACGTCCTGCCGGGCGGTCAGCACCCGGATCGAGTCCAGCCCGAGCGCCGCGGCGATGGCCCGGTGCATGTGCTCCGGCGGGTGGTCGCTCACCTTCAGGTCGTGCGCGCCGGCCCCCGGCTCGATGGTGTACGAGCGCAGCATGCCCAGGCCCGCGTACTGGGTGAACGTATCCCCGTCGACCATCGTCATCACCGTGTCCAGGTGCATCAGCGCCCGCCGCTTGGGCATGTCGAGTGCGACGATGCCGGTCGCCGACCCGGCGGCGAACAGGCCGCGGGCGAGCATCTCGACCGCCTGCGGGGTGGTCCGCTCGCTCATCCCGATCAGGACCGCGCCGTTGCCGATGACGAGCACGTCGCCGCCCTCGATCGTCGACGGATAGTCGGCCTGCCCCTGCGACCAGAAGTGGAAGGCGCCCGACGCCGTGAACAGCGGGTGGTGCCGGTAGATCGCCTCGAAGTGCACGGTCTCGCGCTGCCGGGCCGGCCAGCGCATCGCGTTGATCGACACCCCGTCGTAGATCCAGGCCGAAGTGTCCCTGGTGAACAGGTGGTTGGGCAGCGGGTCCAGCAGGAAGTCGTCCAGCTCCATGGCGTGGAAGCGGACCGAGACCGGCTCCGCGTGCCGCTCCAGGAACTCGCGCTTGGTCATGCCGCCGACCAGCGCCTCGGCGAGGTCGCCCGACGGCAGCCCGTCGAACACGGCGCGGAGGTGGTCGGTGGCGAGCGGCCCGTACTCCTTCTCGTCGAACACCCGGTCGAGGACGAGGTGTCTGGCCTCGGGGATGTCCAGGGCCTCGTGCAGCAGGTCGCCGAAGAGGTGCACCTCCACACCCCGGTCCCGCAGCACGTCCGCGAACCCGTCGTGCTCCTGGCGGGCCCGGCGCACCCACAGCACGTCGTCGAAGAGCAGTGAGTCCTTGTTGCTCGGTGTGAGCCGCTTCAGCTCCAGGTCGGGCCGGTGGAGGATGACGCGGCGAAGCCGTCCGGCCTCGGAGTCGACATGGAATCCCATGGCATACACGTTCGCAGACCGGACGGCTCTTTGATGTGGCGTTGGCTCAGGAGACCCCGGCGTACGACGGGGCGCGCGGGCTCAGCGCAGGCCGAGCAGCGCCGTCGGCGCCCCGACCAGTTCCGGGCCGGCCAGGCCCAGCTTGGGGAGGGTCGCGTTCGGGATGCCGTGGTTGCCGCTGTCGGGCATCGTCAGCGGGGCCCCGAGGACCACGCCCGGGGTCCGGGCGACCAGGTCCGTGGCCGGGGACTCCAGCGCGCCCTCGCCGTCCGTCTCCGGGTCGCCGAGCAGGTTGGGGACGGGCGTGCTGACCAGGGTGCGGCCGAGCTCGGCGCCGACGGGCAGGGCCGGCACGACCGTCGTCGGCAGCAGGTCCCCGGAGTGGTGGCGGACCTCCGGGGCGCCGACGACGGGCAGCGGCACACCCGTGCCCACGCGCGGGGTGTCCACACCCAGCGTGGTCTTCACGGCGTCCAGCGGGACATCGACCGGCACGGCGTCGGCCGCTGCGGGGCCGGCCGCGCCGGCGGCGGCGATACAGGTCATGAGCGCCGCAATGCTTCCGCGCGCGGTCATCTTCATAAGTGCTGTTCCGTCCTTCCTGGGTCGCGGACGTTCCGCTGCCCTGGATGAACGATCCGGCCCGCGGTTTCCCCGGCGTTCCCCGGGAAAGTTCCCCCATACGACCTAATTCGGGGCGGTGCCGGGGCACGGGATTTACGTGCCCCGGCACACCGGGCCGTGCGGACCGCGCCCCGGCCGGGCCGGCCGTTCACAGCCGGGGGTCGACCGGCTCCGACTCCAGGGCGAGCACCGCGAAGACCGCCTCGTGGACCCGCCACAGCGGCTCGCCGGCCGCCAGCCGGTCCAGGCCCTCCAGCCCCAGCGCGTACTCGCGCAGCGCCAGCGACCGCTTGTGCCCCAGGAACCGCGCCCGCAGCCGCTCCAGCTGCTCCGGACGCGTGTACTCCGGACCGTAGATGATCCGCAGGTACTCCCGGCCGCGCACCTTGATGCCCGGCTGGACCAGGCGGCCCTTGCCGTCCCGGGCGTACGCCTGGAGCGGCTTGACGACCATGCCCTCGCCGCCCGCGGCCGTGAGCTCCAGCCACCAGTCGGTGCCCGCCCGTACGGAGTCCGGGTCGGCCGGGTCGACCAGGATCCGTGCGGTGCGGCGCAGCAGCCCGGTGCCGGCCGCCTCGTCGGCGGCGACGAGCCGGTCCAGCCAGAACAGCTGCTCGTCGTGGGGGACGGCGGCCAGCGACCGCCCGGCCGCGGCCAGCAGCTGGAACGGCGCGAACCGTACGCCGTCCAGCCCGTCGGTGGTCCAGCAGTAGCGGCGGTAGGCGTCGGTGAACCGGGCGGCGTCCGCGGCCCGTTCCCGCTGGCGCTCCAGCAGGCCGCCGGTGTCCACGCCCCGGTCGGCGGCCGCGGCCAGGGCGGCGATCGCGTCCGGGAAGACGGCGCGGGAGGCCGCGCCGACGGCCGCGTACTGGTTGCGCAGCAGCCCGCCGGACTTCAGCGACCAGGGCAGCAGCTCCCCGTCGAGGAGCAGCCAGTCCGTGTTCAGCTCCTCCCACAGGCCTGCGTCGGTGACGGCCGACCGGATCCGGGCCAGGACCTGCTCGGTGGTCTCCGGGTCCGGGAAGAAGGGCCGTCCGGTACGGGTGTAGACCGAGCCGGTGGCGGCGCCGTCGGTACCGAACCGCTCCCGGGCCGCGTCCGCGTCCCGGCACACCAGGACGGTCGCGCGGGAGCCCATGTGCTTCTCCTCGCAGACGACCTGGGCGATGCCGTCGGCCCGGTACTGCGCGAAGGCCTCCGCCGGGTGCTCCAGCCAGTCCCCGTCCTTCGAGGTCGCCGCGGGCGCCATCGTCGGCGGCAGGTACGGCACCAGCCGCGGGTCCACCGCGAAGCGGCTCATGACCTCCAGGGCGGCCGCCGCGTTCTCCTCGCGCACGGCCACGTTGCCCAGGTGCCGGGTCTCCACCGTCCGCCGCCCGTGCACGTCCGCCAGGTCGAGCGGGCGCCCCTCGCGGCCGCCGGGGGCCTCGGCGGCGAGCGGCTTGACCGGCTCGTACCAGACCTTCTCCGCCGGTACGTCGACCAGCTCCCGCTCCGGCCAGCGCAGGGCGGTCATCCGGCCGCCGAAGACCGCGCCGGTGTCGAGGCAGATGGTGTTGTTGATCCAGGAGGTGTCCGGGACCGGGGTGTGGCCGTAGACCACGGCCGCCTTGCCCCGGTACTCCTCGGCCCACGGGTAGCGCACCGGCAGCCCGAACTCGTCGGTCTCGCCGGTGGTCTCCCCGTACAGGGCGTGCGAGCGGACCCGGCCGGAGGTCCGGCCGTGGTACTTCTCGGGCAGGCCGGCGTGGCAGACCACCAGCCGGCCCCCGTCGAGGACGTAGTGGCTGACCAGGCCGGCGATGAACGCGCGGACCTCCCGCACGAACTCCTCGGGCTCGCGGGCCAGCTGCTCGACGGTCTCGGCGAGGCCGTGGGTCAGCTGGACCTTGGAGCCCTTGAGGTGGCGGCCGAGCTTGTTCTCGTGGTTGCCGGGCACGCACAGGGCGTTGCCGGAGCGGACCATGCCCATCACGCGGCGCAGGACGCCGGGGCTGTCCGGGCCGCGGTCGACGAGGTCGCCGACGAACACGGCGGTGCGGCCCTCGGGGTGGACCCCGTCCGCGTAGCCGAGCTTGGCGAGCAGGGTCTCCAGCTCGGAGGAGCAGCCGTGGATGTCGCCGATGATGTCGAAGGGGCCGGTGAGGTGGGTGAGGTCGTTGAACCGCTTCTCGCGGACGATCTCGGCCTTCTCCACCTCCTCGACGGAGCGCAGCACGTGCACCTTGCGGAAGCCCTCGCGCTCCAGGCCGCGCAGCGAGCGGCGCAGCTCGCGGCGGTGCCGCTGGATGACGTGGCGGGGCAGCCCGGCCCGGTCGGGGCGGGCGGCATTGCGCTCGGCGCAGACCTGCTCGGGCAGGTCGAGGACGATGGCGATGGGCAGCACGTCGTGCTCGCGGGCGAGCCGCACCAGCTGCCGGCGGGCCTCCTGCTGGACGCTGGTGGCGTCCACCACGGTGAGGCGGCCGGCGGCCAGGCGCTTGCCGGCGATGTAGTGCAGGACGTCGAAGGCGTCCTTGCTGGCGCTCTGGTCGTTCTCGTCGTCGCTGACGAGCCCGCGGCAGTGGTCGGAGGAGATGACCTCGGTGGGCTTGAAGTGCCGGCGGGCGAAGGTGGACTTGCCCGATCCGGTGGCTCCGATCAGGACGACGAGGGACAGATCGGTGACGGGGAGCACGCGGCGGTCGCTGCTGCCGGTGGGGGAACCGGTGGTGTCGGTGCCGGTGGTGTCGGTGTCGGTGGTCATGCCGCCTCTCCCTCCTTCGGGGTGTCGGTGGTGCGGGTGGTGTCGGTGGTTTCCGTGGTGCCGGACGTGCCGGTGTCTGCGTCGCCCCGGGTGAAGACGGCCATCTGGGTGGGCGGGCCGACCTCGGGGTCGTCCTCCCCGACGGGCGTGAACTCGACCGCGTACCCGTGGCGCCCGGCGACGGCCCCGGCCCAGTCCCGGAACTCGGCGCGGGTCCACTCGAAGCGGTGGTCCGCATGCCGGAACCGGCCGGCGGGCAGCGTCTCCCAGCGGACGTTGTACTCGGCGTTGGGGGTGGTGACGAGGACCGTGCGGGGGCGGGCCGCGCCGAACACCGCGTACTCCAGGGCGGGCAGCCTCGGCGGGTCCAGGTGCTCGACGACCTCGCTGAGCACGGCCGCGTCGTAGCCGGCCAGCCGCTTGTCGGTGTACGCGAGCGAGCCCTGCAGCAGCCGTACGCGGCCGCTCTGCTTCTCCCCCATCCGCTCCAGCCGCAGCCGCCGGGCCGCGGTGCCCAGGGCCCGCATGGACACGTCGACACCGGTGATCTCGGTGAACGACACGTCCCGCAGCAGCTCCTGCACCAGCTGGCCCTGGCCGCAGCCGAGGTCGAGGACCCGGGCCGCGCCGGCGGCGCGCAGCGCGGCGACGATCGCCTCGCGGCGCCGCACGGCCAGCGGCACGGGCCGCTCGGCGGTGTCGGTGTCCTCGTCGACGGCGTTGTCGAGGTCCTCGGCCTCGGTGCCATCGACCTCGGCGAGGCGGGCCAGCTCCAGGCGCTCCAGGGCGTCCCGGGTCAGCCGCTTCTGCCGGGCCAGGTAGCGGGAGGTGATCAGGCCGTTCTCGGGGTGCCCGGCGAGCCAGCCGTCGCCGGCCCGCAGCAGCTTGTCCACCTCGTCGGGGGCGACCCAGTAGTGCTTGGCGTCGTCGAGCACGGGCAGCAGGACGTACAGCTGGCGCAGCGCGTCGGTGAGCCGCAGCTCGCCCTCCAGGACGAGCCGCACGTACCGGGAGTCCCCCCACTCGGGGAACTGCTCGTCCAGCGGCAGCGGCTCCGGGCGTACGAGGTCCCAGCCGAGCGGGTCGAAGAGGCGGTGCACGAGCTCCGCCCCGCCGCGGGCGGGCAGCACCGGGATCTCGATCCGCAGCGGGCGGACCTGCCCGACGAGCTCCGGCCGGGCGGTGCAGCGGCCGTTCAGCGCGCTGCCGAACACCGCGCGCAGGGCGACGGCGAGCAGCGAGGAGGCGGCGTACGGGCGGTCGTTGACGTACTGCGCCAGTGCCGCGTCGGGCGCCCCGCCCCGGCCCTTGCCCTGCCCGCGCCGCACGAGCGCGACGGGGTCCACTTCCAGCAGCAGGGCCGCCGTGCAGCGCCCGTGCGCGGCCTCGGGGTAGAAGACGTGGGCCGTGCCGTGGGAGGTGGGGAACGCCTGCGCCTTGCCGGGATGCTTGTGCAGCAGAAAGCCCAGGTCGGTGGCGGGTCGTTCAGGGGTACCGGTGGTGGAGATCGTCAGGAACACACGACCGATTCTTGCCCGTCACCCGCTCCCGCTGCTCCTTATTTTCCGGCGGCCAGGCGGGCGATGCGGGCGATGCGGGCGATGCGGGCGGGGCCGATGCGGCAACAGCCGCCGACGAGGCGGGCGCCGGCGCGCTGCCAGGCGGCCACGGGCCAGGGGGCGGGGTCGGCCGGGCGGTTCCAGGTGCCGGTGGCGGCGTCCCAGACGGAGCCGTCGTTGGGGTAGGCGAGGAGCGGCAGGTCCGTGACGGAGGCGGCGGCCTCCAGGGCGGGCAGGACGTCCTGCGGGTCGCAGCAGTTGACGCCGGTCGCGATGACCTGCGGGGAGGCGGCGGCGAGGGCGAAGGCCTCGGTCAGGGGGTCGCCGGCGCGGGTCCGCCCGGCGGCGGCGGTGTAGGAGATCCAGGCGGGTGCGCCCGTCTCGGCGAGGACGGTGACCAGGGCCTCCGCCTCGGCCGCGTCGGGAATCGTCTCCACCGCCAGCACGTCGGGGCCGGCCGCCAGCAGGGCCTCGATGCGCGGGCGGTGGAAGGCGGCGAGCTCGCGCACGCCCAGCCCGTACCGGCCGCGGTACTCGGAGCCGTCCGCGAGGACCGCCCCGTACGGGCCGACGGAGGCGGCGACCCACACCTCGTGGTCGGCGGCCTCCGCGGCCCGGGCCGCCAGGGCGACGCTGCGGTGCAGCAGGGCGGTGGTCTCCGCGCGGTCGTGGCCGCGGGCGGCGAAGGCCCCGTACCCCACCTGGTAGCTGGCGGTGATCAGCACCTCGGCGCCGGCCCGCGCGTACGCGGTGTGCGCGGCCTCGACCTGGCCGGGCGCCTCGGCGAGCACCCGGCCCGTCCAAAGACCGCCGGAAAGGTCGCAGCCCTGGTCGGCGAGCTGGTTGCTCAGGCCGCCGTCCAGGACGACGGTCCTGCGGGACAGGGCCTCGGCGAGCGGGCCGGACGCGCGGGGCATCGTGCTGCGCCTCCGTCAGCCGAGCTGGGACAGCACCTGGGCCGAGATCAGCTCCAGGTGGTCCAGGTCGTCGAGGTCGAGCAGCTGGAGGTAGGCGCGGGAGGAGCCGATGCCCTCGTAGGTGCCGATCTTGTGGACGACCTCGGCGGGCGAGCCGGCCAGGCCGTTCGCCTTGAGCTCGTCGACGTCCCGGCCGATGGCGGCGGCCCGGCGGGCGACCTCGGCGTCGTCCCGGCCCACGCAGACCACCAGGGCGTTGGAGTAGACGAGGTCGTCGGGCTTGCGCCCGGCTTCCTCCGCGGCCCTGCGGACCCGGTCGAACTGCCGCTCGCTGTCCGCGATCGAGGCGAAGGGCATATTGAACTCGTCGGCGTAGCGGGCGGCGAGGCGCGGGGTGCGCTTCGCGCCGTGGCCGCCGATGATGACGGGCACCTTGGCCTGGGCGGGCTTGGGCAGCGCCGGGGAGTTCTCCACCCGGTAGTGGGTGCCCGCGAAGTCAAACACGGCCCCCGGCTCGGTGGCCCACAGGCCGGTGACGATGGCCAGCTGCTCCTCCAGGCGGGCCATCCGCTCCGCGGGGAAGGGGATCCCGTACGCCTTGTGCTCCTCCTCGAACCAGCCTGCTCCCAGGCCGAGTTCGATGCGCCCGCCGGACATCTGGTCGACCTGCGCGACCTGGATGGCGAGGACGCCGGGCAGCCGGAAGGTGCCGGCCGTCATCAGCGTGCCCAGCCGGATCCGGCGCGTCTCCCGCGCCAGGCCGGCGAGCGTGATCCAGGCGTCGGTGGGCCCGGGCAGCCCGTCGGCGGACCCCATCTTCAGATAGTGATCGGACCGGAAAAACGCGTCGAAGCCAAGCTCCTCGGTGGCCTTCGCAACGCTGAGGAGGGTGTCATAGCTCGCGCCCTGCTGGGGCTCGGTGAAGATACGCAGATCCATGCCCTCCATCCTGCCCCGCCCCCACCCCTGCCGGGCGAATTCCGCGGTCAACCGACTCGGGGGACGGACGGGCCGCGGAAACGGACCTCACCCACGCCGCAGCCCCGCTACATGCCGTACCAGGGCACGGGGCGCTCGTCGGGGGTCATCGGGAGGTACTCCAGTCGCATGAGGCCGGGATGGAAGGCTGAGCTGTGGGGCCGGCCATGTCTTCGCCGATGAGGTAGCGGTAGAGCCATTCGGCGAATCCCATGTCGTACCGTGCCCAGCCCCCCTCGCCGTCTTCCACGAGGAGCCGAGCGGTTGTCGCGCCCGCCGCGACGAGGAAGACCGTCTCGCCGCGGTCGGTGCTCGCGATCGGCCACAGTCCGTCGCGGGTGCCGAAGCGCAGACCTTCGAGTCCGAACAACCGGCGAGGGTCCTCGTCCGGGTCGAGATCATCCCAATCCACATCGGACCACGCCCGGACCGTGTCCCGGATCTGCCGGCCCAGGTTCCAGCGTTCGGTTGCGGGGTGATGCAGATACAGGTGGCCGTTGAGCCGAACGGGAGCGTAGGCGTCCACGACAGCTTGATACTCGCGCGGCAGC
Source organism: Streptomyces sp. NPDC090445 (assembly GCF_044769385.1). Lineage (NCBI taxonomy): Bacteria > Bacillati > Actinomycetota > Actinomycetes > Kitasatosporales > Streptomycetaceae > Streptomyces > Streptomyces sp. NPDC090445. The sequence goes on along the minus strand of NZ_JBIVXV010000001.1, from coordinate 13,631 downwards.
TCGATTCCGAGTTCGGCGTGGAGCTCCTTCCAGGCGGCCGGATCGGCGTACCGGTTCTGAGCAGGGCCGAGCATCGCCATGGCAGCGGCCAGGTAGTCGGTCATGGCGTCCCCCACTTGTGTACGCGTCGTCCGTGGCGTCTCCGGTTCCTGCATCGATCATCTCAGCCCAGCGGTTCCGGTCAGGCGGCCAGTCTGCGGTGGCAGATCAGGACGGCGGCACTGCCGGCGAACGCAACTCCCACACCCGTCTGGAATCAGACGCTCCGCCATGGCCGTCACGGCAGCCATCCCAGAGATCACACCAATCGAGACGATCTCTGACGTGGATGTCGAAGGACACCCGGCCAGTGACCGGCCCGCACGGGGATCGTTGGCCCGTCCGGAGCCGGACCGTCCGGCTCGCGCGTCGGTGGCGCCCGCCGGTGCGTACACCGCGCCCTTCCGACCCGGGAGGGCCAGGGCCGAGGAGGCCGCCATGTCCGACGAGTCCGCGCACGACGACGCGCGCCGGGAGCCCGGCGGGGCCGCCGCGGACGGCGCGCCGAAGGGCCTGGTCCAGCAGATGGAGGAGCTGATGGCAGCCCTGAACGCCGACCTGTCGCAGCTCGACGCCGAGCTCCAGTCCTCCGCGGACCGTGCCCCCGGCACACCGTCCCCCGCGTCCTCCCGCACCCCGGAGGGCGACCGCCGGTCATAGCGCCCGTTCTGACCGCAGCCTCTCCGGCAACACGCCCGGCCGGCCCGGCCGCCCCGCCGGCCGGGCGTTTCGCCTGTTAGGCCGCGCCTGTGGCGGGGCCGCGGTCGGGGACCATCAGGAGGCGCAGGATCGCCCGTACCCGGTCGCTCGACTCGTCGGCCGCGTCGATGGACTCTATGCACTGCCAGTACAGGCCCTCGTCGTCCGTCGCGCAGGCCACGCCGACCAGGGCTATCCCCACCTCGCCCAGCAGCTCCTGGAGTCCGAGCAGCGCCTGCCGGAGATCGGCCACCCCGCTGAGCTGTGCCGCTCTCGGCGGGTGGTCGGGCCCGCGGCCCTCACCGCGCAGGGCGGCTCTGTCGAACACCCCGCAGCCTCTGCCTCCCGCTTCCCCCAGTCCCCGTGCCTCCGATCTCAGCTCCCGCGGTCCGCTGACCGCGAGCCAGTTCCCCATGCCCTGGGCCAGTGCCTGGGCCTGCCAGGCCTCGCCCACGATGTCCAGTGCCGCCCCGCTCCGCGCCAGCGCGTGCCGGCCGACCGCGATGAGCCGTACCGCATCCATATGCCGTCCCCCGTCCGCACGACATCCGCCGTTCTAGCCACTACCCAGAGTGAGGGCAATGGGCCAGTAAAGCCAGGGGTATTCGGAAATCTATGGACACAAACATGGTTGTGAACAACCTCATCACTCCGAAGAGTGACGATTTGGTGTCGAGGTTCCCTCCACCGGGAAACGGAGTTCATTCCTCTCGATCTTCGCGGCGAGCGCATCCAGCACATCCACCCCAAGAACCTCGCAGAATTGCAGCAGATACGCGAGCACGTCGGCCACCTCGTCGGCCACACGGTGTGCGGATTCCGGCTTCTCCATGACCTTCGCCGACTGTTCCGGCGTCAGCCACTGGAAGATTTCGACCAGTTCCGCCGCCTCGACACTCAGCGCGACCGCCAGGTTCTTCGGCGTGTGGTACGGCTCCCAGCCGCGCGCGGCGGCGAAGTCCGCCAGCCGCCGCTGGAGTTGGTGCAGCCGCTCCTCGGGGCGGCCGTCGTCCGGCCGCCGCTCGTTCGTCTCGCTCATGCCCCCAGGTCTACCACCGCGGCCCCTGCCAGCGGGCGGGCGGCCGCCGCGGTCTGCGGGCCCACGGCCGCGACGAGGCGGACCTGCCCGCGCGCGCAGGACAGCAGGGCCAGGCGCAGCAGCTCGGCGGCCTGCCGCGGGTCCAGGCAGCGGTCGAAGCCGTCGGCGAGGACGGTCAGCGCCTGCCGGGCGGAGAGGAGTTCGGCGGCAGGGTCCATGGCGAGCACCCCCGGCCCGGTCAGCAGGACCAGGGTCAGCGCGAGGAAGCGGAGCTCGCCCGAGCCGAGCCGGCCGAGCTCGGTGGCGGGCCGTCCGTGGCCGCGCTCCAGCAGCGCGGCCACGAGACCCCCGCCGGCGGCCCGGACGTCGAGGCCGTGCACCGGGCCCGCGCACGCCGCCCGCACCGCGCCGGTCAGCAGTGCATGGCGGGTGCCGCACTCGTGGCGGGTCCGGCGCAGTACGTCGGCCAGGTTGGCGCAGTCGCCCAGCAGCCGGCCCTCGCCCTGCGGGACGGGGGCGCGCATCCGCTCGGGCCGCGGATCGCAGGGGAACACCGAGCGCAGCGCCACCACGACCTGCTCGGCGGCGGCGAGGACCTGCCGCTGCCCGGGCGTGGCTCCGGCCACGCGGAGCGGGAGCAGGGCGGTGCCGAGCCGGTCGTCGGGGAGCGGGGCCCGGGTGACCGCGGCGCTGCCCCCGGTGAGCCAGGCGGCCTGGACGCTGCGCCGGCCCGGGTCGCGCAGTGCGGTGCCGAGCAGGATCCTGCCGTCGACGGAGAGGCGTTCGCCGGCGATCCGCAGCTCGGGCTCGGCCTGTACGGCGAGGTCGAGGCGGACCGGCCCGAGGGGGCCGTCGACGGTGCAGCCGATGCGGAATCCGCGCCGCCCCTGCCCGTCGGGGCGGGCCAGGTCGGGGATCCGGGAGCACGGGTCGGGGAACGCGGTGTCCAGGGTGGCGCCGGACCCGAGCCGGGCCAGGGCCTCCAGGGCTGCCAGGGCCTGGGACTTCCCGCTCCCGCTGGGCCCGGTGAACAGCGTGACGGGACCGAGCGGGAAGACGGTCGCCCGGTGCGGGCCGAAAGCGGAGAGCCGCAGCTCGGTGACGGCGGGCCGGTGATGCGCGACGTCGTCGAGGGCGGCCGGGGCAGAGGCGGCTGCCCTGCCGCCGGAAGCCGGGGCATCGGCTGCCCTGCCGCCGAAGGACAGGCCGTCGAGGGCCGGACCGTCGGGGGCGCCCGAACCGTCGGAAGCCTGGCCATCGGGAGCCGAGCCGCCGGAATCCGGGCCATCGGGGGCTGCCCGGCCGTCGGGGGCAGCCCGGCCCGACTCAGCCGGACCGTCGAGAGACAGGTCACCGGGGGCACTCAGGCCGCCCGGAGCCCGGTCGTCCGGGGACCGACCGTCCGGAGCCCGGCCGTCGCCCGGAGCCCCCGCCTGCGGCGGGACCGTCGGGGCGGGGCGGAGGCCCGGGAGGGCGGCGGCCCTGGCGTCCGCTGCGGCGGCCCGGGCGTCCGCCGGGTTCGACGCATGCGCCGCGTCCGGCGCGTCCGAGGTGGCGTCCATGCGCCGGACGGTACGGGCAGCCCGGCCCCCCTCGGGGCCGGTGAACCGTTCCGCCGCGGCGTCCTTCCTACGATCGGGGGACGGCCGCGGCCGCGATCCCCTCGACCTCGGTCCCGACGGGCGCCAGCAGGAAGACGTTCCGGTCGACCCGGTGCATGCCGCTGCCCAGCCCGAAGACGACGCCGCTGCTGAAGTCCAGGATCCGCTTGGCCACTTCGGTGTCCGCGCCGGTCAGGTCGAGCAGCACCGGGATCTGGGCGATCAGGTATTCGGCCACCTCCCGGGCGTCGGCGAAGACCTGGACGCGGATCACGACGAAGCGGCGCTGCTCCGCCGCGGACACCTTGGGAGTCGTGGGGATCGTGCGGTGGTCCACCCGGGAGGGCCACTCGTTGCGGCTGCGCAGGGGGACCACCTGCGCGAGACCCTCCCACTGTTCGTCCGTGACGTCGTACCTGCTCACCGGACCGCCTCGACCGTGCGCTTCATGTGCATCCCCCCATCTTCTCGTGCTTCACCCGTTCAGCCCAACAACGACACGGAGTGGCGGGATCCGGGGTTCAGCCCACCCCCACAATGGGTTAGGTTAGGCATACCTAAGTTGGTCGTGAGGGAGTAGAGATGCGCATGTCCACCGACGCCGAGCGGGTCCGGTCGATCCTGGCCGCCGCCCACTCCATGACCGTGACCGTCGACGGCCTGGCCACCGAGGTCCGCCACCTCGACGGCACGGACCCCCTCGGCCGGCTCCACCTCCACCCCGCCGAACCCGGCGGCCACGCCGAACACCGGCCCGCGATCCGGCTGGAGTTCACCGACATCGCCCCCACCCCCGCACGGGACCGGGTGCGCGCCCGCGTCACGCTCTTCGGCCGCCTCCTCACCCCGTACGCGAACACCGGGCCGGACACCGGCGCCGATGCCGACCCCGACGCCACCACCTGCATGGAGTACGACCGGGCCGTCCTGGAGACCGGCGACGGCCACCGCTCGTACGTCGGACTGCACGCACTGGAGGCGGCCTCCCCCGACCCGCTCGCGCCCTACGAGGCCGGCATGCTCACCCACCTCCTCGACGACCACGCCGAACTCGTCACCCTCCTGCTCCGCCTGGTCCGGCCCGCGCCCACCGCCGCCCTCGTACGCGCGCTGCCGCTCGCCATGGACCGTCACGGAATCACCCTGCGCCTGGAGGAGGCCCGCGGCCACCGCGACGTCACCCTCCCCTTCCCCTCCCCGCTGGACGACGTCGAGCAGTCCGGCGTGCAGCTCCAGGCCCTCTTCAGCGCGGCCCGCCGCCGCTCCCACCGCAACACCCTGCCCGCCTGACCAGCCCGGGGGTCCGGTCCGCCGCGCGCCGCGCTCGTCCGTACCCCCGCCCCCTCACCTGAGAGGGGGAGATCACATCCGGTGGTTATGGTCGTCGTCTGGGTGACCCCCCTAGCATTCGGGCCATGACGGTCCTGCCTGACGACGGGCTCTCCCTGGCCGCCGAGTTCCCTGACGCGACGCATGAGCAGTGGCAGCGCCTGGTAGAAGGCGTACTGCGCAAGTCCGGCAAGGACCTAACCGGCGAGGCCGCGGAAAACGCGTTGTCCACGAAGCTCGAGGACGGGCTCACCACCCGCCCGCTGTACACGACGCCCGAAACGCCCCACGACACCGGCTTCCCCGGATTCGCCCCCTTCGTACGGGGCGGGAGCCCCGCGGGCAACTCCGCCTCCGGCTGGGACGTGCGGCAGCGGCACCTCGGCACCGACCCCGTCCGGGTCAACGAGGCCGTCCTCGCCGACCTGGAGAACGGCGTCACCTCCCTCTGGCTGACCCTGGGCCGGGGCGGGCTGCCCGTGGAGTCGCTGGGCCGCGCCCTGGACGGGGTGTACCTGGACCTCGCGCCCGTGTCCCTCGACGCCGGCGCCGAATCCGCCGCGGCCGCCCGCGCCTTGTTCGCCCTGTACGCCGAGCGCGGCGTGGCCCCCGAGGCCGCCCGCGCCGCCCTGGGCGCCGACCCGCTGGGCCACGAGGCCCGCACCGGCGAGGAGGCGGACCTCGCCCCGGCCGTCGCCCTCGCCCAGGAGGCGGCCGCGCACTGGCCGGGCGTGCGCGCCCTGTCCGTGGACGCCCTGCCGTACCACGAGGCCGGCGGCTCGGCCGCCGAGGAGCTGGGCCTGTCGCTGGCCGGCGGTGTCGCCTACCTGCGCGCCCTCGACGGTGCCGGGCTCGGCATCGAGGCCGCCCTCGGCCAGCTGGAGTTCCGCTACGCGGCCACCGCCGACCAGTTCCTGACGATCGCGAAGCTCCGGGCCGCGCGCCGGCTGTGGGCCCGCATCGCCGAGGCCTGCGGGGCTGCACAGGCCGGCGCCCAGCGCCAGCACGCCGTCACCTCGGCGGTGATGATGACCCGCCGCGACCCGTGGGTGAACATGCTGCGCACCACCGTCGCCTGCATGGCGGCGGGCGTGGGCGGCGCGGACGCGGTCACCGTCCTCCCCTTCGACCACGCACTCGGCCTGCCGGACGCGTTCGCGCGCCGCATCGCCCGCAACACCTCCTCCATCCTGCTGGAGGAGTCGCACCTGGCCCGCGTCATCGACCCGGCCGGCGGCTCCTTCTACGTGGAGCGGCTCACCGACGAACTCGCCGACGCCGCCTGGGAGTTCTTCCAGACCGTCGAGAAGGCCGGCGGCCTGCCCGCCGCCCTGCGCTCGGGCCTGGTCGCCGACCGCCTGGCCGCGACCTGGGCGGAGCGCTCCGCGCGCCTGGCCAAGCGCCGCGAACCCATCACCGGCGTCAGCGAGTTCCCGCTGCTCACCGAGCAGCTGCCCGCGCGCGAAAGCGCCCCCGAAGCCCCGTCCGGCGGGCTGCCCCGGGTCCGGCGCGACGAGGCGTACGAGGCGCTGCGCGCCCGCAGCGACGCCCACCTGGCGGCGACCGGCAACCGGCCGCGGATCTTCCTCGCCGCGCTCGGCACCGCGGCCGCGCACACCGCCCGCGCCACGTTCGCCTCGAACCTGTTCCAGGCGGGCGGCATCCAGCCGGTCCACGACCCGGTGTCGGTGGACGCGGCGACGGCCGCCGGGGCGTACGCGGCGAGCGGCGCCGACGGCATGGCCGTGCTGTGCTCCAGCGACGCCCTGTACGAGGAGCAGGCCGAGGCCGTCGCCGCGGCCCTGCGCTCGGCGGGCGCGACGACCGTCTTCCTCGCGGGCAGGCCCGGCACGGCGGCCGGCGCCGCCGACGCGTACGTCCACGCCGGCTGCGACGCGGTCGCGGTCCTGTCCTCCGTTCTCGACCGGATGGGAGTGGCCCCGTGAGCGGCACCACGACCGGCAGCGGCATCCCCGACTTCTCCGACCTCCCGCTCCGCGGCGACACGGCCACCTCGGCCGCGGCCGCCCCCGCCGGCTCCGCCGACCAGTGGCGCAGCGCCGTCAAGGAGTCCACCGGCACCGCCCCGGGCGACCTGGTGTGGGAGACGCCCGAGGGCATCGGCGTGCAGCCGCTGTACACCGGGCGGGACCTGGAGGGCCTGGACTTCCTCGCGACGTACCCGGGCGTGGCCCCGTACCTGCGCGGCCCCTACCCGACCATGTACGTCAACCAGCCCTGGACGATCCGCCAGTACGCGGGCTTCTCCACGGCCGAGGAGTCGAACGCCTTCTACCGGCGCAACCTCGCGGCCGGCCAGAAGGGCCTGTCCGTCGCCTTCGACCTGCCGACGCACCGCGGCTACGACAGCGACCACCCGCGCGTCACCGGCGACGTCGGCATGGCGGGCGTCGCCATCGACTCCATCTACGACATGCGGCAGCTGTTCGACGGGATCCCGCTGGACCGGATGTCGGTGTCGATGACGATGAACGGCGCGGTGCTGCCCGTCCTCGCCCTCTACATCGTGGCGGCCGAGGAGCAGGGCGTCTCCCCCGACAAGCTCGCCGGGACCATCCAGAACGACATCCTCAAGGAGTTCATGGTCCGCAACACCTACATCTATCCGCCGAAGCCGTCGATGCGGATCATCTCGGACATCTTCTCGTTCACCTCGCAGAAGATGCCGCGGTACAACTCGATCTCGATCTCCGGATACCACATCCAGGAGGCCGGGGCGACGGCGGACCTGGAGCTGGCGTACACGCTCGCGGACGGTGTGGAGTACCTGCGGGCCGGCCGGGAAGCGGGCCTGGACGTGGACGCGTTCGCGCCGCGCCTGTCCTTCTTCTGGGCGATCGGCATGAACTTCTTCATGGAGGTCGCCAAACTGCGCGCCGCCCGCCTGCTGTGGGCGAAGCTGGTCAAGCAGTTCGAGCCGAAGAACACCAAGTCCCTCTCCCTGCGCACCCATTCGCAGACCTCGGGCTGGTCGCTGACCGCGCAGGACGTCTTCAACAACGTCACGCGCACCTGCATCGAGGCGATGGCCGCGACCCAGGGCCACACCCAGTCGCTGCACACCAACGCCCTCGACGAGGCGCTCGCCCTGCCGACGGACTTCTCCGCCCGCATCGCCCGCAACACCCAGCTGCTCCTCCAGCAGGAGTCCGGCACCTGCCGGTCCATCGACCCGTGGGGCGGCAGCGCGTACGTCGAGAAGCTCACGTACGACCTCGCGCGCCGGGCCTGGCAGCACATCCAGGAGGTCGAGGCCGCCGGCGGCATGGCGCAGGCCATCGACGCCGGCATCCCGAAGCTGCGCGTGGAGGAGGCCGCCGCCCGCACCCAGGCGCGGATCGACTCCGGCCGGCAGCCGGTCATCGGCGTCAACAAGTACCGCGTCGAGAACGACGAGCAGATCGACGTCCTCAAGGTCGACAACTCCTCGGTGCGCGCCCAGCAGATCGACAAGCTGCGGCGGCTGCGCGAGGAACGCGACGAGGCCCGCACCCAGGACGCGCTGCGCGCCCTCACCAACGCCGCCGAACGGGGCGCCGGGCAGGGCCTGGAGGGCAACCTGCTCGCCCTGGCCGTCGACGCGGCCCGCGCCAAGGCCACCGTCGGCGAGATCTCGGACGCCCTGGAGAAGGTGTACGGACGGCACGCCAGCCAGATCCGTACGATCTCCGGTGTGTACCGCAGCGAAGCAGGCGAATCCCCGAACGTGGAGCGCACCCGTTCCCTCGTCGACCGGTTCGAGGAGGCGGAGGGCCGGCGTCCGCGCGTGCTCGTCGCCAAGATGGGCCAGGACGGGCACGACCGCGGCCAGAAGGTCATCGCGACGGCCTTCGCCGACCTGGGCTTCGACGTCGACGTCGGCCCCCTGTTCCAGACCCCGGCGGAGGTGGCCCGCCAGGCCGTCGAGGCGGACGTCCACGTCGTGGGCGTGTCGTCGCTGGCGGCCGGCCACCTGACCCTCGTACCGGCGCTGCGCGAGCAGCTCGCGGAGGAGGGGCGCGAGGACATCATGATCGTGGTGGGCGGGGTCATCCCGCCGGCCGACGTGCCGACGCTGCTGGAGATGGGCGCGGCAGCGGTGTTCCCGCCGGGCACGGTCATCCCGGACGCGGCCCACGACCTGGTGACGCGGCTCGCCGCGGATCTGGGCCACGAGCTGTAGGCGGCCGCCGGTGCCGAAGATCGACATCGAGGCCTACGCGAAGGGGGTGCTCGACGGGAAACGCGCGTTCATCGCCCGCGCGATCACCCTCGTCGAGTCCACCCACCCCGCGCACCGGGTGCTGGCACAGACACTGCTGACCCAGTTGCTGCCGCACTCGGGGCGGGCCCGGCGCATCGGGATCAGCGGGGTGCCGGGCGTCGGCAAGTCCACGTTCATCGACGCGTTCGGCACGATGCTGACCGGGCTGGGGCACCGGGTCGCCGTCCTGGCCGTCGACCCGTCCTCCACCCGTACCGGCGGCTCCATCCTCGGCGACAAGACGCGGATGGAACGGCTGTCGGTGGACCCGGCCGCGTTCGTCCGGCCGTCGCCGTCGGCGGGGACCCTCGGCGGAGTCGCCAAAGCCACCCGCGAATCGATGATCGTGATGGAGGCGGCCGGCTACGACGTCGTCCTCGTCGAAACGGTCGGCGTCGGCCAGTCCGAGACCACGGTCGCCGGAATGGTCGACTCCTTCCTGCTGCTGTCGCTCGCCCGTACCGGAGACCAGCTCCAAGGCATCAAAAAGGGTGTACTGGAGCTCGCCGACGTCCTCGCCGTGAACAAAGCGGACGGGCCGCACGAGCGGGACGCACGGGCCGCCGCCCGTGAACTGTCAGGGGCGCTGCGGCTGATGCACCCCGCCGACGCGGCATGGACCCCGCCCGTGCTGACGTGCAGCGCACGGGAATCCAGCGGGCTGGACGAGGTGTGGGGTCGCCTCGAACAGCACCGGCGGCTGCTCGACGCCGGTGGCCGTCTGGCCGCGAAGCGGGCTGCGCAGCAGGTGGAGTGGACCTGGTCCATGGTCCGCGATGAGCTGCTGCAACGCCTGCGCGCCGATCCCGCGGTGCGGGACCTCGCTCCCGCCCTGGAGGCCCGGGTCAGGGAGGGCTCCCTGACCCCGACCCTCGCCGCGGACCACATCCTCTCCGCGTTCACCCGCCCATAGCGAAACCCTGGCCGCAGCCGCCCTGTGCCGCTGCGGCCGGGGCCTCCGGCCTGGGGCGGCATCGCCACCCCCTGCGGCAAAACCCGGGACGGCTGCCTCGCAGGCCTCCACCTCCACGCCGCAATGATCTGGATCGACGACCTCCTGAAGGCCGCCGACCGGTCACGGCACCACAAAGACCCTAGACGAGGAACTTCGCGATCGCCGCCGTCTTGCGCTGCAGCTTCTCGGGGCTCACCGAGGCCAGCTCGGCAGAGATCTTGTCAGCATGCGCCTTCAGCTGCTTCACCACGGTGGTGTCGGTGTCGCCGTCACCCGCCGTCCCCACCTCGGCGAGGCGGGCGGACTGGAGGCAGGTCTGCGCCTGCGGCTCGAGGATGGTCAGCAGGGCGTAGAACTTGGCGAGTTCCTCGGTGGTCATGACGTACTCCCGGAGTTTCGAGGTGCAGACATCGCCACCCACCGTACCCATGCAGCTACCTTCCGTCGCGGAGGCGCGGCTGTGAAGAGCGCTCCCGCCGCCCGGGGCCGACGCCGCCGTCTGCCGCATTGCCGCGGCCGCGCCGCCGTTGTGCCGCTGCGCGGAGCCGTTCCCCAGTCCCGCCCCTTCCCGAAACCGGGCTCTGCCCGGACCCGTTCCGGGCGCTTCGCGCCCGGAACGCCCAAACGCCGCGCGGGCTGGATGTTGCCACCGCGCGGGGGAATCGCTCCGCGCAGCGGCAGGCGGCAGGGCGGCGGCGTTAGGCGGGGGTTAGGGACGGGGTGGGGGCGGCGACTGCGGCGCGGAGGGTGTCGGCCCGGGCCTGCGGGGTGTCGGAGGCCAGCAGGGCAGAGAGGACTGCGATGCGGGCCTGGCCGGCACGCAGCGTGCCCGTGGGGACGGCGCCGACAGCGACCAGGTCGACCGCACCGCCGTGGGTGTAGATCTCCGTCACCGGGCCGGCGGCAACCCGCGTGGTCAGGGCGACCAGGACACCGTCGGCGACCGCCGCCTCGACCGCGGCGACGATCTCGGGGGTGGCGTTGCCGGCGCCCGTGCCGACGAGGACGATGCCCTGTGCGCCTGCCGCGACGGCGGCGTTGAACAGCACCGGGTCCCCGTCACAGTGGTGCATCACCATGTCCACCCGCGGCAGCAGCTCCGGCATGGCCGGCAGCGGCAGCGGCTCCGGCCGCTGCGGGGACCGCAGCATGGCGACCTTGCCGAAGCCGATCTTCCCGAGGAGTTCCCGCGAGGGGTCGGCGAACGCGTCCAGCGCCACGGACTGGGTCTTGACGGTGCCGCGGGCGGCGTGGACCCGGCCGGCGAAGCAGACGAGGACGCCCAGGCCGCGGGTGGTCGCCGCGGTGAGCAGGGCGTCGTAGAGGTTGCCGGGGCCGTCGCCCTCGGCGGTGCCCATGGGCAGCTGGGCGCCGGTGAAGACGACACTGCGGGGGTCGTGGTGGTGCAGGTCGACGAGGAAGGCCGACTCTTCGAGGGTGTCGGTGCCGTGGGTGACGACGATGCCGTCGACACCGGGGTCGGCGAGGACCTCGTGCACGGTGCGCAGCAGGGTCAGCTGGTGGGCGGTGGTCAGCCGGGGGCTGTTCACGCTGAAGAGGTCCACGACCTCGACGGTGACGTCCTCGGGCAGCGGCGCGGTGGCCATGACCTCGCGTCCGTCGGCGTCCGCGGCGAAGCCGGAGCCCTGCCAGCGGCTGGCTATCGTGCCGCCGGTGCTGATGACGACGATCCGACCCATGGCCGCCCTTTCGCTCGAACTCCCCTAACGGGTGACATCTCGTACAGATGTGCAGTACAGAGCAATGATAGGGGCTCCGGCACGCAATTCGATTGCCGGTTTCGCCCGTTCCGCGGCAGGGCTCGGGTGATAATTGCGTGATGGATGCGATCGACCGCGAAATCTTGCGTGAGCTCCAGGCCGACGGCCGGCTCAGCAACCAGGAGCTGGCCCAGCGCGTGGGCCTGACCCCCTCCCCCTGCATGCGCCGCGTGCGCCAGCTGGAGCAGGACGGGGTGATCCGCGGCTACCGGGCCGTCATCGATCCCGAGGCGGTCGGCCGTGGTTTCGAGGTGCTGGTCTCGGTGGAGGTGCGCCGCGACCGCGAGGCCGTGGAGGCGTTCGAGGCGGCCCTGCAGGACGTCCCCGACGTCATCGAGGCGTACCGACTGTTCGGCAGCCCGGGCTGCCTGCTGCGCATCGCGGTCGCGGACCTGCGCGCGTACGAGCGCCTGTGGATCGAGAAGCTGACCGCGCTGTCCGGGGTCACCGAGGTCAACTCGCAGATCATCATGAAGCGGATCAAGGGGCCCACCGGGCTCCCCGTCTGACCCCGGGCCGCCGCTCCAGGGGCCGACGGCGGGTGCGGAGGTCAGCCGTGGCGGCGCATGTCGTGGAAGAAGTCCTCGACGACGGGCAGCCGGCCCTGGGCGCGGAGGGTGTCGTAGACGTGCCGACCGACGGCGAGGTCGAGGACGCCCAGGCCGAACGGGGAGAAGAACACCGGCCGGTCCGCGGGGACGGCGAGGGTGCCGTCGAGGACGTCGTACAGGGTCCCGTTGAGGAAGTCGCGGCTGCCGGTGAGCTGCTCGGCGAGGTGGGGGGAGGTGTCGGCCTTGAGGCAGTGCTCGATGTCGTCGACGACGTTGAAGGCCGGTCGGGGAAGCGCAGGAAATAGGAGGGCGGATTGACGGTGTCGCCCTCTCCGTGCACCCGGTACGCGGATTCGATCAATCCCACCACTTCGGGTGCACGGCCGTCGAGGACTTCGTACACCTGGGCGCCGGGGATCACGGCGAAGGAAGGCGCGTCGACCGTACGTGACATCGCGGACTCCACAACTCGGCAGTTTCATCGTCTGCGACGACGCTAGGGGAGGGCCTCGTCGACGGGTCGTCGATCGGCTGCACGCCGCGCCGGGGCCCGCCGGATTACACACTCCCGCCGGTGCCCGGCCCGCTCAGGCGGCTCCGCCGGAGCCGGAACGGTCCACTCCCACACCCCCTCAGATGCGTTCCGTTTACCTGCTGCTGCGCGAACAGCCCATCGAGGCACGATCCTTGGCGCCGGACGAGGACGCCCGGCGGGCCGGGACCGGGGACGGGGGCGTCGGGCCGTCACGCGGACCGGCACGGGAGCACCAGGTCCACCGCCCCTCACGACACGGGCCACGGGCCGCGGCCGCGCGTCTCGACGTCGTCCGCGGTCGCCTCCACCAGCTGCTTCAGCCGCTCTCGGGCGCTGCGCGCGACGCTCCTGTCCAGCACCACTCCGAACTCGTTGCGGGCGGTGGCCACGGTTCCCCAGATACGGCGGTCGATGGTCGACGGTGCCGCCCGGGTGCCCTCCTTCCAGCCCGGCTGCACCCACAGCCACTCGACGAACCGGACCAGGGCGCCGGGCGTCACGGACAGCTGGGGCAGGTCGGTCTCGGTGCAGAACCTCGACCACACGGTCCAGTCCTGCGCGTAGCCGCTGCGGGTCCGCTCCGACCGTTCGGTGGCGCGGGACATCCTCTCCTCTTCCCCCTCCGCGGGCTACGCCCGGTGGTGGGTCCACCGGACGTAGCTCCGACTGCTGCCTACTGCACCGGCTCCGGCTCGGGTGCGCTCTCCTGCTCTCCCGCACCGGCCGGGTCGGCCGGGGCCTTGACGGACTCCAGCAGCAGCTGGGCGACGTCCACGACCTGGACGGACTCCTTGGCCTGGCCCTCGTTCTTCTTGCCGTTCACCGAGTCGGTCAGCAT